>NZ_JBIBEN010000009.1:0-372910 GCF_042955065.1 Streptomyces sp. NPDC012510
GTCCACACCGGGACCCCGGCGGCGGACAGCGCTTCGACATCGCGGTAGACGGTGCGGACGGAGACCTCCAGGTGCTCGGCGAGTTCGACGTGGGAAATCCGTTCGCGCGTCTGCAGGAGCAGCAGGATGGACAGCAGGCGGTCGGCTTTCACGAAAGTGAGCGTAAATCCTGACGCCGGGTGTCACGGATGGGAGGAACGCTCACTGCCACCCCACTGACCTCGCACCCTGGACAGGCGCGCTCATGCCAAGGCAGACGCACTCCTCTCCTCTCCTCACCGCCCGCGACACCCTCGTCGGCGCGCTGGGCCGCCTTCGCCGCCACCGGCCGGCTCTCCGGGTCGGCCGTCGTACGTCCCGAAAGCCGCGGGCAATTCCCGGGCCATCGGCGGCTACTGCGGCCGACGCCGACGGTCGCGTGATCACCGAACCCCCGGCCGACGACGTCACCGCACTCTGCTCCACGCGGCCGTCCTGACACTCGGGACGGAAATGCGACCGGCCGTCTTTTTGCAACTACCGCGTTAATCCTGACGCTGGCTGGCACGTATGGCGCGGAATGCTGTCTGCCGTCACGAAGATCGCGCGAGCGAGATCCTTCCGAGGAGCAGAGCACCATGTCCTACGCTTTCGATCCCGAGCTGGCCCCCTGGGTCCCGATGATCAACGATCTGCCGTTCACCGACATCGCCGCCGCCCGTGCGGCCGAGAAGGTGATGACGGCGAACCTGCCCGTGTACGAGCCGGCCCGGCCGGTCGACGTCCGCTCCGCTCTTGTTCCGGGGCCCGAGGGCGCATCACAGGTCCCGGTCCGGATCTACACCCCGGTCGGCGCCGAAGCGGCGGGCAGTGGCCTGCCCGGCCTGGTGTACCTGCACGGCGGCGGCTATGTGCTCGGCAGTCCGGACTTCTGCCACTCCGACCTGCTGCGGATCGCCGACCAGGTCGGCGCGGTGGTGGTCTCGGTGGACTACCGGCTCGCACCCGAGCATCCCTTCCCCGCCGGACTGGAGGATTCCTACGCCGCACTGGTCTGGGCGGCCGGGCACGCGGCGGAGCTGGGCATCGACCCGGCCCGGCTGGCCATCGGCGGCGACAGCGCGGGCGGCGGGCTCGCCACGGCAGTGGCCCTGCTGACCCGGGCCCGCGGCGGTCCGGCGCTCCGCATGCAGTACCTGGGTGTTCCGATGCTGGACGACCGGCTGGAGACACCGTCGATGCGGGCCTTCACCGACACCCCGGTGTGGAACCGCCCCATCGCCGAGATCTGCTGGAGCCACTACCTGGGCGGCGAGGGCCGCCGCGGAGGCCCCGACGTCCCCGCCTATGCGGCCCCGGCCCGGGCCGCGGACCTCTCGGGACTGCCGCCGGCGTTCGTCTACGTCTGCGAGTTCGACCCCCTGCGGGACGAAGGGATGAGCTACGCGCAGCGGTTGGTACAGGCGGGGGTCACCACGGAGCTCCACCTCTACCCGGGGACGTTCCACGGCTCCGTGGGGCTCCCGGGCACGGCCATCAGCCAGGCGATGGTCTCCGACGTGCTGGACGGCCTCCGGCGAGGACTGCGCGCGCGCTCGACGCGGTAGCAGCCGATGGCACGGTGAGGAAGTTTCGCGGGTGACGTCGATGAAAGGGGGCGATGCCGAGTCGGCGCATCTCGCGCCGGGGCGTGTAGTGGAGCGGGGCGTGCCCACTGCAGGTGGTGACGAAGGGCAGGGTGGCACCTGCTCCTTGACGAGCAAGGAAGAGCAGGCCGGCCCGAGTTGATCGAGCGACCGAGTGGCGGTTTCCAGCCAGACCAGCAGCGTGGCGGCGAACGGCGTGAGCGCGTAGGCGTGGCCGACGCGGACGAGCAGGCCTCACCGAACCCGCCGCCGCACCCGGGCCCGCGCCGCACTCGTCGCGGGTTGGCTGAGCCCGGCGACCTCGCCGTTCACCGCGCCTCGCCGTTCACCGCGCCTCGCGGCGCACCAGCGCCTCGTGGGCGCACATGGACCGAGGCTGGGACCCGGTCCAGTGCGTGGTGGTCCGGTCGGCGACCCAGCAGGAGGAGGTCGGTCGCGCGCCATCCGTGCTGTGGATTGGTGGCATACCAGTTCGACCATTCCGCATCGGTGCGGCTGTTGTCACTATCAACATCAACGATGTCGGCGGGACGAGAGGCACTGAAAGCCCGGCTCGTCGCCGCAGACCCACCCCACCTCCTGTCGACCGGCCGAGAGCCGGACGGCAACCGCCCCAGGAGAAGACGACGATGGTGGTATTCGATGGCGCCCCTGTGCCTCCCAACCGGACCGGGGGCGACAGCTACGCCTGCCAAGGAGGCGGCACCGGCCGGACGCTTGGCAGCTTGGCAACGGGGACCGGGCCGTCGAGGACGTAGTCGCCTCGGCGGAGACGTTCCTCTTTCACATGCAGGGTCCGATCTCGGTGCTGGTCGAAGAGGAAGCCCCCGGCGAGGCTCTGCGCGACCTGGCCTTCGACCGCAGCCAGCTGGTCACGATCGACTACTGCCGGTGCCGGCTCTGGGCCGCCCCGACGGCCGCCCGCGCCGAGCACGGGATGCGGCTTTTCGGTGTTCCGGCGCCAGCGAGCAGGTGCGCCCGCAGCCCCGCCCGAGCCCTCAGCGCAACCGTTGCGTGAACGAGGACCTCGGCGGCCGGCGACCCGTCATCGGGCTCGCCCCGAGCATATGAGGCCCGGGCGGTGCCCTCTCCGCGCGCTCCAGCGCGACGCACGGCCCGACATCTCGTCGCAGCGACCCCGGCGCCCCGCCGACCACCACCCACCCAGGAGGCACCCCGTGACCGACCAACCACACCTCGAGACCCTGCAGCAGCGCATCGACCGCAGCGGGGGCGCGCCGGCGATGCTGCGGACCAATCCCGCCACGCAGCGTGGATCCACCGGGTTCGCGCCTACGACATCAGCCTGCCGGTCCACGTCGGCCTCCCCGCTGCCGTCCACCGGCAGAAGCTGTTGCGCGTCGCCGGCGGACTGGGCCTCGGGGAGTCGGCGAAGTTCCTGAAGAAGCAGCAGACCCTGCTCCGGCGCTTCTTCCTCCCCGGCGGCTATCGGCCGGACGCCTTGCTCTCGGGGCTCGCGCCCCATCTCGGGGAGGCCGACGCCGTCGCCGGGTTCCACGTCTTCACCTTCAACGATCTCGCGCCGACCGAGGCGTGGCGCCGGCTTCTTCTCTCGGACCTGACATGACCGGCGCCGCGACCAGCACCGCGCCGGCGCGTAACCACCCCGCCCATGAAACCGGAGTCGCCATGTCCGCGCCCACCGCGTCCGCGCCCACCACGTCCGCGCCCACCACGTCCACGGGGAGCACTTCGCGTGAGGGCGGGATCCCCGAGGACCGAGCCGACCACGGGCGTCTGCTGATCCAGTGCCCCGACCGGCCGGGCGTGGTCTCGGCAGTGAGCACGTTCCTCGCCGAGGCCGGTGCGAACATCACGAGCCTGGACCAGTTCTCGACAACTGCGGTCGGCGGCACCTTCTTCCAGCGCACCGGGTTCCACCTGCCCGGCCTGTCCGCGGCCCGGGACGAATTGGACCGTGCATTCGAAACCGGCGTCGCTCAGCACTGGGGCATGACTCACCGCCTCACCGAGGCCACCCGGCCCAAACGGGTGGCCATCATGGTGTCCAAGACCGACCACTGCGTACTCGACCTGCTCTGGCGTCACCGTCGCGGCCAACTGGACATGAATGTGGTCATGGTCGTCTCCAACCACCCCGACCTCGCCGACGAGGTCCGGCCCTTCGGGGTGCCTTACATCCACGTCCCCGCCACCCGGGACAACCGAGCCGAGGCCGAGAGCCGCATCCTCGACCTGCTGCGCGGCAACGTCGACCTCGTCGTGCTGGCGCGGTACATGCAGATCATCACGCCCTCCTTCCTCGAAGCGGTCGGCTGTCCGCTGATCAACATCCACCACAGCTTCCTGCCCGCCTTCATCGGGGCCGGCCCGTACCAGAAGGCCAAGGACCGCGGCGTGAAGCTGGTCGGTGCGACCGCCCACTACGTCACCGCCGACCTGGACGAGGGCCCGATCATCGACCAGGACGTCGTCCGGGTCGACCACCGGCACACCACCGCCGACCTCGTACGCCTTGGCGCCGATGTCGAGCGCGCCGTTCTCTCGCGCGCCGTGCGCGCCCACCTGGAGGACCGGCTCGCCGTCCACGGCAACTCCACCATCGTCTTCTGATTACTCCAGTCTGGTTTCGCGATCTTGCGGCCGTACCCGGCCGGGAACGGGTACGGCCACCGCGTGATCATCGGTTGGTGTGTGGACAAACGAAGATCGTGCGGTGGCCGCTGGCCATAGCGTAGACCCCGCCCGCTGGCGAGCGATGTCCGACCAGGCCATGGCCCGGATCGCGGGACGTTTCGGCAGAGTTGAACCGAGGGCGAGTGCCCGCGTCTATCTGCTCGGGCTGCTGTCGAAGGCGGAGCGGAGGTCCGACCAGTTGCAGGCGACCGACCTGTCGCTGTACGGGCGCAAGCTGTGGCAGACGATGAGCCCCCACTGGCCGACCGGTGACCAGCAGCCCAACGCCACCCGGCGGAGATCGAGTTCACGCGCCGCTGGCGGGACATGTCGAAGGTGGTGTTCTCCTCGACGATCGACAAGGTCGACTGGAACACCCGCCTGGTCACCGGCGACGCGGTCGCCGAGATCGCCCGGCTCAAGGCCGAGGACGGCGGCCCGATGGACTTCGGCGGCGCGACGCTCGCCGGGGCGGCCACGCGGGCCGGGCTGATTGACGAGTACGTGCTGCCCACCGCGCCGGTCCTGGTGGGCGGTGGCACGCCGTTCTTCACCGCGCTGGACAACTGGGTGAACCTGAACCTGGTGGAGACGCGGACGTTTCCCGGCCGCGTCATCTTGACCAGGTACGAGACGAGGCGCTGAGCAGCAACACCTGATTGGCCAGCCGGTCGTCCCGGTCGTCCCGCTCGTCCCGGTCGGCCTCGGGCTGGTGGGCCCAGCAGCGCGGACCTCGTGTCCCTGCGGCTTCGGACGGCTCAGATCTCCTGGGGCTTGTAGGAGCTGGGTTCGCGCAGGATGACGCGACCTAGGAGGTCGACGGTTTTGGTGACGCCCTCGACGGGGGCCACAAGAACGTCCTCGTGCTCGATGCTCAGGACGTCGTCGTAGCCGGCTCGGCGCAGGGCGAGGCAGAAAGCGCGCCAGAACGCGTCGTCGTGGCCGTAGCCGAGGGTGACGTAGTTCCAGGAGCGGTCCTTGGCGGCCATGACCGGGAGGGTCTCCAGCCTGCTGGTCAGGGCCTGGCGGGAGGGTTCCAGCCGGGTGTCCTTGGCGTGCACGTGGTAGATCGCCTCGCCCAGGGTCTCGATGGCGACCAGCGGGTCCGCACCCATCCACATCAGGTGGCTGGGGTCGAAGTTGGCACCGACCACGGGCCCGACCTCCTCGCGCAGGCGCAGGAGGGTGGGGACGTTGTAGACCGCCTGGTGGGCGTGCATCTCCAGAGCGAGCTTGGGTACGCCCTGGTCACGGGAGTGGGCGACGAGGTCTCGCCAGTACGGGAGTACGACCTCGCTCCATTGCCAGTCGAGGATCTGTGTGGTCTCCGGCGGCCAGGAGACCGTGATCCAGTTGGGGTTGGCGTCGCCCGGCCCGCCCGGCAGCCCGGACATCATCACCACGCGGTCGACGCCGAGGAGCGGGGCGAGAGCGATCGTCCTGCGCGCGACCTGGTCGTGCTCGCGGCCGCTGGGCCCGGGGTGCAGGGGGTTGCCTGAGCAGGTGAGGGCGCTGATCGTGAGCCCTCGGTCGGCGACCTTGGCCAGCAGTTCGCGGCGCGCGCCGTCGCTGTCGAGAAGCCGGTCGATGTCGATGTGCGGGGCGGTGGACCAGGCGCCGGTGGCGAACTCCACATGGTCCAGACCGAGTTCGGCAGCCAGGTCCAGGGTCTCGTCGAGCGTGAGCTGTCCGACGCTGTCGGTGTTCAGACCGATTTTCATGGTGCGTCCCGTCTGCGGTGTGGTCGGGCGGGGAGGGGGCGTTCCCCGCTGGTTCGGTGTGCTGGCGGTAGGGGTCAGATGTAGAGGGCTGGGCGGTCGGCGAGTTCCACCTCGACGCGGCGGCCCTCGGTCTGGGCGCGGATGCCCGCCTCGCAGACCGCGGCCACGGCGTAGCCGTCCCAGGCGCTGGGGCCGGTGACCTCGCCGCGCCGGGTGGCGTCGACCCATGCCTGGACCTCGCGGTCGTACGCTTCCTCGAACCGCTCGACGAAGCCGGGGGTGACCGTGCCGCCCCAGCGTCCGCCGGTGCTGACGAGCATGTCTTGCCGGTCTCCGATGCGGGCGGTGCCGTGTTCGCACACCGCCTCGGCCTGGACCTGGTAGCCGTAGCGGGCGTTGACGTAGATCTCGACGTCGACCAGGGCGCCGCCGTCGGTTTCGAAGACGACGAACTGCGGATCGGCCAGTCCTTCGGGCGCGTTGCCGGAGGGCCGCGGCCGCAGCACCGTGACGGACGTGATCTCCTGGCCGAGCAGCCAGCGGGTGATGTCCATCTCGTGGGTCACGGAGTCGTTGATGAGCATGGCGCTGGTGAAGTCCGGCGGACAGGACGGGTTGCGGTGCCGGTTGTGCAGCATCAGCGGCCGGCCCAGTTCCCCGCTGTCCAGCAGCGCTTTGAGCTTGATGTACTCGTGGTCGTAACGGCGCATGAAGCCCACCTGCACCCGGCGGCGCCCGAGCCGCTGCTCGGCCTCCAGCACGCGCAGGGCGGAGGCGGCGTCGGGGGTGAGGGGCTTCTCGCACAGGACGGGCAGGTCGTGCTCGAACGCGGTGAGCAGTGCCGCCTCGTGGGCGACGCCCGGGGAGGCCAGCAGCACCGCGTCAACGTCGGGTGAGGCCATCGCTTCGGCGACGTCGCCGTAGGCCGCGCATCCTTCGACGTCGGCGGCGACCGTCTTGGCGCGATCGATGTCGACGTCGACGACGGCGGCCGCATGGGCGCCGCTGGTCACCTCGCTGATCCGGCGTACGTGGTCGGCTCCCATGCGGCCGGCGCCGATCACGGCGACTCCGAGGGAGGTGCGGTAGGTCATGTGGTTCCTTGACTTGAGGGTCGGCGATGGCGGTGACGGTCAGCAGAGGGCCGGCCGAACCCACACGGGTCCGGCCGTGACCCGGGTCGTACGCGTCACCGTGTTCCCTTGGCCGCGAACGTGGCGACGGCGGCGACATTGGACTTGTCGACGAAGGCCGGGCCGGTCAGCACGGGCGCCACGCCACCGCCGCTGTAGTTGCCGTTGTTCTTGTAGAGCCAGAGGGAGTCGACCGCCAGGTAGCCCTGCAGATAAGGCTGCTGGTCGACGGCGAACTCGATGCTGCCGCCCTGGATCGCCTTCACGAGTTCCTTGTTGAGGTCGAAGGTGGCGACCTTGGCCTTGCTGCCGCTGTCGGACACGCCCTGCGTGGCGGTCAGCGCGACCGGGGCGGCGAGGGTGACGACGTAGTCGATGGAGGGGTCCTGCTTGAGCTTGGCGGTGATGGTCGACTTCACGGACGGCATGTCGGCGCCGTTGACGAACAGGTTTTCCGTCGTGCCCGAGAAGCCCTTCTTCACGCCGGCGCAGCGTGCCTCGAGGGCGACCTGGCCCTGTTCCTGAATGACACAGGCGACCTTCTTGGCACCGAGGGAACTATCTTCTTGCCGACCGCCTCGCCCGCGACGGTCTCGTCCTGGCCGAAGTACTCGAGCAGGCCCTGCTTCTTCCAGTCGTCCACACCGGAGTTGAAGCCGACCACGGGTATACCGGCCTGCACAGCCTTGGCCACGGTGTCCTTCATGGCGTCGGGCTTGGCGAGGGTGACGGCGATGCCGTCGACCTTCTGGTCGATCGCGTTCTGCACCAGGTTGGCCTGGTTGCCTCCGTTCGGGTCGGAGGAGTAGATCAGCTTGATGTTGTCCTTCGCGGCTGCGGCCTGGGCGCCCTTGCGGATGGTGTCCCAGAACGTGTCACCGGGGACGGCGTGGGTGATCATCGCGATGGTCATGCGGGGCGTGGTGGCCTTGCCGCCAGAGACGCCACCGGCGCCCTCTTCCGACTTCTTGCCGCCCGAGTTGCTGGAGCAGCCGGCGAGTGCCAGGACCGTACTGGCGGCCATGGCCACCAGGATGGTGAATCTGCGGGAGCGGGAGGGAAGCGAGCGGTTCATTTCGGCACCTCACTGTGCTGACTTGCGGGAAGGGGAGATCCACCGGCGGGACGCCACACATCCCGTTGCGGGTCGGACGGGGAGCTACTGTGTGGCCGGCTGTGCGGCTCGGGGTGGGGATCAGAGAGTGAACGCGGCGCGGAACCGCTCCATGGCGGTGTGGCTGTCGCCGGAGGGCCATGCCTCCAGGGCGACCGTGCCGTCGTAGCCGAGGTCGGTAAGGGCGCGGGCGACGGCCGGATAGTTGATCTCTCCGGTGCCGGGTTCGCAGCGGCCGGGCACGTCGGCGACCTGGATCTCTCCGATCAGGCCGACGCCGTGCGCGCGGCGGATCAACTCGATGAGGTTTCCCTCGCCGATCTGGGCGTGGTACAGGTCCAGATTCATCCGCAGACCGGGCCGATCAACTGCCGCAACCAAGGCGAGGGTGTCGTCGGCCCGCGCGAACGGGACGCCGGGGTGGTCGACGGCGGTGTTGAGGTTCTCCAAGGTGAAGGTGACGCCCGCGCTCTCACCCAGTTCGGCCAGGCGGGTAAGCGTGCGGTGGGCGGTGATCCACATCTCGCCGGTGGCCTCGCCGGTCACCGGGACCACGGGCAGGCCCTCGCCGTCCAGGCCGGTGCCGTGCAGGTTGAGCCGGGGGCAGCCGAGATGCTCGGCGGCCTTGATCGATTCCTCGGCTGTGCGCAGGAGTTCGGCTGCGCCATCCGGGTCGGTCAAAGTGCCGCGAATGTAGCCGGTCATCGAGGAGAACTCGGCGGGGGTCCGGGCCAGTGCGTTCAGGTCGTGCCGGGTCCAGTCCCAGATCTCCACCTGGAAGCCGGACTCGTGGATGCGCCGGGCCCGCTCCTCGGCCGGCAGGTCGCGGTAGACCATCTCGGCACAGACCGCCAACGTGTACATCGCAGCTCCAGACTTATAACGTTCTAAGAGAACAGGAGCAGTACGCCAGGCGCCGGGTCACCTGTCAAGGGTTTGTGCGGACATTTGATTTATAACGTTGTAACAACGTTGACCAGTGCGTGTCCTGCTTGGCTCGGTCTACGATCACTCGGAGAAGACCCTCGATCAGGAAGGCCGACGGTGCCATCGCGCTCTGCCGTCCCGGACGGAAAGCGGCCGACGCTCAGCGACCTCGCGGCGCGGGCAGGTGTCTCCGTGCCGCTTGCTTCCATGGTCATGCGCGGTGCCAAGGGGCCCAGCGCGGCAAGTAGCGAGCGGGTGCTGCGGGCCGCGCAGGAGATCGGCTACCGGCCGGACAGCAGGGCCCGCCTTTTGCGCAGCAGCCGCTCGTACCTGGTGGGAGTGCAGTTCGACCTGAGACAGCCCTTCCACGTCGACATGGTTGAGGCGCTCTACGCGGCGGCGGGGGCGGCCGGCTATCAGATCGCGCTCAGCGCCGTCGCCGCGAGCCGCAGCGAACAGGAGGCGGTGGAGACGCTGCTCGCCGACCGCTGCGAGGCGCTGATCCTGCTCAGCCCCCATGCCCCGGCGGCCCGGTTGGCGGAACTCGCGGCGCAGCTTCCCGTCGTCTCCGTGGCCCGCCGGCTGCGTCCGCTCGCCGAGGGCGTCGACGTCGTCCGCGCGGCCGACGACGAGGGGGCCCGCCAGGCGGTCGACCACCTCGTGGCACTGGGCCACCGCGACATCGTCCACATCGACGGGGGCAGGGCGCCGGGCGCGGCCGACCGGCGCCGCGGCTACAAGTCGGCCATGAAGCACCATGGCCTTACCAACCGCGTCCGCCTCGTGCCGGGCGGGCTGACCGAGGACCACGGCGCGGCAGCCGCCCGGACACTCGTCACCGACTCCTTCCGCCCCACCGCCGTCCTCGCCTTCAACGACCACTGCGCCATCGGCGTCCTCGACACCTTCCTGCGTGCACAGATCCCGGTGCCCGACGAGATCTCGGTCGTCGGCTTCGACGACAGCCACCTCGCCCGCCTCGCCCACGTCCAACTCACCACGGTCGGGCAAGAAGCCCGCCAGCTGGCGCGCCGGGCCGTGAGCCGGGTCGTCGCCAGGGTGGAGGGTGGGGCGACGGACGACGAACGAGAAGTCGTCGTCACACCACACCTCGTCATACGAAGCACCACCAGGGCACCTTGCCGCACCTGACCCGAGCTGCTCCAGTCCCGGCCCGATCTGGTCGAAGTTCCACCGCGACCCCATGAGGAAGTTTCATCGTGATTCGTACAGGTCAACAGTGCTGGTGTGATGGGCCGTTGGGTTGCTCGCGCAGCTCATCACGGTGATCTTTGCGGGGAGATCACCGGTCACCGAAGGCGCTGATCGGTGCCGGCAGCACGGCCCACTGCTGGTGGTCGGTGCACGAGGGCGCGGCGGCTTCACCGGACTCCTGCTGGGCTCGGTGAGCCAGGCCATGCTGCACCATGCGCACTGTCCGGTGGCTGTGGTCCGCACCTCCGCCGACAACCGCTGACGTGAACAGGGAAGTGGTTCCCGCGCAGGCTGTCGCGGCGCCAGCCGTGGGCCGGTACCGGATCGGCCTTCCTCGCCGTTCGTGTGGGTGTGCTCAGCCGGACATCGGCCCATCCGCCCCAAGATCACCGGGAAAGGCAGCAGAGGATGTCCGTCACCGAGCAGTACCTCGCCAACAGTCGGGCCTACGCCTCTCGTTTCACCGGCACCGGACTCGCTCGACACGGTCTGGCGCGACGCGTCCTTCCGCGGCTACGCCGCTCACACCCGCAGTTCGGAGTTCGTCACCGCCATGGACGCCCTCACCCACCAAGCGGGTCAGGAACGCGCCGCGGTGATGCGCAGCGAAGCGGTGTGGTGGCGGTGCCACCGGCGCCTGATCGCCGACTTCGCCGTTCTGTCCCGCGGAATGCCCGTCCACCACCTCATGCACGGTGGACGCCTCACAGGGCACCACCCGACGCCAGGCGTGCGCCTTCGCAATGACCGCCTTCTCGTGTACGACGACGCCGGCTCGGCGCTCCAATGACGGCTGACCTGGGCCACCGCGCGCGCTTCGACAGCGCCGACGCCAGGGAAGTAACCGCCGACAGAGGGCAGTTCTTCCGTGCCCCAGCAGCCACCCGCGGGCTGGATTCACATGGCAGATCGGCGCCGGTGAACGGTCAGGTACGAGACGCTCCGCCCGCCCCTGATCCGTTGGGCTAGGGGTGCAGTATCACCTTCGTGAAGCCCTCGATCCGTTTGTCGAACTTGTCGTAGGCCGACGATGCCTGGTCCAGCGGCAGTTCGTGGGAGACGACGAAGCTCGGCTTCGCCCTGCCCTCGATGATCATGTCTCTCAGGTGCCGGTTGTAGCGCTTCACATTGCACTGACCCGTACCCATCCGCAGGCCCTTCTCGAAGAGCTTGCCGATCGAAACGAGAAGCATGCCTTGTTTGGCTTGCTCGTCCGGGCCCCCTGGGTCGGCCGGGACATAGAGCCCGGGCACGCCCAGCGCTCCGGTAGGCCTGACGGTGCCGACGAGCGAGTTCAGAACGGTTGCCGGCTCTTCCTGACCGGTGCCGTGCGACATCGCCTGGTAGCCGACGGCGTCCACGCCCTTGTCCGTGCCCAGGCCCTCGGTCTGCTCCTTGATCTGCTCGACCGGGTCTCCATCCGCGAAGTTGATCGGAACCGCTCCGATCTCCTCGGCCTTCTGCAGCCGCTCGGGGACCCGGTCCACGACGAACACCTTCCTCGCACCGCGCAGCAGGGCCGAGTAGGCGGCCATGAGCCCTACCGGCCCTGCCCCGTACACCGCGACGCTCTCGCCAGGGCGGACCTGTGCGAGTTCACAACCGTGGTAGCCAGTGGGAAAGATGTCGGCGAGCAGAATGAAGTCGCTCTCGTGCTGATCTCCCTGAGGCAGCTTCAGGCAGTTGAAGTCAGCGTAGGGAACGCGCAGGTATTCCGCCTGGCCGCCCTTCCACGGTCCCATGGCTACATAGCCGTAAGCGCCGCCCGCGAAACCGGGATTGACGGTGGTGCAGTATCCCGTGAATCCCTCGACGCAGTTCGTACAGAACCCGCAGGCGACATTGAAGGGCATGACCACACGGTCGCCTTCCTTGAGCGTGGTCACGCCCTGGCCCAGTTCCTCGATGATTCCCATGTTCTCGTGGCCGAAGACGATACCCGGCTCGGCAGAGGTGCGACCCTCATACATGTGCAGATCAGAGCCACATATCGCGGTGGAGCTGACCCGTACGATCACATCGTTTGGATGCTGGATGCTGGGCTTTTCAACATCTTCGACCGCAACGGTGAACGGCCCCTTGTAAACGACGGCCTTCACGACAGTCACCTCCGCTCGATGATGTACCTGTCCGGCCACGCTCCCACCCGATTTCGCCGCGTGACCCATCTCTCATGCTTCTCCGGCCTACTCGAACGGGCAAGTCAGTAATCTCGGACTGCTCCGTGCCGCAGTGAGAAGGGGAAAGGAGGCGAGAAGTGCCAGCGCAACGACTGGGAACCCTGCTCGTCCCCGTGCCAGGTCTGTCCGGCACCATCTATCCGCCAGGAACGACCGTCACTGTCCGTGGTCGAGGGGCGACTGTCGATGCATTTGTCAACGGTGACTGGCTTCCACTGTCGTGGTGGGAATTCTCCGACGGCCTCCGCGAGGACATTGCCGACCAATGACCTCTGCGCCGCCCAAGCCCCTGGCCGGCGAGGCGCACCGTGTCGGACCCGGGATGCACATTTCGCGTTCCTGGATCGGCGATGGCAACAGGTGGTCGTTTCCATAGCTTCGAGGCGGTCCGGCGCGAAGTCGATGAGGTGCTGCTCCTTGTCTGTGGCAGAGGATGCCCAAAGCAGGCGGGCGCCGGTCGTCAGGTGACCTTGACCCAGTCCAGGGTGCGTTCCACGGCACGTCTCCAACCCTCGTAGCCGTCCTGGCGTTGCTCCTCGCTCCACGCCGGGCTCCAGCGCTTCGACTCCTGCCAGTGTGAGCGTAGTTCGTCGGTATCGCGCCAGAAGCCGGTGGCGAGGCCGGCCGCGTAGGCGGCGCCCAGCGCAGTTGTTTCAGCGACCACCGGCCGACTGACGGGCACGCCCAGGACGTCCGCCTGGATCTGCATGCACAGATCGTTCGCGGTCACACCGCCGTCAACCTTGAGGACGTCCAAGTGCACGCCGGAGTCCTGCTCCATGGCGTCGACCACGTCGCGGCTCTGGTAGCAGATGGCTTCCAGTGTGGCCCGGGCGATGTGCGCATTGGTGTTGTAGCGGGCAAGGCCGACCATGGCGCCACGGGCGTCGGAGCGCCAGTACGGGGCGAACAGGCCGGAGAAAGCCGGGACGAAGTACATGCCGCCGTTGTCGTCCACCGAGCGGGCCAGTTGTTCGCTCTCCGCGGCGGTCCTGATCACCTTGAGCTGGTCACGCAGCCATTGCACGGCTGCGCCGGTGACGGCGATGGACCCCTCCAGCGCGTAGACGGCGGGGCTGCCGGCGAACTGGTAGGCCACTGTGGTCAGTAGACCGTGCTGCGAACGCACCAGTTCCGTGCCGGTGTTGAGGACCAGGAAGTTGCCGGTGCCGTAGGTGTTCTTGGCTTCGCCGGGGGAGAAGCAGACCTGACCGACGGTCGCCGCGTGTTGGTCGCCGAGGACACCGGCGATCGGGACGGCGGCGTTCAACGGCCGGGACGTGCGGGCCCGGCCGAACGCCTCAGGATCGGACGAGGGGTGGATGGACGGCAGCATCGCGCGTGGGATGTCGAAGATTCCCAGGAGTTCGTCGTCCCAGTCCAGGGTTTCCAGGTTCATCAGCATGGTGCGGCTGGCGTTGGTGACGTCGGTGGCGTGCACTCCGCCGTTGGGGCCGCCGGTGAGGTTCCACAGCACCCAGGCGTCCGTGTTGCCGAAGAGAGCGTGGCCCGCTTCGGCGGCCTCGCGTAGTCCGTCCACGTTCTCCAACAGCCACTTGATCTTGCCTGCGGAGAAGTAAGTGGCCGGTGGCAGGCCTGCCTTGTGGCGGATGGTCTCGCCATGGCCGTCGCGTTCGAGGGCTGCGGCGATACTGTCGGTGCGTGTGTCCTGCCAGACGATGGCGTTGTAGTAGGGGCGGCCGGTGCGGGGGTCCCAGACGACGGTCGTCTCGCGCTGGTTGGTGATGCCGATCGAATCGAGGTCGGTGGCGGAGAGCCCTCCGCTTCGCAGGGCGTTCTGAATCACCGTGTTGGTGCGCTCCCAGATCTCCACCGGGTCGTGCTCGACCCAACCGGACTGCGGCAGGATCTGATGGTGCTCGAGTTGGTGCTTGGCCACCTCGTTGCCTGCGTGATCGAAGATCATGAAGCGGGTGCTGGTGGTCCCCTGGTCCACCGCGCCGACGAATTCAGGCATCGCTGTCGCCTCTTTCCATGGTCTGTGTGGTTGAGCTTTGGGTGCATTTCAGGGCGGGCGGTGCTTGCTGTCGCCCGTCCCGAACGCAATTGGGCATGGCGTGTACGTCTGCTGGATGGCCGTCCGGAAGCCGAGGCGCGGAGCGGCGCGTCGGCGTTGCCCCTGCGGCATATGCCGCCGCTGCCGGGCGCCGGACGGAGCCTGCTGCTGTGTTCTAGGGCTGCTCGGTGGCGGGACCTTCTTCGGGCTCCCCGCTCCGGGCCTTGATCAGTGGCGTAATGAGCAGGTCGTACACGCCGACACCGACGACTCCGCCGATGAGCGGTCCCACGATCGGGATCCACCAGTAGCCACTGAACCACTCGAACGTACCGGGGAGGGCAAGAGAGCCCCAGCCTTCGAAGTAGGTGAACAAGCGGGGGCCGAAGTCTCGTGCGGGGTTGATCGCATAGCCGGCGTTGGTGCCGAAGGTCAAGCCGATCGCGACGACCACCAGTCCGATGATGAACGGATGGAGGTTAGCCAGTGGAGCCGTATTGCGGGTGTCGATGAGAGCGCAGATCAACAGAAGCAGGATTCCGGTCCCCACGATCTGGTCGAGCAGGGGACCCCACCACGAGTCTCCGAAGTATTCGGCGGGGAATGTGGCGAAGATCGAGTATGTCGCCAACGATTCGTCTCTCGGGACACCTGACTTTGTGATGGCCGCGTCGATGGCCCACCTGTAGGTCGCGTAGACGAGCGCGGCGCCGACGAAGGCGCCCAAAACCTGCGCCAGCCAGTAGGGCAGGACCTTCCGCCAGGGGAAATCCCGTCGAACTGCGAAGCCAAGGGTCACCGCGGGATTGAGATGGGCGCCGCTGACGCCTCCTGCCACATACACGCCGAAAACAACGGCGAGGCCCCATCCCCACGCGATGATGAGCCAGTTGGCGGGCCCGAAGTCGACGGCTTGCCGACCTGATCCCGGCAGACCGACGACTGCGACAGCCACCGATCCGATACCCAACAGAAGCAGGACGAACGTTCCCAGGAACTCGGCAACCATCTCACCGCCGAGCCCTTCTCGATAACCGCGCCGCCGACGAACAGTGCGCTCAGCCATCGACTCTCCTTGACTCGGATGCAACAGAACTGTCCAGTGCCTACCCGAAACGTCGGCGATGGGAAGCGCATCGGGATGAACGTGCCGGTGGCATCCGTGATTTTCCCCTCTTTGGAGCAATCCACGGAGCCGCGGCATTTCCTGACAGCCGTGCAGCAGTCGCCGGACAGGCCACATACAGAGAGTTCGGGGCGGCTCGCACGGCTACCCCCTTGGCCGCCGTATGAGGTCCGGCCGGCTCATCAAGACGGCCAAGCGATCCGTCCCCCTCCGCTGGCCAGCCCCGTATGAGCCGACTGCCAGAAACACCTGAACTCTTTGATCGCGTACTCGATGAATTGGAGCTGCTTTTCAAGCCGCCAGCGGGTTCTCGTCAATTGACTGGCTGAACAAACGTAGGCGATCCAGAGGGAGAACGCCGCGAGCTGGGCGTCCTTGGGGGGCCGCTTTGAGGGTCTGGTAGGGGTACTCGGTGCGGATCGTGACGACGTCGGGTGCGGTGCTTCCGCCGATTCCCTCCGCGGACAGCAGGCCGGCGCCACGGTGCTTCTTTCCGCCGGCCTGGCGTATCCAGTCAGGCAGGCAGAAGTCATCGTCGCCACCGCATCCGGCCCGGGCCACGGCAAGGGCAGCCGCCGCCAGACAGGCACCGGCCACGGATCGCGAAGCCGCCAGGGCTGTCATGGTCACTCCTCTCACCAGCCCACCGCCCTCACATTGAGCACCCGCACGATCGAGGGCAAACGGAGCGGGGCTGATCGAGCAGTTCACCTGCCGCTTCGACGAGCCTTTGTTCTTGGCGATGGGCACCTCGCGGGCGCAGCACGCCTCCGACTCGCAGGGGCCGATGTCGAGCCCGCCTCCTCCAGTGCGCGTGTGGCGCAGTGCAGGCTGTCCAGGCGCACGCGTGCGGTGAACAGCGTGGTGGTCGCCTGCACCTGTCGCTTCGACGGTGACCTCGCGGGGCAGTTCGGCCAGCCCGTGGGCGGTGTAGGTCTCCTCACCGGTCAGGCCCAGGGCGCGGGCGTTGTCGCCGGGGCCGAACTGCAGCGGCAGGACGCCCATCCCGATCAGGTTGGAGCGGTGGATACGCTCGAACGACTCGGCCAGGACGGCATTGACGCCGAGCAGGTGGCCGCCACGGTCGCTCCCGCCCGGGCCGGAGCCTCCCCCGTGCCCTGCCTCGCGCGGTCCCGGTGACGACGACCTTGGCGGCCGGCCTGCTCTACGCCGTGCGGTTCACGGGCGCGTTCGCGGGCGCGTACGGGCGCGAGGGACGGCCACCGGTTCGGCACCGGGTACCACGGTGTTGGAGACGGTGCCGATGCCCTCGACGGTGAGGGTGACGGTGTCGCCGGGCTTGAGCGGCGGCGGGTCCTGGCGGCCGCGCACGCCCCAGAGTTCGGCGAGGCAGCCGCCGTTGCCGCAGGTGCCGGAGCCGAGTACGTCGCCGGGGCGGACCCAGGTGCCGCGGGAGGCGTAGGCGGTCATGTCCTCGAAGGTCCAGCTCATGTTGGACAGCAGGTCCTTGCCGACGACCTCGCCGTTGATCTCGGCGGTCAGCGCCAGGCGCAGGAAGCCGTCGCTGTCGCGGTAGGGCTCCAGCTCGTCCGCGGTGACGAGGTAGGGGCCGAGGGTGGTGGCGGTGTCCTTGCCCTTGCAGGGGCCGAGGCTGACCTGCATCTCGCGGGACTGGAGGTCGCGTGCTGACCAGTCGTTGTAGACGGTGTAGCCGATGATGTGGTCGCGGGCCTGCTCGGGGGTGAGGTCCCGACCTTCGCGGCCGATGACCGCGGCGACTTCGAGTTCGAAGTCCATTGCCTGGCTGCCGGGCGGCACGGGGACGTCCTCGTGAGCGCCGATGACCGCGTAGGGGTTGGTGAAGTAGAAGGTGGGCGCGTCGTACCAGGCGTCCGGGGCGCCCGAGATTCCGTCGATGTTTCGCCGTACGCCCTCGACGTGCTCCTCGAACGTGATGAAGTCGCGTACGGACGGCGGTTGAAGCGGCGGCAGCAGTCGCACCTGGGAGACGTGCGGGCCGCGCGGCACGTCCAGGCTTGCGTTGCCCGCCTCGCGCAGTGCCTCGGGACCGGCCTGGATCAGGTCGAGAAGCGTTCCCGCGCCGGGGCAGGGGCAGAGGGTGCCGTCGTCCTCGACGGTGGCGAGACGGCTGCGGCCGTGCTGCTCGTACGTGGCGAAACGCATGGCATTCCTAGGGAGCTGGGAGGGTTGACACAGACCGGGGGCCCGGCGGCATGGCAAGGCCGGGGAGTGCGCCGAGCCCCCGGGGTCAAGGGGTCAGACCGGCGGAGCGACGAAGACGCCGCGGTCGACGTCGTTGATCATCTCCTTGGCGACCATCTCGTTCATCGGGTTGGACGTGCCCCACTGGTCGGCGTTCTCGGGCTTCGTCAGGTCGTAGATGTGCGGGTGCCAGGTGTCCTCGTCCAGCTTTTCGAGCTCGGTGGTGTACTCGACGGTGTTGCCGTGCGGGTCGAGGAAGTACGTGAAGGTGTTGTCGCCCGCCATGTGCCGCCCCGGGCCCCAGATCTTGCGGGCGCCGGAGCGCATCACGCGGCCGGAGCCGCGCATGTACTCGTCGATGCCGCGCATCTCGAAGGAGAGGTGCTGCAGGGAGGCGTACGGACCGCTGGCGATGGCCATGGAGTGGTGCTGGTTGCTGATCCGCATGAAGTGCATGACGTCGCCCATGTGCGGCAAGGTCATCGTGTCGGACAGCCGGAAGTCGAGGTGCTGCTCGTACCAGGCGCGGGTGGCGTTGATGTCGGGGGAGTTCAGGACGACGTGCGAGAGACGGACGGGGATGGACTCCTTCTCCTCGATACGACGGTGCCGGCGCGCCTCGACGTCGGCCGAGACCTCGATGGTGCGGCCGTCGATGTCGAAGAAGCGGAAGCCGTAGCCGCCGCCGGGGGTGTCGACCTTGCCCGGCTGGGAGATCAACCGCACTCCACCCGCGAGGAGTCGCTCGGCGAGTGTGTCCACGTCGGCGGGGTTCGCCGCGCCGTAGGAGATGAGGTCGAGGCGCTTCTCCTCGGCCTTGCGGAGCCGGACGATGTACTGCTCGGGGGAGCCCTCGGCGGCCAGGAAGGAGATGCCGGAGTCCTCGGCGACCTTGGTCAGACCCCAGACGCCGGCGTAGAAGTCGAGTTGCTTGTCGTAGTCGGGCACGGCGAGGTCGACGTGCCGCAGGTGGGTGAGCAGACGGTTGGTCATGTCGGGTTCCTCAGGTGAGATGCAGCAGTGCTGCCGCGTTGCCGCCGCGTACGGCGTGGAAGTGGGGGTCGGGCAGGTCGGTGACGTCGCGCAGAGCGCCGAGCGGGTCGTCGGTGCCCATGTCGAAGGGGAAGTCGGAGCCGAGCAGCACCCGGTCGGGGCCGGCCACGCGGATCAGCTCGCGCAGGACGTCCGGGTCGTGGACAAGGGAGTCGAAGTACAGCTGCTTGAGGTAGCTGCTGGGCGGGTGCGCGCAGCCGCGGGTGTCGGTGCGGGCGAGCCAGGCGTGGTCGGAGCGGCCGATGTGGGTGGGCAGATAGCCGCCGCCGTGGGCGGCGACGATGCGCAACCCCGGGTGCCGGTCCAGGACGCCGGAGAAGATCAGATGGGACAGGGCGACGGCGTTCTCGGTCGGCTGGCCGACGGTGTTGGACAGGTACCAGCGGTTGAGGCGCTCGTCGAGCGTGCAGCCGAAGGGGTGCAGGAAGAGGATCGCGCCGGTTTCCTCGGCCCGTGTCCAGAACGGTTCGTACGCGGGGTCCGACAGTTCGTGTCCCGGGGCGTGGCTGGAGATCTCGACACCGCGCAGGCCCAGGCCGAGGGCGTGTTCGAGGGCTTCGACGGCGAGGTCCGGGTGCTGGAGGGGGACGAGGCCGAGGCCGTGCAGCCGCTGCGGGGCCTGGGCGATGTGCGCGGCGGTGCCCTCGTTGGCCAGTTCCCACACCGTACGGGCCAGGTCCTCGTCGGCCCAGTAGTGGTAGTGCGACGGAGACGGTGAGACCAGCTGGACGTCGACCCCGGAGGCGTCCATCGCGGCGAGCCGGGCCTTGACGTCGGTCAGTTTCGGGAAGCGGTCCCGGAACATCGGGCCGCTGACGGCGATGGCCTCGGGGCCGTTGCGGCGGGCGTCGAGATCGCGGGCCGCGGTCAGCCCGGGGTGTCCGGCGACGGCGTCCTCGACCTGAGGGAGCAGGACGTGCGCGTGGACGTCGACCGTGGGTGCGCCGTTCCGGGGACTCCCGGGACTCGCGGGACTCCCGTCGTTCACGGAGTTCACGGGGTCTCCTTCAGGACGGACATCGTGCGGGCCATCAGACCGGGTGCGTCGGCGTCACGGGCGCCGTCCATCTGCCACTGACCGAGTTGCACGGATGCCTCGACCACCATGCGGACACGGCCGATCCGGCGTTCGTAGAAGCCGGTCAGCACGGAGTCGAGGGAACTCCAGTCCTGCTCCTCGCTCAGCATCTCGGCCAGTACGGAGGCGTCCTCCAGCGACATGGCCGCGCCCTGGGCGAGCGTGGGAGGACAGACATGGGCCGCGTCACCGATCAGGACGACCCGGCCGCGGTGCCAGGAGCCCTCGACGAGCAGCCGCTCGAACCGGGTGTAGTTGACCTTGGCGGGGTCGGTGATGCTCGCCGCGATCTCCGGCCAGGCACCTCCGTAGGGCGCGGCCAGCCGCCGCATCTCGTCCGCGTACGAGGCCGGGTCGATGGAGGCGCGGTCGCGGTTGGCCTCGACGAGGTAGGCGTAGAGAGTGTTCTTGCTGGTGGGGCAGTAGCCGGCGATGTAGCACGGTCCGCCGTAGGACAGGTCCTTGCGCTTCACGCTCTCGGGGCGGGGCGCGGGGACGCGCCAGATGGCCATGCCGGTCGGTTCGGGCTTGTCGCTGATGCCGATCATCGCGCGCGTGCGGGAGCCGACGCCGTCGGCGGCGATGACAAGGTCGTAGCGGCTCTCGGTGCCGTCGCTGAACCGGGCGGTGACGCCGGACGCGTCCTGGACCAGTTCCTCGGCGGTGGTGCCAAGGCGTATCGCCGCGCCGCTCTCGCGAACGGCCTCGCACAGAATCTCCTGGAGCCGGGGCCGCTGCATGCCGAAGATCGGGGGCAGGTCCTCCCCTCCGGTGCGGATGTCCTGCTGGACGTGGAACACGGTTCCGTCGGGCGCGGCCAGGCCGACGGCGTCGACGGCGTAGCCGCTCGCCCGGACCTTGTCCCACACGCCCACTTCGCGCAGCACGCGCAGCGCGTTGCCCTGGAGGGTGATGCCGGAGCCGAGCACGTTCCAGTCGGCTTTGGCCTCGATCAGTTCCACGGCGATGCCCGCCCGCCGCAGCAGCACGGTCACGGCGTTGCCGGACGCGCCGCCGCCTATGACGAGGACGGTGCGGGGACGGGAATCGTTCATGAGTTCTCCCTGAGATGGTGCCGCGCGACTTCGAGCGGCAGAGGGGTGTTGCGGGCCGGGCGGGCGAGGGCGTAGCCGTCCGGGCGCGGCTCGCCCGGCCGTCCAGGGGCGTTACTTGACGGCGATGGGATTCACCGGTGAGCCGACGGAACCGGTGATGGGCAGGGGCGCGGCGGTGAGCCAGAACTCGTACCGGCCGTCGGCGGCGCAATGTGCGGCGAGGGCGTCGAGGTCCCACATCTCCCCGATGAGCAGGCCGATGTGAGGGATGGCGACCTGGTGCAGCGGCTGGAAGGCGTGGTCGAACTCGTTGGGCCGCACCTCGAAACCCCAGGTGTCGGTGGCGATCCCGGCGATCTCGCTCCGGTGCAGCCAGCCGGCCGTACTGAAGCTCAACCCCGGCGCCGGCCCGCCCGCGTAGTCGCCCCAGCCTTCGTGACGGGCGCGGGCCAGCCGCCCGGTGCGCACGAGGACGAGGTCGCCACGACCGACGGTCACACCGTGCGAGGCAGCGGTCGAGGTCAGGTGCTCCTCGGTGATGGCGAAGCCGTCGGGAAGTTCGCCGTCCTGACCGATGATCAGGCCCACATCGAGGAGGACGCCTCGCCCGGCGACGTGCGAAGCCATGTGCTCGATACCGGTGACCAGATCGCCTTCGGAGGTGACGACCTTCTCCGCCGGGCGGCCGTTCCACGCCTTGCCGTGATCGAAGATGTGCCCGAGCCCATCCCATTGGGTGGAGCACTGCAAGGGCATGGCGATCACGTCGTCGGCGCCACCGAAACCGTGCGGGAAGCCCTGGCCGCCCAGAGCGGCGTCGGTGCCGGTGGCGAGCATCGTGTGCACCGGGTTGGTACGCCGCCGCCAGCCTTTCTGCGGGCCGTCCATGTCGAAGCTCTGTGACAAGGAGAAGCTGACGCCGTCGCGGACCAGGGCTGCGCCCTCGCGACGCTTGGCCTCGTCGAGGAAGTTGAGAGTGCCGAGCACGTCGTCCTCGCCCCAGCGGCCCCAGTTCGAGTACGCCCTCGCGGCCTCGGCGATCGCCACCTCGGGATCCGTACGGTCGATACCGTCGATTCGGTCGGCGCTCATCGGGCCTCCTCCGCGACACAGCGGGTGCGCTGGGCGCCGAGCCCGGTGACCGAGCCGTCCATCACGTCGCCGTCGCGCAGCAGCCGGCCCCAATGGATGCCGTTGCCGGCCGGGCTGCCGGTCAGAACCAGGTCGCCGGGAAGTAGTCGGGCCGTCTGGGAGATGTACGAGACCAACCGTGCGACGCCGAAGATCATGTCGCTGGTGGACTCGTCCTGCATGGTCTCGCCGTTGAGTTTCAGGGTGACCTGCAGGTCGGAGGGGTCGGCGATGGAGCCGGCCGGGACGATCCACGGACCGAGCGGGGTGAAGCCGGGGGCGTTCTTGCTGCGCAGCCAGTCGGTGCCGATCGGGGGCATGTCCCGGCGGAAGACGGTCGCGCGGTCGGTCAGGTCGTTGGCGATGGTGTAGCCCGCGACGTACTCCAGCGCCTCGTCCACGGTGACCCGGGAGGCGGGACGGGAGATCACCGCGGCCAGTTCCAGCTCCCAGTCGGGCTTCTCGGCCCAGGCGGGCAGCACCACGTCGTCGTAGGGACCGCTGATCGTGGTCGGCAGGCCGATGAAGACGTACGGGAGGTCCTCGGCGGCCCGCTTGTCCATGACCGCCGCGACCTCGGCGCGGGCCTCCTCGACGGTGCCCGGGGCGGCCGGGGCGCGGTGTGCGACCGCCAGGTCGATCACGTGCTGCCGGTAGTTGGCGCCCGACTGGAAGATCTGCCGCGGCTCGACGGGCGCGTGCGCCGTCATCTCGGCCAGCGGCCGCCAGTCGCGCTCCGGGTCCCCGGCGAGGATGTGCAGCCGCGGCAGCAGCTCGTCCCAGCGCTCCATGAGTGCGAGCGTGGTCAGCGCGGGTTCACCCAATGCCGTACGCAGGTCGAGTACCTGGCCGTCCGGGGCCACGAGGCCCGGGAACCTGGTCTCGCCCGGTGCCGAAAGAGTGCCGATGGCGAACGGTCCGGAGAAGGGGGTGAAGAGTGCCGACATGGCTGCGGATGTCACGGAGATTTTCCTCCCGATTGCGGTGCCCACTAATCTGGCCCGTAGATTGCAATCAGGGAAATCGATTACCTGTATATAAGAATCCAGCCGGCGAATACCGAAGGTGCTGGCTCCGGAACTGGGATGCTTCGTGAACCTGGCCAGCCTGGACCTCAACCTCGTCGTCGCCCTGCGCGCCCTCCTGCAGGAGCGCAACGTCACCAGGGCCGGCCAGCGCATCGGTCTCAGTCAACCCGCGATGAGCGCGGCCCTGGCCCGGCTGCGCCGCCACTTCGACGACGACCTCCTCGCCCGGGTGGGCGGAGGGTACGAACTGACCGCCCTCGGGCAGGCCCTCCTCGACCGGACCACCACCGCATGCGACCTGCTGGAGCGCGTTTTCGCCAGTCAGGCGGAATTCAACCCCTCCCGCGAGGAACATGAGTTCACGCTGATCGCCTCGGACTATGCGGTTGCCGTCTTCGGCACCGAACTCGCCCGCACCGTCCAAGCCGAGGCACCAGGCATACGGCTGAGGTTCAAACAGGTGCCGAACGAAATCATCGACAGCACCGGGTCGCTGCTCAGCACCGTGGACGGACTACTGCTGCCCCACGGCATCATTCGCGGCTTCCCCACGGTCGAGCTCTACCAGGACAGCTGGGTCTTCCTCGTCGCGGATGACAACCCGGAGGTCGGCGAGCAGCTCACCCTCGACGACTTGGCCCGACTGCCGTGGGTGACGTACCAACGAGCCTACGATGCCCCCGCCGCCCGTCAGATTGCCATGCTCGGCATCGAGCCGCGCGTGGCGGTCTCCGTCGACGGTTTCCAGCTGATGCCACTTCTGGTCGTAGGCACCCGCCGGGTGGCTCTCCTTCAAAGGCGTCTCGCCGATGAGCTGGACGGACTCGCACCCGTCCGCATCATGGAACCGCCCTATGACGCCGTGCCGATCCAGCAGGCCTTGTGGTGGCATCCGGTCCACACGCACGACGCGGCGCACATGTGGCTGCGGGAGACGATGGCTCGGGTCGCCGAGACGATGGAGGCCGGTCGGCCTACGCTCTCCGGTCCGCCGAAATGAGGGTGGGGCTATGCCCTGCGTCTGCAAAAGTCACCGATAAGTCAACGGCATGGGCGGCCGTGATCCACCCGGTGAGTTTCACGTCGTTGTCCTCGCCCGGTTTCAGCAGGGCGGCGAAGCCGCCTATGAGATCGGCGAGTGCGGTCATCGCCGGGGGCAGGCCGCGGCGATCTGCTCCAGCAAGGTCAACCGATACGGGCCAGAGCCGAACGTCATAGAGCCCCTGTGGACACGGGCAACGGGAGGAGAGGACGGCCCATGGCTTCGTGGTCCTGCCGCCGAGCCCGCAGACGGCGGCATCGGCCGCGCGCTCCGGCTGCACTTCCGGTCCGTCCGTATCCGGTCTGGCCTCGACAGCGCACACGTGGTCGAGCGTCAGGTCGGCCGGTCAGCGCAGGAGTCTGCGGATGATGGTGGTGGCGGCGCTGATGTCGGTGGGCTGCCCGGTGAGGAGCTCGCGGTAATAGAAGGACTCGGCGACCCGGACGACGGCGTAGGCGAGGGTCGGGGCGTCGATGTCGTCGGGTTCGCCGATCTCGGACTGGATGAGACGGCTGACGGTTTCGACTATGCGGTCTTGGATGACGCCGTCACGCGAGGTCATCACCCGTAGTGCGGTGTCGGGGTGTTCGGCGACGAACCGACGCATGGCCGGCAGTTGTGCGCTGGTGGTCAGCATGGCGTGAACGAGGTCGGCGACCTTGTCGGCGCCTTGCCCCCGGCTCCGGGGGTAGATCTGGGCGAACTCGGTTGTGGCGATCGCCCAGATCGCCTCGCCGATCAGGCGGTCGCGGTCGCCGTAACGCCGATACAGGGTGGCGCGGCCGATGCCGGCCTCGGCAGCCAGCGCTCGTGCGTCGATCCAGCCGTCCCGCAGGAACATCGCGACCGCAGCGCGCAGCACCGGCTCGGCCGGGGGCAGCGGAGGCGGAACCTCTTGCGTTTGAGACATCACCGTCCTAGTGTCTCACTCAATCCATGAGACACACATGTATCAGTGTCTCACTTTCGGGGGGAGTTGCCGTGGCCACAGTGAAGCGGACAATGCCGTTCGCGATCTATGTCGTGATGTTCGCGGCCCTTGCGCTTCAGGGCGACCTCACCGGGTTCATGGTCTGCAACCTGCTTGTGCAACTGGCCGTCTTCGTCCTGGGTGCGTGTCTGCCGGCCCACCGCACCGGGTTCATGTCCTACGTGGATGTGGCCTGGCCGTGGGGCCTGGCCCTGATCGGGGTGCAGGTCCTGGTGTTCGGCGGCCTGGATTCGCCTGCGGCTCTCGCGACTGCGGCGATCTACCTGCTGATGGGCATGCGTATGGGCGCCTGGGCGCTGCGGTTCATGGTGTTCAAGCGGTTGCCCGGCGAGTTGCCGCGGTACCAGTACCAGCGGCGCCGCTGGGAGCGAGACGGGTTCCGCAACGAGAAGGTGTCGCTCCAGGTCGAGATCATGGTCCAGTGCGGCGCCAACATCGCGGTGCTCGCGGTCCCGGCCGCGCTCGCCACCGTGCGCCCGGCCGGCCTCGATGTCGTGAGTGTCGTGGCGATCGCGCTGTGGGCGGTGTTCTGGGTCTTCGAATCGGTGGCGGATCTGCAGAAGGCCCGTTTCGCCGACCGCACCCGACGGGACGGTGCGCGCCACACCTGTGACATCGGGCTGTGGCGCTACAGCCGCCACCCCAACTACTTCGGTCAGTGGATGCAGTGGAGCAGTCTCATCCTGCTGTCGCTGCCCGTGCTGATCGACCGCTGGCCACACCATCACATCGTCTTCGGCCTGCTCACGGCCCTCGCCCTGGCCTGGATCTCCTGGACCACCTACCACATGCTCGTGCACTACACCGGCGCCGTTCCCGCCGAGCATTTCAGCCGGCAGCGACGCCCCGGATACATCCGCTATCAGCGCGTCACCAACCGGTTCTTTCCCGGGCCCCGACGGACCACTCATCAGTAAGCATTCCGACTGCCCCATCGGTGACGAGGCAGAGCGGCGGGCAGGGGCACCGTGTGCCCGGCGCCGGCGTCCTCGCGGTCTCGCCCGGTGAGCCACCGGCCCTCGATCCAGACCTCCGGCGAGCGGGGGTCCTCGGTGAGGGTGTTCCGCCCACAGCGATTCTCGACCGCCCCCTGCACTGCGGTTCAGGAGTCCGGCTGGGGTGTTGCCGTCAGGGTGAGGTGCCACATCCGGTCGGAGACGGGTGTCTCATAGGCGGCGATGGTCCAGGCGTCCTCGCGGGGGTCGGCTTCGTGCAGGAGCTGGATGCGCAGGGTCTGTGACTCGTGGATGACGTGGGTGGTGTCGTCGGAGAAGGTCCGCCACTTCTCCCAGTCGCTCTTCTCGGCGACGAACTCGTCGAGGACAGCGTCATGGTTGCCAGGATCGGCGGCGTAGACGGGAACGGTCTCCGTGTGAGGGACGGGCGGTTCGTCGTGGATGGGCTGATCGGGTTCGCCAGCCTCTGGAGGCCCGAGTGAGGTGACCGCGGCGGCGATCCGGCGTTCGGTGTCGGTCACGGGTGCGGGTCCGGGGCGTACGGCGTCGCCGTGGAGGCGTCCACGGCCGCGGGTGGCTGCCGCGGATCTCAGCCTCGGCCGTCGGCCCGCGGCCGTGGCAGACGCCGTGTGCTGCTCCGTAGGACAACGCTCGTGGAGACCTGCACGATCCGCGAGGCGTCGTCGTCGGACAGCGCGAGCTCCATCGCGCGGAGCCCGAGCTGCCGCAGAGGTACGGTCACGGTGGTCAGCTCCGGGACGACGTCCACCGCTGGGCCGATGTCGTCGAAGCCGGCGACGGCGACGTCCTGGCCGGGGACCAGTCCGGCGTCGCGGAATGCCGTCATCGCACCGATCGCCATGACGTCGCTGACGGCGAAGACGAGTTCCGTGCCGTCCAGGCCCCGGCGGACCAGCTCACGGGCGGCCACACACCCGCCTCGGCGGCTGAACTCGGCTTCCACCACGCGTTGTTCGTCGATATCGATGTCGAACTCGCGCAGGCCGTCCATGAATCCACCGCACCGGTCACGGGATGTCCTGAGCCCCCCGCCCGCGCACACCACCGCGAACCGTCGGTAGCCGAGGCCTGCCAGAGCGCGGGCAAGCTGCCGCGCCCCGCCGTGGTTGTCGATGCTGACGGTGCGGAACGGCAGATCGTGCTGGCTTATCAGGACCACGCTGCCGCCGGCATCCCGGTAGGCGTCGAACTCCTCGACGAGTGCGTCGCGGGTGTCGCTGCCGTCGATGCGGCTGCCGGTCAGGATGATGGCGCGGGGCCGCATACCGCGCAGCGTCCTGACGATCTGGAGTTCCCGCTCGGGGGAGCGGCCCGCGACCGCCATGGTCACAATGAGTCCGGCCGCCTCCGCCGCCTGCGTCACACCTGCCGCGATGGAGGAGAAGTACGGGTCGTCGACACCGCTGACGACCAGAGCGACGGTGTTCGTCGACCCCCGCGCGATCGCCTGGGCGGACAGGTGCGGCGCGTAGCCCAGTTCCGCGGCTGCGGCGAGCACACGGGCGGCGTTCCCCTGCCGGACGTTGCGGATGCTGCCGTTGAGCACGCGCGACGCCGTCGCCTGCGAGACGCCCGCGGCCCGGGCCACATCACGCAAGGTTGCCTGGCGCTCCCCGGATACGGCCGCCCCGCGCCGTGGCGGAGATGCTGCCGGACCATCTTCCATGCCGCACATTGTGCACGGGGACGCACAGCGCCTTGAAGGCGGTGGGGTGACGAGGGACTGATGCGCGCCAGACCCGCTCACCCGTGGCGCAGGGCGTTTCCCCTCTGAGGTCCGGCGCCCATGGGCCATGACACGGCGTCGGGCCCGAAGGGGTCCAGGTTCAGAGACCGCCGACAGAAGGAAGTGCCTGTCGGGACGCGACACGGCGTTCGGCCTCGGCCCCGCGTGCCTGAGCTACGCCCCAGTGCCGACGCGACGGCGTTCCGGCGGTGCGGCAGGCGCCGCTGCCAGGGCCGCGGCGACGCCGACACGGCACTCCGCGAGGAAGCGTCCCGCCGAAGCCGGGGCGTGTTCGTGTCCACCGTGGAGCCGAGCCGCACGCCACCGCGTCACCTGTACGGTCCGAATTCCGTCGGCGGCCGACCACGGATATCCTCGGGTGGCGTCGGCTGCGGCTGGTGAGGGCTGCTGAGGCTCAGCGGCCCGTGCGGGCCGCTGTGGCTCGTCGGCGGCGTTCTCATGGCGCGGGAGGGAACGACCATGCCCCATCCAGCCAGACCGACCGTCACCCTGCGCGACGTGGCGGCGGCCGCCGGAGTGTCGGTCACGACCGCGTCACGAGTCCTGGGCGGCAGTTCCCGGACGGTCGCGCCCGAGTACGAGCAGCGGGTCCTCACCGCCGCGGCCGCGTTGCGCTACACCGCGGACGCCGCGGCCCGGGCGATGCGGCGCGCGAGCGACTCGATCGCGGTGGTCGCCGACGACCTCACGACCCCGTCAATGGGGATGGTCGTCGCGGCGATGGAACGGCAGGCGCGCGACGCCGGGGCCTTCGTGACCGTCTCGTCGACCCACGGCACCGCCGAGCGCCAGTTCGAAACCGTCCGGCTGCAGCGTGCGCTCCGGCCGCGGGCGCTCATCCTGACCTCCAGCCGCCTGGACGCGAACGCCCTGGGCGGGCGCCTGCTCGACGAACTGCTCGGCTACGAACGCGACGGCGGCCGGGTGGTGATCGTAGGTGACACCGACATGCCGTTCGCCGCCATCGGCTTCGACAACCATGGCTCCGCGAAGGAATTGGCCACCCACATCGCCGAGTCGGGGCACCGGCACGTGACCATCCTCGCCGGCGTCCGCGGGCGCGGGAACGTCGCCGCCCGCACGGCGGGTCTGGTGGCCGGGCTGCGCGACGCCGGCCTCGAGGAACGGCACATCCACATCTCGCACGGTGCGGTGAGCCGCCAAGGGGGATTCGACGCGGCCCGGCGGCTGGTCGCCCGAGGGCTCGAGCCACCGCACGCGGTCCTGGCCGCCAACGACACCATCGCCATCGGCGCGATGTCCGCCTTCCGGGCCGCGGGGGTGTCGGTGCCGGCGGACGTCTCGGTGACCGGTTTCGACGACATCGAGCTCGCGACCGACGTGACACCGCGGCTGACGACCGTGTCGTTGCCGCTGGCGGAGGCAGGCGCGGAGGCGGTCCGCCTCGCGGTCGCGGCTCGTGCGCAAGCCTCACGCCTGATGATGCGCGGGCAGCTCGTGGTGCGCGACAGCACGGCGGTCCACGTCCCCTGACCTGCCCCTGCTGTGGCCAACCGGCCGGTTCGTGCGGCGCGGCGGGGCAGGCCCCTGCCACCGTGCGGCGAGCAGCGGGGGTGTCGTCCGGAGCCGGGCCGGACGCCGCCCGAGCGCGGCGCCGTCTCCCGCGTCAGGACGGCGTACGGGAGGGCAGCCCGACGCGCTGATCCGTGCGCGTGCCTGCCGGCGAGGGCGTAGTGCGCGGTGCGGTCAGTGTGGAGGGGGCCCGCCGGCCTCTCGTTCGTCTTCCGGCAGGCCGGCGGCGGCCATCACCTCTCACGACGCCGAGAGGTTCGTCCGGCTGGAAACCTTGACGGCTCGATCATCTCTGGACACACTGCGCGGAATACGTTTTCCCAGCGCACGCCTCGAGGGGAGCATGAGGATCCTCAGCACACCTTGGCGGCGGTTCGGCAGCGCCGACGACGTGCTGTCCGAACGTGACGACACAACCGCCTTCGACCTCCCGCCGGCCCGGTGCGGGTCCGTCCTCCCTCGCCCCCGTTCCGGTCGTGGCGCCGCCTGCACCGGGGCGCGTCGACCCGCACCTGATCCGGTCGCCGGGCTGCGATGACACGGAGGCGTTCGCCCTCGGGCTCACGGACGGCCGTCCGCTACCGGATCCGCCGCCCGAGCCCGGCCTCCAAGAGGGCGAGCCCGGCCCACACCCGCGACGGCGCCACTCCAGGAGCCGGTACCGCACGACCGCACACGACAAGAAGAGGACCATGACCACCTACCGAAGACTTGTGCCGAGGGCGACCGCCGCCGCGCTGTGCGCGCTGGCCGTCGTGCTCGCCTCGATCGTGCTCATCCCCGCGCAGCGGGCCCACGCCGCGGGCAGCACGTACTACGTGAGCGAGACCGGGAGCGACAGCAACTCCGGGACCAGCACCAGCGCTCCCTGGCGCTCGCTGAGCAAGGTGAACTCGACGACGTTCCAGCCCGGCGACACCATCCGCTTCGAGTCCGGTGACAGCTGGACCGGGCAGCTGTGGCCGAAGGGGTCCGGTGTCGACGGCTCCCCGATCAGCATCGACAGCTACGGGGCGGGCGCCAAGCCGAAGATCGCCGGCGAGGGCACCGTCGGCGACGCGGTGCGGTTGCACAACCAGCAGTACTGGGAGATCCGCAACCTCGACGTGTCGAACACGGTACCCACGGGGACGACAGACGGTTCGAAGCTAGGCGACTTCCGCGGCATCGGCGTGCACGGCGACAACGGCCAGACCCTGCGCCACTTCGTGATCGATTCGGTCGACGTGCACGACGTCACCGGCGAGGTCAAGTGGATCGGCGGCAGCAGTACCGGCAACAAGCCGGGCATCACCTTCGTACAGGGCTGGGACCGCTCGAAGAACACCGGCGGCATCGCCTTCCTCACCGGCGTCCAGGACATCGCCGCGCCCGGCGCCCCCACAGTGCTCGACGGCATCACGGTGGAGAACTCCACCATCAAGAACACCTCGTTCGGCGGCATAGTCGTGAAGCAGTACGTCGGTGACGCACCCGGTGCCGTCGCGACGGGCTGGGGCAGGCGCGCCACGGCCGGCGACTCCAACTTCACCCCGCACACCAACGTCACGATCCGCGGCAACTACATCACGCAGGAGAACACCTCCTACGGCTGCAACGGCGTCTACCTCACCAACGTCCGGGGCGGACTCGTCGAAGGCAATGTGATCGACCGGGTCGGCGTCTCCGGCGTCGAGACCTACATGGCCGACAGCGTCACCGTCCAGTACAACGAGATCATGGGCACCCGCCTCTCGTCGGGTGGTGCCGACCAGAACGGCATGGACCCCGACATCGGCACCACCAACCAGGTGTTCCAGTACAACTACCTCCACGACAACGGCGACGGCATCCTGCTCTGCGCGTGCAACTCCACGTACAAGTTCGGCAGCGTGGTGCTCCGCTACAACGTCATCACCGGCAGCAAACGCTGGAACATCCACATGTCGCAGCAGAGCGGCACGGTGGCGCAGATATACAACAACATCTTCGCCAACACCGATTCGTCCACCATGGTGTCCGGCGGTGTCTCCGGCAGGGCGACGTTCACCAACAACCTGTTCATCTCGGGACATTCCGCACCCGAGTTCAGGCAGCAGTCGAGCATCGTCTACAACAACAACGGGTACTCGTCCAACCTGACCACTCGGCCCGCGTCCGACGTGAACGCCGTGGTCGGCGCTCCGCAGTTCCTGAACGCCGCCGTCGCGGGGCCCTACGGCGACGAGAACGGCCCGAAACTCGGCACGGCGGCGAACTTCGCGCTCCAGGCCGGATCGGTGTTCGTCGACGCCGGTGCCGCCGTCACCGGCAACGGCGGCCTCGACTTCACCGGGACGCCGGTACCGCCCGGAAGCGGTCCGGACATCGGCGCCTTCGAGCGCGGGGCGACGGACATCGCGTTCACGGACTCGTTCGACGGTCAGGCGACCGGCGCGCTCGCCGACGGTACGAACGGATGGCAGGTCGTCTCGACCAACAACCAGGTCGCCGTGGCGGAGACGCCTTCCGCCAACGACAAGAGCGTCCGGCTGAGCCGCACGATCGAGGGCGGCGGCACCGACGGGACCAACCTCGCCCGGGTCTTCGGCACCCCGCTGCAGGGCGTGGTGACGATCGAGGCGCAGGTGATGCGCAATGACACGCAGGCGGGCTGGTTCGGACTGCCCTACGTGTACAACTCCAGCGGCGCACCAGCCGTCAGCGTCGCGTTCGCGCGCGGCGAGATCCGCGCGTACGAGGGAAGCACGAACCGTGTCATCGGTACGTACGCCTCCGGTCGGTGGTATCGGGTCACGCTCACCGTCGACACGGTCAACCAGCGATTCGACCTGGACATCGACGGCCGGCGCGCGCTGAGCGACGCCGCGTTCCGCACCTCGATGCCGGGGATCGCGAAGGTCGCGTGGTACGCGAACGGCGGCGAGCGCGGGTCGGTGCACGTCGACGACGTGCGGGTCCGGCGCGGTGCCGGCTTCGGCAACGACAGCCACCGCAGGCTCGTGGCCCGGCATTCGGACAAGTGCGCCGACGTGACCAGCGCTTCGGCCGCCGATGGCGCCCAGCTCATCCAGTACAGCTGCGGCAACGGGCAGAACCAGCAGTGGCAGCTGCGCGATGCCGGCAGCGGTTACGTCCAGCTCGTGGCCCGGCATTCGGGCAAGTGCGCCGGTGTGACCGGCGCTTCCACCGCCAACGGCGCCCAGCTCGTCCAGTCCGACTGCGGCAACGGGCAGAACCAGCAGTGGCAGCTGCGCGATGCCGGCAGCGGTTACGCCCAGCTCGTGGCCCGGCATTCGGGCAAGTGCGCTGACGTGACCAGCGCTTCGGCCGCCGATGGCGCCCAGCTCATCCAGTACAGCTGCGGCTCCGGGCAGAACCAGCAGTGGAGCGTCAGTACGCTGACCACCTGAAAGAGGCGCATTCTGCCGGGCCGCATCGGCCCGGCAGAAATGCGTTGCCGTTGGCCAGGTCCGCCAGGGCGATCTCTACGTTCAACCAGGGCGACCTCTACGTTCAACGACGACACGAGGCCCTGGTCAAGCGGCTGCGAGGCGTACAGGTCACTCACCGCTTCCAGATTCACAGAACTCTGCCGGCGGTGCCGCTCCAGGGTGAGAACGGCGGCGGAGATCGGCGACATTCGATTCGGGCTGCATCGGGCCTTGCGGAAGATCCGCCAGGACTTCGGGCGGGCGACTCCGTGCTCGACCGGTGCGCGTGCAGCGGACAGCGCGCGGTTGACGGTCCGCCGGGTCGGTGTGAGGTCGCCGCCCGGTGGCTGTCTCAGAGGCGTCGTCACCCACGGACCGGCTCCGATGTGGCATACGGGACGACCAGGTCGGTATCGCCGTGAGCGCCCTTGCCGAGCACGGTGGCTGTCCACGGAAGGAGTCGGTCACCGGCCATGAGCACGACTGCGGTGAACGGATCTCAGTCGTCCTTGCCCGTGTTCTCGCTCGGAAGGCAGGTCTGGCGTGCCCAGAGGCCCAGCAGCGCCATCGCGCCGACCAACAGTGGTACCGGATCGGCGGCAAGAGGCGCCAGCGTGTATCCCAGCGCCGTGACCGTGCAGACGGTCAGGGGCACGAACGCCGCGGCGCCTTCCATCCCCGATCGCAGCGTCGGCCGACCAGCGCACAGGACGCTCGCCCCGCCGGGCACCCAAGGCCCGACAGCGACGGTCAGCAGTCCCGCGGTGCCACAGACGTCGGCCAACGGGGATGACATCGCCTCAGTGCCCTGCGCACCGACCATCAGCAGACGCAGGGTGTCGCCGATCAGTATCAGGAACACTCCGACGATCGCCGCCCACACCGTGGCCTGCTGGTCGCCCCGCACGAGACGTCGCAGGGCGAGCAGAAAACCGAGGGACACGACTTCCGAGGTCCACAGCACGCCGAGCATTCCCGTCTCCGGCCGCCAGCCCTCACCGGCCCTGCCCAGCAGCACCCATCCCACCATGAACCCGGCCCCGGCCATGACAGCCCCATCAAGCACGCGCCGCAGCCACGCCCGCCAACCTGTGCCGGCATCGGCCGCCATCACCAGACCGGCCATTCCCAGCCCCACCGTGATCGTCACTCCGGCGACGACCGCCGAACCGGCCAACCCCTGTGCATCCGTTGCCGACTCCGGTCGAGCCGACAGCCCGGCGAGGGAGATCCGATAGACACCCCCGGCGGCGGCAGAACCGGCCACCAACAGCAGACGCGTCCGCACCCGCCCCCGCGCGCCCCAGACACGGAGCAGCAGGGACAGGGTCAACACCAGGCAGCCGACGGACGGTCCGAGAGACCACATCATCCGCACCGCCGCACTCCTGCCCGCCCGTCACCAGGGACGGCCGGCACCGTTTCGCCGAGACGAGCCACATCGAACGCGCCCCGGGCGCCGGCGCCCTGCCCACACCAGCGGTTCGTCCGGACCCCCAGCACGTCCGGCGACTTCCCCAATCTCACCATGCAGGTGCCCCTTCGAACGGTGCCCGCCGTCAGGGCCGTCCCCCACGGCCGCCGGATCCGTACACAGACCGTACGAAACCCGCATCAGCACCGAGCGGCAAAGTCGGCTGATTCACTCGTGTTGCGTAAGGAAGGGCGTTCCCGACCGGCTGTCGGAGGAGCTCAGGCGGCGGTCGGCCACCGCTTTGTGGGGTGAAGGGCGCGCGACCATCCGGGCGTCGACCGCGTGGCGTGCCGTTCGCCGTGGTGCGTGTGGTGTGCCCTGAGATCTCGGGACGGCTCACGCGTGAAGGAGACACACGGCATGTTCGGACAGTCGCAGGCGTTCAGTGGCTTCGCGGTCGACGACCTGGGCGAGGCCCACCGGTTCTACGGTGAGACTCTAGGTCTCCAGGCGGAGGAGACCGGGGAGGGGGACATGCGGATGCTGACCCTCACCCTCGGCAGCGGCGCGCGGGTCTTCGTCTACCCGAAGGAGACGCACACGCCCGCGACGTTCACGATCCTCAACTTCCCCGTGGACGACATCGAGGCCGCCGTCGACGAACTGGAGGGCCACGGCGTGACCCTTGAGCGCTATCCCGGATTCGAGCACGACGAGAGGGGCATCGTCCGGGGCGGTGACGGCGGGCCTGCGGCGATCGCGTGGTTCACCGACCCCGCCGGGAACGTGCTCTCCGTGCTCCAGGAGAACTGACGACCGGGGCTGGTCGGAGATCGCCCGGATATCGCGCTCTCCGGCCGGCGCCCGGGTCGACGGGCACGCGTGCTGTGGGTGAGGTGCGCGTGCCCCCCCGTGGAAGCGCCGGGGGAGCTGCGAGCGATCAGCGTCACTGCCCCGGCCCGGACATCGGTCAGGAGAGGTCGAACCGATCGAGGTTCATCACCTTGTCCCAGGCGGACACGAAGTCACGCACGAACTTGTGCCCCGCGTCCTTGGCCGCGTAGACCTCCGACACGGCCCGGAGCTGGGAGTGTGCGCCGAAGACGAGGTCGACCGCGGTGGCGGTCCACCTGAGTTCGCCCGTGGCGCTGTCCCGGCCCTCGAACACGTTCTCGTCCGAGGCCGACGCCTTCCACTCCGTGCTCATGTCGAGCAGGTTGACGAAGAAGTCGTTGGTCAATGTCTCCGGCCGGTGGGTGAAGACGCCGTGCGGGGATCGCTTGTAACCGGTGTCCAGGATCCGCATGCCGCCGATCAGCACGGTCATCTCGGGAGCGGTCAGCGTCAACAGGTTGGCGCGGTCCAGCAGGAGTGTCTCCGGCGACAGCTTCTCTCCCGCCCGGAGGTAGTTCCTGAACCCGTCGGCCCTGGGTTCGAGCATGGCGAACGACTCCGCGTCGGTCTGTTCCTGCGAGGCGTCGGTGCGCCCCGGTGCGAACGGGACCGTGATGTCGTGACCGGCGTTCTTCGCGGCCTGCTCGACGGCCGCGCACCCGCCCAGGACGATCAGGTCGGCGAGCGAGACCCTGGCGCCGCCGGCATGTGAGTGGTTGAAGTCCTGCCGGATCCGTTCCAGCTGCTGCAGCACTTCGGCCACCTCAGGCAGGTGGTTGACCTCCCAGTCCCGTTGCGGCGCGAGCCGGATCCGTGCCCCGTTGGCCCCGCCGCGCTTGTCGGTGCCGCGGAAGCTCGCCGCGGACGCCCAAGCGGTCGTGACCAGTTGGGAGACGGACAGTCCCGAGGCGAGGATCGTGCTCTTGAGAGCGGCGATGTCCTCGTCCACCACGAGTGGGTGATCGACCTCGGGGACGGGGTCCTGCCATACCTGCGGCTCGGGAACCCACGGGCCGAGGTAGCGCGTCACGGGGCCCATGTCGCGGTGCAACAGCTTGTACCAGGCCTTGGCGAAGGCTTCGGCGAGACGGTCCGGGTTCTCGTGGAAGCCCTTCGAGATCGGGCCGTAGATCGGATCCAGCCTCAGCGCGAGGTCCGTCGTCAGCATCATGGGAGCGTGCCTCCTCGACGGATCATGGGCGTCGGGCACCGTGCCCTTGGCCGAAGGATCCACGGGAGTCCACTGCTTGGCACCGGCGGGGCTGGTCGTCAGCTCCCATTCGTACCCGAACAGGTTGTCCAGGTACCCGTTGTCCCAACGGGTCGGCGCGGAGGTCCACGCGCCTTCGAGCCCACTGGTGAGCGCGTCGGCGCCCTTGCCGCTGCCGTACGTGTTGCGCCAGCCGAGACCCTGCTGCTCGACGGGTGCGGCCTCGGGTTCCGGGCCGATGTGCGCGGGATCGACCGCACCGTGACACTTGCCGAACGTGTGGCCGCCGACGATGAGCGCGACCGTCTCCTCGTCGTTCATCGCCATGCGCCCGAACGTCTCGCGAATGTCCCGGGCGGCGGCCATCGGGTCCGGGTTGCCGTTGGGTCCTTCCGGATTGACGTAGATGAGTCCCATCTGCACGGCGCCGAAGGGAGCGGCGAGTTCCCTGTCGCCGCTGTAACGCTCATCTCCGAGCCAGATGTCCTCGGGCCCCCAGAAGATTTCCTCGGGTTCCCAGATGTCCTCTCGGCCGAATCCGAACCCGAACGTCTTGAACCCCATGGATTCCATGGCACAGTTACCGGCGAAAACCAGAAGGTCGGCCCAGGAGATTTTCTGTCCGTACTTCTGTTTGACCGGCCACAGCAAACGGCGCGCCTTGTCGAGGCTCGCGTTGTCCGGCCAACTGTTGAGGGGGGCGAAGCGCTGAGCGCCCCTGCCGCCGCCGCCCCGGCCGTCGGCGACACGGTAGGTGCCCGCTGCGTGCCAGCTCATGCGGATGAAGAGCGGCCCGTAGTGGCCGTAGTCGGCAGGCCACCAGTCCTTCGACGTGGTCATCACGTCGATGACGTCCTGCTTCAGTGTGTCGAGGTCGAGGGTGGCGAACTCGCGTGGGTAGTCGAAGTCCTCGTCCATCGGATTGGAGCGGGACGAGTGTTGGTGAAGAATTTGCAGGTCCAGTTGATTCGGCCACCAGTCCCGGTTCGTCCTGGGCCGAGTCGGCGTGGGGGTCGGGGAGGCGATTGCCGGGTTTTCGCTTTCGCTGCCGGACACGTCGTCCTACTTTCTGTCTCGGTGATTCCACGCACCATGCCGATGAATGTGAAGTCGGCGTCCGTATGGTCGCGCACCGCAGACGGCACCGCTACGAAACACGCAGGGCACCCGCGCATGACGAACGTGCGACCGGAGGCTTCTTTTCCGCCCAGAAGTCCACTTCCGAGTTGCCGCGGGCGGCTGTCGGCGTCACGCCGGCGCCGGCTGGAGTCATCGTGGCCCGCGCGGGTAGTCGGTGCACCATGTCCGAGGTGGTGCAGGCAGGTGGTTGGGGATTGCTGGCAGGCTCGGCGCTGCTGTTGGGGGCGGTGTTCGGCTACGGGCTGCGGGTGCCGCAGAAGGTCATCGCACTGGTGATGGCCTTCGGCGCCGGGGTGTTGCTGTCGGCTGTCTCCTTCGAGTTGGTCGAGGAGGCCTATGACGAAGGTGGTCTGGGCCCCGCGGCCGTGGGAACGCTGGCCGGGGCAGGGGCCTACACACTCGGCAATGTGTGGCTGATCCGCCGTGGTGCGCGCCATCGCAAGCGATCCGGTCTTCATGCCGGTCAGGCCCAGCCGTCCGAGGAGGCGCACAGCGGCTCGGGGCTGGCCCTGGCGTTGGGGGCGCTGCTGGACGGTGTACCCGAGTCGGCGGTGATCGGCGTCAGCCTGTTGGACGGCGGGGCCGTCAGCCTCGTCACGGTGGCGGCGGTGTTCATCAGCAACGTCCCCGAGGGACTGTCCAGCTCGGCCGGGATGAAGAAGGCCGGCCGCACCAAGGGCTACGTCTTCGGCGTCTGGGGAGCGATCGCCGGCGCGAGCACCGTCTCCGCGGTGCTCGGCTACACCGTGGTCGGTAGCTTCTCACCGGCTGTGGTCGCCGCCGTGACCGCCGTGGCAGCCGGCGCCATCCTGGCCATGATCGCCGACACGATGATCCCCGAGGCGTTCGAGGAAGCCCACCTGGCGATCGGACTGGTCACGGTCAGCGGTTTCCTGGTCTCCTTCGCGTTGTCCCACACCTGATCAGGGGCAGCCCGGGGTACGGGATGCGTGCTGCGCGCCCCGGGAGTCGGTGCTTCGGCTCCGACCCCGGCGTCCCCCTCGACGTCCTGAACCGGCAGGTCGAGGCAGCCTGCCGTCGACGCTCACCGTGCGCAACACCAGGTACTGGGCGGTCTTCGCCCGCCTCGCCCACCGGGTGAGCTGATCCCGCTCAGCCTCGCTCAGGACCAGGTCAGCCTTCGGTCGGCCGTTCGGGCGGCCTCTTCAAGCCCGGCCAGCCGCTCAGCGGCGAACTTCCCGCGCCACTTCCTCACCGTCGAGACCGTCACGCCGACCTCTGCCGCCACACGCGCATTCGGCACTAGCTTCTCCCCGCCCCGTCGTCTCCGGTCCGTCGGCTGTCCGCCGGACGCTCCCGTACCCACTCCCATCGGCTCACCGAGTACGTCTCGCCGTCCCCCGGCGGACGCGTCCAGGAACGCGTGGTGAAGGTGTGCAGTCGACCGTGCACCAGGGCATGACGCGGCAGGCGCACGCCGAACTCCCCGGTCACCGCTTCCAGCAGCGACCGTTCCTGGTCCGCCCCGTCCTGCGGGGTGCCGAAGAGCGGGCCCGGATCCAGCGTCTGCGGTATCTCCCCGCTCCGCCGGATCTCGCCGTCCACGTAGGTGAACGCGTACTGCTCGGTACCGTCTCGCGCAACCGAAAGGTGGAAGAAGGGCTCACGGTGCTCTGCCCGCAGGCCGTTCCACACCACCACCGCACGGGTGCCGGCGCTGGCGGCCACGGCCGGGGAGAGGAAGCGCCGCTGGTCGAACGGGGCGGGATCGCTGTCGAAGGCGAAGCTCCAACCGGTGCCCGCCCGGCCGACCGCCATGAGAGCCCTGTCGTCGTAGGACGGGAACTCCATCCGGTTCTGCAGCGAACGGTGGCGCGCTTCCCAGTGGGTCATGGGTTCGTTCAGTACGCCGTCGTCCCTGCCCCCGGCCCAGGCCCCGTCCCCGCCTCCGGCCCCCTTCCCGCCACCGTCTGCGAGACGCCCGGGCAGGTTTTCCGGCTCCACCCCCTCCACCAGGACGAACCGGTAGGACGTGCGGTTGTTGCCCGGGTCCGGCTCCGCGAGCCACGCCAGGTCGCCCGGGTCGAGCGCGGCCGTCGGCCTCGGTGCCTCACCCGTCTCCCCGGCCCGTGGAGTGGACAACAGCTCACGACCCCGCTCCGGGGTCAGCAGCGGTCCGAGGACGGGGTCGGCCACCCACCCCAGCGGCGCCAGTTGGTACGGTCCCAGCGGCTCCCACTGGGGCAGGGCATCCATCAGCGTCCGCCATGCCCCGTCGGTGTCTCCCCACCGCGCCGACTCCCGCGCCCGCTCGACCGCTTCACCGAACGGTCCGGCGGCCGTGTACCGGTACGTGCCGTTGCGCACCCGCTCCAGCGTCGCTCGGGCCAGCGACATCGAATCCTGGTCGGCGCCCCGGAGATGGAACCTCAGAGTGGAATCGTCCCGGCGGGAGCGTGCCGCGTGCTCGGCGACCAGCGGTGGCAGCAGCTCGGCTGCGTACCGAGGGTCCGTCGCCAGTCCGTCGAAGTACACCATGTGGGTCTCTCCGAGCAGACGGCGTATCTGGTCGCTCAGGCCCGCGGCCCGTGGCCTGCCGTACCCCTTGGCCTCGTCCAGTGCCTTGTGGGCCTTTTCCCAGTCACCGCGCAGTGCCTCCCGCCGGGTTGCCTCCACCAGGGCGTCCAACTCTCGTGTGGTGTCGTTGGCGAACACCGGCTCCCCGTCGCCCGGGTGCGACCGCAGGCTGTGGAACTCCCGGTGCATGTCCCGCATGAACGTGAGGAAGTCGGCGTGCCGCTCGGGTGGCGCGGCACGCCAGCTCGCCCAGGTGTACACGGCCCACTCACCGTCCTCGTCCACGTCCCCGGGATGGAGGAGGACATGGGTGCCGTCCGACTCGACGTCGATCTGCAGTCCGCGCCGCCAGACGTCCACCTCCCGCCGCTCCTCGGGCCCGGCGTCCTCGTCCAGGTACTCCTCGAAGATGTCCGCGAGCCCTGACGCGTCGTTGTGCCAGCGCGCGCCCTCGGTTCCCGCCAACAGCCACACGAAGCCGCCCGCGTTGCGCCACCCGTCGCTGACCTTGAGGAACTCCCGGTACGACGGAGGCATCCGTCGGCCCAGCCGATCCTCCATGGCTGCGATCCGCTCCTCGGACGCGGGCGGGAAGCCCAGCCACCGCGCCCGTTGCGCGGCCTCGTCGCCCTCGCTCTGCGGCTCGTCCTCCGGCAGGGAATCCGCCCACTCCCCGCTCCACCTGAGCAGGAACGATCGCCAGTCGAATGCCGTGGTGTCCGTCATACGACCGATGCTGCCACCCACCACTGACATCGAGCCGGGGATCAGGTTCCGGTGGCCGGGCTCTGCCACCGACCGACGTCCTGCCGGGCCGTCCCCGCGCTGTTCCGCCCGATCGCCGGATCCCGGGACAGGGGGATCTCCCTGTTGCAGAGAGGGCGAGGAGTCCGCACCGTGATCGTGTGGGCACGGACCGTCGCCGGTCCGGGCGCAGTCCGTCCTCTCCTCTCCGACCGTCCCTGGAGCCCGCGCGATGAGCACAGCCGCAGTGAACGACACCGGCACCGAGGACCCGCCGCCCGAGGCTCGACGGCAGGTCCTGGTGGCCCTCAGCGGCCTGCTCATCGCGCTCTTCGTGTCGACGCTCAGCAGCACCGTCGTCTCCAACGCGCTGCCCAAGATGGTCCATGCGCTGGACGGCTCGCCGACGCAGTACACCTGGATCGTCACCGCGACCCTGCTGACCGCGACCGCCACCACCCCGATCTGGGGGAAGCTGTCCGACCTGTTCAGCAAGAAGACGCTCGTGCGGACCGCCGTCGCCGTGTTCGTCCTGGGGTCGGTGGCGGCGGGACTGAGCCAGTCTCCGGGGCAGCTCATCGCCGCGCGCGCCGTCCAGGGGGTGGGCGTGGGCGGCGTCCAGGCCCTGGTCCAGATCGCCATCGCGGCGATGATCCCACCGCGCGAACGAGGCAGGTACGGAGGTTACCTCAGCGGCGTCACCGCCCTGTCGACCATCGGTGGTCCGCTGCTCGGCGGCCTCCTCGTGGACACCTCGTGGCTGGGCTGGCGATGGTGCTTCCTCATCAGCGTCCCGGTCGCCGTCGCCGCGCTGGTCCTGCTCCAGCGGACGCTGCGCCTGCCGTTCGTCCGGCGTGACAACGTCAAGATCGACTACCTGGGTGCGAGCCTGATCACCTCGGGCGTCAGCGTGCTGCTCATCTGGGTCTCGTTCGTCGGTGGGTCCTTCGCCTGGGCGTCCTGGCAGACGGCGGCCATGGTCGGAGGGGCGGCGGGCCTGCTGTCCGTCGCCCTGTGGGTCGAGACACGCGCGACCGAGCCCATTGTGCCGCTGCACATCGTCAAACAGCGCACGACCGTGCTCGCCATCCTCGGAAGTCTCGCCGCCGGTACGGCCATGTTCTCGGCCTCGGTCTATCTCAGCCAGTACTTCCAGACCAGCCGCGGTCACTCGGCCACCCGGGCGGGCGTGCTGACCATCCCGATGATGGGCGGTCTGCTGGTCTCCTCCGTGCTCGCGGGCCGGCTCCTCAGCAGGACGGGGAAGCTGAAGCCGTTCCTGCTCACCGGAACCGTCCTGCTCACGGTCGGGTTCGCCGGCCTGGGGACCGTCAGTCACACGACCTCGCTGACGTTCATGGGCGTCGCCATGCTGTGCGTCGGCGCCGGCATCGGAATGACCCTCCAGAACTTCATCCTCGTCGTGCAGAACTCCGTCCCGCTGCGGGACATCGGCTCGGCCAGTTCCACGGTCACCTTCTTCCGCTCCCTGGGTGGCACGTGCGGCGTCACCGTGCTCGGCGCCGTGCTGAACCGTCAGGTCACCGAGCGCATGACACAGGACCACCAGAGCGCGAGCGTCGCCTACGGGTCCGCCACGGGGGACATCTTCGCCATCGCCGCCTGTGTCGCCGCCCTCGGCATCGTCGCGGCGGTCCTGCTGAAGCCGGTCGTCCTGCGTACCAGCCTCGACACCTCCGAAGAAACGGCCCACGCATCCGCCACTGCCGCCACGGGCCGTACGACCGACGGTGACGCGCGCCCCGATCCTGACCTCCGGGGCCGTGTCTGACCCGGCCCCCCCGAGGGTCACTCGGCCGCGGCCGACGGCGGCACCGCCCGATGACGGCGACGCAGGTTGCCGCCGTCATCGGGGCGCGCGAGTATGGCCGCGACGGACCCGGAGGGCGAGCCGACGGAGGAAGGCGGAGCCGTGCGGGAGCTGGTCGTCGCGCTGGAGGAACGCTTCGAGGGCCAGCACATCGTGGTCGCCGTGGACGGGGATGTCGTCCTCGACGAGCCGGACGTGCGCACTCGGCTGCAGACACCGACCGCGACCGCGAGGGCGCCTACCGATTCGCTGCAGCCGAACGAATCGCTGTACGAGCAGGTCGTCCTCTCCTCCGGCTTCGTCGGCGGCGAGTTGCCGCCCACGTCCTCGACCCGCCGCCGACGGACGATGCCTCGGCTCCGGCATCGTGCTGTTGGTCCGCTGGTCGGGAACCGCTTCCGCGACATCACCTGCGGGACGCGCCGACCGTCTCCCGGGCCGCTCGTACGAGGGCGTCGAAGAGGCCCTGCTGTGCGGGGTCCTGGTGGGCGGTGTCCTCGGGGTGCCACTGGACCGCGGTGAACCATCCGGCCGCTCCGGGGAGTTCGAGTCCTTCCGGGGTGCCGTCGGCGGCCCGTGCGGTGATCTCCAGGCCCGCGCCGAGGCGGTCCACCCGCTGGTGGTGGTAACAGGAGGCCTCCATCTTCTGGGCGCCGGTGGCCTGCTCTAGCAGCGTGCCCCGACGGATCGCCACCGGGTGGACGATGTGCCGGTGTGCCCGGTCGGGGCCGCCCATGTCCTGCTCCAGGGTGCCGCCGAGGGCGACGTCGACGACCTGGAGGCCGCGGCAGATCGCCAGCATGGGGATTCCCGAGGACAGCGCGGCACGGGCGACTTCGAGGTCGAAGGCGTCCTGGACGTCGTCCACGTCGTAGACGCTGGCGTGGGTGTCGGTGGCGCCGTAGCGGTGCGGGGCGAGGTCTCCGCCGCCTGGGAGGAGGACGCCGTCGAAGCGGGCGAGGCGGGCCGCGACGTCTCCGGCGGCGGGGTGGATCGTCACCGGCTCGCCGCCCGCCCGCCACACCGCCTCGACCAGGGCACGGGCGGTGACCTCGGCGGCGTACCGCAGCGCGGAGGCCGTGGCGGAGAAGCGGGCGGGGACGGCGATCAGCGGTCGCACGGGCGTTGTCACAGCTGGATCCACGTGGTCTTGAGTTCGGTGTACTTCTCCAGGGCGTGGGCGGACTTGTCGCGACCGTTGCCGGACTGCTTCATGCCCCCGAAGGGGACGGTCAGGTCGCCCTCCTCGTAGCAGTTGATCCAGACCGTTCCCGCCCTGAGCGCCCGTGAGACCTTGTGCGCGGTGGACAGGTCGGAGGTCCACAGCCCGGCGGCCAGCCCGTACTCGGTGGCGTTGGCGAGCCGTACCGCCTCGTCGAGGTCGTTGAAGGTGAGCACGGACAGGACGGGGCCGAAGATCTCCTCCCGGGCCAGCCGCATACCGGGGGCCACCCCGTCGAAGACGGTCGGCCGCAGATAGCTGCCGCCCGTGTCGGCCAGTGTGCGCTCGCCGCCGGTCCGTAGCCGGGCACCCTCGTGGAGGCCCGTGGAGACATGCCCGAGGACGCGTTCGAGGTGGCCCTCGCCGACCAGCGCCCCCATCTCGGTGGCCGGGTCCAGGGGGTCGCCGACGCGCAGCTCCCGGGCACGGGCGACGATCGCCTCGGTGACGCGTTCGGCGACGGAGGAGTGCACCAGGAGCCGGGAGGGGGCCGTGCACATCTCGCCCTGGTTGAAGAAGATGCCCCAGGCGGCGGTGGCGGCGGCCTTCTCCAGGTCGGGGGCGTCGGGAAGGATGATGTTCGGCGACTTGCCGCCCAGCTCCAGCCAGACGCGCTTGAGATTGGAGTCTGCGGCGTAGCGCAGGAAGTGGCGGCCGACCGCCGTGGACCCGGTGAACGCCAGGACGTCCACATCGGGGTGCAGTCCGATCGCCCGCCCGGCCACCGGCCCGTCACCGGTCACGACGTTGAGCACACCCGGCGGCAGCCCGGCCTCGGTGGCGATCCGGCCGAGCGACAGGGCGGACAGCGGGGAGTTCTCCGACGGCTTCAGCACCACGGTGCAGCCGGCCGCCAGAGCCGGGGCGACCTTCCAACTCGCCAGGGTCAGCGGGAAGTTCCACGGCACGACCGCGCCGACGACACCGGCCGGCTCGCGGGTGACCAGGGCGAGCGCGTCCGGCGCGGTGTGCGGCGACTCGTCGGTGAGTTTGTCGGCGAGTTGCCCGTACCAGCGGAACGTGTTGATCGCGGCACGCAGCTCGATGTCGTACGCCTCCGTGAACGGCTTACCCATCTCCAGGGTGATGGTCAGGGCCAGCTCCTGGCGCCGCTCTTCGAGCAGTTCGGCGATCCGCAGCAGGATCCGGCCGCGTTCGGCGGGCGCCAGGCGGGGCCAGGGGCCGGAGTCGAAGGCCCGGCGGGCGGCGGCCACGGCAAGGTCGACCTCGGCGGCCCGGGCGTCGGCCACCTCGACGAGCACCTGACCGTCACGGGGTGAGACGACCGCGAACGCGGCACCGCCGCCCGGCTCGTCCACCCCGTCGATGTGGTGCACGGTGGGCAGGTCCAGCTCCTTGGCGCGACGCGGCAGGTCGTGGTGGGCGAGGGCCGGCATCAGCTCTCCTCTTTCTGGTCTTCCCGAGCGGCGAATCGATGGGAGGACAAGGGGTGATGGGGGGAGGGGGCGAATCGATGGGAGGTCACGGGTTGACGGGAGGGCCCAGGTCGATGGGAGGACACGGGCGATGGGAGGGCACGGATCGATGGGAGTGCGTGGGTCGATGGGAGTGCGTGGGCCGACGGCGGCACCCGGGGGAGGCGCCGCCGTCGGCGGGGGCGCGGCGAGCGGTGTCGCCGTCGGCGGTGGGCGGAACGTCGAGGTCAGTCCGTGACACCGCGGCGCCGGGTCAGCAGTGCCACGACCAGCCCCAGGACCAGCACCACCGGAACCGTGAGTTGGAGCCACATCGCGGTGGTCGCGTCGCCGCCGATGAGGGTGGTGAAGTTCTCGATGATCAGCCAGATCGCCCAGGCGATGCCGAGCGCGCCCAGGACCGGGGCGATCAGCGTGTTCCAGGGACGTGTGTCGGCACGGGAGCGGCGGAAGAAGACGACCACGGAGACCGAGGTCAGGAAGTAGAGCAGCATGATCGCCAGCACGGCGACTCCGCTGAACCAGGAGAAGAGCGTCAGCACCGGGTCCTTGCCGAGCAGCGCGAACGGCAGGACCAGGGCCGCCGCGATCACCGTCTGGACGATGCCGGCCGCCCAGGGGGAGTGGCGCCGGTTGAGTGTGGTCAGGCCCCGCGGCAGCAGACCTTCGCGGCCCAGGGAGAACAGGTAGCGGTTGGCGGAGTTGTGGAACGCGAGGATGCCCGCAAACAGTGAGGTGGCCAGCAGGACGGGCAGCACATCGCCGGTCCACGCGCCGAACTGCGCGGCGATGGGAGCGAAGACCCAGGACGCGGCATCGCCGCTCTCCAGCGCCTTGCCCGCTTCCGCCGTCGCCCGGGACGCCCCGTGTGCGGAGACCAGCATCCAGGAGGTGAAGGCGAAGAAGCAGGTGACCACCCCGACCGACAGATAGGTGGCGCGCGGCACGGTCTTTCTGGGCTCCCGCGCCTCCTCGCCGTAGATCGCGGTCGCCTCGAAGCCGAACATCGACGCCACGGCGAACATCAGCGCCACTCCCGGAGCCCCCTGGAGCGCCGCGTCCGGTGAGAAGCTGTCGGTGAAGCCGAGCCCTTCCGGGCCGCCGCCCTTGAAGAAGGTCACCAGGGCGAAGGCGATCAGGATGCTGAACTCCGCCAGCACGAACACGGCCAGGACCTTGGCGCCCATCTCGATGCCGGCGGCGCCGAGGACCTGGACGACGACCATGGTCACCAGGGCCCAGATCCACCACGCGATGCGCACGTCTCCGTAGTGCTCGACCAGACCGCTCACCGTCGCGCCGTACAGCCCGTACATGGCGGCCTGGATCGCGCAGTAGGCGAAGAGCGCGACGCCCGCGCTGCCGGAGCCGGCCGAGCGGCCCAGCCCCTTGCCGATGTAGGTGTAGAAGGCGCCGGCGTCCACGACGTGCCGGCCCATGGCGACGAAGCCGATGGAGAACAGCAGGACCACGAGGCCGGCGGCGAGATACGCGGCGGGGGCGCCGGCCCCGTTGCCGATGACGACGGCGATGGGAACGGCGCCGGCGATGCCGGTCAGTGGTGCCTGGGCGGAAAGGACGAAGAAGAGGATGCCCAGGACGCCCAGGGAGTCGGGCTTGAGCCTGCCTGCGGTGGATGGATCTTGGGTGCTGTGCGGGGCGACCGCCGTCTGACTGTCCACTCGGATCACCTGTCGGGGACGGGAAGGGATGGATGAGGGGAGGGAGCAGGGGAGGGAGGAGGGAGAAACGAGAAGGGGAGGGCGATGGGCGGGGAGAGGGGGAGGGAGGACGGAGGAGGGGAGAGCGGAGGAACCCGGGAGAGCGCTTCGTTTCGACCCAAACGAGTTGCCTCATGGTGGGCTTGAACTATCCGTTTGGCAAGGGGGTGGGCGGAGTTTTCCGCCCGGTGTGAGGCGAGGGGTGGATGCCCGTGGGCGCACCACGGCCGAAGCCCTGGACACCGGGCGTCCGGGGCCTGGAAGCACTCGGGTCGGGCGTTACCCCGGGATGTCGCCGTCGGCGTGGAGAAGCCTCAGCAAGGAGCGCAGCTCCTCCAGTGCGGCCTCCGTGACCTCGGGCTCACCGAGGACGAGCTGGTGCAGCACCAGCCCGTCGAGCGCGGCGAAGACCAGCCGGGTCAGCGCCCTGTCCGCGCCGGCCGGGAGCATACGGCCCAGCTCGCGCTGGGCTGCGTCGAAGTACTCGTCGTACAGCTCACGGATCTGCGGCAGCAGCTCCGGCCGGCGGCGGGACTCCAACAGCAGCTCGTACTGGAACGCCTGGGTGTCCGGGTCCGCGGTGACCATCTCGGACAGCCCGGTGGAGAAGTCCGAGACCCTGCCGGTGCCCGGTTCGAGGGAACTCGTGCTCAGCGAGGTGCGGATGGTGTGGGCGAGGGCCTCCTCGATCAGGGCGTCGCGCGAACCGAAGTGGTGCACGACCAGCCCATGGGTGACCCCCGCCTCCTCCGCGACGGCCCGATAGGTGAGCCTGCGCAAGCCGCCCCGCGCCACCACGCGTACGGCGGCGTTGAGCAGGGCCTCGCGGCCCTCGCCGTACTGCAGGCGCTTGCGCGGCCGCCGGCTCTGGGAGGCGGCGTCGACGGAGTCGGTCATGCCGGTGACCCTACCTGCCCGCCTTCGCACCAGGACGTCACCTCTTGGGCGGGCGGACGCCCCGGAACTCCCAGTCGCCGCCGAGTGCCGTGGACAGCACCTCCTCCGACTCGGTGGGCTGGGCGCCCACGTCGTCGCGCACGGGGGTGGGGCCGGTGACGATGTGGTTGGTGAGCCGGCCGAGGCCCTCCACCTCCACCTCGACGACGTCACCGGGCTGTACGGGCCGGGAGTTGGCCGGGGTGCCGGAGAGCAGGACGTCGCCCGGGTACAGCGTGATGGTGCGGGCGATGTCGGCGACGAGATAGTGCATGTCCCACTTCATCTCGTCCGTCGAACCGTCCTGGACGACCTCGCCGTTGACATACGTCCGCAGCCGCTTGCCGTGGAAGTCCCAGTCGGTGACCAGACCCGGACCGAGCGGGCAGAGGGTGTCGGAGCCCTTCACCCGGAGCATCGAACCGGCGTCGGTGTCACGGAAGTCGTGCAGCCCGTAGTCGTTGGCGATCGTGTAGCCGGCGATGTACTCGCCCGCCTCGGCCGGGGAGATGTTGCGCGCGGTCCTCCCGATGACGATGGCGACCTCGCCCTCGTAGTTGAGCCACTTGCAGCCCTCCGGGCGGACGATGGCGCCCTGGTGGGAGTTGAGGGAGGAGGTCGGCTTGTGGAAGTAGGTCGGGGTCTCGGGCAGTTCGATCTGGAACTCGTCGACCCGGCTGCGGTGGTTGAGGTGGACGGCGATCACCTTGGACGGCACGGCCGGCGGCAGGTGACGGGCCTCGTCGATCTTGACGCGGCGGCCGTCGCCGGCGACCAGTTCGTCACCGTCGACGGTGACCTGGACGGCGGCCCCGTCCAGCAGGATGCGGCGGTACTCGGGCATGGCGGGTCTCCTAGGAGCCGGTGTCGGGGTCGCGCGGGGCGATGGTCGAGGGTGTGCGGGTACCGGCGTCGCCGGTCCAGCCGTCGGACGGGCGGTCGAACCACAGATGGACCTGTCCGGTGCCGATGGAGTTCTCGTACTCGCCGTACTGGCGGGCCTTCGCGACACACGCCTGCTCGCCGAGGGCGCCGGCCATCATCAGATAGTGGAAGAACTTGGCCTCCGGCTTGTACTTCCAGAAGTCCTCCATCGTGTCGAGGACCTTGTCGTGCCGGCCCTCCTTGAACCAGGCGATCCGCTCCTGGTCGGCCGCGCGGGCCTCCGGCGTGAAGATGTGCGCCGGATCGCTGGCCTCGTGGTCGCGTAGTTCACGCAGCGGCCAGAAGGTGTGCGACAGCGCGCCTGAGGCGATCAGCAGCACCCGCCGCCCCGGTGTGGCGGCGATACCGTCGGCGAGCGCGCGCCCCAGCCGCAGGTGGTCCTCCATGTCACCGGTCTGGCACACGCCGATGGTCACCCACCGCTTGTCGGGCAGACCCTCGCCGAGGTACTTCCAGAGGTTGATGGTGGCGTAGTAGATCGGCAGGTACTCGTCTTCGATCGCGGTGATCCAGGTGCCGTGCTTGTCCGCGAAACTCTCGATGTTCCGGGCGAGTTCGGGATCGCCGGGGAAGTCGTACGGCATCCGGCACATCCCGCGCGGCAACTCCTCGGAGGTGAAGAGCCCGGCGCGGCGCGTCTGCGCCGTGACGACGAACTCGACCGTCGTCGCCCAGTGCGAGTCGAGGACGACGACCGTGTCGTAGTCGTCGGCTCCGTCGCGCTCGAAGACGTCTTCACGGAGTTGGCGGAGGCCGGTGACGAGGGTGATCTCCTTGCCCTCGTTGAGTTCACGCCGGTCGGCCTCCGGCAGGACGATGGTGGGGACATGGGCGAGGAGCCCCGCCCCGACGATCTCACCCATGGGACTTCCACCCTCCCGGTGCGGTGACGGTGTTCTTGAGGTCGCAGTAGAAGTCGAAGCTCCAGGTGCCGCCCTCGCGGCCGACCCCGGAGTGCCGGGAGCCGCCGAAGGGGGCCCGCAGATCGCGTACGAAGAAGCAGTTGACCCAGACGGTGCCCGCGACGAGCCGCTCGGTGACCCTCTCGGCACGCTCGGGGTCACCGGTGGCGAGGGTGGCGGCGAGCCCGAAGCGGGTGTCGTTGGCGAGGCGGATCGCTTCGTCCTCGGTGCCGAAGGTCTGCAGGGTCAGAACCGGCCCGAAGACCTCTTCCTGGACGATCTCGGAGTCCTGCGCGACATCGGTGAGCAGGGTCGGCGCGTAGTACTGGCCGTCCCTCCGGTGCCCGCCGATGACCGCGCGGGCCCCGGCCGCGACCGCCCGTCGCACGAACCCGTCGATCTTCTCCAGTTGCCGGGGGTGGATGTTGGGCCCGATGTCGGTGGCCTCGTCGCGCGGGTCCCCCTGCACGAGCGCGCCCGCCCGCTCGACGAACCGCCGCGTGAACTCCTCGGCGACCGACTCCTCGACCAGGAACCGGGTCGCCGCGAGACACACCTGCCCGGCGTTGTCGTACTGCTCCACCGCGAGATCCACGGCCAGATCCAGATCGGCGTCGGCGAACACCAACAGCGGTGACTTGCCGCCGAGTTCGAGGCTGAGCGGGGTGAGGTTCGGCGCCGCCGACGCGGCGATCCGCTGGGCCGTGGGCACCGATCCGGTGAAGCTGATCCGGCGCACGTCCGGGTGCGAGGTGAGCGCGTCGCCGATCTCCGACCCGTACCCCTGCACGACGTTCAGCACCCCGGGCGGCAGTCCCGCCTCGTCGGCGATGTCCGCCAGCAGCGACGCGGTCAGTGGCGTCCACTCGGCGGGCTTCAGGATCACCGTGTTCCCGGCCGCCAGCGCCGGTGCGACCTTCCAGGTGGCCAGCATCAGCGGCGCGTTCCACGGCGTGATCAGCACGGACGGGCCCGCGGGGTCCCAGCTCACCCGGTTGCCGTGCCCACGGGTCTCGAAGGCCTCGTGCTCCAGTGTCAGCAACCAGTCGGCGAAGAACCGGAAGTTGTGCGCGACCCGGGGCATCACACCCCGGCGGTGGGAGCGCAGCAGAGCGCCGTTGTCGTTGGTTTCGACGATGGCCAGCTCTTCGAGCCGCTTCTCCACGCCGTCGGCGATGGCGTGGAGGATGCGGGCGCGTTCGGCGCGGGAGGTGGCCGCCCAGGAGGGAAAGGCCTCCCGGGCGGCGGCGACGGCGGCCTCGACCTCGGCGGACCCGCCGCGCGAGATCTCGCCGAGAACCCGGCCGTCAATGGGGGAGGCGTCGGTGAAGGTGCCGGTGGAGGCGACGCGTTGGCCACCGATCCAGTGCCGGGTGTCGACGGAGACTCCGGCGACGGTGATGTTGTGAGCCATAGAAAGGGATTCCTTTTCAGAGAAGAGCCAGACCAACCCACCCAGGGGCGCGGGGAACTCGCGACCAGCCCACGACGACCCGCGCTTCGACGACGGCCTTACTCGGCAGCCGCTCCCGACAACCCCGACTCCAACAAGCGCCCGCCGTCCCAGACGACCCCTACCTGCCGGTAGTACGCGGCGATCGGCTCCTCGACCGACAACCGGGCCAACTCCTCCGTGGGCGCCTCGAACAACTCCAACGACGCCTCACCGACCCATGGCTGCCCGGCCTCGAAGGCCGCCGCCCCCGTCTCGATCAGCTCGTCCAGCGCCAGCCCCTTCCCCTTCTCGATCGAGGGAAGCCAGCGATGGTGAGCCATGGGGTGCGCGTTCACGAACCCGTTGGTCTCCGACGGCTCCCGCAACGTCACCACCGCCTGCGCCAACCTCCGGTCAGCGGCCGCGAGCGTCGCCCCGAACCGGGAACCCGCCTCGATCCGGGGAGCGGGCCCGTACGGATGCGGACGCGTCTGATGGATCGACCCGAGCTTCTTCGGATACCCCTGGTGCAGCCCGCGGGCGATTGCGAAGTCCTTGTCGACCCAGATGTAGACGCACCGCGAGTACGTCCGCCCCTTGTACTGGCAGCGGACGACCGCGAAGGCCTCCTTGTACTGGGAGAGCACCGGGTCGAGCAGCTCCGCCCCCGAGGCCGAGCAGGACTGCCAGTCGGCCCAGATCAGGGCCACCGCGCCGGGGTCCTCGTCAGCCAACTCCAAGGGCTCCGGGAGCAGTTCACGCACCCGTGCGGGATCCGTGCGGTACTCGACGGTGAGCAGGTCACCGGAGTAGTGCCACGGCGGGGACGGGATCAGCGACGAGGCACCGCTCGCCGTCTTGGGGTGGAAGTATCCACGGACACTGGTCATGAGCAGGCGGTTCCTTACGCGGTGAGGGCGGGCTGCTTGAGCAGTTCGGCGCGGTGGCCGGCCGCTGTGGCGGCGGTGGCGGGGCCGCCGAGCGCCACGACACCGACCAGCCGGCCGGCGTGGTGGTAGCCGACCAGGACGTCCCCGGCCGGATCGCCGTCCAGGACGCGTACGTCGTCCCTGCCGAGCACGGGCGCGCCGAAGGACTGGAGGCGGAAGTCGTGCTGGTCGCTCCAGAAGGTGGGCAGTGGGGCGAAGGGCGCCGGCTCGGCGCCCGTGAGGACCTTCGCCGCGTGCTTGGCGGTGTCCGTGGGGATGCACCAGTGCTCGACCCGGCGGGGTACGGCGTCGTAGCGGGCGTTGGGGAAACGGGCGACATCACCCACCGCGACCACGTCCGGCCGGCCGCCGGCCCGTAGGTGCGCGTCGGTGAGCACCCCGTCGGTCAGGTCGAGGCCGTTGCCGTCGAGCCACTCGGTGTTCGCGAGCGAACCGACGCACTCCACGACCACGTCGGCGGGCAGGACGGTCCCGTCGTCGAGCACGACGCCCGTGACCCGGTCCTCGCCCTCGAACCCGGCGACACCCGCGCCGAGCGCGAAGCGCACCCCGCGCTCCTCGTGGCGTCGCAGCAACGCCTTCCCGAGGAGTTCCCCGAGCGGGCCGACCATGGGCAGCGGCAGCGGATCGACGACGGTCACCGAGGCGACACCGAGGCCCACGGCGGTGGCGGCCACCTCGCAGCCGATGAAACCGGCGCCGACCACGACCACCCGGACACCGGACCGCGTCAGCTCCTCCCGCAGGCCCCGCGCGTCGGCGAGGGTGCGGACGGTGTGCCGGCCGGCGAGCGGGCCGGGGCAGCCCAGCCGCCGGGGCCGCATTCCGGTGGCGACGACCAGGCCGTCGTACGACAGCTCCGACCCGTCGTCGAGTACGACGGTCCGCTCGGCGAGGCGCGAGGCGACGACCTTCGTGCTGAGCCGCCATTCCACGTCGGCCACGCTCGCGCGGGGCCGGAAGGCCAGCGACTCGAAGGACGACTTGCCGGCCAGCACCTCCTTGGAGAGCGGGGGCCGGTTGTAGGGCATGTGGGGCTCGTCGCCGACGAGGGTGAGCGCCCCGGTCCAGCCGGCCGCGCGCAGTTGCTCGGCGGCGCGCAGGCCGGCCATGGAGGCGCCGGCGACGACCACGCGTCCGGTCATGGGGTCAGCCCTCGATCCGGATGGCCTGGAGCGGACAGACGTCGGCGGCTTCCTCGACCTCGTCGAGCAGCGCGTCGTCGGGGTCGCTGACGTAGGCCAGACGCCCGTTCTCGTCGAGCTGGAAGACGTCGGGGGCGGCGAAGACACACTGACCGTGGTCCTGGCACTTGTTCATGTCGACGACGACCTTCATGGCCGGTCCTCCTGTGGAGTGAGGGGCGTCGGGCGGGGTGGGAAGAGATGGATGCGAGAAAGAAGCTCGTTTGGCTTCAAACAACATAGGAAGCCGTCACCCCCTGGTCAATAGCTGTCCAGGTGGATAATTTTTGACTCCGGCCTCTTGCGGGCCGCGGGAGCCGTTCATATCGTTTGGCATCAAACAACAGGGTTGAGGTGCTGTCCTGTCCTCAGGGGACGCCTCACACCAGCCGCCGAGGAGACAACGGTGAGCGCATCTGAAACACCGGCCGTCGGGCACTACCAGGAGCGACTGGCCGCCGAGGGCGTCGACGTGGTCCGGGTGACCTATCCCGATCTCATCGGCACCGACCGTGCCCGGGACGTCCTGGTCGACCACCTGCCGACGGCGTGCGAGCACGGGCTGGCCTTCTGCCGGGCGGTCTACCACACCTCCCCGCAGGGGGACGTCGTCCCGGTGCCCGGCGGCCTGGACGCCGGCCTGCCCGACATCACCGTGCGCCCGGACCTCGACACCCTGGTCGCCCTCCCCTGGGAGCCGGGGGTCGCCACCTGCCTCGGCGAGACCCTCGACCCGGCCACCGGGGCACCCGCCCCCGAATCGCCCCGCGACCTGCTCCGCTCGGTGCTCGCCCGCTGTGCCGAGCAGGGACTGCGCCCGGTGGTCGGCCCCGAACTCGAGTACTTCCTGTGCGACGAGGACCCGGCGTCCCCCAGCCGCTGGAAGCGCTACTCCGGCGCCGCCGGTGCCGTCTACACGGCCGGTCTGCGCGCCGACCCCGACAACCACTTGCTGCGCACCCTGCGCCACCTCCGTGACCTGCGCGTCGGCGTCACCAACGGCAACCACGAGTTCGACGGCGGCCAGTTCGAGATCAACCTGACGCACTCGGAGGCACTGTCGGCCGCCGACCGTTCCTTCCGTTTCAAGGCCGCCGTCAAGGAACTCGCCCGCAAGGAGGGCAGACTCGCCACCTTCATGGCCAAGCCCTTCAACGACGCGGGCGGCTCGGGCTTCCACCTCCATCTCTCCTGCGACGACGAGCGGGGAGACAACGCCTTCGACGACCCCTCGGGCCGGCACGGCCTGTCCGACACCGCCCGCCACGCCATCGCCGGCGTCCTCGCCCACGCCCCGGCCCTCGCCGCCCTCGCCAACCCCACGATCAACTCCTACAAACGCTTCGGCCCCGACACCCTCGCGCCCTGGCTGATCGACTGGGGGCTGGACAACCGCAGCGCCATGGTCCGCATACCGCCCGAGCGCGGCTCCGGCGCCCGCCTCGAACTACGGCTCGGCGACGCCAGCGCCAACCCCTATCTGCTGATCGCGGGCACGATCGCCGCCGCACTGCTCGGCATCCGGGCGGGCCAGGAGCCGCCCGCCCCGCTGGAGGGCTACGGCTACGACACCGCCAGGGCGGCCGTGCTCCCGACGAGCCTGTCCGCCGCCCTCGACGCGCTGGAGGCGGACACCGCCCTCACCGAAATCCTCGGCAAGGACTTCACCACCTCGTACCTCAGCTACAAGCGCGACGAGGTCGAACGCTTCCAACGGCACGTCACCGACTGGGAGTTCACCGAGTACGCCTACCACCTGTGACGCCCGGGAGACCCACCACCATGACCACCTCCGCCCACCTTGCCTCCCTGCGCGAAGCCGTCCAGGAGCCCCTGCCGCTCGACGCCGTGGACCTCGCCGACCTCGACAACTTCACCGACGGCATCACCCCCTGGCGCATGTTCCACACCCTGCGCCACCAGGACCCGGTGCACTGGCAGCCGGAGGGGGCCCCCAACTCCGGCTTCTGGGCGGTCACCCGGCACGCCGACATCGCCCGCGTCGACCGCGACGCCGAGACCTTCACCTCGACGAAGTTCGTCAACCTCGAAGAGGTCGACGAGGACCAGATCAAGAAACGCGCCTCCATCCTGGAACTGGACGGCGTCCGCCACCGCGCCCTGCGCAGCGTGATCCAGCGCCAGTTCGGCGCGAGCGTCATCAACAGCTACACGGACTTCCTGCGCGGCCTGACCGCCACCACCCTCGACACGGCCCTCGCCAAGGGCACCTTCGACTTCGTCGCCGACGTCTCCGCCGACTTCCCCATCAACGTCCTCGCCCGCCTCCTGGACGTACCCCCGCAGGACAACCAGCGGCTCATCGACTGGGGCAACCGCATCATCGGCAACACCGACCCCGACTACGCCGACGTCCTGCTGCACAGCGCGGAGAGCGAGCAGTACCGGCACCTGCCCTTCCGCTCACCCGCCTCCCTCGAAGTCTTCGAGTACGGCCGCGAACTGGCCCGGCAGCGGCGCGGCGGCGACGGCACCGACCTGGTCTCCAAGCTCGTCAACACCACCCCGCGCGACGGCGTCCCGCTCTCGGAACAGGACTTCGACAACTACTTCCTGCTGCTGGTCGTCGCCGGCAACGAGACCACCCGGCACACCATCACCCACTCGATGCTGGCCCTGCTCCAACACCCCGAGCAACTCGCCCGCCTCCAGGAGGACCCCTCCCTGATCCCCGTGGCGACCGAGGAGTTCCTGCGCTGGGCGTCCCCCGTCTACCACTTCCGCCGCACCGCCACCCGTGACGTCGAACTCGGCGGCAAGCAGATCAAGGAGGGCGACAAGGTCGTCATGTGGTACGCCTCCGGCAACCGCGACGAGGAGGTCTTCGCCAACCCCTACGACCTCGACGTCGCCCGCGCCGACAACGACCACGTCACCTTCGGCAAAGGCAGCCCGCACCTGTGCCTCGGTAACCTGCTGGCCCGCACCGAGATCCGCATCATGTTCGAGGAACTGATCCCGCGCCTCGCCGACATCCGCCTCGTCGGCGACGTCCCGCGCGTACGCTCCAACTTCGTCAACGGCATCAAGAAACTGCCGGTCGAAGTGACCCTGGCCTGACACGCCCTCGGGCACCGGTGGGGGAGATGCCTGCCGGTGCCCGAGCCACTCCGTCAGCGCGCGAGTTCCTCGGTGATGCGGTCCAGCATGAACGCGGACGACTCCTTCGCCCGCTCCTCCCACGCGAAGACACAGGCGGTGGCCACACCGTCGAAAGGCCGGTCGGCGGCTCGGCCGACCCGACCGGAGCGGGCACAGGATGTCGGGTGCTGCAAGGTGGCCTCTTCCTAACGTGGTGATCGAAAGGAAGGAGACCGGGGTGCTGGAGCGGCTCAACCAGGCCATGGAGCACATCGAGCGCCACCTCGATCAGCCGATCGAGGTGGCCGACCTGGCGCGGATCGCGGTGACGTCGGAGTACCACCTGCGGCGGCTCTTCTCCGCACTGGCGGGCATGCCGCTGTCGGAGTACGTCCGGCGCCGGCGGCTGACCGTCGCCGGCGCCGAGGTGCTGGTGGACGAGCGGACGCTGCTGGAGATCGCCGTGCGTTACGGCTACGGCTCGGGGGAGGCGTTCGCGCGGGCGTTCCGCGCCATGCACGGCGTCGGGCCCTCACAGGCGCGGCGCACCGGTGCCGGTCTGCGCTCCCAGCCCCGGATGTCCTTCCGTCTCGTCGTCGAAGGGAGCAGCAGCATGCACTATCGGGTCGTGGAGAAGGAAGAATTCCGTGTGGTCGGGAGGAAGGCCCGCGTCCCCCTCGTGCACGAGGGGATGAACCCGGCGATCGCCGACTTCATCCGGGGCCTCGGGCAGGAGACCCTGCGGCGGATCGAGAGCCTGTCCGACCAGGAGCCGCAGGGGATCGTCTCCGTCAGCGACAATCTCGACGAGAGCCGGGCCGAGGGGACCGAACTCGACTACTACCACGGCGCGGTGACCCGCGCGGCCGTCCCCGAGGGCATGGACGAGCTCACCGTCCCGGCCGGCACCTGGGCCGTCTTCGAGAACTCCGGGCCGTTCCCGCAGGCGCTCCAGTATCTGTGGCGGGACGTGTTCACCCAGTGGTTCCCGTCCAACCCGTATCGGAGCCGCCCGGGGCCCGAGATCCTGCGGACGCGGCTGTCGCAGGACGCGACGACGGCGGACGCCGAACTGTGGATCCCGGTGGAGCGCACCCCTCTCTGAGCCATCGGACCATGCCGCTCCGAGCTGACGGACCACATCGCGCGGCGACTGCACCTCGTCGCGTGTCTGCCTCAGGTCGGTGTCGGCCGGTAGCGTGAAGACATCGACCTGAGGTGGGGGCATGAGGGCGATCGTCGTGGGGGCGGGTATCGGGGGACTGGCCGCGACGCTGAGTCTGCGGCGAGCGGGGTGCGAGGTGACCCTCGTCGAACAGGCCCCCCGGTTCACCGAGATCGGCGCGGGCATCCAGCTGGCGCCCAACGCCACCCGTGTGCTGCGCCGACTGGGCCTGCTGGACGAGGTCGCCGCACAGGCCGGGCACCCCTCCCGGCTGAGCTTTCGTACCTGGTCCGACGGGAACGAGATCTGCCGTTACGCGCTGGGCCGCGAGGTCGAGGACGCGTTCGGGGCGCCGTACCTCCAGGTCCACCGGGCCGATCTGCACCAGGTGCTCGCCGGCGCGGTGCCGCCCGGGTCGGTGCGGCTGAACACCCTCGTCGTGGGCATCGAGCAGGACGAGGAGTCCGCGCGGGTGACGACGGCCGGCGGTGAGTGTCTGGAGGCGGACCTGGTCGTCGCCGCCGACGGGATACGGTCGGCGGCCCGCCGCTGGATGTTCGGCGCGGACGAGGCCCTGTTCTCCGGAACCGTCGCCTACCGGGCGCTGGTGCGGGCTGACGAGGTGGCCGACCTGGACCTGCCCGAGTACGCGCTCTGGCTCGGACCCGGACGGCACTTCGTGCACTACTGGGTGCGTCGCGGCGAACTGCTCAACGTCGTGGGTGTCGTCGGGGCGGAGACGGCACGGGAGTCGTGGACCGCTCGGGCGGAGCCGGAGGAGCAACTGCGCGCCTTCGACGGCTGGGACCCCCGCGTGCTCGGCGTCCTCGAACGAACGGGGACGGTACTCCGCTACGGCATCCACACCAGGGCACCGCTCACCCGGTGGAACGTGGGGCGGGTGACCCTGCTGGGCGACAGCGCTCACGCGATGGTGCCGTTCCAGGCCCAGGGCGCGGCACAGGCGTTCGTCGACGCGGCCGTGCTCGGCGACTGTCTGCGGGAGGTGGACCCGGCCGGAGTACCCGACGCCCTCGGCCGGTACGTGCGCCGACGGCTTGCCGCCGTCACGAAGGTGCAGGCCGGCTCCGCGCGGGCGGGTGCGGACTATCACCTGCCGGACGGCCCGGAGGCGCGGGCACGCGACGCCCGCCTGGCCGCCCAGGCGGCCGAGAACGGGTTCGGCCCCCACGCGGCTGCGTGGGGGGAGGACGATTCCGACGAGCAGGCGTCGTGATGGACGGGGCTCAGTGCCGACCCGTCGGATCGAGGAGCGGAACCCCGTGAGCGGGCGCCGTGTTCACCACGGTCTGGGATCATGCTTCCCATGAGCACACCACCTGACGGATTACCGCTCTACCGAGTTCTGACCGGCCCGGACGACTCCACGTTCTGCCGGCGGGTGAGCGAAGCGTTGGACCTCGGCTACGAGCTGCACGAAGGCCCCGCCGTCACCTTCAACGGTGAGAGCGTCATCGTCGCGCAGGCGCTGGTCTGGCCGACGGGGGCATCGAACCCCGGTGCGTAGCGGTGTTCGTGTTCAGGCGTGACGTGCGGCACTACTGCTGGTTTCCCCTCCGTGCCGCCAGCCCCGGACACCCGCGCGGAAGACCCCGAACACCGACATCGAACCTCCGCGGCCGCTTGCCGTGAGGACGCGCTCTCGAGGGCGGCCCACCCGGACGCGGCGCCGCCTCGGTCGCGACGGGGCTCGGCGCGACGGGGCTCGGTCGCGATCGGGGCCTTCGGCATCGCCGTACGCACCGCGTCGCCCGTCCCGGCCGGCCGAGTCTCGTCGCCCACCCGTCAGCCGGCGGACCTCCAGCCCGGGAGCGTCGGCAGTACCTTCTCGGCGACACGGAACAACGCCTGGTCGTCGGGTGTCAGGGCGTCCTGGCGCCAGATGACGAGCTCGTAGGTGTCGCCGTTGTCCTTCGGGTCGCCGGCGACCAGCAGGCGTCGGGCGACACCGCCGGGGCCGGAGTTGGCGTCGCTGCCGTCGAGCCGGAACGAAATGGAGATGGTCCGGCCCGAGTAGAGGACCGCCGGGTGCCCCAGGACCGTCTTGGTCTGGGCGGTGTGGTCCAGGTACTCGGCCATCTCGGCGACGGGCAGGTCGTCGTGGGACGCCGAGAGTTCCACGCTGTAGGTCTGCAGCTCGACGGTCGCCTCAGGGGTGACGGTCTTGGTGCCGCCGGCCCAGGTGGACTCCCTTTCGCTGCCCGACGCGGACACCGCCTGCTCGGTGGGCGTGCCGAGGAGCTTCGGCAGGTCGGGACGGTTGAGCGCGGTGCACAACCGGGCACCGGAGACCTTGCCCCGTGGCGCCGGCGAGGCGTCGTCCGAGGACGAGCAGGCGGCTGGCCCCAGGGTGGAAGGCGTCTGATCCAGGATGTCCGGCAGGTACCACATTCCCCCCACGAGCGCCCCGACCGCCGCGACCGCCGCGAACACCTGGGCCCCCGTGCTGCCGCCCTCTCTGGAATCGGCCAATGCGTCGGTCATCTCCCCCACCTTGCCGCGCTTTGATGTGCACACGCCCCCCGTGCGCTGGTGGAGCCTAACTGCTCGTGTTTTCGAGGGGAAATGGGATTCGCGGGCGGAATGGAACCGCGAGGCCGAGGCGGGGTGGACATCGCGAAGCCGAGGCGGGGTGGACATCGTGAGGCCGAGGCGTGATTGGAACGCCCCGCTCTCTACCGCTCGGACAGGTTCAGCAGCACCTTGGAGGCGACGGTGCGGTCCTGAGCGGTGTCGAACGCGACGACGGCCCGCTCCAGGGGGAAGGTGTGGGTCACCACCGGGTCGACGTGCAGGTCCTGGGCCAGCAGGGACAGGGCCTCGTCGAACTCGGTGTCGAAGCGGAAGGACCCGCGCAGTTCGAGCTCACGGGTGACCGCGACATTGCCCAACAGCCCGATCTCGCCGGGCGGCAGCAGCCCGAGCATGACCACGGTGCCGCCGCGTCGCGCCCGCTCCACGCAGGCGCGCAGTCCCGCCGGTGCCCCGGACGCCTCCACGGCGATGTCGAAGACACGGGCCCAGGCGGGATCGCCCGGCCGGTCCGCCCGCACGGTGGCGGTGGCGCCCATCTCGCCGGCGATCCGCAGCGGTTCGTCGTGCAGGTCGCTGACCACGATCTCGGCGGCGCCGCCGTGCCGCAGCGCCGCGACGACCAGGCAGCCGATCGGGCCGGCCCCGGTCACCAGCACGCGCTTGCCCCGCACCTCGCCCGCCCGGCGCACCGCGTGCAACGCCACGGACAGCGGCTCGGCGAGCACGGCCCGGCGCAGGCTCAGCCCTGGCGGCAGCGCCCGGATCTGGCCTGCGGGGACGGTGATGAGCTGGGCGAAACCGCCCTGGACGTGCGGGGTGTGGGCGGCGCTGCCCAGATAACGGGTGTGGGCGCAGACGTTGCGCCGGTCGTGGGCGCACTCCGGGCAGACCCCGCAGGGCGTGGCGGGGTGGACCGCGACGGCCGTGCCCACCGCCGGAGCGGCGGGCCCCTCCACCCCGGGCCCGAGGGCCGCGACATGGCCGACCACCTCATGGCCGAGCACCATCGGCTCGCTCACGGCGAAATCACCGACTCGGCCCCGGTGGTAGTAGTGCAGATCGCTACCGCAGATCCCGCCGAGCGCGACGGCCACCGCGACCTCACCGGGCGCCGGACCGGCGTAGGGCCGCTCCTCGACGCGGAGATCGCCGGCTCCGTGGACAACGCACGCGTGCATGGGGACTCCGTAAGTTGTTGGGCGGCCCGGGAGGGCCGGGTGGGGGACCGGCCCGGTCACAGCACGGACAGCATGCCGCCGTCGACGTACAGCAGTTGCCCGTTGACGAAGTCCGAGGCGGAGGAGGAGAGGAAGAGCAGGGTGCCGACCAGGTCCTCGACCTTGCCCCAGCGGCCGGCCGGGGTCCGCCCCCGCACCCACGCGCTGAACTCCTCGTCCGCGACCAGGGCCGAGGTCAGCTCAGTCTCGAAGTAGCCCGGTCCGATGCCGTTGACCTGGATGCCGTGCGGTCCGAGGTCGGCGCACATGCCCTTGGTGAGCATCTTCAGTCCGCCCTTGGTCGCCGCGTAGGGCGCGATACCCGGGCGTACCGCCTCGCTCTGCAGCGAACAGATGTTGACGATCTTTCCGTGGCCCCGGGGCACCATACGGCGGGCGACCTCACGGCCCACGAGGAAGGCGCTGGTGAGGTTGGTGTCGAGCAGACCGCGGAAGTCCTCGTCGGTGAAGTCGGCGAAAGGGGCTCGGTGTTGGGCACCGGTGTTGTTGACCAGGATGTCGATCGGTCCGGTCCGGTCCTCGATCCGGGCGACGGCGGCGGCCACCGCGGCGGAGTCGGTGACGTCGAAGGCCTCCGTGAGCACCGCCTCGCCGAACGTCCCGGCCAGCTCCTCGCGGGTGCGCTCCAGGGCGACGGCGTCCCGCCCGTTGAGCACCACCGTGCAGCCGGCCTCCAGCAGCCCCGCCGCCAGCGCCCGGCCGATACCCCGGCTGGACCCGGTGACCAGGGCGACCTTTCCGGTGACGTCGAAAAGGGGATGGCTTGTCATCTAGGCCCCCATTTTCCCACTGAATGGGAAAGGTATCTGCTCAATGGAAATCCATGGTCGGTGCGGCGGGTAGCCGATGTCAACCGTGGGAGGGTTTTCCACCCAGTGGTAATTTGCCGCTGTGAGCGGCAGCGAGGTACCCACGGATGTGGTCGGACGGGCGATCCGGCTGCTCGTCCTGGTCGGCGAACACCCGCACGGCATCACCCTGTCCGAACTGGCCCGCGCCAGCGGCGTCGCCGTCAGTACGGCCCACCGGCTGGTCAACTCCCTCTGCCGCGAGGGCCTTGTGGAGTTCGAGCCCGACGGCAAGCGCTACAAACCGGGTCTCCAACTCTTCCGGCTCGGCCAGCAGGCGGGCCAGGTGTACGGATTCGCCGGCACCGCCCTCCCCGTGATGCAGCGCGTGACGCGGCAGACCGAGGAGGCCACCCTGATGTCCGTCCTCGACGGCACCCGCCATCTGTACGTGCACTATGTGGACGGTCCCCTCCCGGTCGGTGTCCGCAGCGACCCGGGCCGCCACGGCCCGCTGCACTGCACCTCGATGGGCAAGATCCTCATGGCCTTCGCCCCCGGCGACGTACGCGCCGACCTCCTGGATTGGGTCGAACTCACTCCGCACGGACCGAACAGCATTACCGACCGCGACGTCCTGCGCGCCCAGGTCGCCCGCGCCGCCGAACTCGGTTACGCCACCGCCGACGAGGAGCACCACCCCGGCCTGCGCGCCGTGGCGGTCCCGATCCTGCGGCCCGACGGCACGGTCTTCGCCGCCCTCTCCACCGCCGCTCCCGCGTTCCGCCGGACCATGGACGATCTCGTGGCCATGGTCCCGCTGCTGCGGTCCGCGGCGGCCGAGTTGGGCGTGCGGCTGCCCGCCCGTTGACCCCGCTCCGCCTTCACGGTGAACTACCCAGCGCTGCGGGTGAGTTACGGCTGAGAGGCGGACGGAGATGGGAAACCCGGAGGGAAGGCGGACAGGACTGCTCGACGGCAGGACCGCCCTCGTCACCGGAGCCGGAACCGGCATCGGCCGGGCGACGGCGCTGATGCTCGCCGAGGAGGGCGCGACGGTGGTCCTCGTCGGACGCAGGCCGCACCTCCTGGCCGAGGTCGCCGCCGTGGTCGAGGGCGCCGGGGGCAGAGCGGTCGTCCACCCCGCCCATGTGGACAAGGCCGACGACGTACGGGAGTTGGTCGAGCGGACCCGGGAGGTCGCCGGCCCCGTGGACATCCTCGTCAACAACGCGGGCGGTGCCGGCCACGAGGGCGATGTCCGCCGGCTCGGTGAGGACGAGTGGAACGCCGTCCTCGGCGTCAACCTCACCGGGGTCTATCTGCTCACCCGGGCTGTCCTGCCGGACATGGTGGAACGCGGCGGAGGCTCGATCATAACGATCTCCTCGCTCGCCGCGATACGGCCCACCTCCCTCGGCGGAGCCCCGTACGGCGCGGCCAAGGCGGGCGTGCGCTCCTTCATGACCTATCTGCGCAACACCTTCGGGGACGACCTGGTCCGCGCCACCTGCATCCTGCCCGGCGAGGTCGACACCCCGGTCCTGGACAGCCGCCCGCAACCGCCGAGCGAGGAGCGGCGCGCCGCCATGGTGCGGCCCAAGGACGTGGCCCGGGCCGTACTGCTGTGCGCCACGCTCCCGCCTCGCACGGTCGTCGAGGAGCTCGTCATCGCTCCCACGTCGTCGGGGTGGTCCGGGGGACGGCCGGCGCCAGGGCCGCGGCGGCCGTCTTGAACAGCGGCTGTTTCGAGGCGGGGTCCCAGGCGGTGAGGGTGACCTCGTTCGCCGCCCGGGGCGGTGACCGCGGCCTCGGTGATCCGGGCCGCCGGAACGTCACAGACACCCGCGGCCCACTCGGGTGTGCAGGCGCCGACCTGCCCGGTCAGCTCCTCGTGGCCGACGGTGCGGGCCTCGATGAAGTCCCGGTCGATGTGACCCAGCCGGACGATCTCGTGGAGCAGGGCATTCAACGCGAAAACGTCCGGGCCGGCCCACGAGGGGCCGACCCGGACGCCGTGATCGAGACGATCAGACCAGGTCGAAGCGGTCCAGGTCGGAGACCTTGGCCCAGGCCGCGACGAAGTCCTTCACGAACTTCTCCTTCGCGTCGTCGCTCGCGTAGACCTCGGCGAGGGCACGGAGCTCGGAGTTGGAGCCGAAGACGAGGTCGGCACGGGTGCCGGTCCACTTGACCTCGCCGGAGTCCGCGTCACGGCCCTCGAAGAGGGTCTGGTCGGCGGACGTGGACTTCCAGGTCGTGCCCAGGTCGAGCAGGTTGACGAAGAAGTCGTTGGTGAGCACGCCCGGGGTGTCGGTGAAGACGCCGTGCGCGGACTGGGCGTGGTTGGCGCCCAGGACACGCAGACCACCGACGAGGACCGTCATCTCGGGGGCGCTCAGCGAGAGCAGGTTCGCCTTGTCGAGCAGCAGGTACTCGGCGGGGAGGCGGTTGCCCTTGCCCAGGTAGTTGCGGAACCCGTCGGCCGTCGGCTCCAGCGCGGCGAAGGACTCCACGTCCGTGTGCTGCTCGGTCGCGTCCACGCGGCCCGGGGTGAAGGGCACCTCGACGTCGTGGCCGGCGTCCTTGGCGGCCTTCTCGACCGCGGCGGCACCGCCGAGGACGATCAGGTCGGCCAGGGAGACCTTCCTGGCGCCGGCGTTGAACTCGGCCTGGACGCCCTCCAGGACGCTCAGGACGTGACGCAGCTCGTCCGGGTTGTTGACCTCCCAGCCGCGCTGCGGCTCCAGACGGATACGGGCGCCGTTGGCGCCGCCCCGCTTGTCACTGGCGCGGAAGGTGGAGGCCGACGCCCACGCGGTGGACACGAGCTGGGAGACGGTCAGACCGGAGGCGAGCAGCTTGGCCTTGAGCGCCGCGATGTCGGCGGCGTCGATGGCCTCGCCCTCGGCCTGCGGCAGCGGGTCCTGCCAGATCAGCGTCTCCGCCGGGACCTCCGGGCCGAGGTACAGCGACTTCGGGCCCATGTCACGGTGGGTCAGCTTGAACCAGGCGCGGGCGAAGGCGTCCGCGAACTGGTCCGGGTTCTCGTAGAAGCGGCGCGAGATCTCCGCGTAGATCGGGTCGTAGCGGAGCGACAGGTCGGTGGTGAGCATCGTGGGGAGGCGCTTCTTCGACGGGTCGTGCGCGTCGGGGATGATCGCCTCGGCGTCCTTGGCCACCCACTGCTTGGCGCCGGCCGGGGACTCCGTCAGCTCGTACTCGTACTCGAAGAGGTTCTTGAAGAACCCGTTGCTCCACTGGGTCGGCGTGGCGGTCCAGGTGACCTCCAGACCGGAGGTGATGGCGTCGCCGCCCTTGCCGGTGCCGTGGGTGGACTTCCAGCCGAGGCCCTGCTCCTCCATGGAGGCGGCCTCGGGGTCGTTGCCCACCGCGTCGGCCGGGCCGGCGCCGTGGGTCTTGCCGAAGGTGTGGCCACCGGCGATGAGGGCGACGGTCTCCTCGTCGTTCATCGCCATACGACGGAAGGTCTCGCGGATGTCGCGGGCCGCGGCGAGCGGGTCCGGGTTGCCGTTCGGGCCCTCCGGGTTGACGTAGATGAGGCCCATCTGGACGGCGCCGAGCGGGTTCTCCAGCTCGCGGTCGCCGGTGTAGCGCTGGTCGTCGAGCCAGGTGGTCTCGGGACCCCAGTAGACGTCCTCGTCGGCCTCCCAGACGTCGGCACGGCCGCCGCCGAAGCCGAAGGTCTCGAAGCCCATCTGCTCCAGGGCGACGTTACCGGTGAGGATCATGAGGTCGGCCCAGGAGATGGACTGGCCGTACTTCTTCTTGACCGGCCACAGCAGACGGCGGGCCTTGTCGAGGTTGCCGTTGTCCGGCCAGCTGTTCAGCGGCGCGAAGCGCTGCTGACCGCGACCGCCGCCACCACGGCCGTCGCTGATGCGGTACGTACCGGCGCTGTGCCAGGCCATGCGGATCATCAGCGGGCCGTAGTTGCCGAAGTCGGCCGGCCACCAGTCCTGCGAGGTGGTCAGCACCTCGGCGATGTCCTGCTTCACCGCCGCGAGGTCGAGGTTGTTGAACGCCTCGGCGTAGTCGAACTTCTCACCGAGCGGGTTCGCCACGACGGGGTCCTTGGCGAGGATCTTCAGGTTGAGCCGTTCCGGCCACCACTGACGGTTCCCGCCGCCCTGGGTCGGGTGCGCGGCGCGCCCGTGGGCGACCGGGCAGCCTCCCGTCTCCTCGGGCTTCGCGTCCGTGACGATCGCGTCGTGGTTCTCAGTCATGAGAGTCCTTCCGGGGGTGGATCACAGTGCTGAACTGCTGACTTCGGAACACGCGGGGCACAGGCCCCAGTAGATGACCTCGGCCTCGTCGATCGCGAAGCCCTGGTCGTCGGAGGCGGTCAGGCACGGGGCATGCCCGACCGCGCAGTCGACGTCGACCACAGCACCGCACGAGCGGCACACGAGGTGGTGGTGGTTGTCCCCGACACGACCCTCGTACAGGGCCGGACTGCCGGGGGGTTCGATACGGCGTACGAGGCCGGCGTCGGCGAGCGCGTTCAGCGCCTCGTACACGGCTTGGAGGGAGATATGGCCGACACGATCGCGTACGCCCGAGGCGATCGCTTCGACGCCGAGATGGTCGCCGTGCCGGACGGTGTCCAGCAGCGCGACGCGCGCGGCCGTCACCCGCAGGCCGGCACCACGCAGCTCATCGGCGGTGTTCGGGGGCTGGGACGCGGTCATGGCGAACAACCTACCGCCATAAACACGAATAGTTCAAGAAAACGAAGAGCCCAAGTTTGCTGACCTCTCCGACACGTCCGTGACCGCACGGCGACTCGTTCGCGCCAACGAGGTCAGGCGTGCCTGGTCACGGGGCGAGCACGCCCGGGGCGCGGCTTCTCCGGGCGAAAAGGCCGACCGCGCCGCCCGGCGCACCGCCCGGCGCGCCGCCATGGCCCGGGGAGGAACAGGACGACGGTCGCGGTGTCGGAGGGTGGCCCGAACCGGCGGATCCAGGGTGCATCCGGAACGGAGCGGGTACCCGGGAACGTGTTCCGAGCCGGCTGCCCGGCGCACCGCTCCGGCATCCTCCCGGTGAAGGAGGTGGCCTCGGATGGCCCCCACCGAGCACGCGCGCACCACCAGGCGTACCCGCAAGGCCGAGCGCGCTCGAACCGCTGAAGGCGCCGGCCCCACGAAGCGTGGTCGCCCGGCCGAAGCCGTCGACCGAGGCCCCCAGGGCTACGACGCCGAGCCGTATCTGCCGAGCAGTGGCGGTCTCGCCGCCCACCGCCGGGCAGCGGCCGACTGCCGTGGCTGCCCCCTTCACGAGGACGCCACCCAGACGGTCTTCGGCAAGGGGAACGAGTCCGCGCGGATCCTTCTGGTCGGTGAACAGCCGGGCGATCAGGAGGACCGCCAGGGCGAGCCCTTCGTCGGCCCCGCCGGTCGGCTGCTGCGGCGGGCGCTGGATGAGGCCGGGATCGACATGGACACGGCCTATGTGACCAACGCCGTCAAGCACTTCAAGTTCACCCGGCCCCAGGGCGGCGGAAAACGCCGCATCCACAAGGCGCCCGACCTGCGCGAGGTCGCGGCCTGCCACCCGTGGCTGCGCGCCGAGCTGCGTCTGGTGCGTCCCGAGGTCGTGGTGGCCCTCGGCGCGACCGCGGCCAAGGCGCTGCTCGGCAACTCCTTCCGGGTCACCAAGGACCGCGGCGCCCTGCTGCCCCTGCCCCCTGACGGACCGAGGACCGCGGCGGCGGACGACCGTCCCTACGCGGTCGCCACGCTCCACCCCTCGGCCGTGCTCCGCGCCGACGACCGCGAGGGCGCCTACGCGGGGCTGGTGTCGGATCTGAGGGTGGCCGCCGAAGCTTTGGCCAAGACTGTGCCGTGACGGCCGGGTGCACGCGCCCACGGACGTCCACGGTTCTCCGGGGTGACTACGCCGCGCTGAGGCTACGGCTTGCGCGCCACCCCGCCGAAGCAGTCCACCTCCCACGGCTCGGCGGAGCCGGTCCGCTCCGCCCGCCACCGGGCCACGGACACGAGTCCCGGCTCCAGCATCTCCAGGCCGTCGAAAAAGCGGGTGAGCTGCTCCGGCGAGCGGTTGACACGCGGGTTGTCGCTCGCCTCGTTCCAGTGCTCGACCATCGCCCGCATCGCTTCCGGCCGGTACACCTCCGTGCTGTCGCCCAGCACCAGATGGCTGCCGGAGGGCAGGGCGTCGAGAAGCCGGGCGACCACGCCGTACACGCTCTCGTCGGGCACATGGGCGGTGATGCCGAGCAGCACGAGGCCGACGGGGCGGGTGAGGTCCAGGGTGACGGCGGCGCGTTCGAGGATGGTGTCCGGTGCGCGCAGGTCGGCGTCGATGAAAGCGGTGGCCCCCTCGGGCGTACTGGTGAGCAGCGCGTGGGCGTGGGCGAGGACGGTCGGGTCGTGGTCGACGTAGACGACCCGCGCGTCGACGGCCAGGCGTTGGGCCACCTCGTGCGTGTTGTCGACCGTGGGCAGCCCGGTGCCGATGTCGAGGAACTGGCGTAAGCCCACCTCCTGGGTCAGATGAGTGACCGTGCGGCGCAGGAACGCCCTCTGGGTGCGTGCGATGTCGACGATCTGGGGGTTCATCCGGCGTATCTCGTCACCGACCTGCCGGTCGATCTCGTAGCAGTCCTTGCCGCCGAGCCAGTAGTTCCAGATCCGGGCGGAGTGCGGCACGTCGCTGTTGATCATCGGACGGTCAAGTGGCATGAGAAATCCCCGTGTTGATGTGTGCAGTCGCCACTCAACCTAACAAGATCGCCACGTGGGTGATCGAGGAACGCCTCCGGGGCGACCGTCCACCGCCGAGAACCGGCCGACCTCGCCTCCGCCGTGGTGGGACGACGATTCCCGGACGAACGGGACCGTACGGATGCGCTCGGACGGCTACGGGCGCCGTCCGACTACCGGTCCGGCGCCCGGGGGGGGGGGGGGGGGGGGGGGGGGGGGGCGGGGGCGGGGGGGGGGGGGGGGGGGGGGGGGGGGGGGGGGGGGGGGGGGGGGGGCGGGGCGCGCGGGGGGCCCGCCGGGGCGGCGCGCCCCCCCCCGCGCCCCGCCGCCCGCCCGCCCCCCCCCCCCCCCCCCCCCCCCCCCCCCCCCCCCCCCCCCGGCGCTGTTCAGTCCACGCTCCCCGTCACCAGCACCACCTCCAGCGTGCGCGGGCCGTGCACGCCCTCCACCCGGTCCAGCTCGATGTCGCTGGTGGCGGACGGGCCGGAGATCCAGGTCAACGGGCGGGTCGGGTCGAGCCGTTCGAGGGCCTGCGGCACCGAGGAGACGACCTGTTCCGGTACGCGTACGACGCAGATGTGGTGGTCCGGCACGAGGGTGATCCGGCGGCGGCCCTGGTCGGGGGAGCCGTCGAGGACGATGGTGCCGGTCTCGGCGACGGCGAGGGCGCAGGCGGTGACGACACTGTGGACCTCGTCCAGCTCGTGCGCGGTGCTCTCCGCACGGTCCGGTACACGGGTCACGTCGGCCGCACCCGCCAGCCACGCCGCCTCCAGCCCCGGCGGCACGAGCACCGTCTTCGAACCGTGAGCGCGCAGGAGTCCGGCGACGAGGCCGGCGAGCCCGTCGTCATCCGTGCGGTGCACGATCGCCCGGTAGTCCGCCAGGTTCTCGGCCAGCAGATCCACCGTCTCCGCGGCGCTCCGCCCGCCGTGTTCACGGAGGTATTCCCGGTCAACCGCCTGGTCGTACGGCCTGTCGTCCCGTCGTACGTCGGCGAGCGCGCGCCGCACCCGGCCCAGGATGAGATCCCTGCTGCTCACTTGCCGCTGTCCTTTCCGCCATCGGTGCGTCCGCCATCGGTGCGTCCGCCATCGGTGCGTCCGCTGTCCGTGCGTCCGCCGTTCGTCCGCTGCCACCAGTCCCGGAACGGCTCGGCCGGCAGCGTGGGAAGGTCGCGACTTGCGCTCCACGCCTTGCCTGGGCCGGGCAGCGTACGGGGATGGAGGCGGCGGGTGCGGGACGCGAGCCGCTGCCCGGTGCGCAACGCGCCGGGCCGGCCGAGCGCCCAGCGTGCCGCGCGCATCGCCGCCCGCTCGGCGGCGTGCCCCTTCGCGGGCTTGAGCACGACCTTGCGGCCCTTCTCCGTCGCGGGACCGCCCTGCACGACCCGCTCCCGCAGATGCACCAGCACCTCCGGGATGTCGATGGCCACCGGGCACACCTCGTAGCAGGCACCGCACAGCGACGAGGCGTACGGCAGTGAGGAGTCGATCTCGCTGGCCGTGCCCCGGAGCTGCGGACTGAGGATGGCGCCGATCGGGCCCGGGTACACCGAGCCGTACGCGTGGCCGCCCGCCCGCTCGTACACCGGGCAGACGTTGAGACACGCCGAGCAGCGGATGCAGCGAAGGGCCTGACGGCCTACCTCGTCGGCCAGCGTGTCGGTGCGGCCGTTGTCGATGAGGACGAGATGGAAGGTGCTCGGCCCGTCCTCGTCCGTGGTGCCGGTCCAGGTGGAGGTGTACGGGTTCATCCGCTCGGCCGTCGAGGAGCGGGGGAGGGTCTGCAGGAAGACCTCCAGGTCCTGCCAGGTCGGCACGATCTTCTCGATACCGACGACCGAGATCAGGGTCTCCGGCAGGGTGAGGCACATCCGGCCGTTGCCCTCGGACTCCACGACGACCAGGGTTCCGGTGTCGGCGACCATGAAGTTGGCGCCGGAGACGCCGACCTTGGCACGCAGGAACTTCTCCCGCAGATGCAGCCGCGCGGCCTCCGCCAGCTCGGCCGGCGTGTCGGACAGCCCCTCGGGGGCCGGGCGGCCCCACTCGCTCATCTCCCGGGCGAAGATGTCCCGGATCTCGCCCCGGTTGCGGTGGATCGCGGGGACGAGGATGTGCGACGGCCGGTCCTTGCCCAACTGCACGATCAGTTCGGCGAGATCGGTCTCGTAGGCGTGGATCCCCTCGGCCTCCAGCGCCTCGTTCAGCCCGATCTCCTGCGTCGCCATCGACTTGACCTTCACGACCTCCGTCTCACCGGTCGCCTTGACGAGGTACGTCACGATCCGGTTGGCCTCGTCCGCGTCGGCGGCCCAGTGGACCGTGCCGCCCGCAGCGGTCACGGACTCCTCCAACTGCACCAGGTACCGGTCCAGATGACGGAGCGTGTGGTCTTTGATCTGCTTGCCGGCCTCGCGCAGCGCGGCCCAGTCGGAGACCTCCGCGACCGCGTTCGCGCGTTTGGCGCGGATGGTGTGGGTGGCGTGCCGGAGGTTCCGGCGCAGCGTCGTGTCGTGCACGGCCTCGTGCGCGGCCTTGGGAAACGCCGGCATCCCGACGAACGTCCCGCTCATGCGCGCCCCCCGACCCTCGTGACAGTCCTGTCCGTACGACGGCTCATGCCGGCGGCTCCTCTTCCGTGCTCGCCAGGATCTCCGCGATGTGGACGGGCCGCAGGGCCGTCCGCAACCGGGTCATCGTGCCGCCGATGTGCATCAGGCAGGAGTTGTCGGCGGCGCACAGCACCTCGGCACCCGTCGACTCGGCGTTGCGCACCTTGTCAGCGCCCATCGCCGCCGAGACATCGGAGTTCTTCAGGGCGAACGTGCCGCCGAAGCCGCAGCACTCCTCGGCGCCGGGCAGTTCCACCAGCTCCAGGCCCTTCACGGCCTGGAGCAGCCGCCGGGGCCGCTCGCCGAGGCCGAGGCCACGCAGCCCGTGGCACGTCGGGTGGTAGGTCACCTTGTGCGGGTAGTACGCGCCGACGTCCGTCACCCCCAATACGTCCACCAGGAACTCCGTCAGCTCGTACGTCTTCGGCACGACCGGTGCCAGGGTCCGCGCGAGCGTGTCCCCGCGCCCCTCCGTCCGTGCCCTCTCGCCCATCCGGGGATACAGCTCCCGCACCATCGCCCCGCAGGAACCGGACGGCGTCACAATCGCCTCGTACTCGCGGAATACATCGGAGAACTGGCGGGCCAGTGGCTCGGCCTCCCTGCGGTATCCGGTGTTGTAGTGCGCCTGCCCGCAGCAGGTCTGGCCCATCGGGAAGTCGACGTCGACACCCAGCCTGGTCAGCAGTTTCACCACTGCGCGGCCGGTGTCCGGATAGAGCGTGTCGTTGACACAGGTCAGGAACAGAGCGACACGCATCGCGGCTCCTTGGGATAGGTCATCGGATGAGTGCAGGGTACGACGCGGAGTGGGCGGAGGGCGAGAGGCCCCCCGCGTCGACTACGGCCATGGAACCGCGCGCCGATCAGGCACGGAACCCCCTCGCCGATCACGGCACGGCAGCCCCGCGCGTCGATGGGCGGACAGGGAAACCCGCGCCGGTCGACGGTGGGGACAGCCCCCGCGCCGGTCGACGACGAGGGCGGCACCGTCGTCGATCCACGGCGGGGCGTGTCCCGCCGACCGATGGGCGCGGGGGCCGGCCTCGTTCACCGTGCGGTGAGCCGGCTTTCCGCCGCGCGCCAGGCCGCCGGGTCGCCCTGCGGCTCGTACCGCACCAGTGGCTGGGTGCGGGCGAGGAGGCCCCGCATCGAGGCCCGGTCGCCCACCAGACCGTGGGTGCGGGCCTGGACGAGGACGTTGCCCAAGGCCGCCGCCTCCGCCGGCCCGGCCACCACCGGCAGTCCGCAGGCGTCGGCGGTGAGCTGGCAGAGCAGGGCGTTGCGGGTGCCGCCGCCGACGATGTGGACGACGTCCACGGGATGGTCGGCCAGCGCCTGGGCCTCGGTGACGGCCCGCCGGTGGGCGAGGGCGAGGGAGTCGAGAATGCAGCGGGTGACCTCGGCGGGCGTCCCGGGCACGGGCTGCCCCGAATCCCGGCACGCCCCGGCGATCCGCTCCGGCATCCGGCCGGGCGCGAGGAACACCGAGTCCCCGGCGTCCACGACCGACCGCAGCGCGGGCACCGTCGCGGCGGCACGCAGCAGTTCACCGAGATCGGGGTCCCCCCACTCCCGTACGCACTCCTGGAGCAGCCACAGACCCATGATGTTCCGGAGGTAACGGACCGTGCCGTCGAGCCCCAGCTCATTGGTGAAGTTGGCCGTCCGGCTCGCCTCGGTCAGCACCGGCGCCTCCAGCTCCAGGCCGGCCAGCGACCAGGTGCCCGTACAGATGTACGCGAACCGCTCACCGGTGGCCGGGACCGCCGACACCGCCGAAGCGGTGTCGTGCGACCCGACCGTCGTCACCGGAACCGGGCCGGAGAGCCCCGTGGCCTCCAGCACCTCCGGTCGCAGCAGGCCCGCCGGGTCACCGGGCTGCCGCAGCGGTGCGAACAGGCCGAGATCGATGCCCAGCCGGTCCGCGACGTCCTGCGACCAGTCACGGGTCCGGGGGTCGATCAGCTGCGTCGTGGAGGCGTTCGTCAGCTCGGTACCCATCTCTCCCGTCAGCCAGTACGCCAGCAGATCGGGAATGAGCAACAGCCGTTTCGCGTAAGCCAGTTGGGCGGACGACCGGGCGGCGACCAGTTGGTACAGCGTGTTGAAGGGCGCGTACTGCAACCCGGTCGCCGCGTACAGCTCGGCGGCGGGCACGGTGGCCCACACCTTCTCCGCGACACCCTCGGTGCGGGCGTCCCGGTAGTGCACCGGGTTGCCCAGGAGGGCGCCGTCACCGTCGAGCAGCCCGTAGTCGACGGCCCAGCTGTCGATGCCGACGGAGTCGACCTGCCCGGCCGCCTTCAGCCCGTCGAGCACCCCCGCGTACAGCGACAGGACGCCCCAGCGCAGCCCCTCGGGCGTCCGCACCGGCCGGTTCGGGAACCGGTGGGCCTCGATCAGCTCCAGCGAGTCCCGCCCCGCACGGCCGACCATGACACGCCCGCTGGACGCACCGAGGTCGACCGCCGCGTACGACTTCACGGACCCGCTCCCGTTCGTGCTCATCGGAGGAAGGCGGCGGCCACGCCGGCGTCGACCGGGACGTGCAGACCGGTGGTGTGCGTCAGCTCCCCGCCGGTCAGCGCGAACACCGCGTTGGCCACGTGCTCCGGCAGCACCTCACGCTTGAGGATGGTCCGCTGGGCGTAGAACTCGCCCAGCTTCTCCTCCTCGATCCCGTAGGTCGCCGCGCGCTGGGCGCCCCAGCCCGCCGCGAAGATCCCGGAGCCCCGCACCACGCCGTCGGGGTTGACCCCGTTGACGCGGATGCCGTGCTCACCCAGCTCGGCGGCCAGCAGCCGCACCTGGTGGGCCTGGTCGGCCTTGGTGGCGGAGTAGGCGATGTTGTTGGGGCCGGCGAAGACGGCGTTCTTCGAGGCGATGTAGACGATGTCGCCGCCCAGGCCCTGCGCGATCATGACCCGGGCCGCCTCACGCGACACCAGGAACGACCCACGGGCCATGATGTCGTGCTGCAGATCCCAGTCCTTCGCCGACGTCTCCAGCAGCGGCTTGGAGATGGAGATGCCCGCGTTGTTGACGACGAGATCGACACCGCCGAAGGCGAGCGCGGCGGCCTTGAAGGCCTCCCCGATCTGCCCCTCGTCCGTCACGTCGACGGTCACGGCGACGGCCTTGTCGGCCCCGCCCAGCTCCTCGGCGACGGCGACGGCGTTCTCGGCGTTCAGATCGGCGACGACGACACAGGCCCCCTCGGCCACCAGCCGGTGCGCGATGGCCTTGCCGATCCCGCTCCCCGCACCCGTGACGAGCGCGACCCGCGTCGCCAGCGGCTTCGGCTTCGGCATCCGCTGGAGCTTGGCCTCCTCCAGCGCCCAGTACTCGATGCGGAACTTCTCCGACTCCTCGATCGGCGCGTACGTCGACACCGCCTCGGCGCCGCGCATCACGTTGATCGCGTTGACGTAGAACTCGCCCGCCACCCGAGCGGTCTGCTTGTCCTTGCCGAAGCTGAACATGCCCACACCCGGGATCAGCACGATCGCCGGGTCGGCGCCGCGCATGGCGGGCGAGTCGGGCTCGGCGTGCCGCTGGTAGTAGGCGGCGTACTCCTCGCGGTACTCGGCGTGCAGCTCCTTCAGCCGGGCGATCGCCGCGTCGAGGCCGGCGGTCGGCGGAAGATCCAGCACCAGCGGCCGGACCTTCGTACGCAGGAAGTGGTCGGGGCAGGAGGTTCCCAGGGCGGCGAGCCGCGGGTGCTCGGCACGCGCCAGGAAGTCGAGCACGACCTCCGAGTCGGTGAAGTGCCCGACCTGCGGCTTGTCCTGGGAGGCGAGGGCCCGCACGTACGGCGCCAACGCGGCCGCCCGCTCCCGGCGCTCCGCGCCCTCCGGCGCCGTGTATCCCTCGAGGAGGGGCCCGAACGGCTCGGCCTTCCCCTGCTCGGCGAGGAACCGCTCAGCCGTACGAATGATGTGCAGCGAGTTCTTCTCGCACTCCTCGGCGGTGTCGCCCCAGGCGGTGATCCCGTGCCCGCCGAGTACACAGCCGATGGCCTGCGGGTTCTCCCGCTTCACGGCGGCGATGTCCAGCCCGAGCTGGAACCCGGGCCGTCGCCACGGCACCCACACCACGCTGTCCCCGAAACACTCGGCGGTCAGCTTCTCCCCGTCGGCCGCACAGGCGAGCGCGATCCCGGAGTCGGGGTGCAGATGATCCACGTGCGCGGCATCGACCAGCCCGTGCATGGCGGTGTCGATCGACGGCGCCGCACCGCCCTTTCCGTGCAGGCAGTAGTCGAACGCGGCCACCATCTCGTCCTCGCGCTCCACCCCCGGGTACACGTCGACGAGCGCCCGCATCCGGTCCAGCCGCAGCACGGCCAGCCCGGCCTCGGTCAACGTGTTCAGGTCGCCCCCGGACCCCTTCACCCACATCAGCTCCACATCACCCCCGGTGACGGGATCGGTGTCGGTGCCCTTGGCGGACGCGTTGCCACCGGCGTAGTTGGTGTTCCGCGGATCGGCACCGAGCCGACGAGAACGAGCCAGCAGAGCGGCGGCTTCGGGATGGGTTGCCATGTGCGATCAATCCTTACGGTGACGTGTAAGTAAGAGGGGGAGGGGATACAGCGCCCCTTCCATCACGAGGGGGACTGCGGCGCCCCTTCAGGGGCGCGGGGCTCTGTCCGTTGGCGGCTACCGCCGCGTGGGCGCGACCAGCCACGAACCGGCCCGCAGCCTGCAGCCGGCGGTCAACCGGCAGACGAGATCGGCTTCAGCCCAGCGCAGCGGTCACGCGCCCCAACCGGCCTGCTCTCCTCCGACCCGCTCCGCGACGATCTTCGAAGCCCAGCCGGACGCGCGGTACGCCTTCAGCGGCTCGGGGTCCAACCCCATCTCCTCCCGCACCTCCCGCAGCAACGGCCGCACATCCGTGTTGTACGCGTCCATCACCACCGCGTTCGCCTCGAGCACATCCCCGTCCCGCTGAGCAGCGGCAAGGGCCTCCCGGTCAACCAGCAGCGCTTTGGCCGTGGCCTCCTGCACATTCATCACCGACCGGATGATCGCCGGGATCTTCGCCTCGATGTTGTGGCACTGGTCGAGCATGAACGCGACCTCGGGAGTGAACCCACCCCCGCGCACCACCTCGTACATGATCCGGAAGAGCTGGAACGGGTCGGCGGCCCCGACCATGAGGTCGTCGTCCGCGTAGAAGCGCGAGTTGAAGTCGAACGCCCCGAGCTTGCCCTCCCGCAGCAGCGTCGCCACGATGAACTCGATGTTCGTCCCCGGCGCGTGGTGGCCGGTGTCGACCACGACCTGCGCCTTCGGGCCGAGCTTCAGACAGTGGGCGTAGGCGGTGCCCCAGTCCGGCACATCGGTCGTGTAGAACGCCGGCTCGAAGAACTTGTACTCCAGCAGCATCCGCTGGTCGTCCCCGAGCCGCTCGTAGACCTCGGCGAGGCCCTCGGCCAGCCGGTCCTGCCGCTCACGGATGTCGTCCTGGCCGGGATAGTTCGTACCGTCCGCGAACCACAGCTTCAGGTCCCGCGACCCGGTTGCGTCCATGATGTCGACGCACTCCAACAAGTGGTCGACGGCCTTGCGGCGGATCGCCGCGTCCGGATGGCAGATGCTGCCCAGTTTGTAGTCGTCGTCCTGGAAGGTGTTGGAGTTGATGGCGCCCAGCTCCACGCCCCGCTCCTGCGCGTGCTTGGCGAGCGCCGCGTAGTCGTCCACCTTGTCCCAGGGGATGTGCAGCGCCACGGTCGGGGCAACGCCGGTGAACTCGTGGACCTTGCCGGCGTCGTCCAGCTTCTCCCAGGGGTTGCGCGGAACTCCCTCTTGGGCGAAGACCTTGAAGCGGGTTCCGGAGTTTCCGTACGCCCATGACGGCGTCTCGACGGCCTGTGTCTTGAGGGCGGCCTTCACCGCGGCGAGCTCGGTCACGTCAGGGCTCCTACCGGCTTTGATGTCTGAAACGATTCAGAACGGGAAACTATGAGCGACTCGCCGGACTGTCAACCCCACAGGTCAACCCTGCTGTCCGTGACCTGGTTGTGACCTCTCGTATCGAAAAAATTTCGACCGGGACCCATTGACGTGACCTGCGTGTGGTGCCTAACGTCCCGGCAACCAAGTTGAAACCTTTCACGACGCAGTGAGGCAGCTTTCCGCTGGCCACCGGCCGTCGTCGAGGAGCCCCCATGACCCACCGGTCCGACAAGGGTCCGGCCCCCGTTCTCGCTCTGCAGGGCATCTCCAAGTCCTTCGGCGCCGTACGCGCCCTGCGAGACGTGTCCCTCGAACTGTTCCCGGGCGAAGTGCACGCACTCGCCGGTGAGAACGGCGCGGGCAAGTCGACCTTGATCAAGAGCCTCGCCGGGGTGCACCGACCGGACTCCGGTCAGGTGCTCCTCGACGGTGAGCCCACGGTCTTCCACGGCCCGGCCGACGCCCGGGACGCGGGCATCGCCGTGATCTACCAGGAGCCCACGCTCTTCCCCGATCTCTCGATCGCCGAGAACATCTTCATGGGCCGCCGGCCCCGGCGCGCCCTCGGCCGCATCGACCACAAGGCCACCCACGCGGCGACCCTGGCGCTGATGCAGCGGCTCGGTGTCGAACTCGACCCCGACCGCCCGGCACGCGGCCTGTCCATCGCCGACCAGCAGATCGTGGAGATCGCCAAGGCGCTCTCCTTCGACGCCCGCGTCCTGATCATGGACGAGCCGACGGCGGCCCTCACCGGCAGCGAGGTGGCCCGGCTCTTCGGCGTCGTGCGCACCCTGCGCGAGCAGGGCTCGGCCGTCCTCTTCATCTCCCACCGCCTGGAGGAGATCTTCCAGATCTGCCAGCGGGTCACCACCCTGCGCGACGGCGCCTGGATCTCCAGCGAACCGGTCGACGGCATGACCGAGGACGACCTGGTCCGCCGCATGGTCGGCCGCGACCTGGACGAGCTGTACCCCAAGCAGGAGGTCGAGCCGGGCGAAGTGGCGCTCAGCGTCCGCCGGTTGACGCGCGAGGGCGTCTTCACCGATGTCTCCTTCGACGTCCGCCGCGGCGAGATCGTCGGCCTGGCCGGCCTCGTCGGGGCCGGCCGTACGGAGGTGGCACGGGCCGTCTTCGGCATCGACAGCTGGGACGCGGGCGAGGTCGACGTCGACGGCAGGCCGCTCACCAACGGCGCCCCCTCCACCGCCATGGCCGCCGGACTCGCCCTGGTCCCCGAGGACCGCCGGGCCCAGGGCCTGGTGATGGACATGTCCATCGAGCGCAACATCGGCCTCACCGGACTCCGTACGACCGTCAAGGCGGGCCTGGTGGACCGGGGCGCCGAGCGCAGCCGCTCCCTCGACTGGGCGGTCAAGCTCCAGGTGAAGTACGCCCGGATCGCCGACGCCGTCTCGACCCTGTCCGGCGGCAACCAGCAGAAGGTCGTCCTCGCCAAGTGGCTCGCCACCGGCCCGAAGGTGCTGATCGTCGACGAGCCCACCCGAGGCATCGACGTCGGGACCAAGGCCGAGGTGCACCGCCTCCTCAGCCAGCTCGCCGCCGACGGCGTGGCCGTGCTGATGATCTCCTCCGACCTGCCCGAGATCCTCGGCATGGCCGACCGCGTGCTCGTGATGCACGAGGGTCGGCTCACCGCCGAGATCCCTCGCTCCGAAGCCACCGAGGAATCCGTGATGGCCGCAGCCACCGGGAGGGCCGCCGCATGACGGTGACCACCCCTCAGAACACCCCCGTCGCCGAGGTGCCCAAGTCCAGCGGCACCCGGCTCGTGGACCGCGTCTTCAAGATGCGTGAACTCGCCATCCTGGTCGTCTTCCTGGTGATGATCGCCGTCACCCAGCTGGGCAACAGCGAGTTCCTCACCGAGCAGGGCATCAAGGACCTGCTGCTCAACGCGACCATCCTCGTGCTGGTAGCCGTGGGTCAGTCACTGGTCGTCATCACCCGGAACGTCGACCTGTCGGTCGGCTCCACCCTCGGCATCAGCGCCTTCGCCGCCGGTACGTATCTCCAGGGCGGCGGCAACGCGGTCGTGGCCGTGCTCCTCGCGGTCCTGATGGGCATCGGCTTCGGTCTGCTGAACGGCCTGCTCGTCAGCCTCGGCCAGGTCCCCGCCCTCGTCGTCACCCTCGGCACGCTGTACATCATCCGCGGCATCGACTCGATCTGGGTCGGCTCCCGCCAGATCACCGCGGCCGACCTGCCCGACGGGTTCGTCGACTTCGGCTCCGGCGGTATCTCCGCGGTGCCGTACCTGGCGCTGATCGCCCTGGCGGTGCTGGTGGCGACGGCGTACTACCTGAAGCACTTCGGCAGCGGCCGCGAGCTGTACGCGCTCGGCTCCAACCCGGAGGCCGCCCGCCTCGCCGGCATCCCGGTCCGCAAGCGGATCCTGGTCGCCTACACCTTCTGCGGCGCCCTCGCCGGCCTCGCCGGAGCGCTGTACCTGGCCCGCTTCGGCAACGTCGACTCAAGCACCGGCAACGGTTACGAACTCACCGTCGTCAGCGCGGTCGTGGTCGGCGGTGTCGTCTTCACCGGCGGATCCGGCAGCGTCTACGGCGCGGCGCTCGGCGCCCTGCTGCTGACCTCCATCAACAGCGTCCTGCCCGCCCTCGGCGTCAGTTCGGTCTGGGTGCTCGCGATCAACGGCATCCTGCTCATCCTCGCCATCGCCGTGGACCGTGTGGTCGCGCTGCGGGTGGCGACCGCCCTGAAGAAGAGGAACGCCCGCCATGGCTGACTCCACCCTGTCGCGTGCGATCCGCTGGGACACGGTTGTCGGCTCCCTCCTGATCGTCGTGCTCCTGCTGTCCTTCACCACCGTCGACGGCTTCGGCAACGCGCTCAATCTGTCCTTCCTCGTCGGCAACACCCTGCCGATCGCGCTGATCGCCCTCCCGATGACCCTCCTCGTGGTCTCCGGCGAGATCGATCTGTCGGTCGCCTCCACCGCCGGACTGTCCGGCGCGGTGATGGGCGCCCTGTGGAACCAGGGCATGACCATCGAGGCGATCATCCCGATCTGTCTGCTGCTCGGCGTGGTCTGCGGACTGATCAACGGTCTGCTGGTCACCAGGCTCGGACTGTCCTCCCTCGCCGTCACCATCGGTACCCTCGCCGCGTACCGGGGCATCGCACAGATCGTGCTCGGCTCCGACGCGGTCACCGACTTCCCCGCGCAGTACCTGGACTTCGCGGCCGGCCGTATAGGGGACTCCTTCGTCCCGCAGGCCTTCATCCCCTTCCTGCTCCTGCTCGTCATCGCCGTGATCGCCCTGCACGCCACCCCGTTCGGACGCTCCCTGTTCGCGATCGGCGCCAGCGAGGAGGCCGCACGCTTCACCGGCATCCGCGTCAAGCGCCAGAAGCTGATCCTCTTCACGGTGACCGGCCTGATGGCCTCCCTCACCGGGATCTTCTGGGCCCTGCACTACGCCAGCGCCCGCTACGACAATGCGACCGGGCTCGAACTCTCCGTCATCGCCGCCGTGTTGCTCGGTGGCATCGACTTCGACGGCGGCAAGGGCACCCTCGGCGGCGCGATCGCCGGAGTGTTCCTGCTCGGCACCCTGCAGAACGTCATGAGCCTCCAGGACGTCTCCGCCCAGTCGCAGATCGTCGTCACCGGCGTCCTGCTCGTCCTCTCCGTGCTCGGCCCCCGGGTCGCACGCCAGATCTCCGTCGCCAGGGCCGGCCGCAGAGCGGTCTCAGCGCCGGTCACCAAGGCGCCCACTCCAGCCCCGTGAACGGCCGGGCCCCCACCGCCGAACCCTTGAACCCGACCCGCAAGTCCCTCCGTATCAAAGGAACCCTCATGCGCAAGGCAACCCTCCGTCGCTCCTGTGCGGCACTGGCCGCCGTCACCTCCTTCGCCCTCGCCGCCACCGCCTGCGGCGGCACCACCAAGGAGGACGTCAAGAGCGAGGGCGCCTCGGCCGCCGCGACCGGCAAGGCCGACCCGAACGCCGAGCTGAAGAAGGGCCTGACCGTCGGCTTCCTGCCCAAGCAGGTCAACAACCCGTACTTCACCTCCGCGGACAAGGGCGGCGAGGCTGCCCTGAAGGAGCTGGGCTCCAGCTACAAGGAGGTCGGCCCGTCCAGCGCCACGGACACCTCCGGCCAGGTCTCGTACGTCAACACGCTCACCCAGCAGCAGGTCGACGCCATGGCCGTCTCCGCGCAGGACCCGGGCGCCCTGTGCACCGCGCTCAAGCAGGCCATGAGCAACGACATCAAGGTCGTCACCTACGACTCCGACACCAAGCCCGAGTGCCGCAACGCCTTCGTCTCGCAGGCCAGCGCCGAGGACCTGGGCCGCACCGAGGTCCAGCTGCTCGCCGAGCAGATCGACTACAAGGGCGAGATCGCGATCCTCTCGGCCGCGCAGACCGCGACCAACCAGAACACCTGGATCGACTTCATGAAGGACGAACTCCAGGACCCCAAGTACAAGGACATCAAGCTCGTCAAGGTCGCCTACGGTGACGACGACGCCCAGAAGTCCTTCCAGCAGACCCAGGGCCTGCTGCAGGAGTACCCGAACCTGAAGGGGATCATCTCCCCGACCACGGTCGGCATCAAGGCCGCCGCCCAGTACCTGTCGGGCTCCAAGTACAAGGGCAAGGTCATGCTGACCGGCCTCGGTACCCCCAACGACATGCGCAAGTACGTCAAGAACGGCACCGTCGAGGCGTTCGAGCTGTGGGACCCGGCGAAGCTCGGCGAGCTGGCCGCCCGTACCTCGGTGGCGCTGGTCTCCGGCCAGATCACCGGCAAGGAGGGCGAGACCTTCACCGCCGGTGACATGGGCGAGTACACCATCGGCAAGGACGGCGTCATCAGCCTCGGCAAGCCCACCGTGTTCAACAAGGAGAACATCGACCAGTTCGACTTCTGATCGTCTTCCGATCGTCGAGAACCAGTCGAAGCCACCCCCCTCACCCAGGAGCGGTACCTCATGCAGCGCGTCTGTTTCCTGCTCAAGGTCCGTAAGGACCGGATCGACGAGTACCGCGAGCGGCACGCCGCCGTGTGGCCGGAGATGCTCGAAGCTCTCTCGGCCACCGGCTGGCACAACTACTCCCTCTTCCTGCGTGACGACGGCCTCCTCGTCGGCTACCTGGAGACCGAGGACTTCCAGGCAGCGCTGGCCGGCATGGAGGCCGCCGAGGTCAACGCCCGCTGGCAGAAGGAGATGGCGCCGTTCTTCGAGTCCCTCGACGGCGCCCGGCCCGACGAGGCCATGAAGCCCCTCACCGAGGTCTTCCACCTCGCCTGAACCCGTGCCCGAACCCGTGTTACGCATCCCCGTCGCCAGACCCCCTCCCGCATTCCCACCTCGTTCGACAACGGAGTCCCCGAGATGAAGAGACGTACGCTGCTCGGCGCCGCACTCGCCGGTGCCGTCGTGACCCCCGCCCTCGGCGCCGCCACCGCCCGTGCCGCCGACCCCGGCCCCTCGGTCACCCAGACCGGCAACACCCTGCTCGACGGCCAGGCCATCTACTTCGTCTCCTACGACGGACTGGTCAACAACAACTCGTTCCAGAAGAACGCCCTGCTGACCTACAAGGGCTACCAGTACGCCGTCTGGTACACCGCCGACCGCAACGCCGTCGTCGGCCGCCGCGTCCTCGGCTCCGGCACCTGGTCCACCGTCAAGGTCGGCCACACCCTGCGCTACAACGACTCCCACAACGTCATCTCCATGGGTGTCTCCAAGGTCGACGGCCGTCTCCACCTCAACATGGACTCCCACAGCGACGGCTTCACCTACGTCAAGTCGGTCGCCGGGCTCATGGACAACCCGGCGGGCCTGAGCTGGACCACGAGCCGCTTCGGCGCTCCCCAGTCCACCCTCGACGGACTCGCCCTCACCTCGCAGTTCACCTACCCGCAGTTCATCTCGATGCCCGACGGCAAGCTCCAGCTGAGCTACCGCGCCGGCATCTCCGGCAACGGCCGCAACGCGCTCGCCGAGTACAACGGCACCTCCTGGACCAACCTCGGCGAGTGGACGTCCTCCACCGGCACGTACACCAGCGAGCACGGCTCCTCGACGGCCCGCAACATGTACCTGCACGGCATCGACTACGACCGCAACGGGCGCCTGCACGCCATGTTCACCTGGCGCGAGCAGAACGGCGCCGTGATGTGCAACGGCGGCGGCATCACCAACCACGACACCGGCTACGTCTACTCGGACGACCGCGGACGCACCTGGCGCAACAACGCGGGCACCGTCGTCGGCACCACCGGCGGTTCCGACAGGGTCTCCGTCACCGACGCCGGCCTCGTCGTGGACGCGCTCAACCCGGACCACTCCCTGATGAACCAGGAGAGCCAGTGGACCGACTCCGCCGGCCGACCGCACGCCATCATCAGCTACGTCCCCGGCCGCTTCGGCCAGTGCACCACGAACTACGTCGCCAACCGCACCGCCAACGGCCGCGCCTTCCTCGTCCGCAAGAGCGCCTCCGGAGCCTGGGCGAAGACCGAGATACCGGTTCCCCTGAACTCCAGCCAGCGCACCAAGCTGGTCATGGACAAGTACAACAACGCCTACGCGATCTTCCCGTTCGGCCGGATCGCCGGAGCCACCGCGGCCTCCGGGCACACCGACTGGAAGATCCTGTTCGACGGCTCCGGGCTCAACGCCTTCGGCGAGGTCGTGTTCGACGAGAGCCGGATCGCCCAGGACAACGTCCTGTCCGTGATGTACCAGGTGAAGTCCAGCGGCACGACACCGTCGGCGCTCCGCGTCATCGACTTCGCCCTGCCCGCCTGATCCCCGCGCGAAGGGGCGTTCCCGTACCGTACCGGGTCATTCCTGTGGTGACCCGAAGGTAATGTGAACGCATGCCCGCCGCTCCGCACCTTCCTGGAGGTCCCCGCCCCATGGCCCAGTCGGTGGGTATCAAGGACGTCGCCGCTGCCGCCGGAGTCTCCGTCGGCACGGTCTCCAACGTCATCAACCGGCCGGACTCGGTGGCCTCCGGGACCCGGGCCCGGGTACAGGCCGCGATAGACCGTCTCGGCTATGTCCGCAGCGAGTCGGCGCGCCAGTTGAGGGCCGGGCGGAGCCGCATCATGGGGCTGCTCGTGCTCGACATGGGCAACCCCTTCTTCGTCGACGTCGCGCGCGGTGCCGAACGGGCCGCGCGCGACGCCGGACTCGGCGTGATGGTCTGCAACAGCGCGCAGAGCGCGGGCGAGGAGTCCGAGTACCTCTCGCTCTTCGCCGAACAGCGGGTGCGCGGCGTGCTGCTCACCCCCGCCGACGCCACCGGCCGCAACATCGAGGCGTTCCGCCGCCACGGCATTCCCTTCGTCCTCGTCGACCGGGTCGCGGAGGGCACCACCGAGTGCTCGGTCTCCGTCGACGACGTCGCCGGCGGCGCGCTCGCCGTACGGCATCTGGTCGACGCCGGCCATCGCACCATCGCGTACGTCAGCGGACCGGCGGGCCTCAACCAGGTCCGCGACCGCCGTACGGGCGCCCTCAACGCCCTGCGGGAGGCAGGACTCGGTCCCGAGGCACTGCGCGAACTGCCCACCGAGCGCCTCGACGTGGCCGCCGGCCGGGACGCGGGCGCCCGCCTCCTCGGCCTCGCCGACCGCCCGACCGCCGTCTTCTGCGCCAACGACCTCCTCGCCCTCGGCGTGCTCCAGGCCATGTACGCGGCGGGTGTGAGCGTCCCCGACGACCTCGCCATCGTCGGCTACGACGACATCGAGTTCGCCGCCGCGGCCGCCGTCCCCCTCACCTCCGTACGGCAGCCCGCCGTCACCATGGGTGCCCTCGCCGCCGAGCTCCTCCTGGAGGAGACCGAGGCCGAGACGGCGCCCGCTCCGCACGAGCACCGCCGGGTCGTCCTCCAACCAGAGTTGGTAGTACGCCGCAGCAGCCTCTCAGCCCGCTGAGTTTTCTCGCCCCCGCCGCCCCTTCCCGTCCCCCGGGGCTCCGCCCCGGACCCCGTTCGCGCAGTTCCGCGCGCCCCCATCAGGGGCGCGCGGAACTGCGCGAGAAGCCCCACGGACCCGTGCCTGGGGGTCAAGGGGCACCATCCCTGGGGATGGGAACGGGTAAGGGCGGCGGGGGCGAAGAAAACTGTGCTGGACTGGGCCACGGCCTGTATCCGTCCGCTCAGGGAGCCCCGTTGACCGTCAGCTACCGACAGCCCGGTGTGGTCCTCACCGACCACCGCTTCACCGTCCCCCTCGACCACGGCGACCCGGCGGGGGAGCGGATCGAGCTCTACGCGCGCGAGGTCGTCGCGAGCGACAAGGCGGACGCCGAACTGCCCTGGCTGGTCTATCTGCAGGGCGGGCCCGGCTTCGGGGCGAACCGGTTCGTCGGCCGTGAGGCCTGGCTGGAGCGGGCCCTGCAGGAATACCGGGTGCTGCTCCTGGACCAGCGCGGTACCGGCGCCTCCACGCCCGCCAACCGCCAGACCCTCCCGCTGCGCGGCGGCGCCCGTGAACAGGCCGACTACCTCGCCCACTTCCGCGCCGACTCCATCGTCCGCGACTGCGAGGCCATCCGCCCCGAGGTCACCGGCGGCGCCCCGTGGGCCGTCCTCGGGCAGAGCTTCGGAGGCTTCTGTGCGGTCACCTACCTCTCGATCGCACCCGAGGGCCTGAGCACCGCCGTCATCACCGGCGGTCTGCCGACCCTGGACGGCCACGCGGACGACGTCTACCGCGCCGCCTACCCCCGCGTCGAACGCAAGGTCGCCGCCCACTACGCCCGCTATCCCCAGGACGTCGAACGGGCCCGTCGGATCGCCGAGCACCTGCTGCAGCACGAGCCCGTCCTGCCCGGCGGCTACCGGCTCACCGTCGAGGCCTTCCAGTCCCTGGGCATCATCCTCGGCCGCGGCGACGGCAGCCACCGGCTGCACCACCTGCTGGAGGACGCCTTCGTGCGCACCCCGCAGGGCCCCGCCCTCTCCGACGCCTTCCAGGAGCAGGTCCAGGGCCTGCTCTCCTTCGCCGGGCACCCGCTCTACGCCCTCGTCCACGAGGCCTGCTACGGCCAGGGCGAGCGCCCCACCGCCTGGTCCGCCGAGCGGGTCCGCGCCGAGTTCCCGCAGTTCGACGCCGCCAAGACGCTCACCGGCGACGGCCCGGTCCTCTTCACCGGCGAGTCCGTCCACCCCTGGACCTTCGACGTCGACCCGGCCCTGCGTCCCCTGCGCGACACGGCCGAGGAGTTGGCGGCCCGCACCGACTGGGCCCCGCTGTACGACCCCAAGCGCCTCGCCGCCAACGAGGTGCCGGTCGCCGCCGCGATCTACCACGACGACATGTACGTCGACACCGCTCACTCCCTCCGCACGGCCCGTGCCGTCCGGGGCCTGCGCACCTGGGTCACTGACGAGTTCGAGCACGACGGCGTACAGGCCGGGGGACCGAGGGTCCTGGACCGGCTGCTGGCGCTGACCCGCGACGAGGAGTGAGCGACGGCGTGTGAACCGGGTCCGGGCGTCGGTGCCTCGGGCTACTGTGCGTGCATGACCGAGGAGCTCCAGAAGGACCACCCGGACCAGCTCAAGCCCATGCCCGACGACTGGCGGCGCGCCCTGGCCGTCGTGGCCCACCCGGACGACCTCGAATACGGCTGCTCGGCGGCGATCGCCGCCTGGACCGACGCGGGCCGCGAGGTCGCGTACGTCCTGGCGACCCGCGGCGAGGCCGGTATCGACACCCTGCCGCCGGCCGAGTGCGGCCCGCTGCGCGAGCGCGAGCAGCGGGCGAGCGCGGCCGTCGTGGGGGTCTCGGAGGTCGAGTTCCTCGACCATGGGGACGGTGTGATCGAGTACGGCCCGGCCCTGCGCCGGGACATCGCCGCCGCCATCCGTCGGCACCGCCCCGAACTGGTCATCACCCTCAACCACCGCGACACCTGGGGCGGGGTCGCGTGGAACACCCCCGACCACGTGGCCGTGGGCCGCGCCACCCTCGACGCGGCGGGAGACGCCGGTAACCGCTGGATCTTCCCGGAACTCATCGAGCAGGGCCTCGAACCCTGGGACGGTGTCCGCTGGGTCGCCGTGGCCGGTTCCTCCGCCCCCACTCATGCCGCCGACGCCACCCCCGGCCTCGACCGCGCCATCGCCTCCCTCCTCGAACACCGCACGTATCTGGAGGTGCTGACGAAGGAGGACCCCGAGACGTACGTCCGTGAGTTCCTGACCGGCTACACGCGCACCGCGGGAGAGCGCTTCGGCGGAGTGCCGGCCGTGGCCTTCGAGGTGTTCGCCCGCTGAGAGCGGTTGAGCGCCCGAGAACCCGTCGGTGAGCTCTCGTTAAAGTGGACCGTATGGAACAACGATCCGGTGAGGCCCTCGCCCTGCTCGACCTGCGCGGGGACTGCGGCAACTGCTTCGGTCTGTGCTGCGTCGCCCTGCCCTTCGCCGCGTCCGCCGACTTCGCCGTCGACAAGCCCGCCGGCAAGGCGTGCGGCAACCTCGGGGACGACTTCCGGTGCGGGATCCACACCCGGCTCAGGGGCGAGGGCTTCAACGGCTGCACGGTCTACGACTGCTTCGGCGCCGGACAGAAGGTCTCGCAGGTCACCTTCGGGGGCGAGAGTTGGCGTACGGGCGGACGCGACCACGCCCGCCGGATGTTCGAGGTGTTCCCGGTCGTACGTCAACTCCACGAGCTCCTCTGGTACCTGACCGAGGCGCTGACGCTCCCCGCCGCCCGCCCGGTGCACGCGGACCTGCGCCGGGCTCTCGACGAGACCGAGCGGCTGACCGGGCGGACGGCCGAGGAACTGGGGGAGCTGGATGTCGCCGCCCACCGGCAACGCGTCAACGAACTGCTGCTGAGGGTCAGCGACCTCATGCGGGCCGGCGCCGGACGCGGAAAGAACCGGAAGGGAGCCGACCTCATGGGCGCCCGGCTCAAGGGCGCAGACCTGCGGAAGGCCAACCTCCGGGGCGCCTACCTCATCGCCGCCGACCTGACCGGCGCCGATCTGCGCGGCGCGGACCTCATAGGCGCCGACCTCCGCGACACCGACCTCACCGACGCGGACCTGACCGGCGCCTTCTTCCTCACCCAGCCCCAGCTCGACGCGGCACGCGGCAGCGCCGGGACCCGCCTGCCGGGGTCAGTCACCCGCCCCGCTCACTGGACAGCCTGACGGCGACGGGGGCGAGGGAGGCAAGGAGCGCGACGACGTAAGCCGCTGGGGCTCCACGGCGGCTGCCCTGGCGCCGGTTCGCCGCTCGACGCCGAGCCGCAGGCCTTCCGGCATCAGTGTCAGCCGCTCGGCCACCCGCAGCCGGTACTCCGGCTCCGGCCGCAGCTCGTAGCGGCGCAGCAGCAGCCCCAGCACCAAGACGGCCTCATGCAGGGCGAACTGGCGTCCGATACAGGCCCGCGCCCCCGTGCCGAACGGTTTGAACGTGTGCGGGGGCCGGGCCCGTACGGCCCCCGCGTCGAAGCGGTCCGGGTCGAACCGCTCGGTGTCCACGCCCCAGACCTCCGGGTCCCGGTGCAGCATCGCGGTCAGCACCAGCGCCCACGCGCCCCGCCGCATCGGATGGACCCCGCCCAGCACGGTGTCCTCCCGGGCCTCCCGGGAGAAGGCCGGTGCCGTCGGCCACAGCCGCAGCGCCTCGTCCAGCACCCGGCGCACATACCGCAGCTTCGCCACCTGCTCGTAGCCGGGCCGCGCGGTGTCACCCCACACCCGGTCCACCTCGGCGCGGGCGCGCGCCGCCAGGTCCGGCTGCTGGGCGAGGTAGTGGAGGGCGAAGGAGAGCGCCCCCGAGGTCGTCTCGTGTCCCGCGATCAGGAAGGTGATGACCTGACGTCGGACGTTCTCGGCGGACAACCGCTCCCCGGTCTCCGGGTGCGCGGTCTCCAGCATGCGGTCGAGCAGGTCGCCGTCAGCGGCACGACCGCCGTCACCGCCACCACCGTCGGACGACCGACGCGTCCGTACCACCGCGTCGACCGTCTCGTTGAGTAAGGCCGTGTCCGCCCGGTTGCGCCGGACGGCACCCCGCAGCAGCAGCGGCGCCAGCGGGTCGGGGACCAGATTGCGTTGCTGGGCGAACGTCAGGGTGCCGACCATCGCGGCGACGAAGGGGTGGGGCCGGGTGCGCTCGAACGAACCGAAGTCGTGGCCGAACCCCGTCCGGGCGATTGTCTCCAGTGTCAGCTTGGTCATGTCGCCGGGCACGTCGACCGTGTCGCCCGCCCGGTCCCAGTGGTCCATCAGCCGCTCGGCGACGTCGAGCATCATCGGGTGGTAGCCGGCCATGGCCTCCCGGCTGAAACCCGGGGCCAGGACGTCGTGCGCGAGCTGCCAGTTGGGCTCGTGGTTGTACGCGGTGAAGAGCCCGTCCCCGGCCACCGGGCGCAGATTGGCGACGCCCAGCCCCACGTGCTTGGCGAACCGGGACTCGTCCGCCATCTCGGCCGCGAGCCCCGCGCCTCCGACGAACACGATCTCCTTGCCGAACGCCTTCCGCCGGAAGATCGGCCCGAGGCGCCGCCCGAGACGCAGGGACTCCTGGATCGGCGTACGGATGTTCCGGCCGAGTGCGTCACCGACGAGAGGGAGCCGGTACGACGGGTGCGGTATGCGGCGCAGCTCGGGCCAGCCCAGCTCGGCGCTGCGGAAACCCCTGGTGGTCGTGGTCCCCGTCGTCGGTGTCATGACCACATCTCCCTCGCGCGCCACGCGGCCCTGAAGTCGTTGTACTCGGGTTCAATAACGGGACCAGTCTCGGCCCGCTGTTGAACTCACGTCAAGTAAAGTGACGGCATGGCAGCCCAGCAGGGGGAGCGCCCGCGTAGGCGGCTCAGCACCGAGGAGCGGCGGGAGCAGCTTCTCGCGGTCGGGGCCCGGCTGTTCGCGGAGAGTCCGTACGACGATGTGTGGATCGAGCAGGTGGCCGAGATCGCCGGTGTCTCGCGGGGGCTGCTTTACCACTACTTCCCGAACAAACGGGACTTCTTCGCGGCCGTCGTGGAGCGTGAGAGCGAGCGGATGCTGCGGAGGATGACCCCGGCGCCCGGCCGCTCGGCGCGCGAGCGGCTCGCCAACGGGCTCGACGTGTTCCTCGCCCATGTGGAGGAACACGCCCATGGCTTCCGGGCCTTCCACCGTGCGGACGCCACCGGCGACCAGGCCGTGCGCAAGGTCTACCAGCGCGCGCTGGCCGCGCAGGAGGCGCAGATCCTGGCGGCGCTGGCGTCGGACGCCGAGTTCGCGGCGGCGCTCGACGGTCGGCCGGAGATGCGACTCGCCGTGCGCGGGTGGCTGTCGTTCACGACGGCCGTCTGTCTGGAGTGGCTGAGGGGTTCGGAGTTGTCGCGGGAGCAGGTGCGGGACCTGTGTGTGCGGGCCCTGTTCGGCGTGCTCGCCCCCTGAGGTCCACGCGGTGGCGGACGGTGGTTGGCGTACGCCCCGATCTTCGATAGGTTAGGCAAGGCTTACCTAAGGGAGGTTTGGGATGGGTGACCGTCACACCTGGACGGCCGCGCCCGCCGCGGCGGAACGTGCCCGCTCGGTGCTCGCGGCGGCGTGGTCCTGCGCGGTGACCGCCGAGGGCGGCCGCGAGGAGTTCGTCGGCGCGCACAGCGTCACCGAGGACGGCCGGGTGATCCTGTGCGTCCCGGAGGACAGTACGCTCGTCGCCGCCGCGATCTGCGCACCGCGCGGCGAGCCGTCCGCCGTGCTGGAGTTCGCCGATGTGGCGCCCGTTCCCGTGCGCAACCGTATCCGGGCACGGCTGTGGCTTGCCGGCTGGTTCGCGCGCAATGACGGTGACCTGGCGTTCCGGCCCACCCGGATCGTGCTGCGCGAACCGTCCGGCGCGGTCGTGGTCGACCTCGACGACTTCGCCGCCGCCCGGCCGGACCCGCTCGCCACGGCCGAGTCACGGCTGCTGACCCACCTCGCCGACGCGCACCCCGACGCCGTCGAGCGCCTGACCCGGCTGGTCCCCCGCGACAGCCTGCACGGTGCCGTGCGCGTCCAGCCGCTCGCCGTCGACCGGCACGGCCTCACCCTGCGCATCGAGCGGGCCCGTGGCAACGGCGACGTACGCCTGACGTTCCACCAGCCGGCCGACGACCTGGCGCAGCTCACCGAGCGCATGCACGTCCTGCTCTCCCAGGCGAGCGCGGCCTCCTGCCCCCGCGCCCTACAGCGGCAGCGCGCAGACGGCGACGGGTGAGGCGAACGGCGCGCCCACCCGCCGCAGTTCGCCGTTCTCCTGGTCGACCTGGAAGACACTGACCGCGCTCGACCGCTGAAGCGCCGCGAACAGCAGCACGCCGTCCGGCGAGAGCGCGATCTGACGCGGGAAGTCCCCGCCGACCGGCACGGTGTCGAGGAGCTTCAGCCGGGCACCCCCGGCCTCGACCGCGTAGCGCGTCAGGCTGTCGTGGCCCCGGTTGGCCAGATACGCGTACGAGCCGTTCGGCGTCACGACCATCTGCGCCGGGTAGTTCGTGCCCGGCCCCGTGCCCGTGGACTGCGGTTCTCCCGGGGTGAGCCGACCGTCGGCGGGGTCGTAGCCGCACACCACGACCGTGTTGTCGACCTCGTTGGCGAGATAGGCGTACCGCCCCTCGGGATGGAAGGTGAGGTGCCGGGGACCCGCGCCCGACCGGGTGCGCGCCCGGGACACCTCGGTGAGCGTGCCCCGGGACGCGTCCAGACGGTAGGTGTACACCGAGTCGGTGCCCAGGTCGACGGCGAGGACATGACCGCCGTCGGGACTGGTCATGATCTGGTGCGCGTGCGGTCCGTCCTGGCCGGGTCCCGGCGCCGGATCGCGGTGCACGACCAGGTCCGTGCGCTCGCCCAGCGCGCCGGAGTCCTCCACCGGGTGCACGGCGACGCTGCCCGTGCCGTAGTTGGCGCTCAGCAGCCATCGCCCGCTCGGGTGCACCGAGAGATGGCAGGGGGCCTCGCCGCCGGTGCTCCGGGTGCCGAGGACCTTCCGGTCCGACAGCCGTACGGCGGTCACCCCGCCCTGTGTGCGCTCGTTCACGGCGTACAGGGTCCGGCCGTCCGGATGCACGGCGAGATACGACGGATCGCCGACCCCGCTGATCGTCCCCCTGCCGGCGATACCGCCGCTCCGCGCGTCGTACGTCGCGACGCCGATGCCCGTGCCGCCGCCCTCGGCCGAGGTGTAGGTGCCGAGGTAGAGCGGCTGGGGTCCGGTGGGCACGGGGGAGGGGGAGGCGGTCTCCGACGCGGTGCCGGTGCCGGCCTCCGCCTCCGCCGAGGGAGCCGTCGGGGCGTTCGGCGCGGGCGAGGACGAGGAGGCCCCGGCCGTCCCCTCGGAGCCCGCGCAACCGGCCAGGGCAGCCGGCCCGGCCGTCCCCGCCAGCAGACCCAGGACGTGGCGCCTGCTCCAACCGTCTCGGTCGCCTACCGCCCCACTCGTCATGCGCGCACCTCGGGTCTCGCTCGTCTCGGCCGCCACCACCTTGACGGGTGGGAGCGCCTCGGCGCAAAGCGCGGCGGCGGACGTCACGCGCCATGCGACGTCCGCCGCCGAGGGGGCCACCACCGGGAAGCGCCGGGTACACGACCGGGAAACGCCCGGGTCCGCCTCCGGGAAAGGTGCTGTGTCCTGCCGCTCCCCTCTACCAGTCCCCGTCCTGGATCGGCCTTCCCGGCGCGTCGCCCAGGGGTTTGACCTGTCCGGGGGCGGGATGCTGCCACGGGTCGAGGTCGTCACCGAGCCAGTCGCCGACCGGTTTCACCGCGCCGAGGGCGTCGGCCGGGTCGAGATCGTCGGCCTCCTGGTCGTAGTAGTCGAACCAGGGCAGCCCGGCCCGGGTGTAGGCCGCGCGGTCCACGGGCGACGGGGGCGGGGCCTCCCCGGTGATACGGCGCCACTCGGGCGGGGTGACCAGGTGCACGAAGATCCGGCCGCCCGGCTGCTCGGCCCAACTGCCGTGCGGCCAGGTGTCCTTGTAGACCTCCTGCCGCATGGAGCCGCCGACGCCGAGGCCCATCGCGGCGGGCGCCCGGGGCGGAGCCGCGGGAGTGCTCCGCACGGGGGCCGCGGCCGGCGCCGCCATGGGGTACGCGGCACCTGGCGGCGTCGGCCCGCCGCCCGGCGGCGGAGGCATGGGGGCGCCCGTGTACGGGGGCGGCATCGGGGCGGCGCCCGGCGGCATCGGGACCGGTCCGGTGCCGCCGTACCCGCCGTACCCGCCGATCGGGCGGCTCCTCTCCCGCTCGTCCCGCAGCCGCTCCTCCTCCCGCCACACGGCGAGCTGCTCGTCGTTGAGCGGGAAGGACTGAAGCTGAACCCCGCCGAACACCTCCTCGCCGGTGACCTGGCCCTCGACCGTGGCACCGAGCCCGAGCGGGACGGCCACGAACTGCCGGACCGTGCCCTTGCCGGAGTTGATGCCGTCGAGCCACGGCTGCTTCGGCAGCACCACGTAGTTCTGCGGATCACGGGCGAGCGTGCCACTCCACGGCTTGCCCGAGACCGCGCACACCTTGCCCACGCCGACCTGCAGCGCGGCCGGTTCCGTGGTACCGCCGAAGTGCAGCCACATCGCCTCGCGCAGATACACGGGGAGCATCACGCCGCCGCGCGCCCGCATCTCCGACGGGGCGGTGTGCGGGTGGTCCTCCACCCGGCGGATCGGGAAGTCGCCCAGACCGGGCGGGAGTTGGTGCGTTCCTGTCTCCGGCAGGCGCAGGGTGCGCTTGAAGCGCACCTGGACACCGCCCGGCAGATGCAGTGTGGTCCCGTCGATCCGTACGGCGCCTTCGGTCATTCCGTACGCTCCCCTCGCCGTCGCGTCGTGCCTTGTCACCTATTACGTCCGGCGAGCCGGGACCGGTTCCGCCGCAGGGGGCGCGGGATGCGTACGCGCTCGCGCAGGCGCGTGAGCCGGGGGGAGCGCTCGCGCTGTTCGCGGGTGCAGCGGTCGAGTTCCTCCAGGAGCCGCTGGGAGCGGTGCTCGGTGTCCAGCTCGTCCAGCATGCGGTTGACCTCCGTCAGCACCGCACCGTGCAGCTGCCACTCACGCGGATCGCGCTGGACCTCTTCGAGGAGCAACTGGGCGAGCTTGTCGCGGGTCGCGGTGGCCGAGGACAGCTCGGCGGCGAGCCTGGCCTCCGCGGACTCGGCGCTGCGGCTGACGTCGGTGGTGACCAGCACCGCGAAGCTGACCACGGCGTCACCGATCTCGGCCAGCAGCCGTTCGATGGCGGCTCCCACCTGGGGCGAGAACAGCGGGCTGGGCTCCCGTTCCCGGGCGAGGTCGGTCAGGGTACGGGCCAGCACCCGCAGGACCACCGTGCAGATCTCCAGGGTGTCGAGGCCGGTGCGCAACACGACCCGGTGCAGCAGCCCTTCCCGCACGCGCGGGTTGAGCTTCAGGCTGTCCTCGGCCTGCTTGAGGGCGGCGTCCACCTCGACGATGTCGAAGTCGAGCTCCCGGGCCTCGTGGAGGCGGGCCGCCGCGGCCTCCGGCGGGGTGTTGTCCGCGGCCTCCTCACCGACCCGGATCAGCAGCCGTCGCATCCGCCGGGCCAGGTCCTCGATGGACTCGCCGGCCGCCTCCACCCACACCGGGGGAGCGAGCAGGAAGTTGAACGCGAGTCCGACGACAGCGCCGATCAGCGTCTCCAGGACGCGCGCCCACGCCGTGTCCCCGACCCTGGTCACCCCGAGCACCAGCATCGCGCTGATCGCCACCTCGGGCACGAACTCGCTGACCCGCACCAGGTGCCCGACCGCGAGCGAGGCCAGGATCAGCAGCGCGAGGCTCCACCAGGTGAGGCCCACCAGGACACTGAACCCGATGGCGATGACGACACCGGCGACCACGGAGTTCACACGGCGAATGCCCGTGGTGAGTGTGGAGTAGAGGGTGACCTGCACGACGAGCAGCGCGGTGAGCGGAGCCGTCAGGGGCGCCGCCTCCGAACTGAGCTGCAACGCCACCACATAGGCCACGGTGGCGGCCGCCGCCGACCGCACCGACTGCACTATCACCGGATCCTGCCGCCACTTCGCGACCCTCTTACGGATCAGGGTCCACACATCACGTACGTCTCGCATCCTTGCGCTGTTCCCGTCCATCGGCGCACCGAACTCCTGAGCGGGGACCCTAATCGTCCAGGAGAGACCGCGGGAGGTGGGGGCTCCCCCATCTCGACCACGGGGTTCACCCCACCGGGGAGCCGGTGGTCCACCGGATGGTGTGCGACCGCTCCGGGCGCGAGCCTTGGATCATGTATGGGCATCGAAGGACCATGTACGGGCATCGAACCGCGAGCGCGCTGACTCTGCTCCTCTGTCTCGGCGTCGTGGCGGCCGGCACACCGGCCGTCGCCGCGTCGCCGGCCGACAGCCCCACCGTGCCGGCGGTGGGCCCCGCCCCCGCAGACCCCGTCGTGGCCGCCCTCGACCGTGCGGCGCACCCCCTGCGCACGGTGGAAGCGGGCGGCGACACCCGCGATCTGCGCCCGCTCGACCACATGATCGGCGACGCGCGTGTCGTAGGCCTCGGCGAGGCCACGCACGGCTCCCACGACTTCTTCGCCCTGAAGCACCGCGTCTTCCGCCGTCTCGTCGAGGAGAAGGGCTTCCGTACCTTCGCCCTGGAGGCACCCTGGAGCACCGGTGTGCTCCTCGACGACTACGTCGTGCACGGCAAGGGCGACCCGAAGCGCATCATGCGCGACGAGTTCCAGAACACCTATCTGTGGTGGAACAACACCGACTACCTGAGGCTCGTCCGGTGGATGCGGGCGTACAACATCCGGCATCCTGACGACCCCGTCCGGTTCCTGGGCAACGACATCGCCTGGACCGGGCCCGAGGTGTACGACGCCGTAGGGGACCATGTGGCCGCCACGCGTCCCGAACTGAGCGCCCGCCTGGCCGAGCTCTACCGGGGACTGCGGCCCACAGTGGCCACCGGGACGTACATCGAGCAGTACATGAGCAAGCCGTACGCCGAGCGCGAGGAGATGGCGGCCCGCACCGGCGAGGCACTGGAACTGGTCCGGCGGTTGCCGCCGGACGGCGACAGGGACGCGCACGACATGGCTGTACGGCAGGCGACGGCCATCGACCGGACGGCTCGGCAGTACGCCTTCGACGAGAAGGATCCCGCACAGGTCACGGCCGCGATGCTCTACCGCAGCCAGGCGATGGCCACCAACACCCTGGAGTGGCGGGAGCGCACCGGCACCAAGGTGCTCGTGTCGGCCCACAACAACCACGTCGGCTATCGGGCGGAGCAGCCCCAGTGGTATCCGAAGGTGATGGGCGCGTTCCTGCGCGACGCCCTCGGCAAGGGGTACGTCAGTGTGGGCCTCTCCTTCGACCACGGCTCGTTCATGGCCACCGACCAGGACGAGACGGCCATCTACCGCTGGACGCTGGGCCCGGCGGGGCCGGGCAGCAACGAGTGGACCCTCGACCGGGCCCGCCCCCGGGACTACGTCCTCGACCTGCGCTCCGTCGGATCACCCGCCCACGAGTGGCTGTGCCAGGCCCGGACGACGCGCGGCATCGGCACGTCCTACCCCGACGGCCCGTACGACATCGCGCTCGCCGAGCACTACGACGTCCTGGTCCATCTCCACGACGTCGAGGCGGCGCGGCTACGGGGCCGGGAAACGGCCGGTGACGCCCCTCAGCGGTAGAGCCCGTCGAGGAACGCGGACAGATTGCCCACCGTCCGGGCGATCTGCTCCTCAGTGGTGAGGCTCTCCTCGAATCGGCTCCCCATGTCGAGGGCCTTCTTGCCGCGGACGTAGAGGGAACACGCCAGGTCCGCACACATGTAGACCCCCACCGAGTTGCCCTCGCGCCCGGCCGCGCCCGCCTTGCGGGCCGTCATCAACGACACCCCGCTGCCCCGGTGCGTCGTCAGGCACAACGAGCACATGCTGCGATGCAGAAACCCGCGCTGCGCGGAGGGGAACCGCAGCGTGACCCCGACGAGCCGACCCTCGCGCTCGGCCACGAGATAACTCCGGTCGGGCGCGCCCGGATCCCGCCACCCGAGGAAATCCAGGTCCTCCCAAGGCCGTCGCTCCAGATCACGCGGTATCGAGATCCGCTTCGCCTCCCCCTTGGAGCAGTTGACGAACGAGTGACGGATGTCCTGCTCGGTGAGCGACTTCACGCTGGGTCCTCCGGTCAGCGAATGAGGGGTGGTCTGTGCCCCAGGGCTGCAACCTAGGGCCACTAGGTTTTCTCCTAAGGTACTCGTCGTTTCGGAAGGGGGCCAATGGATTCCGCCCGGCGACGTTGAACCCGCCACGACTCTGGGCGAGTGGGCGGGAACCTCGACGGCTCCGCCCTACGGGGCGCTGCGCGGGACTGCGGTGCCGCCCATGCGATGAGCGGCGCGGGTGGGCGGCGCGGGTGGGCGGCGCGGGTGGGCGGCCGCCCGGACGTACCGCCGCTCGGATCATCCCGCCCGGTCACTGGGCAGGGAGGGGTGTCAGGCGTGAAGGCCACCTGACAGAGTGGGCCCACACGGCTGTCTGTGGCGAGGGGGAGCGGAATGGACGACTGGGAGAGGGCGCGGCTGGTACTCGCCGCTGCCGGGCTGCCGCCCGAGAGTCTCGCCGAGCGGCTGTCGCTCGGCGGCGGGACCTACAACACGGTCGAGGAGCTCCGCCTCACCGACGGCACCCGGCTGGTCCTCAAGGTTCCCCCGGTGCCCTCCACCCCCGGCCTGACCCATGAGAGCGAACTCCTCGGCGGTGAGGCGGAGTTCTGCCGGGCCGCCGAGACCGTCGGCGTGCCCGCGCCACGGGTGGTCGGAGTCGCCCTCGACGAGACCGCGCCGGCCGGCCGCCACATCCTGCTCACCTACTGCCCCGGCGGCGGATGGGACGGTCTGGAACCCTCCCGAGAGGCCCCACTGCGCCGGGAGTTGGGCGGACTGGTGGCCCGGCTCCACCGGGTGACCGGCCCCGGCTTCGGCTACCCCTCAGGTGTCTTCGGCCCTCTCGCCGGCGACTGGCGTACCGCCTTCGCCACCCTCTACGACGGCGTCCTCGACGACGCCCGCCGCTTCCGGGCCTGGCTGCCCCGCCCCGTGGACGAGGTGGCCCGCACGGCGAAGGCCGCGTACGACGCCCTGGACGAGGTGACCGTGCCCCGCCTGGTCCACTTCGACCTGTGGCAGGGCAACATCCTCGTGGAGCACGGCGAGCCTTCGAGGATCGGCGGCCTGATCGACGGCGAGCGCATGTTCTGGGGCGACCCGGTGGCGGACTTCGTCTCACTGGCGCTGCTGGGGGACATCCGCCAGGACGACGACTTCCTGACGGGGTATCGAGAAGCAGGCGGGGAGATCGAGTTCACGCCGTCGACGCGTCGGCGCTATGCCCTGTACCGGAGCTACCTCTATCTGATCATGCTGGTCGAGGTGGTGCCGCGCGCCATGGACGACGGACACGTCGCATGGCGGCGGGAAGCCGTGGCGCCCCGCCTGAACGCGGCCCTGGACGAGCTGGACGACCTTTCCTGACGGGACGCACCCGGTGCTCGGATCACCTGGTTCGACTCGATCGGATGGTCTGCGTCGATCAGATGGTCTGAGTCGATCAGATGGTTTGACTGGATCAGAGCGAGGTACCCGCGCGCCGGTGCACGACAGGAAGGAGCACGCCGTGACCGATCACCGCCTGGAGGGTCCCGGCGAGCACGGTGACCCCGTACCCAGGGACCTGCCCGACCAGCAGGCGGACGAGAGCGAGGACCCGTGGGAGGTGGCACCAACGCGCGCCACCCACGACGAGGAGCACGAGGACGCGGCCACCGACACCGCCGATGCCGAGGACGTGCCCGACACGGACGAGGCCGGCACCGGTCGGCAGGGTGCGCCGAAGTCGGCCGCGGCCAACCCCGAGCAACCCGTCCCCGACGAGCCGTCCGGCTGACCTGGCGTTCCCTCGCCCAGGACTCCGCAGCCGTCCAGGACTCTCGCAGCCGTCCAGGACTCCGCAGCGCAAGGCAGCAGTCCCCGATGACTCGGCGCCTCCCCGGTGGGACCCGGGGAGGCGCCGTCACGTCGGCCGCGTGCTCACAGCCCATGTGAGGGGTCACGTGAGGGCCTCAGCCCACCTTCCGCCCGCGCAGCGGCTCGGTCTCCGCCCCGGCCCCCTGCCGCAGCCCCTCCAGGAACTCCTCCAGTACCTCCACCGCCGTGCGCTCGGGCCGCCAGCGCAGCTCGTCGCGGGCCTTGGTGCAGTCCATCAGCGGCAGCCGCAGTACGGCGTCGAAGAGGTGCGGGGAGGCGGGCAGCAGCCGCAGGTTCCAGGCTGCGGCGACGGCGGACCGGGCCGCGACCCGGGGCAGCCGCACCGGACGGGAACCCATCATCTCGCTGAGCAGCGCGGCGTCCACGGGAGGCTCGGCCGCAAGGTTGAAGGCACCGCGGGCATCGCCGTGCAGGGCCAGCCGGTAGGCCTGGGCCGCGTCGTCGGTGTGCAGCGTCTGCACCTTCAGCCCGGGTACGTCGGGCAGGAAGGGCAGCAGCTCGGGCCGGGCCAGCGGCCCAGGCAGGAAACGGCCGCCGAAGATACGCCGCTGCTCGCTCGCCGACTCCCGCTTGAACAGGAAGGCGGGCCGCATCCGCACCACCCGGACTCCGGGATGCTCGTACTCGAAGGAGTCCAGGGCACGCTCAAGATACGCCTTCTCCCGGCAGTACGCGGCGTCCGGCCAGCCGTGCGTCGGCCAGGACTCGTCGACGGAGCGGTCCTTCGGCCCCGGTGAGTAGGCGCCCACCGACGAGGCGTGCACCAGCGTCGGGACCTTCGCCGCCGCCACCGCCTCGAAGACCCGCAGGCTGCCCAGCACATTGGTCCGCCAGGTCACGGTGGGGTCGTGCGTCGGCTGGAACGCCCAGGCGAGATGGACGACCGCGTCGGCCCCCTCGAACTCCTTGACCAGGTCGGCTTCCTCGGACCCCACGTCCACGGGTGACCAGTCCGTCTTGGCGGGCGCCCAGTCGGGAACCCGACGGGCCACGCCCCGTATCCGGTCGACCTGCGCGTCCTCCGCGAGCAGCCGCACCAGACTCGTCCCCACATTGCCGGTGGCCCCAGTGACCACGATCCTGCCGCCGGATTCTCTGTTCACCGCTGACTCCTCTCGCGTGCTTCGATTCCTGCGGAGGCGACGACGAGTACCCGGACCGTGTGGGTGCACGCAGCCGCGCGCAGGCGGGAAGGACGGGTAGGACGGGTAGGGCGGGAAAAGGGGAAGCCCCGACCGGGACGGGGGAATCACGGTCGGGGCGGTCTGTGGGTGGGCGCGGATGGCGGTCGCCTCTCGGCGAAAGGCTCCACAGGGCTTCAGCCGAACGATCGTCCCTGCGGGCAAAAAGTGAGGCCCGGGGACACTGTCCCATCCGCACCCACGCCTGACTCAACGGGAAGCTATCGACGTGTGTTCCTTCCGTATCCCGACATAGCCGGTGATCTGCGTCACGTCGTCAGAGGTCGCCCACAGGGGTCGTCACCAGGTCATTCCTCCCGGCCCAGCGGGCTCTCCTCCAGCGCGGCCAGTAGATGGGCCGGATTCCGGAACACCGCCTCCGCGCCGGCCGCCTCCAGTTCGAGCCGGGGAATGCCGCCGCAGAGCACCGCCACGCAGCGCACCCCCGCACGGGCACCCGCCCGCATGTCCCACACCGTGTCCCCGACGAACACCGACCGCTCGGCCGGTGCCCCCGCCAGCTCCAAGGCCTGTTCGACCGGATCCGGCGCAGGCTTCCCCGCGGCCACGTCGTCGGCGCTCGTCGTCGCCATGATCGCGTCATCGGCCCCGATCGCCCGCCGCAACGCCGTCAGCTCCGCGCCGCCCGCCGAGGTCGCCAGCACCACGTTCCACCCCTGCCCGTCGAGCCGCCGCAACAGCCGTCCCGCCTCCGGCAGGGCGGGGAGCCGGTCGAAGTACGTCCCGTAGAGCGCCTTGTGCGCCGCGCTGAGCGCGTCCTTCTCCTCCGGATCCCGCTTCCCGCCCAGCAGGTGCGTGACCAGATCACCGGACGGCAACCCCACCGCCCGGTGGATGTCATGCATGGCCACCCGATGCCCGGCCTGCCGGAACGCCTCCCACCAGGTGACCACATGCAGATGGTTGGTATCGACAAGCGTCCCGTCGACATCGAAAACAGCCGCCCTACCCATGGCTCACCCTTCCTGGAAACTTCGACAACCGCGGCCCGGGGACCACGGCACGCCATCGATGCGCGGCTCCGCCGCGTGGGCACGACGGGCCGGCACCCGCCGAACCGACGGGACCCGACGAGCTCCTAGGCACTCGGCACGCCCTGTGGAATCTCCCGGTCCCGAGCCCACCCCAACACCTCCTCCACCCTCCACGTGGTCACCACCCGCTCGGCCGGCACCCCGCACTCCTCCGCCCGAGCACACCCGTGCACCTGCCATGTGAGCTGCCCCGGCGCGTGCGCGTCCGTGTCGACCGAGAACAGCACCCCGGCCTCCACCGCCCGCCGCAGCAACCGCCGAGGCGGATCGAGGCGTTCCGGCCGGGAGTTGATCTCCACTGCCGTCCCGGTCTCCGCGCACGCCGCGAACACCGCGTCCGCGTCGAACTCCGACTCCGGCCGCCCCCTCCCGGTGACCAGCCGCCCCGTGCAGTGCCCCAGCACATCCGAGTGCGGGTCGCGCACGGCGGCGACCATCCGACGGGTCATCGCGCGAGCGTCCATGCGCAGCTTGGAGTGCACGGACACGACCACGACATCGAGCCGGTCCAGCAGTTCGGGCTCCTGGTCCAGCGAACCGTCGTCGAGGATGTCGCACTCGATCCCGGTGAGCAGCCGGAACGGCGCCCATGTCTCGTTCAGCGCGGCCACCACGTCGAGCTGCTCCCGCAGCCGCTCGGGGGACAGCCCGCGGGCGACCGTCAGCCGGGGCGAGTGGTCGGTCAGCGCCGTCCACTCGTGACCGAGGCGCGCGGCGGTCCGGCCCATCTCCTCGATCGGACTGCCCCCGTCCGACCAGTCCGAATGCACATGGCAGTCGCCCTTGATCAGCTCCATCAGCCGTTCGCCACCATCCGGGAGCGGTGCCTCGCCCTCCTGCTCCAGCTTCCGCAGATAGCCCGGCACCTGTCCGGCCAGCGCCTCCCGCACCACCTGCGCGGTCTTCGGCCCGACCCCCTGCAACGACTCCAGGGAGCCGCCGTCGGCCCGCTCGGCCACCTCGTCCGCGGGCAGCGCGCCGAGCACGGCGGCGGCCGTACGGAACGCGCGTACGCGATAGGTGGGGGCCCGGTCCCGCTCCAGCAGGAAAGCGATCCGGTCCAGGGCCTCGACGGGATCCATGGCACCTCCAGCTCCTGCCTCCAGCCTCACCCAGCACGCGGGTACCCGCACGGCGGCTTCACGATCACGGGCGCGCGGGACGCACCGACCCGCCCGGCACAACCTCGCCGGACCTCACCCGGTCACCGACCGCCGCAACCCGCTCTACGCTCGAGGCATGACCGAAATCGCGAGCCCCTACATTTCCCATCCCCGGGTCATGGTGCTCGGGGTGCAGCCGGGTACGCCGCCGTTCCGGATCGTGGAGATCGACGGACAGGTGGTCGGCGAGGCCAAGACGCTGACGGACGTGCTGCAGGCCGCTGCGGCGTACGGGGTCGTCGTCCATGACCTCGACGACCCCGACCAGGTCCGCTGGGTGGGTGGCGACAAGCTCACCTGGACGTTGCGCTAGCCCTCTTGCGGGTTCCGCGCAGGCGGCGGGTCCAGCCGCCGCGCGGCGCCTTCGGCTGGGCCGGTGCCTTGTCGGGCCTGCGCGGGGCTCGGGCGTGCACCGCCCGCCCGAGCCTGCGGCCCAGGAGCAGATAGCCCAGCAGCGCGCCCGCCGTGTTCAGGATGACGTCGTCGATGTCGAAGGCGCGTCCGGTGACGACCGCGCCCTGCACCAGCTCGACCAGCAGCATCACCAACGCGGTCAGGGCGGGCACGCGCAGCAGTCTGCGCGCGCCGGGCGCCAGCACCGGCAGCAGGATGCCGAAGGGCACGCCCAGCAGGACGTTTCCCCCGACCTGTTTGAGCGCGTCGCGCGGGTCGGGGTGGTGCCAGTAGAGCTCCAGCGAGCTGCCGGGGCGGAGGTTGCTGTGGGTGAGGGTCTCCGACGCGGGGGACGGCTGGAGGGTGAGCCCGGCCAGCACCGCGCCGAACGCCACCATGGCCACGAAGGCCAGCGCCATCACCAGCAGCCGCAGGGGCCACGCGAGCGGCCGCCGGTCGCGCGAGGCCGCCGGTGAGGGGCGACCGGAGCTCGTGGAACGGAAACGCGACGTGGTGCGGGAACGCGACGTGGTGCGGGCCATGCAACCCTCCCGGTTTCAACTTCCTATCGCCACAAGGTGGTTACCCCCGAAGCTGCCTTCGATGCCCGCTCGTGCGGACTCGGTCACGGCGTGCGACGGGTTTCCCGCCGCCCTCGCTGGGCACTCCGGTGGGGACCGACAGGGTCCGCTCCCGTTCGAGGGGCGCCGGGCAGGCGCTCGGGAGCAGGAGGGCGCGGGAGGGCGCGGACATACGGAGGCGGCGGAGCCGACGTACGACGCGCCCTCCCCGAATCGACGTGCCCTCCCCGGGCCGGGGAGGGCACCGGAGTCCGGTCAGGGCCCGTACGTCACCTTCACCTCCTTGAAGCCGAGGGAGTGCAGCAGCCCTTCGAGCATGTCGGTGGTGTTCGCCTCGGCGCGGTCGGTGAGCTTGCTCTCCTCGGCGGCGTCGCCGATGTGCTTCACGGCGAGGCGTTGCACGGCCTGTTCGCCGTTGGGGTTGTCGGAGAAGAGGTCACCGAGGCGGTCGAGGAGACCGCGCTGCTTGGAGACGGCGTAGGAGTGCTCGGTGTCGAGGGCGGGCGTGCCGAGCCGGGCGTGCGGGAGGTTGATGGTGGCCGAGGTGCGGTCCTCGTCGACCTTCACGTCTTTCTCGCCGACCTTGCCGAGGTCGACATAGGCGTCGACGGTGCCCGCGCCGACGTACAGCGTGCGGGTGCCGCGGATCGCGTCCGGCAGGTACTTGGCGTCCTTCTCCAGGTCGACGACCACCTGGAAGTTGCCCGATGCGGCGTCGTAACGGCTCATGTCCTGGATGGACTTCAGGAGTGTGGGCCCCGAGCGGTCGTGCTCCTCGGTGCCGAACACGTCGTCCAGCCCCCCGAAGACCAGCAGCCGCAGCGCGGCCAGCAGCACCACGATGAGGATGACCACGGCGGTGAGCAGCTTGGCCCAGCCGGGCACGCGCGTACGCTTGATGGACGTCGTCATGTCGACGGACCTCCTTCCTATTTCAACGAATGCCCCCAAACACGTTGGCGGAACGCCGAGTTGGAGTTTGTCCACACTTCGCCGTAGGTCAGGGGCGCGGGCCGTCCCGGGCGCCGTATCGAATAGACGTACGCCGAGTGACCAGGGGCATGAAGCCGCGCGGCGACGTTGTCGCCCGGGACGGAGGGCGTGAGCCCGTCCAGTGCCTCGTCGCCGCCGAGCTGCGCGTGGTCGTCCGGGGCCGTCCTGCAATACCCGAGCGAGGACGGCATGCGTGGCTGAGGCGGGGTCAAGACGTCCCGGACGTGGCCTCGGGGCGGGCCAGGGCCGCGTCCAGGGTCGGGGCCGGTGGCAGGAGCCGGGCCAGGCCCGTGACCTTGAGGACGCGCAGGGTGAGCGGGTGGGTGCAGACGAGGCGGAGTTCGCCGTCGTGGTCGAGGACGCGCTGCCGGGCCCGGTAGAGCAGGCGCAGGCCGGAGCAGTCGAAGAACTCGACGTGGCGCAGGTCGATCACGATCCGGGCGCCGGGGCGGCCCGTCGCCGCGTCGAGGTGCGGAATGATCTCGACCGCCGCCGCGATGTCGATCTCGCCGTGCAGTTCGAGCACGGTGCGACCACGGTCCGTGCGGACGCGCAGGTACCCGGTCGCGGGCGGTGTGGGGTCGTTCGACACGACGGCATCGCCTCCAACCGGACTCCGTCGGGGCAACTCCCGTCCCCGCGCTGCAAGTTACCCCCGTCAGAGTGAATTTCAGCATGTTCGATTGACATATGTCTTCGATTTCTCCGGCAATCCGTCCGGAGTTTTACCGAGCAGTCGCACGGCACCTCCTCGCCGCACCTTCTACGACAGCGCGTGCCAGGCCTTCGACAGCGCCTGCCGGAACTGGTCCGCCTGGTGCGCGGTGAGGTCCCGGATCATGCGTTCCTCGAGGTCACGCACCGGCTCCGCATGGCGTGCGAGCAGCTCGCGCCCCTCGTCGGTCAGCAGGATCAGCAGCTCGCGCCGGTTGCGCGGATTGCGCTCCCGGCGTACGAGTCCACGGTTCTCGAGACTTCGTACGAGATCCGCGATGGACTGGGCTGTGACGAACGAGTCGCGGGCGAGCTGGGCGGCCGACAGTCCGTCGTGCCGCTCCAGCACGGTGAGGGAGGTGTACTGCAGGGCCGTGATCCCGGCCGGCTTCACCAGCTCGTCGAGGCGCGCACGGACAACGAGCTCGACCTGCTTGATCATGTAGAGGAGGGAGGGGGGTGCCTTGGTGCCGACCATGGGGTCAGCGTAAGGCATTGACAGGAAACCTGTCTGTGATGAAACTGCGGACCAACAGGAATCCTGTCGGTTCAGACTGGTGTGAGAACTTGGCGATCAAGGCTGAGGAGTGGGCAATGACGACCACCTTCGAGAGCGGGCCCGGGCGGCTGTTCATCGGTGGGCAGTGGCTCGAGGCGACTGACGGGGCACGCGCCGACGTGATCGACCCGTCCACGGGTCAGGTGGTCACGACCGTCGCGGAAGCGGGCGCCGCCGACGTCGACGCCGCCGTCCGCGCCGCGCGCGAGGCGTTCGACAGCGGTGCCTGGTCCGGACTGAGCGGCCGTGAGCGCGGCCGGATCCTGCACCGCGTGGCCGAGCTGATCCGGGAGAACGCCGACGACATAGCGGCCCTGGAGAGCCGCGACGTCGGCAAACCCATCACCCTGGCCCACGCCGTCGACGTGACGAACGCGGCCAACGACTACGAGTACTACGCCTCCCTCGCCTGGTCCCTGGACGGCTCCTCGCGCGACGTCCCGAACAACCGCCTCGCCTACACCAAGCGCGGCCCGATCGGTGTGGTCGGTGCGATCACCCCGTTCAACTTCCCGCTGATCCTGGCCGGTTCCAAGATCGCCCCCGCGCTCGCCGCCGGCAACACGGTCGTGCACAAGCCCGCCGAGGAGACCCCGCTCAGCGCCCTCTACATGGCGAACCTCCTCAAGGAGGCCGGAGTCCCCGACGGCGTCTACAACGTCGTCACCGGCACAGGCCCGGTCGCGGGCGAGGCGCTGCTGCGCAACCCCGGCGTCGACAAGATCGCCTTCACCGGTTCCACCGCCACCGGCCGCCACGCGGCGAGCGTCGCCGGTGAGGGCCTGAAGCAGGTCACGATGGAGCTCGGCGGCAATGCGGCGCACCTCGTCTTCGAGGACGCCGACATCGAGAAGGCCATCGGCGCCATCATCAAGGGCTTCGTCTTCAACACCGGCCAGTTCTGCATGGGCGGCCCCCGCCTCCTGGTCGCCCGCCCGGTGTACGAGACCGTGGTCGGCATCCTCGCCGACGCCGTACCCGGGGTGCCCCTCGGCGACCCCCGGCAGCCCGAGACCGTCATCGGCCCGATGGCCGGTGAGCGCCACCTCAAAAAGGTCGAGGAGTACGTCGAGCTGGCCCGCAAGGAGGGAGGTCGCATCGTCTGCGGCGGCGAGCGCCTCGACCTGAACGGCGGCTATTACTACAAGCCCACCGTCATCGCCGACCTCACCAACGACTCCCGCGTCGTCCAGGAGGAGGTCTTCGGGCCGGTCCTCACCGTGCAGCCCTTCGACTCCGAGGACGAGGCCGTCGAGCTGGCCAACTCCACGCCCTACGGCCTGGCCTCCGGCATCCAGACCACCAACCTCACCCGCGCCCACCGCGTCGCCGACAGGCTCCAGGCCGGCATCGTCTGGGTCAACGACTGGCCGATGCTCGACCCCGCCGTGCCCTTCGGCGGAGTCAAGGCCTCCGGCTTCGGCCGCGAGTACGGCCCCGAGGCCCTGGAGTCCTACACCAAGGTCAAGTCCGTCGTCGTCTCGCTCGACTGAGCGCCTGCCCGGAATCACTCGGTGAGCCGCCGGACCGCTCCGCCGGCTCACGGACAGAACAAGGAGTGCATGACCATGTCCACCACCACACGTGCCGCAGTGGTCGAGTCCGGGGGCGCGCCCTTCACCCTCTCCGAGGTCGTCCTCGACGAGCCGGGGCAGGGCGAGGCCCTGGTCCGTATGGTCGCGGCCGGGCTGTGCCACACCGACCTGGGGGTCGCGAGCGGCGGGCTGCCCTTCCCCCTGCCCGGCGTCCTGGGCCACGAGGGCGCCGGTGTCGTCGAGGCCGTCGGCCCCGGGGTCACCTCCGTCGCGCCGGGCGACCACGTCGTCCTGTCCTTCACCTCCTGCGGCGCCTGCCCCAACTGCCGAGACGGACACCCGGCGTACTGCGCCACCTGGCTCCCGCTGAACCTGCTCGGCGGACGCCGCGCCGACGGCACCAGCACCATCAGCCGCGACGGCCAGGACCTCGGCGGCCACTTCTTCGGCCAGTCCTCCTTCGCCGAGCGCGCCCTGGTCGACGAGCGCGGACTCGTCAAGGTCGACCCGGACGTACCGCTGGACTCCATCGCCCCGCTCGGCTGTGGCGTCCAGACCGGTGTCGGCGCGGTGTGGAACGTACTGGAGCCGCGAGCCGGCAGCAGCCTCGTCGTGCTCGGCGCCGGAGCAGTCGGCCTCTCCGCCGTGATGGCGGCGGCCCTCACCCCGGCGACCACGGTCATCGCGGTGGACAAGGTCGGTGAGCGTCTGGAACTGGCCAAGGAACTGGGCGCCACGCACACGGTGAACGCGAGCGAGGCCGCCGACATCACCGAGGCGATCATGGAGATCACCGGCGGCCGAGGTGCCAACGGTGCGGTCGAGACCACGGGCAGCGTCTTCGTGCTCCGCAAGGGCGTCGACGCCCTCGCCGCCCGCGGCACCCTCGTCATCGTCGGCGCCCCACCGTTCGGCACCGAGGTCTCCCTCGACGTCAACGGCATGCTCGGCGGCAAGCGCGTCGTCGGTCTCACCCTCGGCGACAACGAGATCCAGACCGCCATCCCCGTCCTCGTGCAACTGGTCAAAGAGGGCAAGCTGCCGCTCGACCGGCTGATCAGCCGCTACAAGTTCGAGGACATCGACCAGGCGGTCGCCGACATGAGCGGCGGCAGGAGCATCAAGCCCGTGCTCACCTTCTGACCGCGGCCGACGTCCCGAGGAGCCATCTCCCGCCGGGTCACGTCCTCCCCGCGTGACCCCGGCCCTGTGGGTGACCTGGACACCAGGTCACCCACAGGGCCGTCGGTCCGTCATGGCGCCATCAGAGGAAGCCCCGGCCGGCGGCGGCCCGGGCCGGGGCGGTCGGCGCTCGGGCGTGCTCACCGGCTGCGGTGGAGCGCCACCAGTAGCTGCCATGCCTGGTCGGCGATCTCCTGCGGGGTGCCGTCGAGGAGGCCGTGCAGCCAGTCCGCCAGGACCCCCGCGAAGGTGGCCGCCACGGCGGAGGCCACCAACGGGGCGTCCGCGGCCCCCGCCAGCTCGCGTTCGCGCAGGCTGTAGGCGCGCAGGTCCCGGTGCAGGACCCGGCCCAGCGGTCCACCGCCACCAGGCGCCAGCAGGGTGCGGTACAGACCCGCGTGCGGGGCGAGACCGGCGAAGAACTCCGGCAGCGCCGCCGGCGCCCGCACCGGGTCAGGGCGGCCCCGCCAGGCGTGCAGTGCCTCCACGGCCTCTCGTACGACATCGGCGCAGGCGTCGACGGCCAGCGCTTCCAGGTCCGGGTAGTGCACGTAGAACGTGGCCCGGCCGACCCCGGCCCGCCGGACCAGCGCGGCCACGCTGACCTCGTGCAGCGGATGCCCGGCGCACTCCTCCAGCAGGGCCTTCCGCAGCTTGGCCCTGGTGCGGGCGGCTCGGGGGTCCTCGGTGACTCGGAGGTCTGCCCCGGTCCGGGAATCCTCGGTGGGCCGGGGGGCCTCCGGGTTCATCCGGCGACGAGGACGGCGGCCAGGGCGAGGGCACCGGGGAGCGCCTGGGCGACGAGGATGCGGCGGTTGGCGGTGGCCGCGCCGTACACACCCGCGACGATCACGCAGCCGAGGAAGAAGATCTGCACGCGGTATCCGGTCGGGTCGCCCGCGATCAGGCCCCACACCAGCCCGGCCGCGAGGAAACCGTTGTACAGCCCCTGGTTGGCGGCCATCGGGGCCGTGCGCCGCGCCATCTCCGTGTCGAACCCGTGGAAGCCCATTCCCTGCTTCTTCTGCCACAGGAACATCTCCATCACCAGGATGTAGAAGTGCAGCGCCGCCACCAGCGCCACCAGCACGTTCGCCAGTATCCCCATCGTCTGCAGTCTCCGTCACACACTCGATGCGGCCAAGGATTTCTTGGACAGGTGTCCACTATATCTGGACGATTGTCCAGGAAGCTATCGGCCCCCTCCTGGGCTCCTGGGTCGTTTCCGCCGCGCTGTCGGACCCTGCCGCTAGGTTCCCGTCCATGAGTGAGCAAGAGGTGATCGTGCGGCGTGCCCGTGCCGAGGACGTGCCCGGCATCGTCGACTCCAGCGCCCGGCTGTTCGCCGAGGACGGCGGCCCCCGCGACGCGAGTCTGAACGTGGACTGGCCGCGCCTGCACGGACCCGAGGCGTTCGCGGCGGCCCTCCTCGACCCCGGCCGGCTGCTGCTCGCCGCGCTGTGCGAGGACGAGGTGGTGGGGCATCTGTCGGGATCGATGTCCGGCCCCTCCGCCATGCGGCCCGTGGCGTCGGCCACCCTCCTGGCGCTGTACGTCCAACCACGGCTCCGCCGCGCCCGGGTCGGCGCCCGACTGGTCGACACGTTCCTGGAGTGGGCGAGGGAGCAGGGCGCGGCGCACGCGGAGGTGACCGCCTCGGCGGCCAACACGGAAGGCATCCGGTTCTACGAGCGGGAGTCCTTCCGGCCACAGGCCCTCACGCTGCGGCTGAACCTGTGACCGTGGGGTACCCGGGGAGCGTATGGGTGGCGGCGGACCGTCCTCCGCGCCCGGTACCCCGTACGGAGGAGACATGGCACTGGTACAGGCGGGCCTCGTGGTGCTGGACTGCGCCGAGCCGGAGAAACTCGCGGTGTTCTACAAGGAACTGCTCGACGCGGAGGAGACGGACGCCACGGCCAACCGCGTCGAGATCGAGGGTGCCTGCGGCGCCCGTATGGCGTTCCGCCGGGACGTCAACGCCACCCCGCCGAGCTGGCCCCGCCCCGAGAACTCCCTCCAGGCCCACCTGGACTTCTACGTCGACGACCTGGACGAGGCCGAGCGCCGCATAGTCTCCCTCGGCGGGCGCCCGCTGGACACCAAGGAGCCGTCGGGCCCGTTCGAGGAGCGTGGCTACTCCGATCCGGCCGGCCACTCCTTCACCCTGCGTCGTGAACACCCGACGGCGCCCAAACAGGGGTGAGGCACCCCCGGTACGAGCGACGGCCGGGGCGACGGCCGGGGCCTGTCCGCCCGCTCCGACCGGAGCCGGCGGACAGGCCCCGTACATCAGTCCCGGCCTCCCTTCTCCGCGGCCGGCCACACCCCGGTGGACCGCTCGATGGCCTTCGCGCCGGTGCGGTCCACCGCGCTGCGTACCACCGCGAAGATCGCGCCCTGGACGGCCGCCGCGAGCAGGACCTCGCCCCAGCCGCGGTCCCGGTCCAGCGCGTCGGGCGCGTCGTCCTCATGAGTGATCATCTTCCAGGTCTTGCGGAACGCGAGTGAGGCCAGCGCACCGCCCGCCCAGCCCAGGGCGAATCCGAGCGGCTGGTAGGCGAGGGGCAGCTTCTTCTTCTTGGACATCTGGTTCTCCTCGTTCTTCATGTCGTGCTGTCGTCGACCCGCTGTCGTCAACCGGGTGGCGCCGCTCAGGGGCGGCCCCGCGGGGCTACTCGCTCGGCGGCGGGTACCGGCCCCGGCGCCGTACCGTCGCCGAACGGGCTGCCGCCCAGATCCTCACGGCCGTGCGGCGTGAGCCATCCGGCCAGATCGGGCCCGAGCGGCACCACACCGGTCGGGTTGATGCCCGAGTGCACCTGGTAGTAGTGCCGCTTGATGTGGTCGAAGTCGACGGTGTCACCGAATCCAGGAGTCTGGAACAGGTCACGGGCGTACGCCCACAGCACCGGGTCCTCCGCCAGCTTCCAGCGGTTGCACTTGAAGTGACCGTGGTAGACGGGGTCGAAACGCACCAACGTGGTGAAGAGCCGGATGTCCGCCTCGGTGATCGTCTCCCCGACGAGATAACGCTGCCGCGCCAGCCGCTCCGACAGCGCCTCCAGCCGCCGGAACACCCCGGCGCAGGCCTCCTCGTACTCCTCCTGCCCCGTGGCGAAGCCCGCCCGGTAGACCCCGTTGTTGACGTCCTGATAGACCTCCTCCATCACCGTGTCGATCTCGTCGCGGAGGGCCGCCGGATACAGGTCGGGCGCGTCCTGGCGGTGCAGGTCCGTCCACTCGGTGGCGAGATCGAGGGTGATCCGCTGGTAGTCGTTGGTGACCAGCTCGCCGCTCGGCACGTCCACGATCGCCGGGACGCTGACCCCGCCGGGGAACTCGCTCTCCCGTGCCTCGTACGCCTCCTTCAGGAACCGGATGCCCAGCACGGGGTCCCGGCCGTCCGGGTCCAGGGTGAACCGCCAGCTGCGGTCGTCCTGGATCGGGTCGGCGATCGCCATCGGCAGGGCGTCCTCAAGGCCCAGCAGCCGCCGTGAGATCACCGCCCGGCTCGCCCAGGGACAGGCCCGGCTGACGACGAGCCGGTAGCGGCCCGCCTCCACGGGCCAGCCGTCCCGGCCGTCGGCCGTGATCCGGTCCGAGAAGTGGCTCGCGGACCGCTTGAACGGCTTCCTCCCGTACGACTCGTTGCCTTCGCCGACACTCATGCCGTCCGTCCTTCCGGTCTGTCCGGATACCCGTGCCCTGATGTGAGTTCCCCGATTTCCGCGACCCCCACGGTGTGAGCGCGACCGGTCGGGGCAGTCGGCGAACGTGACGCGGACAGGGGAGGACACGGAGATGACGGACGACCGGGGCGGGGCGGTCCTCGAAGGGCCGGGGACCGATGAGGAGGGCAAGGCCCGGACGGACCGCAGGACCCGGATCACCGTCCTCGTCGCCCTCGGCGCCAACCTCGTGATCGCCGTGGCCAAGGCGGTCGGCGGACTCGTCGCCGGATCGCCCGCCCTCCTGTCGGAGGCAGCACACTCGGTCGCCGACAGCATGAACGAGGTCTTCCTCCTCGCCGCGCTGCGCCGCAGCCGCCGCCCCGCCGACAGCCGGCATCCCTTCGGCTACGGCAAGGAGCGCTTCTTCTGGTCCCTGCTGGCCGCCGTCGGCATCTTCGTGATGGGCGGCTGCTTCTCGTTCTACCAGGCGATGCACGCGCTGACGACACCGAGCGAGGAGTCCTACGACGGCTATGTGGCCGGTATCGCCGTCCTCGGAGTCGCCCTCCTCTCCGAGGGGGCGTCACTGCTGCGTGCCCTGCACCAGGTGCGCGGGCAGGGCGGCCGCGTCGGGGGTCTGCGGGACCCGGCCCTGCGCACGGTCGTCGCCGAGGACGGCACGGCCGTGCTCGGTGTGACCCTCGCGATCGGCGGAATGGCCCTGCACATGGTGACCGGCCAGGTGATCTGGGAGGCCTCCGCGTCGTTCGCCATCGGGGCGCTGCTCGTGTACGTCGCCTACCGGCTCGGCCGGGACGCCCGAGAGCAGCTCATCGGGGTGGCGGCCGACCCCGAACCCAGCCGGAGGATACGTGCCCTGCTGGAGGCCCAGCCCGAGATCGACAGCGTCGAGGCCCTGCTCACCATGCAACTGGGCCTGGACTCCACCCTGGTGGCGGCCCGCGTCGATCTGGTCCCCGGCCTCGACAGCGAACGCGTCGAGGAGGTCGCCGTACGCATCAAGCGGTCCATCGCCCATGTCGTCCCCGAGGCCGACCAGATCTTCCTCGACGTGACGGACAAGTCGGAGTGGCGGCGCCACGGGGAGCGGGCGGCGAAAAGCCCCGCCGCGACGGGGGAACGCGGCGGGGCCTGAGACTCGGGTGCCCGGTGCGCGGGGGATCATGCGCGACGCGCCGAAACTTTTTTCGCGCACTTCCCCGCGCCCACTCTCCGCACGGACACCGCATCGACATCCGTACGGAGAGCCGCGCCGTCAACCGTTCGTCGGCTCCAGCACGAAGACCGGAATCTCCCGGTCGGTCTTCTCCTGGTACTCCGCGTACGGCGGATACGCGGCGACCGCCCGCTCCCACCACTCGGCCTTCTCGTCGCCGGTGACCTCCCGCGCGGTCAACTCCCGGCGCTCGGGCCCGTCCTGCAGCTCCACGCGCGGGTCGGACTTGAGGTTGTGGTACCAGACCGGGTGCTTGGGCGCGCCGCCCTGCGAGGCGACCACCGCGTACCGCCCGTCGTGCTCCACCCGCATCAGCGGAGTCTTGCGGATCTTCCCGCTCTTCGCGCCGCGCGACGTGAGCACGACCACCGGCAGGCCGGTGTCCAGCAACGTGGTCCCCTTCGTGCCGCCCGAGCTCTCGTACAACTCGACCTGCTCGCGCACCCACTGAGTGGGGCTGGGCACGTACTCGCCCTCAAGAGGCATGGCAACCGTCCCTTGTTCGTCACGTACAGAGGCTGTCCCCCGCATACAACACCTGCCCCGTCCGGAACCATCCGCAACGAACCGTCGGCACGCGGGTCGCCTCACTGGCGGAGCCCGGACAGGAGCTGTGACGGCTCCAGCATCAGCACCGCCAGCACCGCGATCACGGCGCTCGACAGCAGGCCGGTCAGCAGCCGTCCCCGGTGGCCGGTGAGGGACCGGCCGAGCAGGGCCCCGCCGCCGGCGAGGAGGAGTTGCCAGCTCGCGGAGGCGAGGAACGCGGCCAGCACGAACACCGCCTGTTCCAGGGGCTCCACGGTGTCGGTGGCCCGGCTGCCGAGCACCAGGGCGGTGAAGTAGACGACCGTGGTGGGGTTCAGGAGGGTGATCCCCAGCAGGGCGACGTACGCGCGAGCCGGGCCGACCGGGTCCTGACGCGGTCGGGTGGTGAGTCGCCGGGCCCGGTACTGGCTCAGTGCCGTGGTCGCGCCACGCGCGGCCAGGGCGAGGAGCACCAGGGCGGACGCCCAGCGCAGGGGCACCAGCACCGGCTGCAACACGGCGGCGAGGGCCGTGCCGCCGAGCACGGCGAGCAGGGCGTACAGCCCGTCGGCCGTCGCCACGCCGAGCGCGGCGCAGGCTCCGGTCCGCAGGGACGTACGGGCGGTGAGGGAGACGAGGTAGGTCGCGACCGCTCCGACGGGGATGGCGATGCCATAGCCGGCGAGGAGCCCCGCGACGAGCGCGGCCGTCACGACCGGGGCGGTGTCGGTCCCCACGGTCGGCCGGACTGCTGCTGTCCCCGCACCGGTGACACGGCGGCGAGGGTCAGCGGCAGGAAGGCGTCGGTGATGAGCATGCGCAGATCCTGGGGGTGAGCACCGGGCCACCGCAATCGAATTACCGGAGTCCCCAGCGCGCCATCCGCGAGGGCGTCACGCCTTGGGGCGGCGACCGCTGCGGCGGGGCGCGGGCTCGGCTCCGTTCAGCAAGGTGCGGCGGCGCTCCTCGCCATGCTCCTCGACCTGGAGCACGACACTGCGCAGCCCCTCCGCGAGGCTGCGGCACTCCGTGTCGCTGAGCTGCCCGGTGACGAAGGCCTCCTCCTCGTTGAACGCCGGGAAGACCCGCCGCATCAACTCCTCGCCCTCGTCGGTGAGCGCCAGCAGCACCAGCCGACCGTCCGTCGGATGGTCCGCCCGCCGTACCAGGCCGCGCGACTCCAGCGTGCGCGCGACCCCCGTGAGCGTGCCCTTGGAGATGCCCGCCTCCTCCGCCACGTGCCGTGTCTCGGACTCGCCCCACACCCACACGACCCACAGCACCACGAAGGCCGTCCAGGTGAGGTCGGAACCGCGCAGCACGGAGTTCTCCAGGTGCTGGCGCACCGCCGAGGCGGCCCGGTAGATGTTCGCCACCGCCGCCATCTGGTCCCGGCGGATCGTGAAGTCACCCAGTTTCGCCGCGGCGAGCTTCTCGGCTTCGGTGATGGATCGCTGACCGGGCACGGGCGCTCCTTCGGTCTCACGGCCGGACCGGACGGCCGCGTACGGCCCCTCCGGTCCCGGCTCGTCATGCGTGCGGACATTCGGTCGTTCGGTCATTCGGGAGTAAATTGTACGGAGGGGAGGGAACCCACTTCACCGGCGCCCAAGGCCGACCGCCCACCACACGACTGCCCGCGGTTCAGCGTTCGAAGACGACCCCGCCGTCGAACACCGTCATGTCGACCTGGACCTTGGTGATCTCACGCGGGTCGATGTCCAGCAGCGGTCGGTCCAGGACGCACAGGTCGGCCACCTTGCCCACCTCCACGGAACCCTTCCAGTCCTCGGCGAAGTCCTGCCGGGCCGGATTGATCGTGTACGCCCGCAACGCCTCGGCGAGGCCCACGCGCTGTTCCGGGCCGCTGACCCGGCCGCTGGCCTTCGACTCGCGCAGCAGCATCCCGGCGACCCCCTGCCGCCAGTCGGGCTCGGTGATCGGCGCGTCCGAGCTGGCGCAGACCGCTACGCCCGCCTCGAAGGCCGAGCGGACGGGCCACTCGTACGCCGACCGCTCCGGGCCCACCACCTCCTCCATCAGGTCGGAGATCGTCCACTTGATGGCCGGGTTCATGTTGACGCCGTAGCCCTGAGCCGCCAGCCGGGCGAGGCTGTCGGCGCCGATGAAGTCGCCGTGGATGACGTAGTGCCGGGCGTCCGGCCGTGGCACGGCCTCCTGCGCGGCCAGGAACGCGTCCACCACGATGTCGATGGCCCGGTCCCCGGTCACATGGACGCCCAGTTGGTAGCCCGCCTCGTGGGCGACACGGATCATGTCGAACAGCTCGTCCACCTGGAGCTCGGGTGTGCGGCCGTGCACGCACAGGGAGCCGTGTCCACCGTCGAGATAGGGCTCGTTCATCCAGGCCGTACGGTTCGGGGGCACCCCGTCGGCGAAGATCTTCACTCCGATGGCGTTCAGCCGCCGGGGGTCGGCGGACTCGGGGCGGTGCAGTTGGCCGAGGCCCTTGCGGACGTCGTCGGCGGAGCCGCCCATGGGCGCGGGCAGGAGAAGGACGCTGACCCGGGCGTGCAGACCGCCGGCCGCGACCAGGTCGGCGTAGGCGGTCCAGTTGTCGGTGCTCAGCCCGCCGAACAGGGTCTCGGAGCCGCCGGGGCCGAGGCCCGGCTCGGTGTAGCTGGTGATGCCGCGTGCGTGGAGTTCGGCGACGACGTTGCGGATGGCCTCGCGGCGCTGGGCGACGGTGGGGGAGGGCAGGGCGGCCTGCAGCAGTACCCCGGCGGCCTCGCGCAGGATGCCGGTGGGCCGGCCGTCGGCGTCGCGGTCGACCACACCGCCGTCCGGTGCCTCGGTGCCGGCGTCGATCCCGCACCGGCGCAGGGCCTCGCTGTTGGCCCACACCATGTGCTGGGAGAAGTCGGTCAGACAGACAGGGTGGTCGGGTGCCACCGCGTCCAGGTCCCCGCGGTGCGGGAGGCGGCCCGGCTCGGCCAGGCACTCGGCGAGATAGCCGGGGTCCCAGCCCAGCCCGACGATCCACTCTCCGGGTGCGGCGGTTCGTGCCGCCGCACCCACGGCCGCCGCGATGTCGGCGATCGAACCGACCGCGGGATGGCCGACGTCGAGGGCGAACGGCGGCTTGGACAGCCCGTACGCCGCGCCGTGCAGATGCGAGTCGTTGATGCCCGGCAGTACGGTCCGCCCGGCGAGTTCGACGATCCGCGTCGCCGGTCCGGCCAGGGCGCGCATCTCGGCGTCCGTGCCGACCGCGACGATCTCCCGGCCGCGCACGGCCACACCCTCGGCGACGGTGAAACCGGCGTCGACGGTGAGGACCTGACCGCCGGTCAGGACGAGGGTGGGGGAAGTGTCGCTCACGAGGACCTCTCTGGGGTGTCTGATCGGGTGGGGGAGGGAGCGGGGGACGGTGTGGACGGTGGGGACGGGGAGGGGGCGGGGGACGGAGAGGGAACCGATGGTGGAGGCAGCGGGTCGGCGGTCATCGGGGCGTTCGCGGGCCGAAGTACGCGAGCGCGGCGCCCGCCACCAGGGCCACGCCCTGCGCCATCTGCTGCCAGAACGTCGGCACGCTCAGCAGTGTCAGCCCGTTCTGCAGACATCCCAGGAACAGCACGCCGAGCAGGACACCGAGAACCGAACCGGAGCCTCCGCTCAGCGCGACCCCGCCCAGCAGCACCGCCGTGAGCACCGTCAGCTCGAATCCCGCACCCGAGGTGCCCGCGACCACGCTGTCCAGCACGGACGCCTTGATCGCCCCGGCCAGCGCGGCGGCCGTACCCGTGACCACGAACAGCGCCAAGGGCGTACGGCGGACGTCGATGCCGGACAGGTACGCGGCCTCCCGGTTGACCCCGATCGCGAACACGTGCCGTCCGGCCGGCGTGTACGCCAGGAACAGCGCCCCGGCGACGAGGACGGCCGCCGCGATCACCACCGGTGCCGCGATCCCGGCGATCCGCGCCCCGCCCAGCCATGCGAACCCGTCGCCGAACCCGCTCAGCGGCAACGGGAAGAGCTGCTGCGCCAGACCGCGTACGGCCGCCAGCATGCCCAGCGTCACGATGAACGGTGACAGCCCCAGGTAGCAGCAGAGCACCCCGTTCACGGCACCCACGGCCGCGCCGACGGCCAACGCCCCGAGCACCGCGACGACCGGTGACTGGGCCTGCTCGCCCGCGAGCCAGCCGGCCACCAGCGCGCCCAGCGCGAGCGTCGAACCGACCGACAGATCGAGGTACCCGCTGATGACCAGCAGCGCCAGCGGTACGGCGACGATCGCGAGGGCCGCCGCGTCGGTGGCGATCCCGCGCAGGTTGCCCGGGTCGAGGAAGCTGCCGGTGGACGACTGGAACACCAGCACCAGCAGGGTGAGGACGAGGATGAGAGGGTTGCGCCGCACCGTCGTCAGCGCCTGCGCGGCCAGGGCGCGCGGGCCGGGGACGACGCGTTCGGCGGCGGTCGCGGTGGTCATGCTGCTCCTTCGTGGGGCGGGTTGTGCGGGGCCGCCGGGGCGGAGGATCCGCGTGGTGGCGCCGGATCGTGGTCCGGCGCGTGCGAGGGCTGTCGGGCCGCCGGTCCCGCGTCATGGACGGCCGCGAGCAGGGCCTCCTCGGTGAGGCCGGCACCGGAGAGTTCGCCGACGATCCGGCCCCGGTCGACGATCAGACAGCGCTGCGCGAGGGTGGCCGCCTCCTCCGGATCGCTGGAGGCGAACAGCACGGCGGTGCCGCGCTCCCGGGCGAGTGTGGCGACGACGTCGTAGATCTCCTGACGGGCGCCGACGTCCACGCCCTGGGTCGGCTCGTCCAGGAGCAGTACGTCGACGGCACGGGCCTCGTTGATCCACCGGCCCAGCAGCAGCTTCTGCTGGTTGCCGCCGGAGAACGCCGAGGCGGGCAGCTCCGGCCGCGCCGGACGCAGTCCGACCGCCTCGGCCAGCGAGCCGAACACCCGCCGCTCCGTACCGAGCGCGCGCACTCCGCGCCGGGCGAGCCCCCGCATGCTGGGCAGCACCACGTTGTCCAGCGCGCTCAGGCCCGCGAAGAGCCCCTGCGACCGCCGGTCCGCCGGTACGAGGGCGACGCCGGCGGCCAGCGCGTCGGCGGGCCGGGCCGGCGACACGGGACGGCCGCCGACACACACGGTGCCGCCCGTGGCGGGCCGCCTGCCGAACAGCGTCTCCAGCACCCGCGTCCGCCCGGACCCGATCAGCCCGTACAGCCCTACGATCTCGCCCTCACCGACGAGGATGTCGACCGGCCCGAAGCCGGGGCCGCGCAGCCCGCGCACGGTGAGGCAGGCGGGGACGGCCGGGGAGGGGGAGGGGGAGGAGGGGGAGCCGGAGGGAGATAGGGCAGGCGGGGACAGGGCAGGCGGGGACAGGGGCAGGGCGGTGTAGGTGGCCGCGGTCCGACCCGCCGCCGGCCCGCCGCCGGGCTCCCCTTGCCGGGCCGCATCCCTGTCCGAGTCGTTCGCACCGACTCCGGCTTCGGCTTCGGCACCGACTCCGACTCCGGCTTCGGCTCTGGCTTCTGTTCCGGCACCGGCTCCGACCCCGGCTTCAGTTCTAATTCCGGCCCCGGTCATGGTTTCGGCTCCGGCCCCGGCACGGGTACCGGCTTCTGTTCCGGCACCGGCACCGCCACCTGCACCTGCACCGGCTTCGGTCCCCGCTCCGGTCCCGGTCCCGGTCCCGGTCCCGGTCCCTGTGCCGTCGGCCTTCGTGCCGCCTCCCGCAGGGCGTCCGCTCCGGGCGGCGCCCGGCGTCTCCTCTCTCCGGCCGCCCGTGATCGCCTCCACCAGGGTCCGGCGGTTGTGGCCACCCGTCGCCGAATGATGGGCGACCCGCCCGTCTCGCAGGACGGTCACCGCGTCCGCCAGGCGTTCGACCTCGGCCAGGAGGTGGGTGACGTAGACGATGGCGAGGCCCTGTGCACGGAGGTCCTCCACGCGGGCGGCGAGGGCGTCGCTCTCGGTGCCGGAGAGCGCGGCCGTGGGCTCGTCCAGGACCAGAACGGAGGCGCTGCGGCTGAGCGCCTTGGCGATCTCGACCAACTGCTTCTGGCCCATGGACAGTTCACCCACCCGGTCACGGGGCGAGCAGCTCGCGGCGACACGGTCGAGGAGTTCGGCGGCCACCTTCTCCTGGGCCCGGCGGTCGATCCGGCCGTACCGGGTCCACTCCTGGCCTAGGAAGATGTTCTCCGCCACGGTCAGGGAGTCCACGACGCTCAGTGTCTGGAAGATGATCGCCACCCCGGCCGCGATCGACTCGCGCGGGTTGAGCCGGGCGTACGGGACACCGCCCACCTCGATAGTCCCGGCGTCCGGCGGGAACGCGCCGCCGAGACACTTGATCAGCGTGGACTTCCCGGCCCCGTTGTGCCCGAGCAGGGCGTGGACCTGCCCCGCCGGCACGGTGAGGTCCACCCCGTCCAGCGCCCGCACACCGCCGAAGGACTTGCTCAGCGAGGTGATCCGCAGATTGGGCGACGTGGCCGCCGCCCCGGTCGTACCGCTCGTGTCGGCCATCGCGCGGCCCTACCCGTTCTGGGCGAGCAGCGAGTCGATCTCGGCGGTGTCGCCGCGCTGCACCAGCTTGACCGGCACCTGGGCGCTGGGGTTCGCCTTCCCGGCGGCGACCGCGAGCGGCACGTCGACGACCGCGTCGGCGATGTCCTGCGGGGCGAGCGCGACGGAGGCGCGGTAGAAGGTGTCCTGCTTGATGGCGAGGAGGGAGGGGGTCGAACCGTCCTGGCCGCCCACGAAGGTCTTCGTGTCACCCTTCTTCCGTCCGGCCTGCTGCAACGCCTTGAACCCGCCGTAGGCCGCCGCGTCCGTGATACCGAGCACGATGTTGAGGTCGGGGTGCTTGGCGAGGATCGCGTTGGACTTCGACAGCCCCGTGTCCGGGTCGATGGCCTGCTCCTGCGCCACTACGTCGACCCCGGGCGCGAGCTTGGTGAAGGCGTCGATCATGCCCTTCGTGCGCTCCCGGCCCAGATCGATCGTGTTGTCGACCAGGAACGCCACCTTGCCCTTGCCGCCCAGCTCGTCGTTGGCCCACTTCGCGGCCGCCTCGCCCAGCAGCGTGCCGCTCTCGCGGAAGCTGAACTGGATGTCGGCGCTCTGGTTCTCCAGCGTCCCGCCGTACGTCACCCAGATCAGCCCAGCGTCCAGCGCCGCCTTGGCGATCGACTCGGCGGCCTCGAAGACCATCGGGAACGACACGATCGCAGGCATCTTCTGTGTGACCCACGTGTTGAGGTTGCTGGCCTGGGTGTCGGGGTTGCTCGCGTCACTCGTCGTCAGCAGCTTGAGGTCGTGCTTCTTCGCGGCGGCCGTGGAAAGCTTCACCAGGGAGGCGTAAATGGGGAGTTGGGTGAAGGGGTAGTCGAAGCCGATCTGTGTGAGCGTCCGCGCCGAGGGGGACGCGCCCGCCGCCTTCGCCGATCCGGAGCCGCTCTCCGGGGCGCTGCAGCCCGTGGCGGCGAGTCCGGTCGTGGCGAGGGCTCCGGCGGACCACGCGAGGAACTGCCTGCGTGAGGCAGGGGAGACGGAGAGGGGGCGTCTGGTCATGGCGGGGATCTCCAAGGGGACGGGGCCCGCCGGCGGCGGGCGTCCTGCTGTGCCGAACAGAAAAGACCCCGGCGCCCCGCACCACCATCCGTACAAATACCGAGTGCGTACGGAGTGGCACGGCGGCGACGGGCGATGGACGGACTTGTGCACCACGTCGGAGGAGGGTGTCGCCCGGTCACGGATCGGTGAATGCCTTGTCCACGGATCGCGGACCCGCCTATCGTTAGGGCCCAAAAGACCTGTCCGGTCTCGGCCCGGGAGGCGCGCATGCTCACCCACCACCAGATCGCGGCCGCCACCCGCATCGGCATGCTCACCCGCGCACGCGACACCGCCTCCGCCTGCGCCGAGGCCCTGCACGAACTTGGCCGCGCCCTGCCGCTCGACGCGGCCACCCTCCTGGAGATCGACCCCGTCACCGGCACGTACGTCCAGATCGCGGGCGTCAACTACGACGCCGACGTCTCCGAAGCCCTGGCCGCCGAGTTCGTCTCGACCCCCTGGTACACCAACGTGCTGCGCAGCGAGATCCCGCCCTCCATCTCCGAGGACACCGAGGACCCGGGGGTGCGCTACCGCGACGGGTGGTTCTACGCCGAGCGGATGCGCCCGGCGGGCGTCCGTGACGCGGTGACGGGCGCCCTGCGCCACCACGGCCGGCTGGTCGGCCTGATCACTCTCTCCACCGCGACCCCGGACGCCTACGACACCGGAACCCGCCGCCTGCTCGCCTCCCTCCTGCCGGCCCTGGGCGTCCTCGCGGACACCACCGCACACGCGGGCGACCTCCACGACCTTCCCGCGGAGGGCGGGGCCGGCCTGGTGGTCGCCGGGGAAACCGTCGAACTCCCGGGCCGGGACCCCGCAACGGTCCTCCAGGACCCCGAGTTCCGCCGGCTCCTGCACTCCTTCGCCGACTCCCACGGCACACGGCTGCGCCTCCTCTGGCCCGTCGGACAGGACTGGTGCCGCATCACCCTCCGCCGCCACACCCTCGGTACGGCCGTCGTACGCCGGGCGGTGCTGGTGCACCAGGCGCCCGCGCCCCTGCCGTACGGACTCAGTCCGCGCGAACTCGAGGTGCTCACCCGGGCGGCCACCGGCCAGACCAACCAGGCCATCGCCCAGGCGCTGTTCCTCTCCCCACGCACCGTCCACACCCACGTGGAACACCTGCTGCGCAAGACCGGTGCCTCCTCCCGCGCCGAGGCCACGGCCCTTGCCGTACGGGACGGACTGCTCCGGCCGACCGCCGAGGACGTCGAACGCTTCATCGAGAGAACACCCGGAGGATGAGCCCGTTCAGTAGGGTCGGCGGGTGACTGAGACTCGGACGGAAACGCAACCGGAACCGGAAACGCAACCGGAACCGGAACCGGGGACGGAGTCCGCGACAGGGACGGCGGCCGGGACGGGGATTAAGGCCGCGACAGGGGCGGCGGCCGGAGCGGGGGCGGCGACCGGGAGGAGGGCGGATACCGGGGCCGCGACGACGACGTCGGCCGGAGCCGTGTCCGGGCCGGGAGGGAAACCCTTCCTCTACGTCGTCGTCTGCGCTGCGGGGATCGCAGTTGAGGTCCCCAAGCTGATCACCGCGGCCCGGGAGCGTGACTGGGAGGTCGGGGTCATCGCGACGCCCGTGGCCCTGCACGGCGGTTTCTTCGACGCGGCGGCGGTCGAGGCACAGACCGGCCGGCCGATCCGTTCCGCGTGGCGGTCACCGAGCGACCCACGCCCCTTCCCGCCGCCGGACGCCGTCGTGGTGGCGCCCGCCACCTTCAACACCGTCAACAAGTGGGCCGGCGGGATGGCCGACACCCTGGCCGTGGGCACCCTGTGCGAGGCGTACGGACTCGGCGTCCCCGTCGCCGTCCTGCCCTGTGTGGCCGGCGCCCTCGCGGCCCACCCGGCGTACCGCGCGAGCCTGGAGCGGCTGCGCGGCATGGGCGTCCGCTTCGGCGACCCGTACGCCGGTGAGGCCGGCGAGGACGGCGTGCGCGAGGAGTTCCACTGGGAACGGGCGCTGGACCTGCTGGAAGCGGGCGACAGAGAGGGCGGCACACCGCTCACACGCTGACGCCGGGCCCCGCCCCCACCTCGTCGGCCACCGGATGGGCGGGGGCAGGCGTAGCAGCGCGCCGGCCCGCACAGGCGGGGATGTTACGGAGCACAAGCACTTCCCGTGCCCTTCCGTGCAGGCCTGCCGGGCCCGTTCAACCGAACGGTTGAACGGGTCGGCGGCTCATGGGCGACGCGCGGCGGGCCCCGCCGCTCACAGACTGACGGGGCCGCCGCCGGCGGCACCGCCGTACGAGTCAAACCCAGGGAAGGACCCCACATGGCCGGCAATTTCAGCAGGCGACGCATCCTGAGCACGGGAGCGGGCGCCGCACTCGGTGGCCTCGTCGCCACCGGCACCTCCCGGGCCGCCGAGTCGGCCCCTCGTACGGCGGCGACGGGCGCCGAGGAGACCCGCACTCTCGACGAGCTGTACCGGGACGCCGTCGCCGAGGGCGGCAAGCTCGTCATCTACGCGGGCGGCGACACCGCCACCCAGCAGGACCTCACGGTCCAGGCGTTCCGCGCCCGCTTCCCCGACATCGACCTGACGATGGTCGTGGACTACAGCAAGTACCACGACGTCCGCGTCGACAACCAGCTCGCCACCGACACCCTGGTCCCCGACGGCGTCCAGCTCCAGACGCTCCAGGACTTCACCCGCTGGAAGAGGCAGGGCAAGCTGCTGCCCTACAAGCCGGCCGGTTTCTCCAAGCTGTACCAGGACTTCCGCGACCCGCAGGGCACCTGGACCGCCGTCCGGGTCACCGCCTTCAGCTACATGTACGGCGTCGACGCCGTCGCCGGGAACGCGCCCAGGTCCCCGAAGGAACTGGTCGACCCGCGCTGGAAGAACGCCATCGCCTCCTCCTACCCGCACGACGACGACGCCCCGAGTTGCGAGCAGACAGCGCGAGGCCGGCCGTCTCGCCGAGCGCGCCCGGATCGCCCGCGACCTGCACGACACGCTCGCCCAGGAACTCGCCGGCAGCCGGATGCTCCTCCAGGCAGCCGACCGTGACTGGGACCGCCGCCCGGACCTCGCCAGGACCCAGGTCCGTACGGTCGTCGACGCGCTCGGCGCCAACCTGGCCGAGACCCGCACCATCATCAGCGACCTCACCCCGCCCGCCCTGGAGCACGACGACCTCGCCACCGCCTTGCGCACCCTCTGCGCCCGTGACACCGCCGCGCCCTCGCGGGTGGTGTTCCGCACCGAGGGCGAACCGGGTGACCTGCCCCGCGACCGGGCGGCGGCCCTGCTCCGTGTCGCCCAGGGGCTGCTGGCCAACGCCTGCGAACACGCCCGCGCCCGGCACGTCTTGGTCACCCTCGACCACCGCGACGACAGGACCGTCACCGTCGAGGTACAGGACGACGGCGTGGGCTTCGACGCGGCGGTGGCGACGGCCGGGCCGGGCGAGCGTGGCCTCGGCCTGACCGCCGGCCGGGAGCGTCTCGGCGCCCTCGGCGGCTCGCTCACCGTCCGCAGCGCACCCGGCCGCGGCACCCTGGCCCGCGCCAGCCTCCCCGTGGACGCCCTCGCCCTTGCGGGCCCGGTGGGCAGCCGGTGACCGGCCCGGGCGACAGCGCGCTGCGCCTCCTGATGGTCGACGACCACGTGGTCGTACGCGCCGGACTGCGCGCCCTGCTCACCGGCGAACCCGGCTTCGACGTGGTCGGTGAGACCGGCGACGGCGGGGAGGCCGTCCGCCTGGCCGCGCGACTGCGCCCGGACGTGGTGCTGATGGACCTCCGGCTGACCGACGACACGGCTCCCGGCACCCGGGTGGGCGGTCTCGACGCCACCCGGCGGATCGCCGCCGGGACCCCCGGCATCCGGGTCGTCGTCCTGACCAGCGCCGGGACCCGGGGCGATGTCGTACGGGCGATGGAGGCGGGCGCCCGCGGCTACGTCCTCAAGGCCGGACCGCCGGAGGAACTGTTCCGTGCCGTGCGCGCCGCCGCGGCCGGTGGCACGGGGCTGGCCCCGGAGGCCGCCGGACACCTGGCCGGGCACCTGTCGGATCCGGGGACCGCCCTGAGCGACCGGGAGATCGAGGTCGTGCGCCTGCTGGCGCTGGGCGACAGCAATCGCTCCATCGCCGCCCGCCTCTTCCTCACCGAGGCCACCGTCAAGACCCATCTGGTCCGTGTCTACCGCAAGCTCGGCACCGAGAACCGGGCGAGCACCGTCGCCGAGGCCGTCCGACGGGGGCTGCTCGAACTGGGCTGAGGCGGCCCCGGTCAGTGGGCGGCGGCCGGCCCGAACTCCGTGCCGCAGGGGCCCGCCCCCTCGCTCTCCGGCAGGGGCACCGAGTCGCCGGTCATCGTGAGCACGTCGTAGTAGCGGCCGATGCGTTCCGTGGAGCGGCCCACGTAGTGGCCGATGAACGAGCGGCGGAAGCGGTCGGCGGTGCGGTTGGGCTGGGAGCCGTGCACGAGGCTGCCGTTGAAGAAGAGGACGTCGCCCGGGGCCATGCCGACGGGCACCGGGGACAGGCCGGGCGGCGGCGGCACGTACTCGCGGACGAAGGACAACTCCTCGTCCGCCTCCTCCGGACAGAACAGGTCCATCCGGTGCGTACCCGGCACGACCTCCAAGCCCCCGTTGGCCGGGTCGATCACATCGCAGGCGATCCACGCGGCCACACAGGTGCCCGGCTCGACCCGCAGATAGAAGTTGTCCTGGTGCAGCGCCTGCCCCCGCGCGCCCGGCGGCTTGAAGTAGAACATGCTCTGCGCGGCCAGGACCTCCTCCCCGAGCAGCCATTCGAGGATGTCCCGCAGCCGTGTGTCGAGGAGCACCCGCAGCGACAGCTCGTCGATGCGGTGCGGGTGCATCACCCGCGGGTAGAGGTGCAACGGGTCGGCCGGGCCGTCCTCCGTGGGCGGGCGGGGCTGGAAGTGCCCCGGGATCGGGCCGCCCGCCCGGAGCGCCTCGAACCGCTCGCACAGCTCCTCGATCTCGGCGGGCGAGAACAGTCCCCGCGCCACCAGATAGCCGTTCTCCTCGAATTCGACCTTGTCCGTGACTGTCATCCGCGCGGCCTTTCGCATGCCGTCCACTCTCGTTGACCGCGCTCCACGCTAGGTTGGACGGCCCTGATGGAGGATGCCTGTGCATGCTGACGACCTGCCTGCGACTGCTGCCCCCGCCGATTCCTCGCCACCGCTCGGCCAGGTGATCATCGGGCGCTTCGACCAGCGGCCGCCCTACGCCGTGCACCGGCCGCGCGGCTCCGACAGCTGGCTGTTCACCTGGACGACGGGCGGCGGCGGACTGCTGCGGCAGGGCGCGACGCAGACGGCGGCGGGCCCGGGCGACCTGGTGGTCCTCGGGCCGGGTGTACCGCAGCAGTACACCGTCCGGCCCGGCGCCGGGCACTGGGCGTTCTGGTGGGTGCACTGCCAGGCGCGGGCCTCCTGGACGGCATGGCTGCGCCCGTACGAGACCGGCGACCGGCTCTACGCCCTGCCGTCGGCCCGACGCGCGACCCCCGACGGCATCCGCGCCCGCGTGGACACCGCCTTCCGCCGGATGCTCGCCGACGCCCGCTGGACGGGGGAGGGCACACCGCCCGAGCCGAAACCGGAGCCCGGTCTCGGTCCACCGAGGGCCGAGGACACATCGGCGGTACCAGGGCCCCTCTCGTCGGCCCCGGCACCGGAAGCCGCCCCGTCGACCGGTGAGGTCGCCGTGGCGCACGGCGCGTCGGCCCGCGAACTCGCCCTGTGCTCCCTGGAGGAGGTCGTCCTGCTCGCCGCCGCTCGTGCCGAGCCCCACCGCTCGGGGGTGGACCCGAGGATCAGCCGCGCGCAGGACCTGCTCACCGCCGATCCCGCCGCCCCGCACACCGTCCATTCCCTCGCCGAGCGCGTCGCCCTCTCCCCGTCCCGCTTCGCCCACCTCTTCACCGACCAGCTCGGACACTCCCCGATGCGCGCCCTGCGCCACGCCCGCCTGCTCCATGCCGCGCGCCTCCTGGAGGCCACCGAACTGCCCGTGGAACGCGTGGCCGCCGCCTCCGGGTTCGGCAGTCCGTTCCACTTCAGCCGGGTGTTCCGCGAGCGTTACGGGGTGCCGCCGGGGGAGTACCGGCAGGGGCTCAGGGGCGGTGACTGACCGGTCACTTCCTCGGCGCCGCGTCGGACCGGGCGCCCCCGGCGACATCCTGTCCATGATCTGCCCCGAGGCAGCCACTCGGAGAAGCGGAGCGACGCCCGGGACGTCCTCGTGTCTCAGCCGCCGAGGACGAGGAGCGACAGCCACAGCGCGACCACGGACGAGAGCAGCGCCGCCGGGACGGTGAGCAGACCGAGGCGGGTGAACTCACCCAGGTCCACGTCGTGTTCGTGCTGGTGGACGATGCGGCGCCAGAGCAGGGTGGCCAGGGAACCGGCGTAGGTGAGGTTCGGGCCGATGTTGACGCCGAGGAGGACGGCGAGGACGGCGCCCGCACCCAGAGGGGCGGCGAGCGGCACCAGGACGAGGACCGCGGGCAGGTTGTTGATGACGTTGGAGAGGAGGGCCGCGAGGGCGGCGACGCCGAGGAGGGCGAGCAGGCCGGAGCCGGACGGCATCACCCGGCCGAGTGCGTCGGCCAGGCCGTTGTCGACCACCGCGCGCACCACGACGCCCAACGCCGCCACGAACGCGAGGAAGGGCAGCGAGAGGGACCGGATCAGCGCGACCGGGGTGGCGGTGCGGCGGACGAGCGCGCGCAGCGACAGCACCATGGCCCCGGCCAGCGCCGCCCACACGGGCTCCACGCCGAGCACCGACGTCACCACGAAGCCGGCCAGCGTGCACACGACCGTGACCAGCGCGAACATGGGCGGAGCGGGCGGCTCGACGGCCTCCTCGGCCTCCTCGGCGGGCGGCGCCCCGGCGTCCAGATCGGCCGCGAAGAACCGCCGGAACACGAGGTACTCGGCGGCCACGGCCGCCGCCCAGGGCGCCGCCATCAACGCCGCGAACCGGGTGAAGGTCAGCCCGCTCGCCGTGAACGCCAGCAGGTTGGTCAGGTTGGAGACGGGCAGCAGCAGCGAGGCCGTGTTCGACAGATGGGCGGTGGCGTACACATGCGGCTTGGGCCGGGCGCCCAGTCGGGCCACGGTCGCGAACACCACCGGCGTGAGCAGCACGACCGTGGCGTCCAGGCTCAGTACCGCCGTGATGCCGGAGGCCAGCGCGAACGTCGAGCCCAGCAGTCGCCGGGGGCGTCCCGCCGACGCGCTGGCCATCCACGCTCCGCACGCCTGGAACAGCCCCTCGTCGTCGCAGAGCTTGGCCAGCAAGAGGATGGCGGCGAGGAACCCGAGCACCGGGCCCAGCAGTTCGGTCTCGGCGCGCGCGTGCTCGAGGGAGACGGCACCGGCGGCGACGGCGATCCCGGCGGCCGGTACGGCGACCACCGCCTCGGGCAGTCCGAAGGGCCGGGCGACCGCCCAACCGAGGACCACGACGAGCAGGAAGACGGACAGGGCCTCGGCTGGAGCGGTGTTCAAGGTGGAGCTTTCAGGACGTGCGGTGCGCGGGGACTGGTGCACCCTACAACTGCCCGGCACCGCACGACGCACACGCCCACGGTCCCACGGTGAGACCCGTCCCACTTTCCCCGTCGCGCTTCCGCCGTCCCCGTCTCACTCCTCCGAGAGCGTCATCTCCGCCCAGATCGTCTTGCCGTCCTCGGTGTGCCGGCTGCCCCACCGCTGGGTGAGCTGGGCCACCAGCAGCAGTCCTCGGCCGCCCTCGTCGAAGGTCTTGGCGCGGCGCAGGTGCGGGGCGGTGCCGCTGCCGTCCGACACCTCGCAGATCAAGGTGGTGTCGTCGTGGATCAGCCGGAGCTGGATCGGTGGGGCACCATGCCGGATCGCGTTGGTGACCAGCTCGCTCACCACCAGCTCCGCCGTGAACGCCGACTCGCTGATGCCCCACAGCGCCATCTGCGTCAGCACGTACTGGCGGGTCCGGGCCACGAACGCGGGGTCGGCCGGTATCGACCAGGTCGCCACCTGTGCCGCCTGCAGCCCGCGGGTACGGGCGAGCAGCAGCGCCACGTCGTCGGGCGCGCCGTTCGCGGGCAGCAGGGACCGCACGACGTCCTGGCAGATGTCGTCCAGGGGCCCCTTTCGTCCCGACAGGGCCATGGCCAGCAGCTCCTGGCCGGCGTCGATGTCCCGGTCCCGGGTCTCGATGAGCCCGTCGGTGTAGAGGGCGATGACCGTGCCCTCGGCCAGTTCCAGTTCGGCGGATTCGAAGGGCAGTCCGCCGAGTCCCAGCGGCTGTCCCGAGGGGACCTCCACCTCCATCGGCTGCCCGTCCGGGTCCAGCACGACCGGCGGCGGATGCCCGGCACGGGCGAAGGTGCATCGGCGGGTCACCGGGTCGTACACGGCGTACAGACAGGTGGCGCCCACCTCACCGGTGACGCCCTCGCTGCCGGCCTCGGCGGACAGCCGGACGACCAGGTCGTCGAGGTGGGTGAGCAATTCGTCCGGGGCGAGGTCGACGTCGGCGAGGGTGCGGACGGCGGTCCGCAGACGGCCCATGGTGGCCGAGGCCTGGACGCCGTGCCCGACGACATCGCCGACGACCATGGCGACACGCATCCCGGAGAGCGGGATGACGTCGAACCAGTCGCCGCCGACTCCGGCCTGGGCCGCCGGGAGGTAGCGGGAGGCGGCCTCCAGGGCGGGCATGCGGGGGAGGGTCCGCGGGAGGAGGCTGCGCTGGAGGGCGAGGGCGGTCTCGCGTTCGCGGGAGTAGCGGCGGGCGTTGTCGATGCAGACGGCGGCCCGGGCCGTGACCTCCTCGGCGAGCAGCTCGTCGTCCGCGGTGAACGGGTCGAGCCGCTTGAAACGGGTCAGGACGGCCACGCCGAGGGTGGTGCCCCGGGCCCGGATGGGCACCGACATGGTGGTGTGAATGCCCAGCTCCTTGACGCGCGCGCCGCGTATCGGGTCCCAGGCGAGCCAGTCGACGAGCGTGTTGGCGGGGTCGGTCGCCACGATCGTGTGTCCGACGGACAGGGACGCGGCCTGCGGGGAGGTCGCCGGGTAGACGTCCGTCCGGCCCACCTCGACGACGGCCTCGGGGCAGCCGGGGGTGACCGACTGCTGGGCGGCGCGGCGCAGGGTGAAGGGCGGGGAGAGCGGGCCCTCGTGCGGTTCGTCCCCGTGATCGAGGGACTGCATGAGGTCGACGCTGACGAAGTCGGCGAGAACCGGGACGCACACGTCGGCCAGCTCCTGGGCGGTGCGCCGGACGTCGAGGGTGGTGCCGATGCGGATGCTCGCCTCGTTCACCAGTTGCAGCCGCTGCCGGGCCAGATACTGCTCGGTGATGTCGTGCCCGGTGACACAGACCCCGATCGGCACCCCGGATTCGTCGGTGAGCGGAGCGATGGCCGCGGACCAGGCGTGGGCGCGGTTCTCGTCGGCGGCCCGCAGGAAGGTCTGCACGTCCTTGCGGCGGCCCTGGGCGAGTACCTCGCGCAGCTGCTGCTCCAGCCGTTCGCCCCGCCGGCCGCCCACGATCTCGGACATGTGCAGTCCCCGGAGGTTCTCCTCGGGCATCCCCACCGCGTCGGCCATCACGTCGTTGATGCCGCGCAGCCTGAGCCGGTCGTCGAAGACCGCCATGGCGCACGGCGACTGGACCATGACCGCCGCCGCCAGCGGATCGTCACGCCCCAGCGGGCCGGGGTCGTCCAGCGGGCAGAGAACCAGCCAGCCGCCGTTGCCGTCACCGTCCTGCGGCCTGCGGCGGTGGGCCAGCAGCCACGCCGACACCTTGCGCCCTTCGCGGTGACGCAGGGTGAGCGTGCCGCTCCAGTTGAGGCTGCCCGGCCGGGGCGGCAGGAAGGAGGCCCCCGGCGCGATCAGTTGTTCGGCGGGACGTCCCACGATCTCCGTCGCGGGCCAGCCCAGCAGACGTCTGGCGCCTTCGTTCCACTCGATGACCGTGCCGTCGCCGTCCATGACCGCCCGCGCCGTGGCGGCACCGTCCAGGGCATACGCAGGTGCATCACCATGCGTTACCTTGCGGCTCCTCATCGTCGCGAGTTCCATTCCGCCGGACCGAACGGGCTTACGGGTGATTTCAAGCCTATGTGCTCCACCGGGAAAGCGGACGGGAAACGGCACCCCTCGCGGACTTTCTCGCATCGGTGTTCGTCCAGTGGTGCGAGGGACTCTTGACGTCACTGAGGCTCATCGTCAGATTCTGTTTGGTCACGATCAATTGTGATTGCTTGTGGAGTCTTGTGCTTCGCGGCTCCCCGGAACGTCCATCCGCACGTTCGACGAAGGGAACACCATGACCGTCACACGCAGGTCCTTACTCGTCGCGGGCGCCTCCGCCCCGGTGGTGGGAGCGCTGGCGGGCACCGCGGCCGCCGTCCCCGGGACGAGACCCTCCTCCGCCGGCCGTGTCGTACCGCTCCGTGACGGCTGGCGCTTCGTCCTCGTCAACCCGGGCGGCATCACCGACCCGGCGGGCGAGTACGCCGACGCGGCGAATCCCGGCCACGACGACTCGGCCTGGCGCCGGGTCGCCGTTCCGCACGACTGGAGCATCGAACTCGCCCCCACCACCGAGCACGGCACGACCAGCGGCACCGGCTTCTTCCCCGGTGGCCTCGGCTGGTACCGCAACACCTTCACTCTGCCGCCCGCCCTCGCGGGGAAGCGGATCTCCGTCGAGTTCGACGGCGTCTACATGGACTCGTACGTCTACTGCAACGGCACCGAGGTGGGCCGTCACCCCTACGGCTACACCGGCTTCGCCTTCGACCTCACCGACCTGCTGCACACCGACGGCACCACCGAGAACGTCATCGCGGTCAAGGTCCAGAACCGGCTCCCCAGCAGCCGCTGGTACTCCGGCAGCGGCATCTACCGCGAAGCCCGGCTGGTCGTCACCGAGCCGGTGCACGTGGCCCGTTGGGGCACCCACGTCACCACACCGGACATCTCCGAGGAGCGCGCCCTGGTCCGCGTACGGACGTCCGTGGTGAACGCCTCCGGCGCGGCCACGGACGTCGAGGTCGTCTCCCGGGTCGTCGACCCCAAAGGCCGCACCGTGGCCCGTACGACCTCCATGGTCGCCGTCACCGACACGGCGACCGCGACCCATGAACTCACCGTCCCCGAGCCGAGGTTGTGGGACTTCGCGGCCCCGCACCGCTACACGTTGAGGACCGAGCTGCGCGTCGGCGGCAGAACCACCGACACCCTGCGCACGACCTTCGGCATCCGCACCTTCCGCTTCGACCCGGACGAGGGCTTCCACCTCAACGGCACCTATCACAAGATCAAGGGCGTCGATCTCCACCACGACCTCGGCGCGCTCGGCGCCGCCGTCAGCGTCGACGCGATCCGCCGACAGATGACGATCATGAAGTCGATGGGTGTCAACGCCTTCCGTACCTCGCACAACCCGCCCTCGCCGGAGATGATCCGGATCTGCGAGGAACTGGGCATCGTGATGATCGTGGAGGCCTTCGACTGCTGGAAGAGCCCCAAGACCCGCTATGACTACGGCCGTTTCTTCGACGAGTGGGCCGACCGGGACGTCACCGAGATGGTGCTGGCTGCCCGCAACTCGCCGGCCGTCCTCATGTGGTCCATCGGCAACGAGGTCTCCGAGTTCACCTCCACCGCCGGCCTCGCCATGGCGGACCGGCTCATCGCCGCCGTCAAGGCCTCCGACGACACCCGCCCCGTCGTCATCGGCTCCCACCGGCACCGCAGTGTCCCCGCCCCCGGCACCCCCGGCGACCTGATCCTGGCCAAGCTCGACGGCCTCGGCCTCAACTACAACACGGCCAAGTCCGTGGACGCGCTGCACGCCCGCTATCCCCACCTGTTCCTCTTCGAGTCGGAGTCGTCCTCGGAGACCTCCACCCGGGGCGTCTACCAGGAGCCGGAACGCCTCAACACCGGCGAGAACCACACCCCCGGCAAGCGGGGCGTCTCCTCGTACGACAACAACCTCGCCTCCTGGACCATGAGCGGCGAGTACGGTCACAAGAAGGACCGTGACCGGAAGTGGTTCGCCGGGCAGTTCCTCTGGTCCGGCATCGACTACATCGGCGAGCCCACGCCGTACGACGTCTTCCCGGTGAAGGCCTCCTTCTTCGGCGCGGTCGACACGGCCGGGTTCCCGAAGGACATGTACCACCTGTTCCGCAGCCAGTGGACGGACGAGCCCATGGTCCATCTGCTGCCGATGAGCTGGAACCACGCCGAGGGCGATACCGTCGAGGTGTGGGCGTACTCCAACGTCGACACCGTCGAGCTGTTCCTCAACGGAAAGTCGCTCGGGACTCGGAGGTTCGACAAGAAGAAGACCGTCGACGGGCGCGCCTACCTGGAGACCACCGAGGCCACCGGCGACGACAAGACCTTCACCGACGGCCCCTACCCCGGCAGCTACACCAGCCCCAACGGCAGCGCGGGCAAGCTCCACCTCACCTGGCAAGTGCCGTACAGACGGGGCGAGTTGAAGGCGGTGGCGCGCCGCAACGGCAGGGTCGTCGCCACCGACGCGCTGCGCACGGCGGGTGAGCCGCACGCCGTGCGGCTGACGGCCGACCGGAAGGCTGTGGCGGCGGACGGACGTTCACTCGCCTTCCTCACCGCCGAGATCGTCGACGCCCGGGGCGTGGTGGTGCCCGACGCCGAGCACCTGATCACCTTCGAGGTACGGGGCGGCTCCCTCGCCGGGCTCGACAACGGCCGCCAGGAAAGCGCTGAGCGCTACCAGGCCGACACCCGGACCGCCTTCGGCGGCAAGGCCCTCGCGATCGTGCGGGCCGGGGTCGAGCCCGGAGCGGTGAAGGTCACCGCCCGGGCGGAGGGCCTGCGGACCGGCAGGGTGAGCGTCCGCGCCACCCCGGCGAGCGGCAGGGCGACGACACCGGCCGCCACATACGAGTCCGACCGTCCGGCTCCCGTCCGGTATCCCTTCGCCGACGCCAGTTACTCCGGTCGCCCGGACACGCTGCCCGCCGCCGTGCTCGACGGTGACCCCGCGACCGGCTGGTCCAACGGCTTCCTGAAGGCGGCCACGGCCCTGCTGCCCGCGTTCAGCGGGGCGCGACCCGAGGACTGGGTGTCCGTGGACTGGGGAAGGCCCGGCAAAGTCGACCGGGTCGAGGTCTCCTTCACCGTCGACGCGGGTCACACGCTCCCCGAGGCCGTCGCGGTCGAGGTGTGGAACGGCAGACGGTACCTCCCGGCCGAGGGGACGAGGGTCGACTGGGCCACGGCCTCCGACGCTCCGACGGTGATCACCTTCACCCCGGTGCGCGGATCGCGGGTCCGGCTCACGATGACCAGCCGCCATCCGGGCGAGGCGCGCGGTGCGATGCGGATCAGCAGGCTGGACGTTCTCGCCCTCTGACCACGGGGGATGGCGTCACGTCGGTCCGGACGGGAAAGCAGTCCCGTCCGGCCCGTTGACGAGTTGTCATGTCTCTAACAGCATGGCCCACATCCACAACTGGGAGCGCTCCCACGGCTGTCCACCCATGCGCCACCGTCACCATCCCTCGCCGGAGCGCACCCCACCTCCCCGAGGAGCCCAGACGTGAAACGACGCAGAACCACCCTGCTCGCCCTTACGGCCCTCCTCGCGGCGGCGCTCACCGCGCTGCCCACGGGCTCGGCCCAGGCCGAGGAGGTCGAACAGGTCAGGAACGGCGCCTTCGACACCACCACCGACCCTTGGTGGACGACGGCCAACGTCACCGCCGCCCTCACCGACGGCCGCCTGTGCGCCGAGATCCCCGGCGGCACCACCAACCGCTGGGACGCCGCCGTCGGCCAGAACGACATCACCCTCGTCAAGGGCGAGTCGTACCGTTTCAGCTTCGCCGCCTCCGGCACCCCCCAGGGCAACGTCCTGCGGGCCATCGTCGGCCTGTCGGTCGCGCCGTACGACACGTACTTCGAAGTGAGCCCGCAGCTGAACGTCTCGGGCGACTCCTACTCGTACACCTTCACCTCGCCCGTCGACACCACACAGGGCCAGGTCGGCTTCCAAGTGGGCGGCAACGCCGCCCCGTTCACCTTCTGCATGGACGACGTGTCGCTGCTCGGCGGGGTGCCGCCGGAGGTGTACGAGCCCGACACCGGGCCCCGGGTGCGCGTCAACCAGGTCGCCTATCTGCCCGCCGGGCCGAAGAACGCGACCCTGGTCACCGACGCCACGTCGAAGCTGCCCTGGCAGGTGAAGAACGCCTCGGGTGCCGTGGTCGCCCACGGGCGGACCACCCCGCGCGGCCTCGACGCCTCCTCCGGGCAGAACGTCCACTCGATCGACTTCGGCGCCTACCGCAAGCGCGGGACCGGCCTCACCCTGGTCGTCGACGGCGAGACCAGCCGCCCGTTCGACATCGATCCGAGCGCCTACGAACGGCTGCGGCACGACTCGCTGAAGTACTACTACACCCAGCGCAGCGGCACCCCGATCAGCGACGAACTGCGCCCCGGCTACGGCCGAGCGGCCGGCCACGTCGACGTGGCACCCAACCAGGGCGATGGGAACGTCCCGTGCCAGCCCGGCGTCTGCGACTACCGGCTGGACGTCACCGGCGGCTGGTACGACGCCGGTGACCACGGCAAGTACGTCGTCAACGGCGGTATCTCCACCTGGGAGGTGCTGAGCACCTACGAGCGCGCCCTGCACGCCCGCACGGGGAAGACCGGGAAGCTCGGTGACGGCTCACTGAACATCCCGGAGAGCGGCAACAGGATCCCCGACCTGCTGGACGAGGTCCGCTGGCAACTGGACTTCATGCTGAAGATGCAGGTGCCGCAGGGGAAGCCGCTCGCCGGCATGGCCCACCACAAGATCCACGACGAGCAGTGGACCGGCCTGCCCCTGATGCCCGCCGCCGACCCGCAGAAGCGTGAACTGCACCCGCCGAGCACCGCGGCCACCCTGAACCTGGCCGCCACCGCCGCCCAGGCGGCCCGTCTGTACCGCCCGTACGACCGCGCCTTCGCCGCCAAGGCACTCGGCGCGGCCCGCACGGCCTGGGCGGCGGCCCTGGAACACCCCGCGATGTACGCCTCCGAGAGCGACGGCATCGGCGGCGGCTCCTACTCCGACAACAACGTCACCGACGAGTTCTACTGGGCGGCCGCCCAGTTGTACCTGACCACCGGTGAGAAGAGGTTCCAGGAGTACGTCCTCACCTCCCCGGTGCACACCGCCGACATCTTCGCGCCCGTCGGCTTCGACTGGGCCCGCACGGCCTCGGCGGGCCGCCTCGACCTGGCGATCGTGCCCAACAGGCTCCCCGGTCGCGACAAGGTCCGTCAGTCCGTGATCAAGGGTGCCGACCGCTATCTGGCCACCTTGAAGGCGCACCCGTACGGCATGCCGTACGCGCCCGACAACAACCTCTACGACTGGGGCTCCAACCACCAGATCCTCAACAACGCGGTCGTCATCGCCACGGCGTACGACATCAGCGGGGCGTCGAAGTACCGCGACGGCGCACTCCAGAGCATGGACTACCTCTTCGGCCGCAACGCCCTGAACATCTCCTACGTCACGGGCTACGGCGAGGTCGACGCCCGCAACCAGCACAGCCGCTGGTACGCCCGTCAACTCGACCCGAACCTGCCCAACCCGCCGGCCGGAACTCTGGCCGGAGGCCCCAACTCGAGCATCCAGGACCCCTACGCGCAGAGCAAACTCCAGGGATGCGTCGGCCAGTTCTGCTACATCGACGACATCCAGTCCTGGTCGACCAACGAACACACGATCAACTGGAACGCGGCGCTGGTACGCATGGCGTCATTCGTCGCGGACCAGATCTGATCGCTCCGTATCCTTGCGTGGCTTCCGCGCGACCGAGTGTGGCCGACGTCCTCCGGGCGTCGGCCACACCGGTTCGGTACCGCACGCAATGGCTCTTGACCTGGGGCTATTTACGAGTAAGTACCCGCGCGGTAACGTTGGCCCATGCCAGCTCTGAATGTGGAGTTCAGCGACCGCGAGCTAGAGGACCTGCGGCAGATAGCCAAGGAGCGCGGTACGTCGATGAAGGCCCTCGTACGTGAGGCGGCCGCGGCCGACATAGTGCGCCACCGGGCGCTCAAGGAGGGCGCGGAGGCCTTCCGTCAGTTCTTCACCGCGCACGCCGACGAGTTCGCCGCCGCCTTCCCGGACGACGAACCCGCCGCCAAGGCGGAAGGACGGGCCGTCTGACCGATGGCACCCGTCATCCACATCGACGTGCCCTGGCTGCTCCAGCGACACGAAGAGGTCATGCCCGAGCAGCCCACCATCAACGACTTCTCGGCGCTCGTCGCGGCCGTCGCCCGGCACCGGGTCGACCCGCCGCGCCTCGGTGTCGACTCCGACCCGGCCTGGCGCGCAGCCGCGCTGCTGCACACCCTCGCGGTACTCAAGCCCCTGCCGGCCGCCAACGCCCGTTTCGCCTGCGCGACGGCCGTGGCCTACATGTTCGTCAGCGGGGCCGGCATCGACCCGCCCTACGGGGCGCTCGTGGACCTCGCCCGCGACCTGATCTCCGGGAAGACGGACGTCTACGGGGCGGCGGACCGGTTGCGGTCCTGGCAGATCTGAACGGGGCGTGAGGGGCCGGAGCCCCCGGGGCCGCCGACCAAGGGCGGGAGGAACGAGGTCGGCGGCCGTTTCGCGCGGGAGAGCCGCCGTTCCGCGCGGGGCCTCTCGGGGCGGCCGTTCCCAGTGAACAACGAACCATCCGCGCACCGGGAGCGTGCGCGGGCCCTCGGGGTGTGCGCACCGTTCACACGGGGAGCTTGAACACTTGAATATTCAGAAACCGGAAGGCTTCGTTCTGCGAAGCGGAATCATTCGTACCGGTCATCTGACCTGCTTTTAGTGATACGGATGTTGCGCAAGTGCCTTGTTAGCCATGAGTAACTTGTGCAAGGGTGAACTACTCGCGCAGGGGCAATGGCCCGGCCGGAAAAGGTCACTTGGTTTTTTCCGGCCGCCGAAGAGCCCAAAAGGCTCAAGGGCGACGGTCATCGTGCGGCTCGGTCCCCGGCCGCTTTCCCGGCGCCCGCCAAAAAGGTACGCACCAATCCAGGGCCCTTTTCGGCGGCCAGAACTCCGTGTGCCATCTTGTGCCTTGGAAGGAACCCGCTCTGTGCACACCCCCCACCCTCCCCGCCCCACTTACGCGCCCGCTCCCGGCCCGGTCCCCGGGGAGTCCGACGAGACTCTCGCCGCCCGGTTGAGAGGCTGGCCGGAAGGTGGCACCGGCGATCCTGTCGCGCTGCTGATGGCGCGGCACTGGCAGCCGACGTACGACTATGCGGTCATCTGCCTCGCCACCGGGTCCGGTGTCGCCTCGATGGTGACCGCCACCGCCTTCCACCGGGTGCTCGACGGGCTGATGCGAGGGGAGTCTGGTGTCGCCCTGCGGCCCCGGCTGCTGGTGGCCGCGCGTGACACCGTCAAGGAGTGGTCCGCGGAAGGGGGCGTCTCCGGAGCGCTGCCTGACCTGCGCAAGCCGGCGGGTGGGCGCGGCATGCGGGCGGCGAAGTCCATGACGCCGGAAAATCGCAAGCTGATCGAGCGCTCTTTCCAGGCGCTCCCGGCGGTCGGCCAGTGCCTGCTGTGGCACACCGAAGTCGAAGCCGAAACGATAACCATACCCACTGGTCTGCTGGGGCTGGACTTCGACAGCGCTGTGGCCACGCTGGAACAGGCACGGGACAAATTCCGGGAGGGCTGTGTCCGCGCCCACAGGGAACTCGCGCCGTCCAAGGATTGCCGCTTCTACAACCGGCTGCTTGACGTGCCGATTCGCCGCGGCGGCGCCCTGCTCCCGGATGTCCAGCAGCATCTGCTGGAGTGCCGTTACTGCCGTTACGCCGCCGAGCAACTCAGCCATTTCGAGGGCGGACTGGGCGGGGTCATCGCCGAGGCCGTACTCGGCTGGGGAGCCCGGCGCTACCTCGACTCCCGGCCCGGGCGGATGCCGCAGAAGGGGAACTCGAGACGCCCGGGGAGCGGCGGCCGCCACCGCCTGCTCTCCCAGATCCCCGCGCCGCGCCGCCGGATCGCGCCCGGAGCGCGCAACCCCAGAGCCCTCATCACCGTCGGCGTCTCCTCCGGAGCACTGATCGCGGCCGTCCTGGGTGCCGTGTTCCTGTCCGACGACGGCAGCGGTGCCGACCCCGCGGCCTCCACCAGCGCCACCGGCGGCGTCGCCACCGCGCCGGACACCGGGAACGAGAGCGCCGGTGACGCCGCCTCGCCCACCCCGCCCACCGCGGCCGGGCGGCCCACGGCACCCCAGCAGACCCGGCTGCGCAACCAGGCCGCCGATCTGTGCCTGGACATCCATGGCGGCAAGGCGGAGAAGGGCGCCTCGGCCGAACTCGCGGTGTGCAACTCCGACTGGACCCAGAAGTGGTCCTACGAGAAGGACGGTCTGCTGCGCAGTGTCGCCAACCCCGAGCTGTGCCTGGACTCGCAGGTAGACGCCGGTGTCGTCGTCCTGGGCACCTGTGCGGACGAGGACACCGGGCGTGGAGACGACGTCCGGTACGACTTCACCGTGCAGGGAGAGGTGCTGCCCCGTTGGGGTGAGGGGCTCGCGTTCGCTCCCGTCACCACGGAGCCCGAGGCGGACATCGTCGTCAAGGCCCGCGACAACTCCGATGTGCAGCGCTGGCTGACCGACGGGACGGCCGCCAGTCCGGAGTCCCTGTCCGTGTCCGGCTCGCAAGCGCCCACGCCCGAGACCGAGGCGGTCTCACAGGAACCGGACGCGGCCTCCCCGGGGCCCGGGGAGGAGAAGGCCGGCTCTCCGGAGCCGGGGGCCTCGCCCGAGGCGGAACAAGGAGGCTCGGTTCTCTCGGTCAGGGACGAGGGGACAGCCGCGGGCACCGGATCGGAAACCGGTGCCGGTGGCGACGCCGGTGCCGACGCCGGGGCCCTGCTGCCCCTGACGACGGCCCAACTCCCGGAGATCCTGCCGAGACTCGGTCTGTAGGGAATCCCCGGAGCCGCGCCCCGGTTCCCCGGGCCCCTGAACCACCGGGCCGCGGGCCGCAAGGCACGGGGCGCAACTCCTGCTTTTTCAGGGGCGGGGGGAACCGCGCGAACAACCACCCACCACCCACCACCCGCACCCGCCGACGCGCCCGCCGACGCACTCGCGCCCGACGAGCTCTCCCGCGTGGCGGGTGACGGGAGTCGGCCTCACTCCGGGACGGGCGCGAGGGCGTCGGGGGTGATCGTGGTGGGCGTGCGGTGGCCCGAGAGGGCGAGTGTGAGGTCGAACTCGGCCAGCAGGCAGCGGATGACGTGCTCGACGCCCGGTCCGCCGTCGAGGGCGAGGCCGTAGACGTACGGCCGACCGACGAGGACGGCGCGGGCGCCGAGCGCGAGGGCCTTGAAGACGTCGTCCCCGGTGCGGATGCCGCTGTCGAAGAGGACGGTCAGCCGGTCGCCGACCGCGCGGGCGACACGGGGCAGCGCGTCGGCGGCTCCGACACCGCCGGCCACCTGCCGGCCCCCGTGGTTGGACACGATCACGCCGTCCATCCCGGCGTCCGCGGCGAGCCGGGCGTCGTCGGGGTGCAGGACACCCTTGAGCACGATCGGCCCGTCCCAGTGTTCGCGCAGGAACGCCAGGTCGGGCCATGTCTTGCCGGGATCCCCGAACATGCCTGCGAAGTGCAGCACGGCGGCGTTCGGATCCTCGTGCACCGGCTTGGCGAGACCGGCCTGGAACGCCGGGTCGGTGAAGTAGTTGGCGGTGCCGACACCGTGCAGGAACGGCAGATACGCCCGCTCCAGGTCGCGTGGCCGCCAGCCGAGCAACGGGGTGTCGAGGGTGACGACGAGCACCGAGTAGCCGGAGGCCGCGGCCCGTCGCAGGAAGCTCCGGGTGACCTCGCGGTCCTTCGCCCAGTAGAGCTGGAACCAGCGCTCCCCGTCGCCCAGCACCTCCGCGATCCGCTCCATGGGCGTGCTGGAGGCCGAGGACAGGATGTACGGCACGCCCTGCGCGGCGGCGGCCCGCGCGGCGGCGGATTCCGCCTCCGGGTGCACGATCGACAGCACACCCACCGGCGCGAGGGTCACGGGCGCGGGCAGCGTCCGGCCCAACACCTCGACCGACAGATCGCGTTCACTCACGTCCCGCAGCAGCCGCGGCACGATCCGGTGACGCTCCAGGGCCGCCCGGTTGGCGCGGACGGTGCTGCCGTCGCCGGCGCCGCCCGCCACATACCCGACCGGACCGGCCCCGAGCCGATGCTCGGCCAGCTCCTCCAAACGGGTCAGATCCGTGGGCAGCCGTGGCACGGCCCCGCCCATCCCGCCCAGATAGATCTCGTACTGGAAGTCCGCCCAGTGCTTCGCCATCGGCCCGTCCCGTCCCTCGTCGTCGAGAACGCCCACGTCGCCGACGATCCTGGCGAGCCGACAGGACGGCGTCCACCGTCGTGCACGGACGACAGCCGCACGAACCTGCCGGGGGTCGAAGCGGAATGTTTCAGGCCGATTGCTCAGCCGTGGAGATCCGGCCAATCATGATCGCAAGACGATCGAGAACCGCTCAGAATCGGGGTTCGCATGGTCGACTTCCGTGACTTCGAGCCACTGATTCAACACTCAAAGTTACCGAAACCTGTGGGGTCGATGTGTGTTCCGGCGTTCGACCCGGCAGACTCGCGCTCGCCGATCCGGCACCGTCCGGGCAGGCTTCGTACACACGACACATGTGGCGGGGCCGTCCGGGCACTCCTGCAGAGCGGAAGGATGCACACCATGCCGAAGACCGCGCGCTGGGCAGCGACTCTCACCCTGACGGCCACCGCCGTCTGCGGTCCCCTCACGGGCTCCGCCCTCGCCGCCCCCGAGCCCACCGCGTCCGGGCTGTACGCCCCCTCGGCCCTGGTTCTGACCGTGGGCCACGGGGAGACCGCGGCCGCCGTCACCCCCGAGCGCGCGGTCACCCTGACCTGCTCGCCGAGGCCCGCCGGCACGCATCCGGCGCCCGTGGACGCCTGTGCCGAACTGCGCGGGAGCGGCGGGGACTTCGACGCCCTGGCCGGCAGTGCCGGGGCGATGTGCAGCAAGCAGTACGACCCCGTGGTCGTCACCGTCCAGGGCGTGTGGCAGGGCAAGCGCGTCGCGTACGAACGGACCTTCGCCAACCAGTGTCTGAAGGACTCCGCCGCGAGCGTCCTGTACGCCTTCTAGTCGTCGCGCCGCACGGGACGAGGCCGCATCGCGGCCGTGAGACCGGGGTTGCGTGGCCCCGCGAGTGATGAGCGAGGGCCCGTGGCTGGGGAGCGCGAGCCCTGTCGCGGAGTGTCACGCGATCCCCGTCCGGGGGTCGGCCGAGCGGAGTGGGGCCGCCGGCCGTCCCCCGGCATCACCTGCCGGTCGTTCTCGGCCCGTCACTCGGGGGTGACGGTCCAGCGGCCGACCTCCTGGTGGCCGGAGTCGTACAGGGGCTGGCCGTCCCCGGGGCGGATCTCGCAGTGCCGGAGGTTGCCGCCCCAGTACCGCAGAATGCGCTCCAACTCCTGGACGGTCTTGCCCTCGTCCCAGTCTGTGCCGTCCAGGTCGACCTCGAGAAGGAACTTCACTTCGCGCGTCTCCACTTCCGTGTCGCTCGGATGCCGTGCCGGTGTCGTCCGGAACGGTGTGTGCCTGCCGCGGGTTCTTCAATCGTTTCATTGAACTGCTACTCGGCGCTTGGCCGTTGCGGTGGTGGGGGCGACCGGGGCGGCGGTGACGACGGAAGTCGTGGGGGCGGCGAGGGCGACGCGGGCGGCGCGGGAGGGAGGCGCGGCAGCGGCGGAAAACGGCGCAGCAGTCGGGCGGCGCGCAGGAGTTGACGCATCCGGAGCTGGTCGGAGACGAGACGGAGCCGACCGCCGCGCGCCCTGGCCGTCGCCTCCGCCCGGCACAGCACGCGCAGGCCCGAGCAGTCGAAGAAGGTGACACGGCGCAGGTCGACCAGCACGTCCGGCTCGGCGCCCCCGGTGGCGGCGGCCGTCAGATGCTCGGCCACGAAGCCCGCCGACGCCATGTCGATCTCTCCCGAGACTTCGACCACGGTGAACGGGCCGATCCGACGGGTGCGGGCGTACGGGTTCTCCGCCGCGAGCCCGGGGCCGGTGGCCGCGCCCTCGGGCGGAGGGGCGGTACGGTCATGACCTTCCGGAGGCATGGCGGCTCCACCTTGTCAGGGGTAGGGCGCGTTCGATCCCGGTAGCTACCCCGGCACGGGCCGGGCCATCCCTTATCCCAGCGCGCGCAAGATCTACAGCACTCGAAAAGGTGAATTCTCGTGCTGGGTATTGACATTGCCAGGCGGTGGAGGGGCTCACTTCACGCATCGGGTGGCCGACCGGGTCGCCTTCCGCAACGGATCCACCTCGGCCGGCGCCGGCCATCTCCATGACCGGCGCCGGCGCCTGCGTACGCACAGGGGTGCGGGGCACACCCCCTAGTCGTGGTGTGACTCCTCCTGTGCCTGCTCGTTGGGTGTGATCGCGTCGCCCGCCTCGCCCCGGCGGCGGCGCTGCTTCTCGGAATCGGTGACGCGGGTCTCGGCCTCCTCCGCCTCGCGCAGGACCTCGTCCAGGGCCGTGTCGGGCCTGTCCTTTCCGCCGTGCTGGTTCCTCTTGTCACGGTGGGTCAACGGGTGCTCCTTCCTGTAAGTCAGCTCGCGGGCGCGGCGAGGCGCAGCGGTACGGCGCCCGCCGCGCCCGAACCGCCCGGCCCGGTGTCCTCGATCTCCTGGGTCACCTTCGACCACCACGCGGGGCCGTCCTCGATGTGCCGCAGCAGCACACCTTCGCGGATGGCCCAGGGGCAGATCGTCACGGCTTTCAGGCCGGCGAGCTTCATCGTGGTGTGCCCGACCAGCGCCCCGGCGAGGCTCTGCCTGGCACGGGGCGCGGAGATGCCCGGCAGGGTGGACCGCTCGGCCGCCGGGAGGGCGGCGAGACGGGTGATCGCACGCCCCAGCTCCTCGCGCCTCAACTCCCGGTCGGCGAAGGGCCCGCGGCGGCCCGGCGCGGATCCGCACAGCCTGGAGAGCTGCTGGAAGGTGCGCGAGGTGGCGACGGCGGTTCGCGGCCCCTCCCAGCGGATGCGCGCGGAGGCGTCCCGTAGCTGATGGCGCACCTTGCGCCGCAGTGCCTTGATGCTCTCCGGCGACGGAGGGTCCTGCTCGTGGAAGAACTCGTGCGTCAGCCGGTTGGCGCCCAGCGGCAGTGAGGCCACGAAGTCCGGCAGCCGGCCCCGCCCGAAGGCCACCTCCAGCGAACCGCCCCCGATGTCCAGCATCGCGAGTGGACCCGACCGCCAGCCCATCCAGCGCCGCGCCGCGAGGAAGGTGAGCTCCGCCTCCACCTCACCGGGCAGGGTGCAGATCGGTATCCCCGTCTGGGCGCGTACGGCACGCAGCACGTCCCGGCAGTTCGGCGCGGAGCGCACCACGGCGGTCGCGAAGGCCAGCGGGGTCGACGCCCCCCAGCGCTCCGCCGTGCGCGCCGCCGCCGCGACCGCGTCGCACAACCGCCGTACCGCATCGTCGGGCACCTCGCCGCCGTGGGTCACCTGCTCCGACAGCCGCAGACGCCACTTGGCGGTGTGCACCGGCAGGGGTACACCGCCCTCGGCGTCCGCCACCACGAGCCGTACGGTGTTCGATCCCACATCCACCACGCTCATCCGCATGACCGACGGAGTACCCGGTAACGGCCTCAACACGCGTGTCCCGTACGGCGGCTGGTGGCGCACGGTCATGTACCGGCCGCCCGGGCGATCCGCTCACCCGCCGGCCGAGGGCGACCGATCACCCCTGATCACAATGATCAGAGTTATTGCATATGATGTGCAGGTGCATGGCTATGACATCAGGGTGGCAGGGCCCGGCGACCTCGACGGCGCCCGCGCGGTGATGCTCGACACCGTCTACCGCGACTTCGGCAGCGGCTACGTGCCACGCTGGCACGGCGACATCATCGATCTGCGGGGCGCGTACCTCGCGTCCGAGCGGCATGTGCTCCTGGTGGCGGTCGACAGCCGGGACGGCGCGGTCGTCGCCACCGGGGCCCTGGACTCCCGAGGTCCCGCCCATCCGCCCAACCCTCTGTGGCTGGCGGAGCGTTACCCGTCCGGCACGACCGCCCAGTTGCGCCGTGTGTATGTCAGCACCGAGCACCGCAGGCGCGGACTGGCCCGGCGGCTGGTCGCCGCGCTGCTCGACTTCGCGGTGGCTGACGGCGGCTATCGCTCCGTCTATCTGCACACCGACCCCGCGGTGCCCGGCGCCGAGGCCTTCTGGCTCTCCCGGGCCGTCGTGGTGTGTGACGAGCGCGAGGAGACGGGGGAGCGGGTCGTGCACTTCGAGATCCCGGTGCCCGCGCTCACCGGCGACCTGGTCAGCTAGATGGAAATGATTGTCATGTAGGCTGCGTCCCCGTCCTGTCCCGTCCCCGTCCTGTCCCGTCCTGCCCTGCCGGCCGTCCCGAACCGATTGCCCCACCGGTCGTGCACCCGCCCCCACAAGGAACCAAGGACCATGCGCTCTCCCCGCCGCCGCCGCGTCGTCGCCGGCCTGCTCCTCGCCCCCGTGCTGACCGGCTGCTTCGCCTCCGGCGGCGGTGCCGCCGACGACGACTCCGCCGACGGCCCCCGGCTGCGCGTGGCGCTCGCCTTCCCGCCCGCCGAGAACTTCTCCCCCTACGGCGCCGACGCCACCCTCCTCAGCCGCCTCGGTGTCACCGAGGGCCTCACCAGGCTGGACGCCAACGGCGCCGCCGCCCCCGCGCTCGCCGAGTCCTGGACGCGCGAGAACGACCGGAACTGGCTCTTCACCTTGCGGGAGGCCGGCTTCCAGGACGGCACCGAGGTCACCCCGGCCACCGTCGCCGCAGCCCTCACCCATGCCACCGAGGCCGAACCGGTCACCGCCGCCCTGTCCGGCATCACCCTCACCGCGAAGGCGAGCGGGGACCGTCAGGTGCGCGTCACCACGAAGGACCCGGACCCCGTCCTGCCCCTCCGGCTCACCAGTCCCGGCCTCGCGATCCTCTCCGCCAAGGCCTACGGCGGCAAGCGCGTGAACCCGGTCGGCACCGCCACCGGCCCCTTCGAGGTCACCGAGGTCAGCGGCACCACCGCGGCCACCCTGGACCGCTTCGACGACTACTGGGGCGGTCGCGCACAGGCGAGCGGCGTCGACGCCAGGTTCATAGCCGACGGCGCCGCCCGCACCAACGCCCTGCGCACCGACCAGGTCGACATCGCCGAGGCCGTCCCCGTGTCCCAGGCGTCCACCCTGGACAAGGCCACCCGGCGGGAGACGGCCACCACCCGCACCACCAGCCTCCTCCTCAACACCAGGAGCGGCGCCTTCGAGGATCCGAAGCTCAGGGCCGCCGCCCGCGAGGCCGTCGACGGCTCCGTCCTCGCCGAGGACGTGTACGAGGGGCACGCCGACGCCGGCGCCGGCGTCTTCGGGCCCGCCGTCACCTGGGCCGCCGGAAGGCGTGTCGAACCGTCCGGGCGCGCGAAGGCCGCCGACCCCGACGGCACCTCGGTGACCATCGCCACCTACGACAACCGGCCCGAACTGCCCGAGGTCGCCCAGGTGCTCCAACAGCAGCTCCAGAAGGCCGGATTCAAGGTGAAGCTGGAAGTCCGCGAGTACTCCCGCCTTGAGAGCGACGCCCTCGCCGGCAAGTTCGACGCGTTCGTCGGCGCCCGTAACTCCCTGCTCGACACGGGCGACCCCGTCTCCATCCTCGCCAGCGACTTCACCTGCGACGGCAGCTACAACCTCGCCCTGCTGTGCGACAAGAAGGTCGACCGGGCCGTCACCGCCGCCGCGAAGGAGTCCGACACGGCCGAGCGGCAGCAGGCGGCCATGAAGGCCGAGGCGGCGATCCTCGCCACCGACGCCGCCGTGCCGCTCGTCCACCAGCGGATCATCACCGGCGTCGGCGGCTCGGTGCGGGGCGTGATCCTCGACCCGTACGAGCGCACCCTGGTCGGAACGGGGACCCGGCGCTGATACGGGTACTCTGGCGCGCCCTGCTCGCCGCCGTCCTGCTGTGCGGCATCGGCCTGCTGCCCTGGCTGTCACGCACCGACCCGGCGCTCACGGTCCTCAAGGCACGCTCCGCCGAACGCGACCCGACGCCGGAGGTGCTGGCGGCCGTAAGGGACGAACTCCGCCTCGACACGGGCCCGTTCAGGATCCTGGGGGAGTGGTTCGGCGGGCTGGCGCACGGTGACGCGGGCCGCTCGTGGATCTCCGGCGCCGAGGTCACCCCGTCCGTCGTCCAGGCCCTCGGTGTGTCCCTGCTGCTGATGGCCGCCGCGCTCGTCGTCGCCGCGACGACGGCCGCCGCGGTCTGCGCCCGCACCCTGTGGCTCGGCGCGCACCGCCGCCTCGACGAACGGCGCGGCGGGGGCAGCGCGGCCGCGATGCTCGCCGCGCTGCCGGAGTTCCTCACCGCCTCGGTGCTCGCCGTCGTCGTCGGCGTGCACCTCGGCTGGCTGCCCGCGCTCGGCTGGTACGGGCCGCAGTGGATGGTGCTGCCCGCCCTCGCCCTCGGTCTGCCCGCCGGCGCGCTCCTCGGCCGGATGCTCGACGACCTGCTGCCCGGCGCCTTCGCCGAACCCTGGGCCCTGGCCGCCGCCGCACGCGGCATACCCGGGCGGGCCACAGCCCGCCAGGCCGTCCGCCGGTGCGTACCCGGACTGCTGCCCAACATCGGACTGTTCGTGGTCGGCCTCACCGGCGGCGCCGTCACCGTCGAGCAGGTCTTCGACATACCCGGCCTCGGCCGCACCACCCTCCAGGCCGCCGTCGCCCAGGATCTCCCCGTCCTCCAGGCCGGCACCCTCGCGCTCGTCCTCCTTGCCGCCGTCGTCGGCGCCCTCGCCCGCCTCGCCGCCCCCCTCCTCATCGGCCCGGCCCTCCGCGACGGCGCGCTCCACTCCCTGCACCGCCCCGGGCCGCCCGCACCACGCCGTACCCCTCTGCTCTACGGCACCCTGCTCATCGGCGTCGTCGTGGTCGGCCTGACCCGCGACCCGCTCGCCCTGGACACCGGCGCACGGCTCCAACCCCCTTCCTTGGGGCATCCGTTGGGAACCGACGCGCTCGGCCGCGACCTCCTCGCCCGGATCGGCCACGGCGCGTTCACCACCCTCGCCCTGGCTGTCGCGATCAGCGTGGCCGCGCTGCTGACCGGCGTGCTGCTCGGGCTGCTGCCCCGCCTCTCGGGACCCCTCGTCGACACCGTCAACGCCGTACCGGCTGTCCTCGCGGGCCTGCTGGTCGCCGGGGTCGCCGGGAGCGGAGCGGCGACGCCCGCGCTGGCCGTCGCCGCCGTCGCCTGGGTGCCGCTCGCGGCGCACACCACTGCCCTCCTCGAACAGGAGCGGGCCACGACGCACATCACGGCGACCAAGGGGCTGGGCGCGGGCGGCGTGTACCTGCTCCGCAGCGAACTGCTCCCGGCCGTCCTGCCGCCCGTCGCCCGCCATGCCCTCCTCCGGCTGCCCGGTGTGGCCCTCGCCCTGACCTCTCTGGGCTTCCTCGGCCTCGGCGCACAGCCCCCGGGCCCCGAATGGGGCCTCCTCCTCGCCGAGAACCAGCCGTACGCGGAACGCGCACCCTGGACCGTCCTCGCCCCCGCCACCGCACTCGCCCTGCTGGGCGCGCTGGCGGTCACGGCGGCCGGCGGGGTGCGGTTGCCGCGCCGCCCGTTCGCCGGGGCGGTACGCGGGCCGAAGCCGGCCGCTGCCACGACCGTCGGAGACACCGGATGACCGAGCACCTCGGCAGCGACCGAGCGGGCGCCCTCGTCGGAGGGGGCGACATGCGCCGCGAACGGGAGGCGGGCGGCGAGCGCGGCGGCGAAGGGACAAGTGGTGAGTGACGTGTCGGAGAGGCAGACGGTGGGCGAGGTGGCCGAACAGCGGTGGGCGAACGGGACGTCGGAGAAGCCAGTGGTGCCCGGGGAGCGGGCCTCGGGTGACGCATCCGGAGTGGGCGTGGGCCAAGGCTCCGGGGACAAGGCCTCCCGTCGCGGCACCTGGGCGAGGCTCAACCCCCTGCTCCGGCTGCTGATCCTCACCCAACTCGCCTTCAACGTCGGCTTCTTCGCCGTGCTGCCGTTCCTCGCCGAGCACCTCGGTACGGCCATGGGCATGGCCGGCTGGATGATCGGCTTCGTGCTCGGGCTGCGGACCTTCAGCCAGCAGGGCCTGTTCGTGGTGGGCGGTGCGCTGGCCGACCGCTACGGTGTGCGGCCGGTGGTGCTGGCGGGGTGCGTGCTGCGGATCGCAGGCTTCGCGTGGCTCGGGCACGCGGACGCGGACTGGTCGGTCATCGGCTCGGTGCTCCTGATCGGTTTCGCCGCCGCGCTGTTCTCCCCGGCCGTCGAGTCCGAAGTGGCCCGGCAGGCGGTGGCCTGGGAGGAGTCGGGCAACGGACCCCGTACGAGCATCCTCGCCCTGTTCACGGTGGCGGGCCAGGCCGGGGCGTTCGTCGGACCGCTCATCGGGGCGCTGTTGCTCGCCGCCGACTTCCGGGTGGTGTGCCTCGCGGGCGCCGGCGTCTTCGTGCTCGTCCTCGCCGGGCACGTCTGGCTGCTGCCGCAGCACATCCCGGGACGTCGGCGCGTCGAGATGAAGGGCGGCGCCGGCGGCCTGCTGCGCAACCGCCGGTTCCTGGCGCTGTGCTGCGCGTACGGGGCGTATCTCCTGGCCTACAACCAGCTCTACCTCCTGCTTCCCGACGAGGTGGAGCGCGCCACGGGCTCACAGACCGCGCTGGCCTGGCTGTTCGGGCTGTCCTCGCTGCTCGTCGTCACCGCGCAGCTGCCGGTGACACGCTGGGCCGCGGGCCGGCTCGACCCGCGTGGGTCCATGGCGGGCGGGTTGTCGCTGATCGCCGCCGGGTTCCTGGTGGTGGCCGTGGCGCGGCCGGCCGCGTGGACGGGGTACGCAGGGTTGCTGCCCGCCGCCGGTTTCGTCGTGCTCCTGACCCTGGGGCAGATGCTCGTCGCCCCGGCCGCCCGCGCCTGGGTGCCCGATCTCGCCGCCGAGGGGCGGCTCGGGCTCTACACCGGGGCGTTGTCCTCCGTCTCCGGGCTGATCGTCCTTCTCGGGAGCGCCGGCACCGGTTCCCTCATGGACGCCGGGTTGCCGGCGGCCGTGCCGTGGCTCGTCCTCGCCGCGATCCCGCTCGCGTCGATCCCCCTGATCCCCCGCACCGACGATCGGGCCCGCCACTAGGGTGTCTCGCGATAGTCCCGTCTGCCGCCCGAGGCCTGCCACGCACCCTCGCCGCACCGGGACACGCCCCAACGGTTCGCGTCATCCTTCGTAGTCCCGGGGCGGTGGGACGTCCTTGAGGAACAGCAGGGCGTCGCTGCCCGCCAGGTGGGTCGGGTCGAGTGGGGAGTAGCCGAACCAGGGGGACACGCGTGGTTCGCGGTGTGTGTCGTCGAGGGCCGCGGCCAGTCGGGGGGCGTCGATGAGGCAGCGGTCCTCCGGGAGCGCGTACAGGAGTCCTTCGACGGTGTCCGGCGGCGGTGTGGTCACCCCGTGGTGCCGGATCGTGCCGAGGGCCGTGGCCACGAAGGCGTACCGCTCGCCGAGGCGGGCGCTCACCAGCGCGCCGGCGCTCCACCACTCCACCGGCCCCTCCCACGTCCGCATCGAGCTCTTCTCCCGCTGGAGATGGGCGTTGTGGGCGTGGACCAGCGCCGGCCCCCGGGAGGCGACGGCGAGGAGATTGTGGGCCATCATCCGGTCCCGCACACCCAGCAGCCGGGTCATGCGGGCCGGTGACGTATCGGCCATCCAGTGGTGGTAGCGCAGCAGACCGGTGGCGGTGCGCCCGTACAGGCGCGCCCGGTCCCAGTCGTCCGGCGTGGTCGCCGTGATCAGGTGCGGCATCTGTTCGTCGAGCAGGGCCACGAGATCGTCGGCGAGCAGTCGCAGCCGGGAGGCCTCGGGCGACCGCCCCACGGACCGGGCCGGGTCCGTCATCGCGGCCTCGTCGGTCCACCGGTCGTCGGCGCCGAGCAGACGGTCCAGCGTTTCGGCGGTGCAGGGGAGGAGGCGCGCGTCCACCTGGGCCGAGAGGTAGCCGTGGAGCGCGGTGAGGGCCTGTCGGGGGCTCGCGGCGCCGGTGATCTCCAGCGGCCCGTCGAAACCGGCGAAGCGAACCCGCTCTGACACGGGCCGGCCGTCGTTGTACGCCCGCATCCAGCGCACGAGTTCGCGGTTGGCGGCGGACGCGCCCCACCCGTGACTGAACCCGCGCTCCATGACCTCGTCGAGGGTGCCCGTGCCCGAGGAGACGTGGTCGTCCACGACCAGGCCCATCAGACAGTCGCTCTCGATCGCGATCGTCCGGTAGCCCTCCCGCTCCACGAGCTGCCGGAAGAGCTCGTTGCGCAGCTCGAGCAACGTGTCCTCGCCGTGGGTGGGCTCGCCCAGGGCGAGCAGTCGGGGCCGGTCGCCGAGCAGCCCCATGAGGGCGGCGGCGTCCACGGCATGGATGGTTTCCTTGATGTCGGTAGCCATGGCCTCAACGGTATCGTTGAACTTTCCGTTGAAACTTCGGCGCGATATCGGCAGGACCATGAGGAAGAACCTTCAAAGCGGTCAGCGACTCAGGCCGGTCGACCTGGCGCGCGGGCACGGTCTGTCCGCGCAGGCGGTCAGGAACTACGAGGAGGCCGGCATCCTTCCGGTGGCCGAGCGCACGCCTCATGGCTACCGCGTCTACACCTCGCTGCACACGGTGGCCCTGCGCGCGTTCCTCGCCCTGGTGCCCGGCCACGGTCACCGGACGGCGACATCGATCATGCGGGCGGTGAACGAGGGTGCGACCGACGAGGCGTTCCGCCTCATCGACGAGAGCCACGCCCAACTCCTCGACGACCGCCGCACCCTCCAGGCCGTGGAGAGCGCCCTGCGGGACCTCGGGCCGATCGAGGCGTCCGAGCCCGGAACGCGGCACGAGCCGGCCGTGGGGTCCGCGCCCGGCGGCACGTTCATCGGGCCGCTGGCGGGCAAGCTCGGCATCCGGCCCGCGACCCTGCGTAAATGGGAGCGGGCCGGCCTGGTGCGTCCCCTCCGCGACCCGCTGACCGGCTACCGCGTCTACGACGAGGCCGCCGTACGGGACGCTCGGCTGACCCACCAACTCAGGCGCGGAGGGTACCTGCTGGAGCGGATCGCACCACTGATCGCCCAGGTGCGGGAGGCCGGCGGGCTGGAGCCGCTGGAGACCGTACTGCGCGACTGGCACGGCCGACTGTCCGCCCGAGGGCGGGCGATGCTGACCGGGGCCGCCGAACTGGAGGGGTACCTGCGCGAACGCGGACAGGCAGGGGAGCCGCCCGCCGACGAAACCACGAGGGTTCCCTAGGCCATCTGACGGCGGACCAGTTCGTGCAGGCGGCCGCCGGTGTTCGCCAGGAGCTGCTCCGGCGGCCCCGCCTCCGCGACCTTGCCGTCCTCCATGACCACCACCCGGTCGGCGTCCATGACCGTGGACAGGCGGTGGGCGATGACGACGCGCGTGGCGTTGAGGGCGCGGGTGCTCTCGATGACCGTGCGCTGGGTCTCGTTGTCGAGCGCGCTGGTGGCCTCGTCGAAGAAGAGGATCCGGGGGCGGCGGATCAGGGCCTGGGCGATCATCAGGCGTTGGCGCTGGCCGCCCGAGATCGCTCCGTTGCCCTGGACGATGGTGTGCAGGCCCATCGGCATGCGCTTGATGTCCTCGGCGAGGCCCGCCATCTCGGCCGCCGCCATCGCCTCCTCGGGCGTGAACGGCTCGGTGCCGCAGATGACGTCCAGGATGGAGCCGGTGAACGGCTGGGCGTGCTGGAGGACGACACCGCACTGCCGGCGTACGGCGGACCGGTCCAGGGCGCCCAGGTCCTGACCGTCGTACAGGACGCTCCCGGAGACCGGCTTGTCGAAGCCGATGAGCAGACGCAGCAGCGTCGACTTACCGCAGCCGCTGGGCCCCACGATCGCCACGAACTCACCCGGCTCGACGGAGAACGACACGTCGTCCAGCACCAGCGGGCCGTCGTCCGCGTAACGGAAGGAGAGGCGGCGCGCCTCGATCGCCCCCGACAGCACTCCCGGGCGCGTGCTCGCCGTGCGGACCTCCGGGGTCGCCTCCAGCACCGGTTTGATCTCCTCGAACAACGGCAGCACCGCCACCGCCGAGACGAACGCGCCCGTCAGCTGGGTGACCGAGGTCAGGAGCATCGTCACCGACGTGTTGAAGGTCAGGAACTCCGCCGCCGACATCGAGCCGCGTGCCGGGCCGGCCAGCAGCATGAACATCAGCAGGGTGCACAGGGGCAGATACACCGCGCCCAGCACCGTGTTGAGGTTCTTGATGCCGCCGACCTTCCGCTGCAGCTCCCGACTGCGCGCGAACTCGCCCGCCCAGGCCGCGTACGCGTAGTTCTCGGCGGCCGCCACCCGGAGCTTCGGCAGGCCCCGCAGGGTCTGGAAGGCCTGGTTGTTCAGCTTGTTACTCAGGACGACCAGACGACGCTGCCAGCGGACCTGCCACAGGCCGAGGCCGAGGAAGACGGCGGCGACGACCACCAGCATGCCGATCGCCGCCAGGGCCATCGGCACGCTGTACCAGAGCAGCAGCGCCAGGTTCACCGCACCGACGGTCACCGACTGGACGACCACCGGGCCGACGCCCGCCAGGGTGCGGCGGATCGCGCTGATGCCCATGGCCGCGCTGGCCAGTTCACCGGTCGAGCGGGAGGCGAAGAACTTGGTGGGCAGCCGCAACAGACGGTCCCAGACCGCCGGTTGGAGGGTGGCCTCGATACGGCCCTCCAGACGGAGGATCGTCAGGTTCTGCAGCAGCAGGAACGCCGCCGACACCACGCTCGCGAGCATGATCGCAAGACAGACCCGCACGATCAGGTCCTCCTGCGCCTTCGGCACGTACTCGCCGAGGATCTTGCCCGTCGCGATGGGCACGAGAGAGCCCAGCACGACCGTCACCAGGCCGCTGAGCAGCAGACCCGTCATGTCGCCGCCGGTGCCGTGGAGGCTGAAGCGCATCAGGCGCACCGGGGTGAGCACCCGTTCGGGCAGGGGCCGGTAGAACATCACGGCACGCGGCTCGAACTCCGCCGCGTTCGCCTTCTCGATCGGCGTCTCCCGACCGGACGACGGCTGCACGGCCACATAACCGCCGCGCCGCCACAGCAACGCCACCGGCGCGCCCGACAGGGCCCGGTGCCCGAGCAGCGGGCCCACGTTCTCCCGCCACCAGCTCCCGGTGAGGCGTACGGCGCGCACGCGGACCCGGGAGGCGAGCGCGACGCGCTCCACCGGGTCGAGCCGGTCGCTCTCGGTGCCGCTCTGCGCGGGTTCGGACAGGGCGATCCCGGCCGCCCGGGCGACGAGCCGGCAGGCCGCGTACGTGGCGTCCGCGTCGGCGGCCGTCGTACGCCGGTTCGCGGAGGACTTGCCGATGGAGGCGAGGAGCGTGCGGTCGGCCTGGGCACGAACGGCCTCGCCGGCCTTGATCCCGGCGGCCGTACGGTCCTCGTGGGTGCGCTCGAGCTGCTCGATCCAGCGGTCCAGCGTGGCGAGCAGCCGGTACTGCTGGTCGACCATGCTCTGCCAGACCCCCGGGTCCATCAGCAGGTCGGCCGCCGCCTCCGCGCCGTACAACGAGCCGTACTGGACACTGCCGGGCGGCACCTGCATCCAGAACACGTCGTCGTCGGTGGGCGCGGCGGCCTGCTCGTCGGCCATCGGCGCCTGGAAGAGGATGGACAGTCCACGCCCCACGCCCAGCGCGAGGGCGTACTCCAGCGGGCTCGTCCGCGGCGGAACCAGTTGGGGGTTGCCCCAGGCGTCGTACGACCAGGTCTCGGTGTCCACCCGCTGGTACAGCTCACGCAGCCCGATGCGCCGGACCACGCAGTCGCGCAGCGGACGCGCCACCAGGGTGTGCTGGGGCCCGGCGACCGGCCCGAGCAGGAGCGAGCCCGCTTCGAGACGGCCCAGATGGTGCCAGTGACCCTGCTGGACGGCGTCCACCGCGAACAGGTCCAGGGCGCCGGAGGCCACCAGCCACAGGGTCTGCGGGCCTTCGAGGTCGAGACGGGTGTGGCCGGAGCAGTCGAGGGGCGTGCCCATGGCACCGAGCGCACCGAGGACGAGGTCGCCCTCCACGGGTACCGACGTCATCTCAACGCTCCCTGACCAGCCGGGCGTACACGCCCCCGTGTGCCACCAGCTCCTCGTGCCGGCCGCGCTCCACGATCGTGCCGTGCTCCAGGACGACGATCTCGTCGCTGTCGCGGACCGTGCTGAGCCGGTGGGCGATCACCACACAGGCGCAGCCGCGCTTGCGCAGGTTGTCCATGACGACCAGCTCGGTCTCCGCGTCGAGCGCGCTGGTCACCTCGTCGAGGACGAGGATGCTGGGCCTGCGTACCAACGCCCGCGCGATCTCCAGGCGTTGGCGCTGACCGCCGGAGAAGTTCCGTCCGTCCTGCTCGACCCTGCTGTCGATACCGCCGGGCCGGCGCGTCACCACGTCGTACAGGGCGGCGTCCCGCAGCGCCTCCACCACGGCCTCGTCCGGGATGGACGGGTCCCACAGGGCCACGTTGTCGCGGACCGTGCCCTCGAAGAGGAAGACCTCCTGGTCGACGAAGGAGACCGAGGCGGCCAGTGCTCCCCTGGGGATGTCCTCCAGCCGCTGCCCGTCGATACGGATCACGCCTTCCCAGGGGGCGTACAGCCCCGAGATCAGCCGGGACACGGTCGACTTGCCGCTGCCGGAACCGCCGACCAGTGCCACCTGCCGGCCGGGGCCCACCGTGAGGTCGAAGCCGGTGAGCAGGGGCTTGTCCAGGGGGCTGTAACCGAAGGTGATGTTCTCCAGTTCGACGTGGCCGTGCAGCCGACGAGTGGACTCGGCGGCGTCCGGGCGGGCGTACAGCGGGTCGGCCTGGAAGTTCTCGACGTCCTTGAGCCGGGCCACGTCGGCCGCGAAGTCCTGGATGCGGCCCGCGACGCCGTTGAGGCGGGTGATCGGCGCGGTGAACCGGGTGACCAGGGCCTGGAAGGCGACCAGCAGGCCAACGGATATATGGCCCTCGACCGCGCGCATCCCACCGATCCAGAGGATCAGCGCGCTGTTGAGCGTCGCGAGGGTCGGGGCGACGACACCCAGCCAGGCGCTCGGCACCCCGAGCCGCTGCTGCTCCTCCAGCGTGGTGGCGTGCTGCCCCGCCCACTTGCGGAAGTAGCCCTCCTCGCCGCCGGTCGCCTTCATCGTCTCGATGAGCTGCAGGCCCGTGTACGCCGTGTTGGTCAGCCGGGCGTTGTCGGCCCGCAGCTTGGCCGTCCGGGTCGCGCGCAGCCGGATCACCACCCGCATCGCCACCACGTTCAGCAGCGCCACCGCGATGCCCACGAAGGTGAGCTGTGGGTCGTAGGTGTAGAGGAGGACGGCGTAGAGGACGACCACGACCGCGTCCACACCGGCGGCGGCGAGATCGCGGGCCAGGGTCTCGGCGACCGCGTCGTTGGACTGGAGCCGCTGGACCAGGTCGGCGGGGCTGCGCTGGGAGAAGAAGGTGACCGGGAGCCGCAGGAGGTGCCGCAGGAAGCGGGCGCTGGACAGGGTCGAGGAGATCAGACGGCCGCGCAGCAGGTTGGCCTGCTGCAGCCAGGTCAGCAGGATCGTGAGCAGTACGCACGCGCCCATCGACGCGAACAGCACACCCAGCAGGGAGGTTTGGCCGCCGATCAGGAACATGTCGATGTAGGTGCGGCTCAGCGCGGGGACCGCCGCGCCGACCGCCACGAGGAGCAGGCTCGCCAGAACCGCGGCCGGCAGCGTGCCGGCGGTGCCGCGCATCCGGGCGGGCATGGCGCCGAGCACACCGGGCCTGCGGCCGCCCTTCTGGAAGCCGTCGCCCGGTTCCATGACGAGGACGACTCCGGTGAAGCTGGAGTCGAAGTCCTCCATCGGCACGAACCGGCGCCCCTTGCCGGGGTCGTTGATGTGGACGCCACGCCGGCCTAGGTGGCGCCCCATGCCGTCGTAGACGACGTAGTGGTTGAACTCCCAGAAGAGGATGGCCGGTGCCCTCACCTCGGCGAGGGCGGCCACGTCCATCTGCATGCCCTTGGCGGTCAGGCCGTAACCGCGGGCCGCCTTCAGGAGGTTGCTCGCGCGCGAGCCGTCCCGGGAGACGCCGCAGGCGATCCGCAGCTCCTCCAGCGGGATGTGCCGCCCGTAGTGGCCGAGGACCATGGCGAGTGAGGCGGCGCCGCACTCGACGGCCTCCATCTGCAGCACGGTCGGTGTGCGGACGGTCCTGTGCCTGCCCTTGGGCACGGGGCGTCTCCGCGGGGCGGCCTTGCGTCTGCCGCGCGCGGGTGGCCGCGCGGTGCCCTGGGGTGCGGTCATGGGAGCAGCCGATCGATGGAGGAGGTCACGGGAGCAGCCAATCGATCGGGCGTTCGTCGGCCATCCTGATCGAACCGGTGGCCATGGTCATGGAGGTCAGCTCGAACGGCGGCCCGTCCTTGGAGGACCACTTGTAGCCCGACTCGGTCGACGCCTCACGGTCCAGCCGTACGGTGACGGCCACCGGCCGGCCCTTCTTGGTGAACTGCTCGCCGAGCTGGCTGTCACCGAGGAACGCGCCGATCGACTGGGGGGTCTGCGCGGTGCGGTCCACGCTTCGCACGTGGCCGCGCAGCACGCCGTACCGCTCGGTGGGCGCCGACTGGACGGTCAGGTCCACCCGGGCGTTCTCCGGGATCGAGGCGGCGTTCTCGGCGGGGACGTACACCGTCGCGTACAACGGGTCGTCGGCGCCGGAGACCTTCTCGACGGCCGCGACATCGGCGCCGCTCCGGATGATCTGGCCGATCGTGGCGGCGAGCGCGGAGACCCGGCCGGCCGCGACGGACCGTACGACGGTCTCGCCGTCGGCGGTGGCGACCTTGAGCACGGGGGACCTGGCGGGCAGCCGCTCGCCCTGCTTCGCGAGGACGGCGGTGACCTGGCCGGCGACCGGGCTCTGCAAGATGTAACTGCCCTGGCCGTGGGTGAGGACGGCGGGTGCGCTGACCGTGGACGTGACGGAGCCGGTGACGGCCCACACGGACGCGGCGGCCATGGCGACGACCGTAACGGACAGCACCAGCCAGCCCTGGGGGCGGGCGAAGCGCACCGGCAGGTCGAGTTCCTCCGGTGACTGGAGCTTGGCGAGGGCCTGCTGGCGGAACTGCACGGGACTTCCCTCACCTGCGCGGGTGGAGACGGAGGACGTTCGGGGCACCCGAGAGTCCCGGAACCGGTCAGGCGGTTCCGGGACTCAGCGGCGCTAGGGCTCGATCAACGAGTCGATCAGAGACCGGCGACCAGGCTCGTGACCGGGGCGGTGTTCAGACCGGTCGCACCCTCGACGGTCTCGACGACCGTGCCGGCCAGACCGGAAACCGGGGCAACGCCGTCCACCAGGCCCGTGACGGTGCCGACGGCGTTGACCGACAGGCCACCGGAGACGGCGTCGAGGGCGGCGTCGGAGATCTCGGCGGTCTCGACCTGGGGGGTGGAGTTCATGTTGGAACTTCCCTTCGTATAGCTATTCATAAGGGGGGAGCGGCCCCCTTCTGGGGACAGAACGACGGCCGCGCACGCGGGTGCCCAGTTCTCGTTTCCGAGAGCCCGGAAGCCCCTGCGGTGCGATGGATCAAAGCAGATCGCCGACGCCCACTTCCAATCAACCGGGGCTCCCACCAGCGCACTTGGTGACGATGAGGGCTCATCCGTGCAGGATCGGGCACGCCTTGGGGGCAGCTTCTTCACACGGATCCCGGCATCGTCATACGCCATTCATTGCCTGCCGGGAAACGAAATGGACAGTCCGCCTCAAAGGCGCGACAGGCCGGGAACCGGTGTGCAGATCCCTCACCCGCCGTGACTTCGCTGGGCATTCGGTGTGGAGATTCCCTGAAGCCGGTTTTCGCGCCGGAGACACCAACAGATCGCTACCGGCCGATGGCTGCACGTATTGAGCGTCCGTCGAGTTGCGTCCATTCGCCCCCAGGAATACGGCCTTGTCACTCCAAGAGCGCGTAAACCGTGCTCGCTCGTGCCGCCAGCTCTCCGGAACCGGCCGTCGTCATCGAGATGTCGGCGAAGGCCATCCGGCGCCCGAGTCGGGTGAGCACCGCCTCGACGAGTACGTCCTCACCCATGACCGCCGCCCGCTGAAAGCTCGTCGACTGCTGAACCGTCGTCATCGGTACGAAGGAGCCACGCGCCGCCGACACCGCGATGACCGTCGCCGTGTCGGCCGCCGCCATCAGCGCCTGACCCGACAGGGCGCCGCCCTCGCGCGCGAGCCGGTCGGACCACGGCAGCCGCAGCACCGCGCGGCCCTCGTCCGACTCCACGGTGGTGAGGCCCAGATCGAGCACCCAGGGGGCGAAGTGGGCGGTGAGGATCTGGTCGGCTTCGGAGGGTGTGAGAGTCATGCCGGCATCGTTCCCCTGACTCCGCGCGGGGGAACGCGAGCCCTTCGCGGGCCCGCGCGGGCGGGAAGTCGTGAAATGGCACGCGAACTGCGGGCGTAGCGCGCTTTGCGAAACGGAAGGTCGGAATCTTTTCGTGGAGCGTTGAACACCCCACCGGAACCGTCCGTACCAACTGGCAACCAGGCGCCCCCAGTTCACCCGCCGGACGGCGGCACGGACCCCGTCCCCAGGAGGTCAAGAGTTGAGTCACAAACGAGCCACCAAGCGCAAGGCCTTCATAGCCGCAGGCGGTGTGGCGGCACTCGGAGCGGCGGCCCTCATCCTGCCGAACGCGATGGCGTCGCAGACGGAGTCGAACAAGACGGCCCCGAAGACGCTCGCCGCTAGCGACGCCTCGGACCTCGCCTCCCAGCTCCAGGAGTTGCTCGGTGACGCGTTCGCAGGCGCGTACTACGACTCGGGCGAGCAGCAGCTCATCATCAACGTCATCGACGGCCTGCAGATCGACGGCGACGACAACAACGTGATCATCCAGGCCAAGCAGGCCGGCGCGGAGGTCCGCGAGGTCGACAACAGCTGGTCCGAGCTCCAGAAGGGCGCGGCGACGCTGAAGAAGGAGGCCACCGTTCCGGGCACCGCCTGGGCGATCGACCCCCGCACCAACAAGATCCAGGTCACCGCAGACTCCACGGTCACGGGTGAGAACTGGGACACCATCGAGTCGACCGTCAAGTCCCTCGGCTCGGGCATGGCGACCATCAAGAAGTCCGCCGGCACGTTCAAGACCTTCCTGGAGGGCGGCGACGCCATCTTCGGCGGCGGAGCGCGCTGCTCGGCCGGCTTCAACGTCCTCAACGCCGAAGGCGCCCCCGCCTTCCTGACCGCCGGTCACTGCGGAGTCGCCGAGGCCGAGTGGTCCGAGGAGGAGGGCGGCGCCCCGATCGGAACCGTCGACGCCGCGACCGCCACTTTCCCCGGCGCCGGTGACTTCGCCCTGGTCAACTACAACGACCCGGCGACCCAGGCGGCCAGCACGGTCGACCTCGGCAACGGTCAGACGGTCGACATCAACGCGGCCGGCGAGGCCACGGTCGGCCTCCAGGTCTTCCGCATGGGCAGCACCACAGGTCTCGCCGACGGCCAGGTCACCGGCCTCGACGCCACGGTGAACTACCCCGAGGGCACCGTCACCGGCCTCATCCAGACCAACGTCTGCGCCGAGCCCGGCGACAGCGGCGGCTCGCTGTTCACCGAGGACGGTCAGGCCATCGGTCTGACCTCCGGCGGCAGCGGCGACTGCACCGTCGGTGGCGAGACCTTCTTCCAGCCGGTCACCACCGCCCTCGCGGCGGTCGGCGCGACCCTCGGCGAAGGCGGCGCGGGCGCCGGCGAGCAGGCGGCCGGCGGTGCCGGTGACGCCGCGGGCGCCGGCGAGGAGGCCGACGGCGGTGCCGCCGCCGGTGCCGGTGAGGAAGGTGCCGCCGCGGCGGGCGCGGGCGAGGAAGGTGCCGCCGCAGCCGGTGCCGGTGCCGGTGAGGAAGGTGCCGCCGCAGCCGGTGCCGGTGAGGAAGAGGCCGCCGCCGGCGGTGCGGGCGACGCGGCCGGTGCGGGCGACGCGGGTGCCGCGGCCGGTGCGGGCCAGGAGCACGAGCAGGGTGTCGACGACCAGGGCGTCGACGAGCAGGGCGTCGAGCGGTAGGTGGACGCCACCGAAGACGTGGACGACGGCCCCGAGCTCAGCGGCCACTGACCCCCGGGCCGTCGCCCCACGACCCACCCGAGGCCGCACCACAGCGGTTGCGGCCGACAGGTGGACCGGTCCGGCCCTCCGGCGGGAGGGCCGGACCGATTCGCGTCCGGAGAGTCCAAGGCACGAACCGCGAGATGGCGAAGCTTTCCGACGGGCCTGGGACCGTGTCGACCTGCGGCTCCACCGCGTCGGCGCGACCGGCCGCGTCCGTCCGTCCGGCTGACCATGCCGACCGTCCGCGACCGTCCGCGACCTGCCGTGATCAGCGCGGATCAGCCCCGACGAGACCAACAGCCGACGAACGACCCCACGCAGCGCGGTGTCACCCGGCGTCAGCCGCTGGCGTCAGCCGCCCGCAGCAGAAGCAGCGCCACATCATCGGCCCGCTCCTCCGCCGCCCCGATCTCCCGCACGAGACTGTCGGCCAGCTCCTCCAACGGCCCCTCCCCGGCCGCCGCGAGCCGCTCCCCGAGACCGGCCAGCGCGTCCTCGATGTCGACACCGGGCGACTCGATCAGTCCGTCGGTGTAGAGGGCAAGTACGGAACCCCCGGTCAGCGCCACCTCGGTCGTCGGATAGGCCGCCGCCGCGTCGATGCCCAGCAGCGGACCTCCGGCGAGGTCCAGGACCTTCACCTTCCCGTCCGGCCGCCGCAGCAACGGCGGCGGATGTCCCGCCCGCGCCATGACGGCCGTCCCGTGCACCGGGTCGAGCCGCAGGTACAGACAACTGGCGAACAGTTCCGAACCGAGGTCGATCAGCAGCCGGTTGGTGCTGCTCATCACGTCCTCGGGTGCCTGTCCGACGGTGGTGTAGGCGCGTACCGCCGTGCGGATCTGCCCCATCAGGCCGGCCGCCGTCACATTGTGCCCCTGCACATCGCCGATCACGGCCGAGGCCCGTCCGTGCGAGAGCACCAGGTCGAAGAAGTCACCGCCGATGTCCATGCCCCGGGTGGCCGGCAGATAGCGCGAGGCCGCCTCGATACCGGGGATGGACGGCAGCGAGTGCGGCAGCAGGGCGTCCTGCAGCCCGTGCGCCACCTGCAGCTTCGCGTCGTACAACTGGGCCCGCTCCAGCGCCTGCGCGATGAGACCGCTCAGGCTGGTCAGCACCGCGCGCTCGTCGGCCGGGAAAGGATGCGGCTGCGCGTACCCGAGCACCCAGGTGCCCACCGGCCGTCCCGAGGCGATCAACGGGAGGTACGCCCAGGCGCTCAGCCCGTCCCGGGGCTCCCGCCGGACCGGATAGAGGTGCTCCAACTGCTGCCGCGACTCGAAGAAGGCGGGCACACCGGTGCTCAGGGCGTGGGCCCCGGGCGTGGGGGCGGTGAGCGGCATGCCGTCGAAGCGTTCCACGAGGTGCGGGTCCGCGTAGCCGCGGTGCCCGAGCACATGCAGCCTCCCGGCGCGTGAACCGAGCATCACCAGGGCCTGGCTGCCGATGGCCGGGCCGATCTCGTCGGCGACCAGCTCCACCACGTCCCGCACATCAGCAGCCTCGGTGAACGCGCTCGCCAGCGCCAGTACGTGGTTGATGGTCACCAGGCGGCCCGTACCGTCGCCCTCCAGTCGCGCGGCGTGTTCGGCCTCGGCGACCGCGCGAGCCCGCGAGATCCGTACGCTCAACCCGTTCGACCCCGGGTACAGCCGGAACGACAGCCAGTCGCTCGGTGGTTTCAGCGCCACGAACGACGTCACGTGCTGGCTCATCAGCGCGGCCCGGTACCGGTCCTCGTAGGCGGGGTCGTTGAGCCACGGCACGGACGCCCACAACTGGGTGCCCAGCAGACCGCTCACCGGGATGCCCAGCAGCTCGGCCGTCGCCGCGTTGGCGAAGGTGATCCGTCCGTGCAGGTCGAGCGCGCACATCCCGTACGGCAGCCGTGCCACCATGCGCGCCGCCTCCACCGTGCCGAGCGTCCCGGCGACCGTGGTCGTGGAGGGCGCCGACAGGTCCGGCTCGGGGAGCACGGGCCGGCCCTCGTCCTCCGCGCGCCGCATCCGCATCGCGAGCCGGTCGCAGGCCGAGGTCAACTGGTCCCGCTCGCGATCACTGAGCTCCGGCGGGTGCGAGCCGGGCCAGGTCAGGAAGACGGCGCCGTAGGTGGTGTCGTGGGTGGCCACCGGAAGCGCGGCCAGGGCGAAGGGATAGGGCAGGACCATGGCGATGCGGGGATAGCGGCGGGCCATCTGCTCCTCGCCGTTGACCCACACCAGCCGGCGCCCCCGTACGGCCTCGGAGACCGGGATCGGCGCGCTGAGTGCCACCCGTTCCCACGGCGCGGCGAACGATCTCGGCAGTCCCGCCATGACCGCCATCTCCAGGACCGGCTCGTCGGGCGTCAGCAGATAGACGGCGCCGGAGTGGGCCTGGACGTCGTCCATCATCGCGGCCAGCGCCAGCGACAGCAGCGGATGGCCGCCGCGGGTGGTCTCCACGGTTGTCCGCCCCCGGGACGCACGGACGGGCATGCCGACCACCTCCTCGCACGGCCGAGTGACGGCCCCAGGGTCCAGGCTCCTCCTCGGAGGCCGCCCTCGCACGGCGAGCACCCTGCGGGGGGACGAACCGCTATACCCCTTCTCGCCCCGGGCATGCCCCCTCGGTGATGCGCGCACTCGCGCACAGGCGCCGCGAGTGCGCCCCCTCGCACCCCGTTGGCTGGTTCTTCGCGCCCTGGCGCGGTCGGGGACGCAAACAATGGGCACGCGCTGAAGCGGAGGGAAACGGCAGCCGACAGGCGGAGGGGCGAACGTGATCCGGGTACTTCTCGTGCACGACGAGTGTCTGGTCAGATCGGTGCTGGCGGAGTGGCTCCGCCAGGAACCCGACCTGGTGGTGGAGGACGCGTCCTGGCGCTCGGCGCCGGGGCGCGTCCGCTCCCTGCGGCCAGACGTCTGCGCGGCGGACCTGGACTGCGCGGACGCGGTCGGCATCCCGCCCCTCGCGGACCTGCGGGGGGCGGGCGGGCCGGCCCCCGCGCTCCTGGTGCTCGCCCAGGCGAGCAGACCCGGACTGCTGAAGCGGGCGGCGGAGGCCGGGGCCCTCGGCTATGTCGACAAGGAGGGTTCTCCGGAGCGGCTGGTCGCCGCGATCCGCGAGGTCGCCCGAGGGAAACGTTTTGTCGACGACTCCCTCGGCTTCGGCTTCCTCAAGGCCGCCGAAATGCCGCTGACACGGCGCGAGCTGAGCGTGTTATCCCTGGCCGCCGAGGGGGCCTCCGTCGCCGAGATCGCGGGCAGTCTGCACCTTTCCCACGGGACGGTGCGCAACTACATGGCTGCCATCACCCGCAAAACCGGGGCGCGCAACAGGATCGACGCCATCCGGATCTCGCAGGGGGAGGGCTGGCTCTGAGGCACGCCCACCGGGTGGGCGTGCGGGCGGGCACGGCTCCGGTACGGGTGACCAGGCGCCGACGAGGTCCCGGTAGAGCGGGGAGCGCGCAAGCAACTCGTCGTGCTCCCCGTACGCTACGCGCCGTCCGTCCATGACCAGCACTCGCTCGGCGCGCCGGGCCGAGCTGACGCGGTGGGCGACCACCACGAGTGTCGTACCCGGCCGCCGGGTGAAGGCCCGCTCCGCGCGCTCCTCCGCCTCCGCGTCCAGGTGACAGGTCGCCTCGTCGAGGATCACGACCGAGGCGTACGACAGGTACGCCCGCGCCAGCGCGACCAGCTGCCGCTCTCCGGCCGACAGCGCGCCCGGCTCGACCTCGGCCGCCGGTCCGCCCAGTCGGACCATCACCTCGGAGAGTCCCACCGCCTCCGCGGCGGCCCACAGCTCCTGCTCGGGCACGGGTTTCGGCCGTAGCTCACCGAGGTTTTCTGCGAGGGATCCCCTGAAGACGTACGCCTCCTGCGGAATGAGAACCCGGTGTGCGTGTGATGTGACACCGGGTACCGGGTGCCCACACAAGTGGACGGTGCCGCGCCGGGGGCGCAGGAGACCGGCGACGACGCCGGTGAGGGTGGACTTGCCGATACCGCTGGGACCGACGACGGCCAGGTGTGTGCCATGGGAAACGCGGAGGCTGAGGTCGTCGATGACGGGGGTGCCGGAGGAACCGTAGGCGAAGGTGACCCGGGAGAGGGCGAGGGCGTCGGCGGGCGGGCTGTGCGGCGGCTTCGTCGGTCGTGGTTGGTGGTGCGGCGGGTTCGTCGGCTGCGGCCGCTCGTTCGGCGGGGCCAGCCTGCGCAGCACCACCACGAGCCGGGAACCGCTCGTGCCCAGGCCGTGGACCAGGTTCTGCAGGGCGGGGAGGAGGGACTGGGTGACGTAGGCGAGGGCGCCGATCAGGGCGCCCGCGGTGACTCCGTGAGCGAGGAGCCAGGGGGTGGCGGCCAGGAGAAGGACGACGGGCAGTTGGCCGCCGATCGCGAGGGACGCGACGCGTACGACGCCCCAGCGGGCCAGCGAGCGCGCGGCGCGGCACTCGGCTTCGACGAGTCGACCGGCGTCGGTGGCGACGAGGTCCTCGGCCCCGGCTGCCGTGATGTCCCGCAACCCCGGGCAGACGGCGCCGAGCCGGTCGGCGAGCGCCTCGTCGGCGACCAGGAACGTCTCCTGCCTGCGGGCCAGCGGCCCGAGCGTCGCGAGGAAGAGGCCCACGCCGACGACGAGCGGCGGTCCCACGACGAGCAGCAGCGGCGGGGCCAGCGAGAACAGCCCGATGAGCGCTCCGGCGGTGGTGAACAGGAACGAGCGCGACACCATCACCAGGCCGGCGAAGGTGTCCCGGGCGATCTCCACCTGCTGGGTCAGCCCGGACAAGGCCCCGCCGTCCGCCTCCCGCACCCCCCGCTCGACCACCCCCCGCACCAATCCGTCCCGCAACGGCTCCACCAGGGCCGCCACACACCCGTACACCCGTCCGGTCCCGAACGCCCCGATCACGACGGCCCCCGCCCCGACGCCGAGCCACCCCAGCCCGACGCCCACCCGTCCGGCCAGGAACCCGTCGTCGAGGGCGCGCGCGAGGGCGTACCCCATGAGAAACGTCTGGCCCGTCTCCAACACCGACCACAGGGCCAGGCGTACGACGACTCGGGTGCGGTGCCGGAGGAAGCGGAGCCCGCGACGCGCGAGGCCGGGCGCGGGGGCCGCTCGTCGCGCCGTCGCGGTGCCGCCTCGACTCCGGGTGAGGGATGGGGAGACCCCAGGCTCGCCGGTGGGGCCGGCCTGTGCCGGTCCGGCGCGTCCGGCCGACGGGCCGGGCTCCGGCCGACCGGCCGGACGACGCCGCTCCCGGCCGCCCTTCATCGCCCGCCTCCGCCCGTCGGGTCGTGCGGCGAGGTGCCCTCGTGAGCGATCTCCGCACGCCCTTCGCCGCTGGATACGCGGGCGCCGTCCTCCGTCGGGAGCCGACTGCCCGTCGCTGCCCGGGCACGACCCTCCGGCCCGGTCCCACCCCCCGCCCCGAACAGCTCCCGGTACTCAGCCACCCGCCACAACTCCGTGTGCGCGCCGACCGCTCGCACCCTCCCCTCCTCCAGCCACGCCACCGTGTCCGCGCGGGCGGCCGTGGCGGCGCGGTGGGCGATGACCAGGCGGCCGGCGCTGGTCGTGGGGTGCAGAAGGGCTTCGGTGATGTGGTGTTCGGTGACGGTGTCGAGGCTGGAGAGGGCGTCGTCGAGGACGAGGAGACGACTGTCGCGGGCGAACGCCCGTGCGAGACCCAGGCGTTGGGCCTCACCGCCCGACAGAGGGGCCTCGGAGCAGGGGGTGGCGTAGCCGTCGGGCAGGCGGCGTACGAACACGTCGGCGTGGGCCGCGCGGGCGGCCTCCCGGACGCGGGCCGGAGAGGGGCGCGGTACGCCGAAGGCGATCGTGTCCTCGACGGTGTCACCCAGCAGGGCCGGGCGCTCGAAGGCATAGGTGATCGCTCGGCGCAGCTCCCGGCGGGTCAGCACGCGCAGGGGTACGCCGTCGAGCCGTACCTCTCCCTCGTCCGGGTCCGCCAGCCGCCCGGCGACGGCCGCGAGCAGCGACTTGCCCGCACCCGACCGTCCGACCACGGCGAGCGTGCTCCCGGCCGGTACGACGAGATCGACCCCGTCCAGCAGCGTGCGCCCACCCCGACGCACGGTCACGGAACACAGCTCCAGCCGCCCCGGCCGGGGGGTGCCGCGCGGTCCCGCCCACCCCGGCCCGTGTGGCACGTCGGGGTGTGGTCGGTCCTCTTCGGATGTGCTCCCCAGCCACTGGCACTCCCGCCCGGCGGATTCGTGCTCCTCCGGCTGGGCGGGCTTGCCGGGCTTCGGCTCTGCCGACGTGGCGCGCTTTCTCGGTTTCAGCTCTGCCGACGTGGCGCGCTTTCTCGGTTTCGGCTCCGCCGGCTCGGCGGGCTCGCTGGACTCCGGTTCCCCCGGCTCGGCGGGCTCGCTCGATCCCGGCTCTCCCGGCTGGGCGGGCTCGGACGACTCCGCCTTTCCCCCATCGGACGTGCCTGGCTTCTCCGGATGTACCCGGCCGGACAGGGGGCCCGGCTTTTCCGGAGCCCTTGGCCCGGAGGGCCCGTGGGGCTCCGCCTGGCCCGGCCCCCACGGTGGCAGCGCGCGGTCGCCGTAGGCGATGGCCGGCTCCGCCAGTACCTCGTCGAGTCGGTGGGCGGACGCTCGTGCGCGGACCAGTCCCGAGAGCTGGCCCACGAGGACGCCGACGCCGGCGGCCAGGACGGCGTAGCGGGAGGCGGCCAGCAACTCGCCCACGGTCAGGTGGTGTCGGGCCAGGAGGAGGCCTGCGGTGGCCACGACGCCGAGTTGCAGCAGGGGGGCCACGGCGGCGGCGCGTGCGGCGGCGCGGCCTTGGACCCGCCACATGCGGTGGCCCTCACGGGACAGTTCGGGCAGGGGGCGCAGGACGCGGGCGACGGTCCGGTCGGCGGTTCCGGCGGCGGCGATCGTGCGGAAGCCGGCGACAGCCTCGGCCAGGCCGCCCGCGATACGGCCCTGGGCCCGCTGGTAACGGGTCACGCACACGGAGGAGTCCCGGGCGAGCGCGCGCAGAAGGAGGACGAGCAGCGGGGCGCCGACCAGGAACACCACCGCGAGCCAGGGGCTGATCAGCCCCAGCGCCACCACCGCGCCCACCGGCGCGGCGAGCCCGGCGAGCAGCGCGGCCACCGTGGTGGGCCCGGTCCCCGCCTGGGCCGCGTTCCCCACGAGCCGGGCCACCAGGTCCCCCGGCCCGAACCGGCCGACGGCTCGTGGCCCCACGGCCAGCACATGGCCGACGAGCCGGTGGCGCAGCCATCCGGTGGCCAGGGCCGTCGTGGTGCCGCCGACCACGGTCTCGACCGCGTCCAGCACGGCGAGGGCGAGCACCAGCGCGGTGCACCACAGCACCCAGCGCGAACCGTCCGGGTCGCCGGCGAGCAGCAGGTCGAGGGCCCGGCCCAGCGCGACCGGCAGCAACAGGTTCGCCCCCGTGGCGGCCACGGCCACGAGGGCCAGGACCGTGCAACGGGGGCCGGAACGCCGGACGGTCGAGCGCAGCAGCGGGACGGACGCGGCGGCAGGGCCGGGGGCACCGGCTTCGAAGAGGGTCGGCATACCCGTCCTGACGTGGGGTGACCGGTTGAGTGAGCCCCGGACGGCCCCTCCCGCTACAGGGGAGAGGAACCGTCCGGAGCGGTCGGCGCGACTCAGACGCCGCGCCGGCCCGACGGACGCCCCGGAAACTCTGGCTCCGGGCGCCCTGTTCGGGTCAGAGGCAGAGCGTGATGCTGGCCGCGCTCACACACGACAGCACGCTCAGGGAGCTGGTGCCGCCGGTGCCGGTGGTCTCGTCGGCTTCCATCGTCTGCAGGTCGAGAAGTGCCATGTCGATTCCTTTCGATTCGATGGCCCGCACAGGGCCGTCGGGGACGGGGGTGTTGCGTCACGACTCCACCGGGCGGCGGAACCGCGTCATAGGGGCCGCCGTCGCAGCGGCGGCAGGAACGGCAGGTGTGCCGTGGCCTCGTCGTCGGCGCCGCCGTCGGCGAGCGCCGCGCCGAGTGCCAGCAGGCACCCCGCCGTTCCGGTACCGAGGTCCATGGAGAGCCGCATCAGATGGCTTCCGGGGAAGGCCAGTTGCCCCTGGTACGGCATCGAGTGCCAGCCGAGTGCGGCGATCTGTTCCGACAGCCGCTCCCGCGGGGCACCGGTCCGGGCGAGATGGAGGATCATCCCGGCCCGGCCCTCGAACAGGCCCGGCTGCGCGTAGAAGCGGTAACCGGCCGCGGCGAGGACGCCCGTGCGCGCCCGCGTGAACTCGTCCGAGCCGGATCCGGCTCCCGCTCCGCTGCAGGCCGTCAGGTAGTCGTCGAGCACCATCCCGATGCCCACGCTCCCGTCACCGAGATACGGCATCGTCCGCCATCCCTCGTCGACGGCCAGCCCGCCGTTCTTCTGTTCGACCAGACACTCCAGGTCCTGTCGCAGCGCCTCGCCCGCCGCGTCGAGCAACCCGTGGTCGCCCGTCGCCTCGTACCGGCGCAGCAGGAAGAGCGCAGGTCCGCTCGCGCCGCGCAACAGGCCCGCCCGTCGGCGGGGCGGTGCCGGGCGGGGCTCGGCGAGACGGCGTACGAGGAGGTCTGCGGCCTCCGCCGCGTGTGCGTCCAGTGCGGACTCGCCGGTCGTGCGCGCCAGTCGGTCAAGGACCAGACCGAGCCCGGCCAGGCCGCCGCGCAGGTCGGACGAGAGCTTGTGCCACTTCTCGGCGAGCACCTGCTCGACCAGGTCGAGGGCCCGCTGCCGGTGGCCCAGCCGGTCCAGGACGTAGGCGACGCCCGCGAGTCCGTCGTACAGGCCGAGCGGGGTTCCGATCGGCACCGGGTCGGTGTGGTCGAGCAGCCAGCGTTCGCCCTCCTCGTACCGCTCGGCACCGGTCTGCGCGAGCGCGTACAGCACGCCGGCCGCGCCGTGGGCGAGTCCGAGTCCGCCGCCGTCGGAGAACTGCGCCACGTCCCCGGGGAAGAGCCGGTCGTCACGTTCCGGGGTGGCCGACGCCAGGATCGCCTTCACCATGGAGTCACGGCTGTACGGCCAGTCACCGGGTTCGGCGAGGGGCCAGTCACCGGGGTGGGCGGGGGAGGAGGCGGACGGCCCGCCGCGCGTCCCCTCCTCACCGGCGGACCCGTCTTCCTCACCGGCCGAGGCGTCGGCGACGTCCTTGCCGACGGCCGAGGCCCGTTCCCCGCCGGCCCTCCCGGCGCTCCCCCGGGTGATCTCCGCGACCGCCTCGCCCAGGAAGGCGCGCGGTACCGCCGGGAACTGCTCCGCGATCACCTCGGCCAGATGCGCGGCCTTCCCCCGGTCCACCACGAACAGCGAGGTGACCGGCAGGAACAGCGCGAGACGCAGGCAGGCCAGGGCGTAGCGGTCGACGGCCGGGCCGGTGCGGTCCGGGGGTGCCAGGAAACCGGGGTGGGCGACGATCTGGCGGCCGTTCTCCTCGGCCGGTGCCGCCGCCTCGAAGTCCAGCAGGGACACCGACCGCTCGTCGGGGGCGACCATGATGTTGAAGACATGCAGGTCGTTGAAGACGATCCCGCGCGCGTGCACCGCCTCGACCGCCTCCTCTACGGCCCGGTGGACGCGTAACGCCCAGGCCGTGTACGCGGCGACCGCGCCCGGCTCGGGATCCGACGCGAGCAACGGGTGCCGTTCGGCGACGTACGAGTTGAGCGGGCGTCCCTCGACGAAGTCCATGACGAGAAAGCGGTGGTCGCCGAGCGTGAACCAGTCCCGCACCTCGGGCACGACCCCCAGCCCCGCCAACCGCTCCAGCGCGGCCTTCTCCCGCTCCAGCCGGGTGACCGCGTCGGCCCCGTCGGCGGCCAGCCCGGCGTGCGGGCGCCCCTCCTTCAGGACGACCTTGCGGCCGTCGCGGGTGTCGGTGCCGACGTACACCCCGCCACCGTTGGAGAAGTGCAGCGCCTTTTCGATGCGGTACGGCAGATCGCCGACCGTCGTCGTGTTGCGCGCCGCGAGCTGCGGTTCCAGGAAGGCCGGCAGGGTCACCCACTCGGGGACATGGAAGGTCGGCTTCCGCTGGTCCGGCACGAGGGTGCCCTCGCCGTCGCGGACGGCCGGCACGAGCGTGCCGCGCTCGTCGACCACGAAGGAGCGGGCGAAGGCACCGTAGCGGACGTACAGGGGCCCGTCGTTCCACCGCAGATCGGTCAGGATGTACGGGCCGTCGAGCCCGTCGAGGAGCGCACCCAGCTCACTCAGGACGAGACGCAACTGCTCCTCGTCGGCCGGGTAGATCGTCACGAACTTGCCGCTGGTGTCGCGCGCCGCGTACTTGGCATTGCGCAGGTGCAGCAGATGCGGGCCCGGCACGAACTTGAACGGGATCAGCCGGGGCACGCAGTAGTCCCACACGATCGCCGCGATCCGGTCCGCGTTCGCCCGGGTGGCGGAGGCGTGCACCTTCCATCCCTGGGTGGGTCCGGGACGGGGCCGCCCGCCGTCGCCGACCGGGGTCAGCGTCAGCCAGTCCCCGATCCGGGCGGCCCGCCAGCCCTCGGGCACCGCCCGCCGGGCCGTCTCGTAACCCGGTGCCGCCGTACCGGCGCGCTCACCGGCCGACAGCCGGTCGGGTGTCTCGTAGAAGTGTCTGTCGGCGAGCGCGTACGCCTCGTACCGCTTGTCCATTGCCAGTCCCCCCGGGTCGTGTGCCGTCGCCCCCTGGGCCGGGTGAGGACGAGCCTTCCAGCCCGCCGGAGCGCCCGACAGTCACGGCTGTCACCAGTGACCCGTCACGCCTGTCACGCGCTCACCGTGCGGAACGCATGCGTAAAGACTTGTTCGGTGCCTTTCGATCCCGGGCGGGCGGAAGAGGCGGCCCGAGTGCCGAGGAACGGTCGCAGGGGCTGCGCGCGCGGGCGGGACGCGTTGTAATTGCGGACGTGGGCAGTGAGGGCACCGCCGAACGCGGAACGAGGTCGTCGCGGGCCGAACTTGCCCTCGGGACGCTCACCGGCGATCTCGATCCACAGGAGCGACTCCACGCCATCCTCGAACAGGTGCTCGTCTTCACCCGTGCGACCGTCGCCGCCGTGTACCTCCCGAACGGTGAGGGAGACCTGCTCTCCCTTGCCGGTTCGGCCGGTGTGCCGAAGGCGCTGTACGGACTCCGTGACAGCTATCCGGTGTCGGGACACACCCCGGTCGCCGAGGCGTGCCGCTCGGGCCGGCCGGCCTGGCTCGGCTCCGGCGACCTGCCCGAGGACGTCGACGCCCGCGTCGCGCCGGCCGGGGACTTCTCGCTGGGTGTGCTGCCGCTGCGCGAGCACGGCTGCCTGGTGGCCGTCGGTGACGGCGGGGAGGGCTTCGACGCCGAGGACCGGCAGTGCCTCGACCTGCTCGCCGAGGCGGTCACCAGCGCCGCTCCCGTCCCGCCGGCCGGGCCCGGCGCCTCGTTCGACCTGGCCATGGACACCGGGTGGATCAAGGTGAGCGGTGCGCTGCTGGAGCTGTTCGGCCTGGGCCCGGACGACTTCGACGGCCGGGTCGAGACCCTGCTCGCGCTGACCGTGCCCGAGGACCTGCCCGCGCTGATGTCCGTCGTGGAGGCGGACCACATGTCCATCGGCGACCGGGAGCTGGAGTTCCGCGTCCTGCTCCCCTCCGGCGAGCAGAAGTGGCTGCGGCTGCGCGGCCGTATGCTCCCCGGCACTGCCGGCGACCCCGTCCGCCCCGCCCGCCTCGTGGGCACCGTCACCGACGCCTCCATCTTGCGCACCGGCCGCGGCGACGTGGCCCGGATCCAGCGCCTCGCCGCCGCCCTGGCCACCGCGGGGACCGTCCGCGACGTCAGCCAGGCCGTGGTCACCGCCCTGCGCAAACCGCTGCACGCAGACCGGATCGCCCTCGCCGAGCTGGAGGGCGACCGTCTGGTCGTCACCGTCCTCGACCCGCCGCGGCCGGAGGACTGGCCCGAGGTGTGGCGCTCCGAATGGCGCTACGAATGGCCGGACGCGCCGGTGCGCACCATGCCGACCCTCGCCGCCGCCCTGCGCGAGGGCCGCGCCGCGATCTGGCCTGCCGGAACGGCCCTGGAACCCGCCCTGGCCGAAGTCGGACCCGGCGGCCTGGCCGTCCTCCCGCTGCCCGCGGGCGGCCGTATGGCGGGGGCCTGTCTGATCGGCTGGGACGCCCCCCACGACTTCGGCCCCGAGGAACGCGCGCTGCTCACCGCCGCGGCGGGCCTCGCCGGGCAGGCCCTGATGCGCGCCCACGCCTTCGACGCCGAGCACGAACTCGTCGGCATGCTCCAGCGCACCCTCCTCCCACGCCGCCTGCCCCAACTGCCCGGCGCGGTCGCCGTCGCCCGCTATCTGCCCACCACCGCCGGTCTCGAGGTCGGCGGCGACTGGTACGACGTGATCCCGCTGCCCGACAACCACGTGGCCCTGGTCATCGGCGACGTCCAGGGCCACAACGCGGGCGCCGCCACCCTCATGGGCCAGATGCGCACCGCCCTGCGCGCCTACGCCGTCGAAGGACACCCCCCGGACGTCGTCGTCTCGCACGCCAACCGGCTCCTCATGGACATGGAGACCGACCTCTTCGCCACCTGCTGCTACGTCGACATCGACATGGAGGAGGGCTCCGCGTGGTACGTCCGCGCCGGACACCTCCCACCGGTGTTGCGTCACCCGGACGGCACCACCGAGATCAGCGAGGGGGAGGGCGGGCCGCCGCTCGGCGTCGTCATGCGGGCCGACTTCCCGATGAGCCCGCTGCGCCTGGCCCCCGGCACCGTGCTCGCCCTCACCACAGACGGCCTCGTGGAATCCGCCGACGTCGACGTCGAGGACGGACTCGACCAACTGGCCGACGGACTGTCCGCCTCCGACCCCGCCCAGCTCGGCGCCGTCGCCGACACGCTGCTGACCGGCGCCAACCGCGACGACGACGTCGCCCTGCTCCTCATGCGCTACGACGGCATGGCGCTGCGCCCGCAGCGGGAGAACTGGACCGTGTGGCGCGTCCCCCAGGCGGTCCGCCAGGCCCGCCGCTACACCCGGCGCGTCCTGCGCGCCTGGGGCGTCGAGGCCGAGGCCGACACGGTGCTGCTCGTCGTCTCCGAACTCGTCACCAACGCCCTCGTCCACACCGACGGCCGGGTCCGTCTCGACCTCACCCTCCTGGGCGACCGCCTCCGTGTCGCCGTCGCCGACGCCTCCCCCCGTACGCCGATGAAGCCCACGATCATCGGCTGGGAGGCCACCGGCGGCCGCGGCATCCTCCTCGTCGAGGCCATGTCCACCGCCTGGGGCACCGTCCCGGTCAGCGGCGGCAAACAGGTGTGGGCGGAGATCCCCATCGGATGAGACCTCGGCGCTCCCCGACCGCATGCCACCGCGGCGATGAAGGCGGGCCTCCGTCTCGCCTCGGTCCTTGAGGACCGGTGCGGACGCGTCGTCGGGTCGGCCCCCAGCCCCGCAGCCCCGCAGCCCCGCCCGCGGGCCGCACCCAGCAGCCCGCAGCCCGCGGGCCGCACCCCGAGGGCCCCTGTTCGACGGCCGCGGGCGGCCGCGTGCACCGTGACCGCCAGGAGCGGCCGGTAGTAGGTGGCCCCGCGGCCGCCTGCGAGCCCGCATGGGCGACAAAGGCACGTCCGCCCTCGACCGGCCACGTCCCTCGACCGGCACGTCCGCCCTCGACCGGCCACGTCCGTCCCCGACCGGCCAGCGGATGACACCCTGGCTGGCGTGCGCCTGCTGCTGATGAGTGACACCCACCTGCCCACACGCGCGAAAGCGCTGCCCGGCCCGCTCCTCGCCGAGCTACCGGGCGCCGATGTGGTCGTCCACGCCGGGGACTGGGTCGACGAGGCCACCCTCGACCTTCTCGGGTCCCGCTCCCGCCGTCTGATCGCCGTGTACGGCAACAACGACGGCCCCGCCCTGCGCGCCCGCCTGCCCGAGGTGGCCCACGCGGATCTGGCCGGCCTGAGCCTGGCCGTCGTCCACGAGACGGGACCCGCCCAGGGCCGTGAGGCCCGCTGCGCCGCCCGCTTCCCCGACGCCGACGTCCTCGTCTTCGGCCACAGCCACATTCCCTGGGACACCACCACGGCCACCGGGCTGCGCCTCCTCAACCCCGGCTCCCCGACGGACCGCCGGCGACAGCCCCACTGCACCTACATGACGGCGACGGTGACGCGGGGCGAGCTGACGGACGTCCACCTGCACCGCCTGCCGCCCCGCGCCTGACCGCCTCAGGACATCAGGTGCGGCGGGTGGATCAGCCCGCTCGTCTCCATGAGCGGCGCCCCGCTGCCACCCCACCTGAGCGCGACGATCTCCGCCGCCACGGACACGGCCACCTCCTCCGGCGTACGGGCGCCCAGGTCCAGGCCGACCGGGGAGCGCAGCCGGGACAGTTCGGCCGCGTCGAGCCCGGCCGCCCGCAGCCGCCGCGTCCGGTCCTCGTGCGTACGACGGCTGCCCATCGCCCCGATGTACGCGGCCGGACGGCGCAACGCCTCCTCCAGGAGCGGCACGTCGAACTTGGGATCATGGGTGAGGACACAGATCACCGTGCGGTCGTCGGTGGTGGTGTCGCGCAGATAGCGGTGCGGCCAGTCGACGATCACCTCGACGGCGGCGGGGAAGCGTTTCGGGGTGGCGAAGACCGCACGGGCGTCGCAGACGGTGACGCGATAGCCGAGGAAGTCGCCGATGCGGGCGACCGCGGCCGCGTAGTCGATCGCGCCGAACACCAGCATGCGGGGCGGCGGCGCGAAGGAGTGCAGAAAGACGGTGACCGCGTCCTCGCGCCGCTCGCCGCCGGGCCCGTAGTGCCGCTGCCCGGTGATGCCCTGAGCCAGCTCCCCACGTGCATCGGCCGCGACCGCCGCGTCCAGCCCCGGCGACCCGAGCGACCCGACCGTGCCGTGGCCGACGGGCCGGCCGTGTTCGCCCGGTGGGCCGTGTTCGCCGGACGTGGCGGAGTCGGCGGGCGGGTCGTGTTCGGCGTGTGCCGCGGGCTCGGAGTGCCCGGCGGGGCCGCCGGATGGGCCGTGCTCGGCGGACGTGCTGTGGCCGACCTGGGTGTCGCGCCCGCGGGACGTGGCCGACCCGCTCGCATTCCCGTTCCCGCCCGGTGTCCGGTGTGCGCCCGGTGTGTTCCGTCCGTCGGGCGAGCCGTGCCCGCCGATGCTGCCGACCGTGTCCGGCCCGCCGGTCGTGCCGACCGCGCCTGACGGGGGCCGTGTCCCGTCCCTGCCAGGTGCCTCGTGCGCCTCCCGCGCGCCGTGCGTATGGTGCGCACGGTGCCGCTTGGCGTGTGTGCCGTGCGCACCGCGCGTGCCGGACGCCGCGTCCGGCCACACGGCGAGTGTGGCGCCGCGCGGGGCCGGGCCGTCTAGGACGGTCGCCACCGTCACCGGGTGCCCGGCGGCGACCGCCTCCGCGACCGGCCCGAACGACGGGTCCTCGGCCGCCGTCACGCGCCGCACCAGCAGGGTGATCTCACCACCGCAGGTGAGCCCCACCGCGAACGCGTCCTCGTCGCTGTAACCGAAGGTCGCCAGCCGGGCCTCGCCGGACTCCACGACCTCCTGGGCCAGCTCGAACACCGCGCCCTCCACACAGCCGCCGGACACACTGCCCACGACCTCGTCGCCGGGTCCGACCGCCATGGCCGCCCCCGGTCCCCGCGGTGCGCTCCGGCTCACCGCGACGACCGTGGCGAGACCGAAGGGGGAGCCGACCGCATACCACTCGCCGAGCGTCGGGAGGATCTCACGCATGGCCCGCTCCTCTCGTCACCACCGCCGGACGCTCCGGGGCGGCGCTCTGTGCCGCTGACCAGCCCGGCCGCGCACCCCGCACCGCCCCGTCCATCCAAGTACGAGGGTCGGCGCCCGGCACACCGACAATCAGACCGCGCAGGTGGCCGACCCGGTACGTGAACACCCACTGAAATGATGATCGGGGCCCCGTTCGGGTGGTCTCCGCCGTCCTTCCGCGCAAGGTGCCCTGCCAGACACGGCCTCGGTAGTGGAATGGCCCCTCAGTGCTCCTGAGTCCGAGCGAGTCCGAGCACCCACTGTCACATCTGGGAGGATGCATGCCCTCTGCCACTGCCCGCAGCGCCGCCACCCTCGGCGTGCTGGCCGCCGCTTTCACCCTGTCGTTCTCCGCGTCGGCCGTGGCCGACGTCGGCGACGAGGACATCGTGCGGATCAAGCTCATCGGCGTCCCCACATCGGATACCGCCCCCGACTACCCCGTGCCGGGTGACAGCTGGACCACCTACCTGCACCTGTACGACGCCAAGCACAAGTTCGTGGGCGACGGCGGCGTGCGGTGCACAGCCGTCGAAGCCGACCGGCACCGGCTGACCGCGCAGTGCACGCGAGTGCTGCGCCTGAAGGGTGGGGAGATCACCCTCCACGACATGATCAGCCGTGAGGGCCACCGGCCGGTCACGGCCAAGACCTCCATCTCGGGCGGGACGGGCATCTACAACGATGCCGAGGGGGAGGGCTACATCACCCAGGAAAAGCACCGGGTCGTCTTCGACCTCCACGTCGATGACTGATCGGCACACAGCCGCCGACGCCGCGTCGGCCGTTCCGCCGCCCGAGTGCACCCTGTTCGACCTGGAGGTTCCGTGATCACATCGGCTGTCCGCGGGGTGGTCGTCACCGCCCTCGCCACCACGTTCGCCCTGATTCCGACGCTGGCGCAAGCCGAGCAGAAGGACCAGGACAACGACATCGAGAAGGTCGAACTCGTCGGCTTCAACCGAGTCGCCACCTGGCCGTCCTCGCACGGCGTGCACAGGGACAACTGGACGACCCCACTGGATCTCTACACCAAGCACCCGTCCAAGTACGGCAGGTCGGTGCTGCGTCACGCCGGTGACGGTGAGTCGGAGTGCGCCGTCGTCAGGGCGGAGGGCCGCGAGGTGACGGCGCAGTGCACTCGGACGCTGCGCCTGAAGAAGGGGACCCTGACCCTCAGCGACATGATCAACTACCGTCCTTTCGTGCCCGTGACGGCCAAGACCGCCATCATCGGCGGCACCGGTCACTACCGCTCCGCCTATGGAGACGGCTACATCACCCTGGACGGCCACCGCACACACTTCGTGCTCAACGTGGACGAGTGACGCGGGGCGACACCGGTGCGGGGCACGTCGTGCGCGTCCCCCGCACCGGTGTCGCTTCGGCTGTCCTCAGTCGTTCACGCCGGAGGTCTTCTCGATGAGCCGGGTGAAGACGATGAGTGCCCCGAGAGCGGGCAGCAGGCCGGCCAGCGTCCACAGCACACAGAAGCCCGCCGTCGCACTGACCGTCATGAGCAGCAGGGGCGGCGCGTCCTCGGAGATCCCGGCCATCACCAGGAGAAAGACGATGGACAGGATCCCCATGGCGATGATGGTGAAGAAGGGCCACAGGTAGTTGACGACGGGCAGGAGCCGGGCATTTCTCGCCTTGCGCAGGAAGGTGTTGTCGCAGGCGCGGGTGATCATCGCCAGGACGGCGAAGACGGACCCGATGATGACACCCACCATGGAGACCGCGACGCCCAGCACCTCGTCCATCGGCAGGTCGTCGTCATGACCGATCCAGGCGCCCCCGAGTCCGCCGAACGTCGCCGCCAGCGGTTCCCCCCACCACCAGCTCCTCAGGCTCACGTGCACGAGCCTCATGAACTCCTTGAAGTACTTGTTCCCTGTGGTACGCCCCGCGGGCTCCTCAGGGGACAAGTCGATGTCTGTCCGCGGTTCTGTGCTCATGCAAGCCCCACCCGCTGGTGGTCAGTCTCGCCGAGCCCTTCACCTGCGGCTCAGCCTCTGTCGCATCACTTCGTCACGGGCCGGGCAGGAGGTCGTCACCGCCCTTCCTGCGTCTTTCCGCCTCTATCGCCGCCTCGTACCTGCCCATGTCCCGTATCGCGTCGTACAGCGACGCGCAGCGCTCGTTCCGGGAATCCGACCGGGTCTCCGCTTCCGGGACCTTGAGGCGATCGAGACGGGTCAGGGCGCTTTTCGGGTCGAAATCACGAGTGCCTGGTTCTTGTTCGCGAAGTCCGTGAAGAGAGCTGTCCACCGCTCGTACCACCTTTCATGTACACCGGACGGCGCACTGGAACAACGAGGCTGAAACTGCGCTCAACCATAGGCCGGTTCCGTCGGCAGGGCCCTTCGTGGTGACGTTCGGGTGAACATCGACCAATACCCCGCCGAGCACCGGCGGCTGACTCCGTCGTCGGCGGGCCGGGGCACGGCGGCGGGCCCCTCGCCACCACCGTGCCCGAACGGCCCATGGGTCCCGCGCTCGACGACGCAAGGCCCCGTACGGTCGCGCCAGGGCAAGAAATCGGACGTGACGGGTGAACTGTGGTGAGAAAACGGGTACTTACTCGTGCGTCAGATGCTATTGACGGTCCGCCTGCCCATTGGGACGGTAGTGCACATGTCGAATGTGGCGGACATGTCAAGATTGCGCACTCGTCTGCTCGGTGTCCTGGTACTCGTCACCGGCTTCCTGACCACGGCGGGCCCCACCCAGCCCGCCTCCGCTCTCACTGACGAACTCTGGTTCGACTCGCAGGCCGCGGCCACCCTCACCGTCGAGGGCGGCCGCTTCAAGGACGGACTCGGCCGCGAGGTCGTCCTGCGCGGCTACAACGTCTCGGGCGAGACGAAGCTCAAGGAGAACAACGGCCTGCCCTTCGCCTCGGTCGCCGACGCGAAGAAGTCGGCGACCGCGCTGAGGGCGCTCGGCGGCGGCAACTCCGTCCGCTTCCTGCTGTCCTGGGCGTACGCGGAACCGGTACGCGGGCAGGTGGACACCACCTACCTCGCTGCGGCCACCGCACAGATGGGCGCCTTCCTGGACGCCGGGATCCGCGTCTACCCCGACTTCCACCAGGACCTCTACTCCCGCTGGCTGTTCGACTCGGACAGTTGGTACACCGGTGACGGTGCCCCCAAGTGGGCCGTCGACCTCGGCGACTACCCCGACGAGTACTGCGGGATCTGCCCGTTCTGGGGCCAGAACATCACCTCCAACGCGGCCGTGACGAAGTCGACGTACGACTTCTGGCACAACGCTCACGGGCTCCAGGACTCCTTCCTGGCCACGGCGCAGAAGACGATGGCGTACGTGAAGTCCAACCTCACCGCCGCCCAGTTCCAGGGCGTCGTCGGCTTCGACCCGTGGAACGAGCCGCATCCCGGCGTCCTCGACTCCGGCCAGACCTCCAGGGCCTGGGAGAAGGACCTCCTGTGGCCGTTCTACGTCAAGTTCCGCGCCCGGATGGACGCGGCGGGCTGGCAGTCCAAGCCGGCCTTCGTCGAGCCGAACCTCTTCTGGAACGCCAACCTCGACTTCCAGCGGCAGGAGGGCGGACTCCTCGACGCGGGCACGATCGGACCGCGCTACGTCTTCAACACCCACTTCTACGACCAGAAGGCGATCTCCGGCGTCTTCATGTGGGGCAAGGCGGAGAACGGCCGGTACTCGGCCGACTTCGGGACCGTGCGTGACCGCGCCACGGCGGGCGGGACGACGGCGATCATCAGTGAGTTCGGCCACCCGCTCGCCGGTTCGGTCTCCGACAAGGCACCCACTGTCTACAAGGCCATGTACCAGGCGCTCGACTCCCGGGTGAAGGGTGTCGACTGGTGGACGAACCCTGCCGGCTCCGGTCCGGTTCTCTCCGGCTCCCAGTGGCAGTGGGACATCTACAACGGCCGCCATCACGAGCTCATGAACGACAACCCCGACAAGGTGCAGGAAGAGGGCGACGGCTGGAACGACGAGGACCTGTCGGCCGTGCGCCTCGACGACTCCGGTACGGCCGTGCTCCGTCAGGACGCCAGGATGCTGGACCGGATCTACCCCAGCGCCACGGCGGGCAGCGCGGTCGCCTTCACCTACGAGGACCGCTCGCGCGACGGCTCCACCACGCTGACGTGGAACCCGGTGCCCAGCTCACTGCCGAACGTCTCCGCGCTCGTCGGCTCGGGCCAGTACGCCCTGTTGGTCTGGCGCTCGGACGGCAGCACCGAACCGACCGAGCTGCACCTCCCGGCGTCCTTTCCCACGGCCTCCACCACGGTGGTGTCCGACCTCGGGGTGACGGCGACGCCGCCGGCGTACACCACGTCCACGCCGATCGCCGCCGCGAAGGAACCGGGCGGCACCGGCAGCCGGCGGCTGCTGCTCACCGCCCCCGACTCGGGCAAGCTCCACTACGCCCTGGTCACCAACGGCGCGACAGCCCCGCCCGCCGCGCGACTGAGCGCGGCACGGACGGAGCTGTCGGGGTGGCTGGCCGCTGAGTTCAGTTAGCGGAAGGTCCGGTCCAGTCGGCGGGCACCTTCGCCAGACGCACCCGCTGGGGGTGGTCGCCGACCGGCACGGACACGGTCTTCTTTCCGGTGGCGAAGTCGATCGCCGTGACCTGGTCGGCGCCGCTCTCGGAGACCACGCAGGACTTGCCGTCACCGCTGACGGTCGACCAGTACGGCTTGGAGACGGGGACCAGCGGACCCTCCTGGAGGGTCGCGCGGTCCACGACGGTCGCGTAGTCGTCCATCGTGCCCGCGATGCACAGCTTGCTGCCGTCGGGCTTCATCGTCAGGCCGTGGTGGCGCGAGTCGTTGACGAAGGTGGTGCGGTCGTCACTGACCCCCGGGGACTTCGGCAGGGCCTTGGTGCGGGTGATCTTGTCGGTGGCGATGTCGTACTCGAAGAAGCCGTTGAAGAACGACACCTGGAAGTACAGCTTGGTCTCGTCGGGCGAGAACGCCGCCGGTCGGACCGCGTCCGAGTAGTCGCCGAGGCCGATCGCGTTGAGCCGGTCCCGCATGTCGATCACCTTGACCTGCTGGAAGGTGTTCGCGTCGGCGACCGTGATCCTCCGGTCGCCCTTCGTCCAGTCCAGCCAGGGCGCGTCGGTCTGGGTGTTCACGTCGCCGATCGCCATGTTCCAGATGTACTTGCCGTCACTGGTGAAGATGTTCTCGTGCGGCTTGTCGCCGGTCTTGAACGAACCGAGCTGCTTGCCGGTGACGATGTCCAGGACATGCACGGTGTTGCCGGTCGACGCGGACACGGCGACGCGCTTGCCGTCGGGGGAGACGGCCATGTGGTCGGAGCGGTAACCCGACACGGGGAAACGCCAGTTGATGGCACCGGTCCTGACGTTGATGGAGACCACGTCGGCGAAGCTCGGCCGGGAGACCACCATCGAGGACCCGTCCGGGGTGGAGTACATGTCGTCCACGAACTGGTCGTGGCCCTCACCCACGCTGTTGCGGATCGTCATGAACGCGATCCACCGGATCGGATCGGCGTTGATCTCCGCCATCCGCTGGTCCTTGTCCGGGATGACGTTGATCCGGCCGATCTTGGCGAAGTCGCCGGAGGACCTGATGACGTCCGCGGTGCCCTCCCAGTTGTTTCCCACGAACATCACCTCCCGGAGGTCGGCCGCCGCGGTCGCCGGGGTGGCGGTCGCGGCGGCGGACGCGGTCAGCGCGAGCGCGGCGGCGACGGCACCCAGGTGCCGGCCTCTGCGACGGCGGGGGGCGGGGGAGAGGGGCATGTCGGTTCCTCCTGCGGGGGGAGTCTGAACACGGCAGTGTTCAGAGCAGACTTACTGGAAAGTAAGGAACTGGCGTGCTTCTCCACAAGAGCAGGGACACGACAAAATCGACCGACGGCCGAACCCGGTCGTCGTGATGCGTGGATTTGGTGGGAGGAGAAGCGTGGCGGGCAGGATGAGACAGCCCACCGGCCGTTACGGGGGCAGAACCGCGCTGGAGCGCCGGGCCGAGCGCCGTGCCCGCTTCCTCGACGCGGGCCTCCGGCTCTTCGGCGACAGCCCCGGCTTCCGGGGGACCACGATCGCGGCGCTGAGCGAGGCCGCCGGACTGTCGACCCGTCAGTTCTACGAGGAGTTCCACAGCCTGGAGGAGGTGCTCGCCGCCCTCCACCTCCAGGTCAACGACTGGGCGGAGGAGGCCGCGCTGACCGGCCTCGCCGCGGCCGAGGGACAGCCGATCGCCGAGCGTGCCACCGCCGCGTTCCGCGCCTACGCCGCCGATGTCACCGGTGACCCGCGCCGACTGCGGATCACCTTCACCGAGATCGTCGGCGTCAGCCCTCGGCTGGAGCGCCAGCGCCTCGAACGCCGCGCCCGCTGGATCGACTTCATCTGCGCCGAGGCCGCCGCTGCCGCCGACCGCGGCGAGGCCGTCGACCGCGACTACCGCATCGCCGCCACCGCCTTCATCGGCAGCGTCAACGGCCTCCTCCACGACTGGCAGGCCGGCTGGGTCGACGCCCCCCTCGACGAGGTCGTCGACGAACTGGTCGGACTGCTGCTCGGGATACTGCGACCGCCGGGTTGGCGACCGGAGGGGCAGGGAGGGACGGTTCGATAGCGCCCCGCGAACCCGACCCGACCCGGCAACCTGTGTGCCTCGGACACCGCCCCGTGTCGCCCGCCCTGTCGGGCACCCGCAGGGGCGGGGGCGTTTCGTGTCCGGCCGCTGTGGGTTGTGGGTGGTGCCGGGAGAGGCTGCTGCGGCAGCCGTCGTGGCTGGTCGCCTGAGTGAGGGGACGGCTTGCGTTCGGCTGTCCTCGTGGCTGTCGCGTGCGGTGGCTGGACGGGGGCGGATGTCGTGGTCGGTTGCCCGGGGCGGGGCGGGCCGAACCGTGTTCGGCCTCGCGCGCCACGCCCGATGCCTGACGCCCGATGCCTGACGCCTGACGCCCGACGCCCGACGCGCGTCAGGTGCGCCGGCGCCTCGACCGGCCGCCGGACCCGTCCCGATGTCGGCCCGGCGACTCGGCCGTGGTCTCAGCCCGCCAGCCGGTCCACCGCCGTCAACACCGGCTTCACCCCGTCCTCCGTGCGCAGTTCCTCGGCCAGGGCCCGTGCGCGACGGCCGTACGACGGGTCGTCGGTCGCCCGGCGCAGCGCGGTCGTCAACGCCTCGGCCTTGAAGCCACGCAGCGGTACGGCCCCCGGAGACACCCCGAGGGCCGCGAGGCGGGCGGCCCAGAAGGCCTCGTCGAACTGGACGGGGACCGGTACGGCCGGGACGCCGGCGCGCAGTCCGGCCGCCGTGGTGCCCGCGCCCGCGTGGTGGACGACGGCCGCCATCCTCGGGAAGAGCAGGGAGTGCGGCACCTCGCCGATCGTGACCATGTCGTCGCCCTCGCCGCGCAGTTCGCCCCAGCCGCGCTGGATGACCCCACGCAGCCCTGCCGCCCGCAGGGCCCGTACGACCTCGGCGCTCATCCGCTCGGGGTCGGGCACGGTCGCGCTGCCCAGACCCACGAAGACCGGGGGCGGCCCGGCGTCGAGGAAGTCCAGCAGCGGGGCGGGCAGCCGGCCCTCGCGGTCGTATGGCCACCAGTAACCGGTGATGTCCAGCCCCGCCCGCCAGTCCCGGGGGCGGGGCACCACCCGAGGACTGAAACCGTGGAACACCGGCCAGCCCAGCCGCTCACGGGTGCGGCGGGCCCTCACCCGGCCGGTGCGCGGCAGCCCGTACTCGGCGCGCAGCCTCCGCACCTCCTCCGTGAAGATCCACTCGACGGCCAGGTTCACCGCGTGGCCCGTCGCCCGGTTGACGGCCGGACCCCAGGAGCGGGCCCCTGTCATCGGCGGCGCGAACTCCCTTGTGGGCGCCAGGGGTTGGAGGTTCACTCCGAGGCTGGGGAGCGACAGTCCCTGGCCGATGGTGTGGCCGAGCGGTGCGAGGGTGCCGGCCACGAGCAGGACGTCACTGGCGCGGGCGGCGGACACCATGTCGCCGGCCATCCGTCCCACCAGACGCCGGGCCATCTCCACGGCCCGGTACAGCTTCCCGGCCCCGGTGGCGCTCCGGTGCAGCCCCTGGCCGCGCTCCGACTCCAGTTCCTCCCGCGGGTCCACGGGCATGGAGTGGAAGGCGACCCCGGAACCCCCCACCAGAGGCTCGAACCGGGCGTGCGTCACCAGGGTGACCTCGTGCCCGGCCCGCACCAGCCCGTGTCCCAGTCCGGTGTACGGGGCCACGTCGCCCCGGGAACCCGCCGTTATGATCGCTACCCGCACGCCCGTCAGTATGGCGTCGCGAGCGCACCCTCACTGGGGGACCGGACGGTGATGACCCGAATGAGCCCCTGTTCGAAGGTCGCTGTCCGAAACCGCCCACGCGGCTTCGACGCGGCGGAGGTGGGCCACCTCGGCTCCGGTCACGACCCGTCGTCGACAGCGGCGCGTAGGATGGCCGGCCGGTGCGGCGGGGGAGCGGAGCGGTGGCGTACGCGCGGAAAGAGATCCTTGAGGGGCTGGCCCACAACAAGGCGACGACGCATGACGTCCTGTTGCGGCTGCTGCACCCAAAGGCCGCGGATGCCTGGAAGTGGCTGTTTTTCCGGTCCGCGCTGCCCGTCGTCGTCGTCGACGCGCTGGTCACGCACCCCGACTGGCGGATGCGGGCGGAGTTCGCCCGGAGCCAGGCGGCCGCACCGGCCGACCGGGCACGGCTCGTGGACGACCCGGTGCGCGAGGTGCGCCTGGAACTGGCCCGCGGTCCACAGCCGTACCGGCGGATGACCGACCCCCTGCCGGACGAGACGTACGCACGGCTGCTGTCCACCCCTGACCGGGTCGTGCGCGAGACGGCCGCCCGCTCGCCGAACATCCCCGACCGGATCCTGGCCGGGTACCCCGGTCACGAGGATCCCCGGGTGCGCGCGGCGGTGTGCCGGGCCTGGGACACCCTGGCGCCGGCGGCCCGCGAGGCCCTGCTCGCCGATCCCGATGCCGAGGTGCGCCGGGCGGCGGCGCGCCGGGCCTGCCGCACCGACGCGGCGTTCACCGGCGAGGTGTTCGCAACCGTCGAGCGCCGCGAACGCCTGGACGTCCTCGCGGAGGCCCGGCTGCCCCGCGCCATCGCCGAACGCCTCATGGATCTCGACGACCCGGACGAGAGAGAGGCGCTGGCGGGGAACCCGTCGCTGCCGCCCGACCTGGTGGCACGGCTCGCCACGGACCCCGCCCACGATGTACGGCGGGCGGTCTCGGCACGCCCCGAACTGACCGAGGCACAGCGGGCGGAGGTGGACTACGAGGTCAGGGGCTCGGACGCGGTGCGGCCGCTCGGCTGGGTCCTGGCACTCGACGGCGCCTCTGACACCCTTCGGACCTGTGCGACCTCCGCGCACCGGTGGTTGCGCCGCAGTGCCGCCACGCACCCCGCGCTCCCGGCCGACCTGGTCGAACTGCTCGCGGACGACGAGGATTTCGTGGTCCGGCTGATGATCTGCGAACACCAGCCCGGCGCACCGGCGGGCGCACTGCTGCGGACAGTCCTGGAGTGGGACGGCCGCTCCTGCCACGACATGCTGCGGTTGCCGCAGTTCCCCAGGAAGGGCCTCGTCCGTTACGCACACCACTCCGAGCCGTTCCTTCGTCGGCTCGCGGTGCACGACCCCGACGCCTCACCGGAAGTCGTCGAACGCCTCAGTCACGACGAGGCGGTAGGGGCGCGGATGGCGGCCGCGGTGGATCCCCGCCTCCCGTACACCAGGATCGACGAGCTGCTGCGGGACCCGGTCATGGCCTGGCCGGCGGCCTCCAACCCCGCGCTCCCCACGGCGGAGATGCACCGGCTCCTGGACGAACTGGGCGTCCCCGCCTGAGCGTCGGGTGAACGGCCGAGGGCGATAGGGCCCGGCCACCCCGCGTCCACAGGTGCTACTCGTCCTACGCGCTACTCGTCCTACAGGTGCTGCTCGTCCGGCTTGTCCTGCACGTGCTATGCGTCCTGCTCGTCCCAGGCCTGGACCGTCGTCTGGTCGACGATCTTGCCGTCGCGCAAGGAGATCATCGAGCTCGCCAGGACCCGTACGCCGTCGGGGTACTCGCAGGACTCGGTGAGGGCGACCTGGTCGCCCTGGAGGACGCACTGCTCGACCTTGTGGGTCATGTCCCGGCCGCAGACGTCCTCCAGCATCGCGGCGATCTCGGCCCGGCCGTGCATGACCTTGGGGTGGCTGGGCTGGCTGTTGCGGTCCACGACGCGCATCTCGGCGTCGTCCGCGTAGAGCGACAGCAGTGTCGCCGCGTTCGCTTCCTCCGTGCCCCGGCGCAGCGCTTCGGTGTCGAAGGCGGGGCTCGCCGTGGTGCCCATGGGGGACCTCCTTCGCAGATCGCGGCCCGGCGAGGGACGGGCCGCGCAAGGTCTTTCCTCCGAGGCTCCTCCGCCCCCGGGACCCCGGCAAGTGCGGCCGGGGTGTGCGCCTCACGGGTGAGCGGCCGTGACCGTCCGGGACCGGCGACCGTTGCTGAAGGCATGATCTCAACTCGACGTATCGTCGCCGCCGTGGGTCTCGCCGTCGGCGTCACCGGTCTGGCCGCACCGATGGCGAACGCGGACGCCACGGCGGAGGCGACCAAGCTCAGCCCGATGGCCACGCTCGACTCACTCACGGTCGGCGACCTCCCCGAGGAGCACAGGGCCGCCGTCCCGCGCCCCTCGCAGCAGTTGAAGAGCCTCAGCCAGGTCCGCGAGTTGAACCGGCTGAGCGAGCTGCACCAGATCACCGACATGGCGGCGCCCGCCGTCGGCCTGCTGGGCGCCATCGACCGGTGACGTCGGCCGTCCGGACCGAGAGCCCCGTCGCGCGAGCAGCGCGGTGGGGCTCTTGACATTCTCGGGCGGCTGGGCAGAGCATCACGGAACGGTAACGTGAATGGAATTTCACACTACGAACGAAACCTGAGCGATCATTCTCGATCACGTACCGTCGTCAATACGTACCCCGAGGAAGCCGCACCATGGCCATAATCCGTGACCTGCTGATAGGCGGCAAGGACGTGCCCGCCACGTCCGGCCGCACCGCCGAGGACCTCGACCCGTACACGGGGGAGGTGTACGCGACGGTCGCCGCGGCGGGACCGGAGGACGTCCGGCGGGCCGTGGACGCCGCCGACGCCGCATTCGACGAGTGGGCGGCGCTGGCTCCCTTCGCCCGGCGCGCGATCTTCTTCAAGGCCGCCGACCTGCTGGAGGGGCGGGGTGACCAGGTCGCCGACATCATGGCCCGGGAGGCGGGCGGCACCCGCCCGTGGGCGTACTTCAACGTGGCGCTCGCGGCGAACATCCTGCGCGAGGCGGCGGCGGCCATCACCGCGCCGCGCGGCGAGGTCCTCAGCAGCCAGAAGGAGGGTGCGCTGAGCCTCGCGGTGCGTGAACCCCTGGGCGTGGTCGCCGCGTTCGCGCCGTGGAACGCGCCGGTCATCCTCGGCGTACGGGCCGTCGCCGCACCGCTGGCGGCCGGCAACACCGTCGTGGTCAAGCCCAGCGAGGACGCGCCGATCGCCTGCGGGCTGCTGGTCGCGGACGTGTTCCGGGAGGCGGGGCTGCCCGACGGCGTCCTCAACGTGGTCACCAACGCCCCCCAGGACGCGGCCGAGATCGCCGATGCGCTGATCTCCGACGAGCGGGTGCGCGCGGTGAACTTCACCGGCTCCACCGGCGTCGGCCGCATCATCGGTGAGCTGGCGGCCCGTCATCTCAAGCCCGCCGTACTGGAGTTGGGCGGCAAGAACTCCGTCATCGTGCTCGACGACGCCGACCTGGACTACGCGGTCGACGCCGTCACCTTCAGTGTCTTCATGAACGCCGGGCAGATCTGCATGTCCGGTGACCGCATCCTCGTGCACGAGTCGCTGGCCGAGGAGTTCGCGCAGAAGTTCACCGCCAAGGTCGCCGGCCTCCAGGCCGGTGACCCCAACCACCCGCACACCGTGGTCGGTCCGCTCGTCAGCGCCGACTCCGCCCAGCGGATCGCGGCGCTCGTCAAGGACGCCGTCGCCAAGGGCGCCACGGTGCTCACCGGGGGCGGACAGCCGGAGGGCGCGGTGCACCCGGCGACCGTGCTGACCGACGTCCCCAAGGACGCCGACCTCTACTACACGGAGTCCTTCGGCCCGCTCTGCGTGCTGGAGACCTTCGCCTCCGACGACACCGCCGTGGCCGTCGCCAACGACACCGACAACGGCCTGAGCTGCGGCATCATCACCGAGAACGCCACGCACGGACTGGCCGTCGCCCGCCGGATCCGCACCGGCATCGTGCACGTCAACGACCAGTCGGTGGCCGATGAACCGATGGCTCCCTTCGGCGGAGTGAAGGCCTCCGGCTACGGGCGCTTCGGTGGCCGCTGGGGCATCGAGGCCTTCTCCAACACCCGCTGGGTGACCGTCGCCGGCCGGCAGGCGCACTTCCCCTTCTGACGACACCGGCCAGAGTCCCGTCCGAGCCCCCGTTCGGCCGGGACCCCCGGGGTCCATGGCCCCGGCTGACCGGCCGTCGCGAGGAACCGGGTGGCCGCCAACGCCGCGTAGAGCGGGTCGGCGGCCACCGGTTCGCGATGGGTGCCGACCGCGCGGACCCGGCGGGCGCCCTCCGGTTCCGGGCCCCCGGCGAGCACGGTCGGCGTCCCGCCGGTCCCGCCGTCGCCGAGGTCAGCGTGATGATCACCAGACTCGCGGTGGCCGCCGCTCCTGGACCGAAACCGAGCAGATGGACCAACGCCGGCACCGCGAGGACACTCCCCCCGCCGCCCAACGCCCCGAGCGACAGCTCGACCACGCCCCCGGCGAGCAGGGCGAGAACGAGAGCGGTCATGTGGCGGGAGCACCGGTGGGCGCGGGGTGCGCGAGGGTCGGGTGCCACGTCAGGGGGGAGAGAGACCCGGGCGACCCGGCCGCCGGGGCGGAGGGGCCCGCAGGCGACGCCGCTGCCGATTCGACGCGGGGTAGTGCTGCCTCGGCCTGCGGCCCGGCGCCGGCGTCTGTGAAGGTCTCCACGGTGTCGCCGTCGTGCACCGGAACCCGCTGGTAGGCGACCCGTGCCCCAGCGGGTACCAGATAGGCGGCGCCGGTCAACCGGGCGAGCTCGAGGCCGCCGGTGAGGTAGTCGTTGTCGACATGAGTCTCGACGACCGCCGGCGATCTTTTCGGACACGGCTCCGCCCGCATCAAAGGCCCTACCCGCTGGTCGGTCCGTAGGGTGACCCTGGGCGGGCGACCGCCCTCTCGGATCGACGGAAAGGTTCACCATGGCGCAGGAAGTACGCGGTGTGATCGCACCGGGCAAGAACGAACCGGTGCGGATCGAGACCATCGTCGTACCGGATCCGGGGCCGGGGGAGGCCGTGGTGCAGGTGCAGGCGTGCGGGGTGTGCCACACCGATCTGCACTACAAGCAGGGCGGCATCAACGACGACTTCCCCTTCCTGCTCGGACATGAGGCCGCCGGTGTGGTGGAGTCGGTCGGCGCGGGTGTCACGGACATCGCCCCAGGTGACTTCGTCATCCTCAACTGGCGTGCCGTGTGCGGAAACTGTCGGGCCTGTCGACGCGGCCGCCCCTGGTACTGCTTCGCCACGCACAACGCCGGCCAGAAGATGACACTCGCCTCCACCGGTCAGGAGCTGTCGCCCGCGCTCGGCATCGGCGCCTTCGCGGACAAGACGCTCGTCGCCGCCGGCCAGTGCACCAAGGTCGACCCGGCCGCCGCCCCCGCGGTCGCCGGACTGCTGGGTTGCGGTGTGATGGCGGGCATCGGCGCCGCGATCAACACCGGCAACGTGGGCCGGGGCGACAGCGTCGCGGTCATCGGCTGCGGCGGCGTAGGGGACGCGGCCATCGCAGGGTCCCGGCTGGCCGGCGCCGAGAAGATCATCGCCGTGGACATCGACGACCGGAAGCTGACCACCGCCAAGAGCATCGGCGCCACGCACACCGTCAACTCCAAGGACACCGACCCCGTCGAGGCGATCCGTGAGCTGACGGGCGGCTTCGGCGCCGACGTCGTCATCGAGGCGGTCGGCCGCCCCGAGACGTACAAGCAGGCGTTCTACGCCCGTGATCTGGCCGGGACGGTCGTCCTCGTCGGCGTCCCCACCCCGGAGATGACACTGGAACTCCCGCTCCTCGACGTCTTCGGCCGAGGCGGCGCACTGAAGTCCTCCTGGTACGGCGACTGCCTGCCCGACCGCGACTTCCCCATGCTGATCAACCTCTACCTCCAGGGCCGCCTGGACCTGGAGGCCTTCGTCACCGAGACCATCGCACTGAACGACGTGGAGAAGGCCTTCGAGCGGATGCACGGCGGCGACGTCCTGCGCTCGGTGGTGGTCCTCTGATGGCGGCCCGCATCGAACACCTCGTCACCTCCGGCCAGTTCACCCTGGACGGCGGCACCTGGGACGTCGACAACAACGTCTGGCTCGTCGGCGACGACCACGAGGTCGTCGTCATCGACGCCGCCCACGACGCCGACGCCATCGCCGAGGCCGTCGGCGACCGCCGACTGTCCGCCATCGTGTGCACGCACGCCCACAACGACCACATCGACGCCGCGCCCGCACTGGCCGAGCGCTCCGGCGCGCCGATCTGGCTGCACCCGGACGACCTGCCCCTGTGGAAGCAGACCCACCCGGACCGGCTGCCCGACCACTGGCTGGCCGACGGGCAGATCATCGAGGCCGCCGGCGCCGACCTGCGAGTCCTGCACACCCCCGGGCACGCGCCGGGCGCCGTGTGCCTGTACGGCCCGGGTCTCGGCACCGTCTTCACCGGTGACACCCTCTTCGCCGGCGGCCCGGGCGCCACCGGCCGCTCCTTCTCCCACTTCCCGACCATCATCGACTCCATTCGCGACCGCCTCCTGGCGCTCCCCCCGGACACGGTCGTCCGCACGGGTCACGGCGACAGCACGACGATCGGAGCCGAGGCCCCGCACCTTCAGGAGTGGATCGCGCGCGGTCACTGACCACGGACGGCCACCCCGGGGCCCGGCTGCCGAGAAGGCATGGCAGCCGGGCCCCGGCATCCGCGCTCGTAAGGGGCACGTGGAACTGCGCGAGCAACCACACCCGACCCGCAGACGAAAGAAATGAGGAGCCCCCTGAAAAAGGCGACACAGGATGTCCGGCTTCCACGAAAGCCTCGTGTCGCGGGCGCCGACACACACCCGGCGCCCGCCAAGGTGGCACCCCACGCACAGGAGGTCGGACATGACACACCCCCAGCACACCACCCCGCCGCTGCACGGAAAGATCGCCCTGGTCGCGGGAGCAACGCGCGGAGCGGGCCGCGGGATCGCCGTAGAACTGGGGGCGGCCGGAGCCACGGTCTATGTGACCGGCCGAAGTACGCGCGAGCGCCGCTCCGAGTACGACCGCCCGGAGACCCTGGAGGACACCGCCGACCTGGTCACGGAGGCGGGCGGCGAGGGCATCGCCGTACCCACCGACCATCTCGAAGCGGCACAGGTCCGCGCCCTGGTGGACCGGATCGCCGAGGAGCAGGGCCGGCTCGACGTGCTGGTCAACGACATCTGGGGTGGCGAGAAGCTCTTCGAGTGGGAGTCCCCGGTATGGGAGCACGACCTCGACAACGGTCTGCGGCTGCTCCGCCTCGCCGTGGAGACCCACGCGATCACCAACCACTTCGCGCTGCCCCTGCTGCTGCGGCACCCCGGCGGCCTGGTGGTGGAGATGACCGACGGCACGGCCGAGTACAACGGGGCCCACTACCGGAGCACCTTCTTCTACGACCTCGCCAAGGCGTCCGTCCTGCGGATGGCGTTCGCCCTCGCCCATGAACTCGGCCCGCGCGGTGCCACGGCCGTCGCTCTCACCCCCGGCTGGCTCCGCTCGGAGATGATGCTCGACGGGTACGGAGTCACCGAGGACAACTGGCGCGACGCCCTCGACCGCGTCCCCCACTTCGCCATCTCGGAGACCCCCCGCTATGTCGGCCGGGCGGTCGCCGCCCTCGCCGCCGACCCCGAAGTCGCCCGTTTCAACGGCGACTCCCTCTCCAGCGGTTCCCTCGCCCGCACCTACGGCTTCACCGACCTCGACGGCACCCGGCCGGACGCCTGGCGCTACATCGTCGAGGTCCAGGACGCGGGCAAGCCGGCGGACACGACCGGTTACCGCTGACCCGTGCTCATGGGCGGTTCGCCGGTGGGCGGTGGGATCGTGATCGCCGTCACCGGCAGCCGCCAACGTCATCCTGGCCGGCGCGTTCCGCTGCTTGTGCGGGCCCTGCCGCATCCGGTGGCCCCGGCACCATGGAGGGGATGTGGAATGAGAGGGGCGGAGGAGAGTGAATACTCGCTCCGTCATGAACACGATCACCGAAGGCGATGATGCGCCTTTATGCCTCGCTCGCGCATGTACTTCCGGGAATTACCGGTGGTCACCCGGTCGTCGCGCTCGACAGAAGGCGCCAAGCCGGGTGAAGCCGTCATAGCCGTATGATACGGACACCTTGAAAAACTTCGTTGACATTTGAACGTGGCGCCGGATCTTCGCGTATTCGTCGGCGTGAGCAGGAATCCCGTTACCGTCACCGTCGCGTACCACGTGGTGCCGGGGCGCGAGGCCGACTTCCACTCATGGGGGTGGGCCGTGCTGCGTACGAGTGCGCAGCAGCCGGGCTTTCTGGGGGGCGGCGTACTCGTCGACGGAGAGGCGGAATGGCATGTGGTCTACCGTTTCGACAGCGAAGATTCGGCCCGGACCTGGGAGAACTCCGTGGTCTGGGCGCAGTGGTCGGCCCGTGCCGATGGACTGGCCCAGGAGACGGGCCGCCATAGCATCACGGGTTCCAAGGCCTGGTTCGACTCCCAGACCTCCCGGGCGCCGACGCCGGCCGCACCTCCGGGGCCACCCCCGAAATGGAAACTGTGGTTAGTGAATATGAGCGCGGTCTTCCCGCCCGTGCTCCTGTTCAACCTGGCGATACTTCCCTATCTCAACGACCTGAATCCGCTTTTTCGTACACTTCTGCTGTGTCTGTCCGTGACGGCCATCGTCACCTGGATTCTCATGCCGAGACTCCAGCGATTCCTGAAGAAATGGCTGTATCCGCCGCTTCAGGCGCTGCGCGGCCGGCACAAACGACGGACCGCCTAGGTCCGAGAACGATCAGAGGGGGGTGGGCGGGTGAAAACCTTGCTCATCGACAATTATGACTCCTACACGTACAACCTGTTCCAGTTGATCGCCGAGGTCAACGGCGAGGAGCCTGTTGTCGTGCTCAATGACGCCCCGGCCGACGGCATTCCGGAGCTGCGGGAATTCGACAATGTGGTGGTGTCGCCCGGACCGGGCCACCCCTGCGAGTCGCGCGACTTCGGCATCGCCGCCCAGGTGATCGCCGGGGCCACGATCCCCGTGCTGGGCGTCTGCCTCGGTCACCAGGGCATCGCGGCGGGCGAGCGGGCCGAGGTCGAGGCCGCCCCGTGGCCCCGCCACGGTCATCTCTCCACGGTCCGACACGACGGCCGCGACCTGTTCCGGGGGCTGCCCCAGAACTTCACCGTCGTCCGCTACCACTCGCTGTCCGTGCGCGAGCCGCTGCCGCCGACCCTGGAGGCCACCGCGTGGTCCGAGGACGGTGTCCTCATGGGCCTGCGCCACCGTGAACGGCCGCTGTGGGGCGTCCAGTTCCACCCCGAGTCCATCCTCACGGACCACGGCCACCGACTGCTGGCCAACTTCCGCGACCTCACGGCGGAACGCTCGGGCAGCCCGCGTACGACGACCACCGCGGTCACCTCCGGCCCCCATGCGGAGGACACCGCGGTCACTTCCGCCGCACGTACGAAGGACACCGCGGTCACCCCTCTCTCCGGCGCGATACCCCGTCCCCGGCGGGCCCCTGGACCGGCCTACCGGCTGCACACCCGCCGTGTCGCCGGCGCCGTCGACCCCGAGGCCGCCTTCACCCGCATGTACGCCGACGCGCGACACGCCTTCTGGCTGGACAGCTCCCGCGTCGAGCCGGGGCTGGCGCGCTTCTCGTTCTTCGGCGACGGCAGCGGTCCGCTCGCGGAGTTCGTCCGCTACGACGTCGACAGCGGCCTCTGCGAGATCGAGCGGGACGGGCGGCCCACCCGCAAGGTCCAGGCGAGCGTCTTCGACTATCTGAAGCGGCAGCTGGCGAGCCGCAAGGTCGACGCGACCGGCCTGCCCTTCGACTTCACCGGCGGCTACGTCGGCTACTTCGGCTATGAACTCAAGGCCGACTGCGGTTCCGAGAACCGGCACAAGGCCGAAACCCCGGACGCCTGCTGGCTGTTCGCGGACCGGCTGATCGCCGTGGACCACGAGGAGGGCTTCACCTACGCCGTCTGCCTGGCCGAGGACACCCCGGCGGCATCCCGCGAGGCCGGCGACTGGCTCGACACCGCACTGGCCCAGCTCACCTTCGTCTCCTCCGCCGCCACCGTCCCCCTCCGGCCGGGCACACCGCCCTACCCGCGTGCCGCCGAGCCCTGGCTCGTCCGCGACCGTGCCACCTACCTCGCCGACATCGAGGCCTGCAAGGCGGAACTGCACGCGGGCACGAGCTACGAGGTCTGTCTGACCGACGCCGTCCGGTTACCCGCGCCGTATGACCCCTACGACTTCTACCGGGCGCTGCGCAGGCTCAACCCGGCCCCGTACGCCGCCTTCCTCAGGTTCGGCGACCTCGACATCGCGGGCTCCTCCCCCGAACGCTTCCTGCGCATCACCCGGGACGGCGTCGCCGAGGCCAAACCCATCAAGGGCACCGCACCCCGGGGCGCCACCCCCGAGGAGGACGACCGGCTGCGTGACGCACTGGCCGCGGACGCCAAGACCCGCGCCGAGAACCTGATGATCGTGGACCTTCTCCGCAACGACCTCGGCCGGGTCTCGCGCACCGGCTCCGTGCAGGTCACGCGGCTGATGGCCACCGAGACGTACGCCACCGTGCACCAACTGGTCTCCACCGTGGAGGGCAGACTGCGCGACGGCACCGACGCCGTCGACTGCGTCCGGGCCTGCTTCCCGGGCGGATCGATGACCGGCGCGCCCAAGCTGCGCACGATGGAGATCATCGACTCGCTGGAGACCGAGGCACGGGGCGTGTACTCCGGGGCGCTCGGCTACCTCGGGTGCAGCGGCGGGGCGGACCTCGACATCGTCATCCGGACCGCCGTGTTCCAGGGCGGCCGGATGCATCTGGGCGCGGGCGGTGCCATCGTCCTCGACTCCGATCCGGCCGCCGAGTACGACGAGATGCTGCTGAAGACCGCGGCACTGATGCGGGCCCACCGGGAACACGCCTCCGCTCCGGCCGTCACCGAGGAGCCCACGCGATGACGATCACCACGACGTCCCAGCCCACCCGGCTCCCGGCCGACGCCGGCGCTCCCGGCAACCTCGCGGCCCATCTCGCCGCCCTGGCCGACCGACGCGGCTGGGCCGACCGCCCCGCCTTCCACCAGGGCCACCGGGCCCACTCCCACGGCGAGATCCACGACCTCGCCGCCCGCGCCGCCACCGTCCTCGCCGATCACGGCGTCCGCCCCGGCGACCGCGTTCTGCTCGCCCTCCCGGACTCCGTCACCTGGGTCACCACCTTCCTCGCCCTCGCCCGCCTCGGCGCGGTGGCGGTCCTGGTCAACCCCGAACTCACCCCACTGGATCTCCAGTTCATGGCAGAGGACACGGAGGCGGTCCTCTGGGTGACCGGGCCAGGGCTGGACAGCTACATCCCGGCGCCCCGCAAGGGACGCGGGGCCACGACGCACGCGGCTCCGCCCAGCCCGTGCGACCAGCCACGAACGGCCCGCGCCGGGAAACCGGCCGGACCGACGCCACGCCTGGGTTCCGACCAACTGACCGCACTGAGCGCCACAGCCACCCCCCGGACCACCGCCCACCCCGTCGACGCCCACACCCCCCTCTACATCCAGTACACCTCCGGCACGACCGGCCACCCGAAGGGCGTCGTCCACGTCCACGGCGACCCCAAGACGTACCACGACCTCATCGGCCGCCGACTGCTTCGCATCACCCCGGACGACGTCACCCTCTCCGTCTCCCGGCTGTACTTCGCCTACGGCTTCGGCAACGCCCTGGTCTTCCCGCTCTTCTCCGGCTCCTCCGCCGTCCTCTCCGACCGTCGTCCCACCCCGGCCGCCGTGGACGAACTCGTCGCCCGGCACCGCGTGACCCTCCTCTACTCGGTGCCCTCGGCGTACGCCGCCCTCGTCGCCGACCGGGCCGGCGGCGGCCACGAGGGCTGCTTCGCCTCGGTGCGCGCGGCGGTGTCGGCCGGTGAGGGCATGCCCGCCGGACTCGGCAAGCAGGTCACCGAACTGCTCGGCGCTCCCGTCCTGGAGCAGATCGGCTCCACCGAGGCCGGGCACGCCTTCTGCGCCAACGGCTTCGACCACAACCACCCCGGCACGGTCGGCCGCCCCGTCCCCGGCTTCGAGGTCGAACTCCGCGACCGCGCGGGCGGCCCGGTGCCGGAGGGCGGGACGGGCGAACTCTGGGTGCGGGGCCCGACGGTCACCCCCGGCTACCTCAACCGGCCCGAGGAGACCGAGCGCACACTCGTCGGCGGCTGGCTCAACACCAGGGACCGGGCCCGCCGTGAACCGGACGGTACCTACCGCCACCTCGGCCGGGCGGACGACATGGAGATGGTCGGGGGCATCACCGTCTCCCCGCTGGAGGTGGAGGCCCTGCTGCGCACCCACCCCGGCGTCCGGGACGTCGCCGTGGCGGCCGTCACCGACGAACGCGGCGCCAGCAGGCTGCGGGCCTTCGTCATCCCCGTCCCGCCCATCGGGGTGGGCCTGGAGGCCGAACTGATCTGCATGGCCCGCGACAACCTCGCCGCCTTCAAGGTCCCCCGCAGCGTCAGCTTCGTGCCCACGCTGCCCCGTACCGCGACCGGCAAGCTCCGCCGGCACCTCGTCCGCCAAGGGGCGTGGTGAGCCATGGCCGTCACCACCCCCACAGAAAGGTCAGGTTCCATGCGCGACCAGCATCAGGCCGACCGATCCCCCGCACTTGTCGGCCGTGGCTTCTACCTCGGCTCGATGCTCAGGGAGGCCGCCGACCGCCACGGCCCCGTCTTCGTCACCCTGGACCGGCCCCTGGACGTCGACCCGGACCTCGGCACCGACCTCTCCTACACCGCCCTCGCCGATCTGGTCGACGCCCTCTCCGGCCGTCTGTGGGAAGCGGGTGTCCGCCCCTCCGAAGAGGTGGTCGTCCACAAGACCGACAACGTCGACATCGTGCTGCTGACCTGCGCGGTCTCCCGTATCGGCGCCGTCCCCGTGCTGCTCTCGCCCGGCCTCGCGGGCCCCGTGGCCGGACAACTCCTCGAACGCCTCCACCGGCCCTGGCTGCTCACCGACCGGGCCACACTCGAAGGCACCCTGGGGGACGTCGAACTCACCGGCCTGGTACGGCGCACGCTCTGCGTCGACGAGGCCCCCGGCGCCGAATCGCTGGGGAAGTACGGGGGCGCCCCGACCCCGGCAGCCGTGCGCCTGCACCCCCGCGAACCCTCCCTCATCACCCACAGCTCCGGCACCACCGGCGTCCCCAAGCTGGCCGTGCACTGCCCGAACACCATGTGGAACCGGCTCGTCCCGCAGAAGGCCATGGGCTGGCCCACCCGGGGCGAGACCGCCGCCCTGCACATGTCGTTCGTGCACTCGCGCTTCTACCACCTGCTCGGCGTCCTGCTGCACTTCGGCAGCCCACTGGTCCTGATCATCGATCCCGAGCCCTCGAACGTGGGCCCACTGCTGGCCCGCCACCGTCCCGGCATCGTCGAGACCCACCCCAACACCTTCGTCCTGTGGGAGGAGTTGGCCGACGCGCCCGGCGCCCCGCTGTCCCGCGTCCGCTCGTACGGCTCCACCTTCGACGCCATTCACCCGCGCACCGTGCGGCGGCTCCTGGACGCGTCCCAGAGGCGCTCGCCCTGGCTCGTCCAGTTGTACGGGCAGAGCGAGACGGGCCCTGTCGCCTTCCAGTGGTTCACCCGCCGCAGCGCCGCCCGCGCCGACGGCCGACGGGTCGGCATCGGTATCCCCGGCTTCACCCGCGTCCGCGTCGCCGACGACGCCGGGCGACGGGTCGCCCCCGGCACCCCCGGCCGTATCGAGGCCCGCACCCGGGGCCGCATCCTCACCTACCTCGGCGCCCGCGAGCGCTATCAGCGCCAACTCGACGGCGGCTGGTGGCAGATGGGCGACATGGGGTACCAGAGCCGCTGGGGCGCGCTCTACCTCATCGACCGCGAGATCGACCAGATCGACTCCGTGCACAGCAACCTGGAGGTCGAGGACACGCTGATGTCCCGTCTTGAGGAACTGCGTGAGGTCGTCATCGTGCCCGGCGCCGACCGTGAACCCGTACCGGTGGTGTGCGTGCGCGGCGAACGCCCCCTGGACCTGCGGCGCTGGCACGAGGCCACGGTCGACCTGCCGGCCATGGCCGAGCCCCGGCAGTGGCGGTTCGAGGAGCTGCCGATGACCTCCACCTGGAAGGTCAAGCGGGTCGAGCTCACCCGCATGCTCACCGAGAGCACCCGCGTATGACGACCCGGGTCCTCGTCGTGGGCGCCGGCCCCGTGGGCCTCTCCGCCGCCCTCGCCCTGCGCGCCCACGACCTTCCCGTCACGCTGCTCGAAGCCGACGCGGAGGGCCGCGAACGCCCCGGCAGCCGTGCCCTGTTCGTGCACCGCGAAACCCTGGAACTGCTGGAGGGGATGCGTCCGGGACTCGCCGACGAGATCGCCGCCTACGGGCGGACCTGGCACACCAGGCGCACCCTCTACCGGGGCCGCGAGGTCTACGCCCGTACCTTCCCGCCGCCCACCGGCACCCCGCCCTTCACCAGCCTCCGTCAGATCGACACCGAGCGCTTCCTGCTCACCGCGTGCCGGGACGCGGGCGTGGAGTTCGTGTGGGGCGCGCGCATCACCGGCGTACGGACCGACCCGGCGGGAGCGACCCTCACCGGCGAGGACGGCCGCACCTGGACGGGCAGTCACGCGGTGGCCGCCGACGGCGCCCGCTCGGCCGTACGCCGCGAACTGGGCATTCCGCTGGAGGGCACCCACGGCGAGGGATTCCACGTCGTCGTGGACGTCGCCGACATCCCCGGCGCGGCACTGCCCCTGGAGCGGGTCTTCCACTACGAGCACCCGGCGCTCGGTGGCCGCAGTGTCATGCGGGTGCCGTTCACCGGCGGCTTCCAGCTCGACCTCCAGTGCCGCGACGACGACGCGACGCGGGAGTACGGCACCCGCGAAGCCGTAAGGCGCTGGCTTCCCGAGGTCGTCGGCGACGGATACGACGAGCGCGTCCTGTGGGTGTCCACCTACCGGTTCCTGCGCAAGGTCGCCGCGGCCTTCACCGACCCCCACCACCGGGTCCTGCTGGCCGGCGAGGCGGCGCACCTCTTCCCGCCGTTCGGGGCGCGCGGCATGAACAGCGGCATCGCGGACGCGGCCGCCGCGGCCCGCGCGATCGCCGACGGCACACCCGCCGCGGTCGCCGCCTTCGCGGAGGTCCGCCGGTCGGCGGCTCTGTTCAACAGCGCTGCCGCCGGCACGGCCCTGGACCATCTGAGGCCCCGGCGGCGTATCGTCCGCGTCAAACAGCGGGCCGCGGCGGCCCTCGCCCCCGTGGTGCCCCGATGCGGCGCCTGGCTGGAACACGCGCCCTACGGGCCCCGGCACGGCTCTCCGGCCGTCGCGGGCCGCAAGTACTGAACCGGAAAGACCCCAGGAGCACCGAGTGACACAACCCGCCCTCGCGCAAAGTCTGCTGACCTGGTCACCCGAACACGGCTTCGTCCCCGGCCAGGCACAGGGTGGACGCCTCCTCGTCGCGGACTCGTGGCTGCTGCGCGACGGACGGATGCGTGGCTTCGACCGGCACCGCGAACGGTTCCTGCGGTCCTGCGGCGAGTGCGGCGCACCCCCTCCGGGGCGGGTCGTCGACTTCTGGCAGGACATGACCCGCGCGCTACCGCGCACGGGGGAGTGGTTCCCCCGCGTCGAACTCTGCGCGGGTTCCCTGGAGTTGCGGCTTCTGCTGCGGCATGCACCGCCCCTCACGGCCGATGTCCGGGTGTGGGCGGCCGGCCAGCCCGACCCGCGCACCGTGCCCCGCCGCAAGGGCCCGGACCTCGACGTCCTGGCCCGCGTCCGCAGACGGGCGTCCGGTGCGCAGGCCGACGAGGCCGTGCTCATCGCGCCCTCCGGCCTGGTGCTGGAGGGCGCGAGCTCCAGTCTGCTGTGGTGGGAGGACGACGCCCTCTGTCTGCCCCCGCCCCGGCTGCCGCTCCTCGCCGGGGTGACCAAGACCCTCATCCAGGAACGGGCCGCCCGCACCGGCGTCCGGGTCTGCCACCGCGAGCGTTCCCTGGCCGAGCTGGACGGCCGTGAGGTGTGGCTCGTCAACGCCCTCCACGGCATCCGCCCGGTCGCCGCCTGGACCGGGCGCCCGATGACCCCGGGCCCGGCCGTGTACGCCCAGGAATGGCGGACATGGCTGGACGGCCTCATGGAGCCCCTGCCGGACCACTGAATTCACAGCCCCCGACGGGCGTGGAGAAGCGCCGGGCCGAAGGAAATTCGGCCCGGCGCTCGAAGGCGTTTTTGAATTGATGGGAAATGTGTTCCCGGCGATTTCCGGACTACTTCTGGGCGGGCTGGTAGGCCCCCGGCGCCATGCGGGTCGCTATGGCGATCCGGTTGTACGCGTTGATCACGGTGGCCGCCCAGATCAACGCCGCGACCTGCTCCTCGTCGAACACCTCCGCGGCGTCCGCGTAGACCTCGTCGGGCACATGGCCGTCGTGCACCAGCGTCACTGCCTCGGTCAACGCCAGGGCAGCGCGCTCGCGGGCGGTGAAGAAGGGGGTCTCGCGCCAGGCACTGAGCGCGTAGATCCGCTGCTCGGTCTCGCCCTGCGCGCGGGCGTCCTTGGTGTGCATGTCCAGACAGAACGCGCAGCCGTTGATCTGTGAGGCACGAATTCTGATCAGTTCGAGGATCTCCGGCTCGACCTTCGCGTCCCGCGCCGCGGAAACGGCGGCGCCGTGCAGGGAGCCCATCGCCCCGGACACATCGGGGGTGATTTTCTTGAGGGCCACGCGAGATAGGGAATCGCTGTTGCTCATGGGGAGAACTCTATATCTGCATAACTCGCTGTGTAACTGTTTCGTCTCGACGTGGGCAGGACCACAACCGTCGTCGCCCGACGGATGTCTAGGGAGACACAAGCAGCGAAACGCGCGAAGGGGGAAAGGACCGCCATGGGGGACATAGGAAGAAGAAGCGCCGTCGCACTCGCCGTCACCGGCCTGCTGACGCCGCTCACACTCGCCTTGGGCGCCGCGCCGGCGCAGGCGGCGAGCTGTACGACGTCGAAGGGGCCCTACCAGAAGCAGGTCGAGAAGTTCCTCGGCCGGCCGGTCGACGGCAAGCAGTCCGCCGCCGACTGCAAGGCCATCAAGGCCTTCCAGACCAAGCACGGCATCACACCGAACATCGGCTACGCGGGGTCCGTCACCTGGGGCGTGATGGACCTCATGAACAAGCAGAAGGCCGTCGGCAAGAACCCCAACAAGGCCGGCAAGTGCCCGACCAACAAGGGCCGGATCGCCTGCGTGAACCTCACCCTCCAGCTGAGCTGGATCCAGGACGGCAAGAAGCTCGTGTACGGGCCCGTCCCGGTCCGCACCGGCCGCAACGGTGACGAGACCCGCACCGGTCTGAAGAAGATCTACTGGCGGAACATCGACCACGTGTCGTCGATCTACGATGTGCCCATGCCCTACGCCCAGTTCTTCGACGGCGGTCAGGCCTTCCACCAGGCCGGCGTCAGCATGTGGAACCCGCCGGGCTCCCGGGGCTGCGTCAACATGACCAAGACCGACGCCAAGAAGTACTGGTCGCTGCTGAAGAACGGCGACGACGTCTATGTGTACGGCCGCAAGCCGGGCACCTGATCCCAGGCACCCGGCCGACGCGCGGCCCTACTCGGGCGCGTCCCCGAAGTCCGGGATCTCCAGCCGCACGCCTCCCTGCCGCGCCGACTCGTGCGCGACGATGCCCGGCAGGGTGTAGCGGGCGGCCACCCACGCGTTCACCGACGGCAAGGTGCGGCTGTTGACCGCGGTCACGAAGTCGTCCACCAGGAAGTGGTGGCTGCCCTCGTGCCCGTTGTGCAGATGGTCGAACTCCCGGGGCAGCCGCGCACGGTCGTGCACGGGGGCCGACCCCGAGGTGAAGGCGGCCCGCAGTTCCGGTGCGATGTGCCGCAGTGACGGGTCGTCAGGGGACAGGGTGGGCTTGGGCTCCAGCAGTTCACTGATGTCCTTCACCCCCTGCTTGTCCTGCCACAGGGCGACCGTGGCGAGCTGCTCCATGCTCGCCTCGGTACCGAAGAAGCGGAAACGCGACTCCCGTATGTGCGAGGGATAGCCGACCCGCCGGAACTCGTTCGTCCGGAACGAGCCGCCGCCCGCCACCTCGAACAGCGCGGTGGCGTTGGAGAAGTCGTTGCCGAACTGGCTGATCCCCGTGTCGAAGACGCCGTCGCCCCGGTCGTCCACGACACCGATCGCCGACACGCTGACCGCGTGCGTCCTCCAGGCACCCAGCACCCCGCCGATCGCGTGGGTCGGGTAGAGCAGCGGGGGATAGCTGGCCGTCGCCTTCCAGTTGTCGCCGCCGCTGTACCGGTACGCCTCGTAGAAGCCGAGGTCCATGTCGTGCACGTAGTCGCCCTCGGCGTAGAACAGCCGGCCGAAGGCGCCATCGGCGATCTGGTTGCGGGCGTGGACCGTGGCCGGGTTGTACTCGCTGGTCTCGCCCATCATGTAGGTCAGCCCGGTGGCCTTGACCGTGTCGATGATCGCCGCGATCTCCTCCGCGCTGATCGCCATGGGGACCGCCGAGTACACGTGCTTGCCCGCGGTGAGTCCCTGCAGCACGAGCGGCCCGTGCGTCCAGCGCTGGGTGAAGATCGCGACCGCGTCGACCTTCTCCGACTCCAGCATGGCCTGGTACGACGGAAAGGTGCCCGCGAGGCCCTGCGCGGCGGCGAGTTGCCCGGCCCGCTCGGGCAGCAGGTCGGTGACGTAGACGTCGCCGACGCCGGGGTGGGCCTGGAACAGTGTGGCGAACTGGCCCGAGAACTGGCCGGCGCCGACGATGCCGAGGGAGAACGTCATGGAGGGGTTGCCCTTCATCGGTAGGGGGATCATTGCGAAAGGATCAGGTTGATCTGGTCGTTGGTCTCGTCGAGGCTGCTCACCGGCTTGCCGTTGCCGTAGATGTCCTCCATCGCGGGCTTCATGAGGGCCGTCATGTCGGCCGAGTAGCTGGCGATCGGGTACGAGAAGGTCCTGGAGTGCTGCCTGTCGGCCACGGGTTCGGTGAAGGACGACACGTCGATGCCCTTCTTCCGGTAGGCGGCGACGGCGGCCTCGGTCCCGGCGGGGGTGGCGGGGAAGACGACGCCGTAGCGGCCGACGATCTTCTGGCACTTGTCCGAGGCCAGGTAGGCCACCCACTCACGGGCGCCCTCCTTGTTCTCGGAGGCCTTGGTGATGGAGTCGGCGAGGCCGTTCATCATCGTGGCGCGCCTGCCGGTCGGCCCGACCGGAGTGAGAGCGGTCCTGATGTCGCGGCCCTTGAAGCCCGCGTATGTCGTGATCATCCAGGCGCCGTCGAACGCGGTGGCGGCCTTGCCCGCCGCGACCTGGGTGTTCGCCTGGTTGGACTGGACGTTGTAGTCGGACAGGGGCGGCATGTACCCCTTCTTCGCCAGCCCGAAGTACCACTGGATGACGGACTGGAAGGTCCTGCTGTCGTACTGGTACTTCGTGCCCCAGCGCGGCTTGTCGAGGTAGCTCCATCCGGCGGAGGCCGCGAAGTTGCTCCACTGGGTCTGGCCGTCGCCGTAGCCGCCGCCGTTGCTGGCCAGGCCGTACACCTTCACGTTGTCCTTGTCGAAGCCCGGCTCGTCGCCCCGCCTGCCGTTCCTGTCGACGGTGAGGCGGGCGACGGCCTTCTCGAAGGTGCCGCCGTCCTCGGGGTTCCAGGAGAGGCTGTTCATCTGCTCGGCGGTGAGGCCGGCGTCCTTGGTCAGCTTCTCGTCGTAGAAGAGCGCGACGGTGTCCCAGTCCTTGGGGGCGCCGTACCGGTGGCCGTCCTTGCCGATCCAGTTGGCGGCGAGCCCCGGCTGGTAGTCGGAGTCCTCGATGCCGAGGTCGTCGAGCGGCTCCAGCACCTTCAGATCCACGAACTGGCCGAAGTTCTGGATGTGGTCGGTGAACACGTCCGGCTGGGTGCCCGCGATGAACCCGGCGGTGAGCTTGGTCCAGTAGTCGCTCCAGCCCAACTGGGTGATGCTCACCCGCAGTCCGGGGTTCTCCTTCTCGAACCCCTTGGCGCAGGCCTGGTAGGCGGGCAACTGGTTGGCGTCCCACAGCCAGTACGTCACGGTGTCCGAGGACGTGCCGGTGCCGTCGCCCTGGGCGCAGCCGGTCACCAGGGACAGCGCCAGCGCTCCGGCCCATGCGGTCAGCGTACGAAGTCGCATCAGTGGTCCCTCACTTGATCCCGGTGAAGCCGATGGAGCTGACGATGCGGCGGGCGAAGCAGGCGAAGAGCACCAGCATCGGGAGCGCGGCGATCAGCGTCGCCGCCGTGAGCCCCGACCAGTCCACGCCGGTCGCCGGGGTCTGCGCCCGGAAGACCGCCAGCGCCACCGTCAGCACCCGGGAGTCGTCGCTGTAACTGACCATCAGGGGCCAGAAGTAGTCGTTCCAGGAGGTGATGTAGGTCAGCACGGACAGGGTGATGATCGGGGTGGACGCCATCGGCAGGACGACCCGGAAGAAGATCCTGACCTTCCCGGCCCCGTCCAGCAACGCGGCCTCCTCCACCTCGTGGGGGATGTTCAGGAAGAACTGCCGCAGGAAGAACACCGCGAACGGGGTCATGAAGAGGCTGGGCAGGGCGATGCCGAGCAGCGAGTCCACCAGGTGGAGCTGTTTGATGAGCACGAAGTTCGGCAGCAGGGTGAAGATGGTCGGCACCATCAAGCCGGCCAGGAACAGCCCGAACACCTGGTCCCGGCCCCGCCAGCGCAGCCGGGCGAAGGCGTACGCGGCCATCGCGGAGAAGAAGATCTGACAGCCGGTGATCAGCGTAGAGACGATCACCGAGTTGAGCAGATACCGCCAGAAGTCGAGCCCGCCGCCCGCTCCGCCCTGCGCGACCGCCTCCTCGGTGGACTGGAGCCCGAAGGCCCGCGCGAACCCGCTGCCGGTGAGATCGACCGGCAGCGGGTTCGCGGGGTCCGCGTTGAGCCCGGCGTTGGTGGAGAGCGCGGTCCGCAGGATCCAGTAGAACGGCAACAGGGTGACGAGGACGATCAGCCACAGCACGGTCCAGGCGGTGGCCCGCCCGAGGGAGAGGCGGCGGTGCGTCGGCCGTACGGCCGGCTCCGTGGTGGGGGGTGCGGCGGGCTCCGCCGGTGTGGTCATGGTGGCCATGTGGGTGTCTGCCTTCCGTCAGCCGAGGTCGCTCCGGCCGGCCCGGGTGAGCCGGTACTGCAGGACGGTGATCGCGCTGAGCACGATCAGCAGGGCGACGGACATCGCCGAGGCGTAGCCGAACTGGAAGCGTCCGAAGGCGGATCCGTAGATGTAGAACTGCAGGACGTTGGTCGCGTTCGCGGGACCGCCCGCCGTGGTCACCGCCACGGTGTCGAACACCTGGAACGAACCGATCACCGTCATGATCAGCACCACCGCCAGCACCGGACGCAGCAGCGGCATGGTGACGCGCCAGAACATCCGCCACTCGCTCGCGCCGTCCACCCTGGCCGCCTCGTACACGTCGTTCGGGATCGCCTGGAGCCCGGCGAAGAGGAGCAGCGCGGTGTAGCCGACGTGTCGCCACACGTTGATCAGGGCGATGGTGGGGATCGCCCAGGTCTCGTCGGCGAGGAAGGGGACGCGGTCCATGCCGACGGCGCTGATGATCTCGTTGCCGATGCCGAGCTGGGTGTCGAGGATCCACAACCAGACCAGGCCGGCGACCACGTTGGACATCAGATACGGCGTGAGCACGATGCCCCGCAGCAGGGCCGACCGCGTCAGCCGCTGGAGGAGTACGGCGATGGCGAGCGCGGCGACCGTCTGCACACCGATGTTGAGGACCACGTACTCGACCGTGACCGTCAACGAGTCCCAGAAAATGGGGTCGTTGACCATCCGTACGTAGTTGTCGAGGCCCACCCACTCCGCCGGGGTGAGCAGGTTGAAGCGGGTGAAGCTCAGGTAGATCCCGCGCAGCGTCGGCCACAGCAGGAACACCAGGAAGCCGAGCATCGCCGGGGTGATGAAGACGGCGGCCAGGGCGCCGTCACCTCGCCGACGGATCGGTGGACTGCTGGAGGCGATGGTCATCGGTGCTCCCTCATCGGCGGCGGTACTCAGGCTCCGGCCACTTACTTTCGTGGCGAAAGAATTGTGGCGTCAAGAGGGGCGGTCGCAGATCTTTCGGGGGTGGTTTCCTAGGCTTGCTTTGGCCTTGTTATTTCCATGACGGAAGAAACATGGTGTGGGAGTCTGACCCTCATGACCGCACTCGCTGCCAGTTGGCCGCCACTCAGCCCCGGGGAACGCGCGGTGGCGATCGAGGTGCTCGTGCACGGCCCGCTCTCGCGCACCGAGCTGGCTCGTCGGCTCGGCCTGTCCGCGGGCAGTCTCACCCGGCTGACCAAACCCCTGATCGAGTCGGGGCTGCTGGTGGAGACCGTCGACGGCGCCGCGCTCCCCGAGGTCCGTCAGGGGCGCCCCTCGCAGCCGCTGGACATCGTCGCCGAATCCCGCTCCTTCATCGGCTTCAAGATCACCGACGACATGGTGTACGGCGTGGTCACCACGCTCAGGAGTGAGATCGTCACCCGCCACGACCGCCCGCTCACCACCCATGAGCCGGAGCGGGTCGCCGACCTGCTCGCCGAGATGGCCGGCGAACTCGCCCGCACCGTCCCCTCGCTCTCCGGCATCGGCATCGGGGTCGGCGGTCTCGTGCGGCGGCGCGCGATCGTCGGTGAGTCACCCTTCCTGTCGTGGCGTGACGTCCCGCTGGCGGAACTCGTCGAGGAGCGCACCGGGCTGCCGGCGGTCGTCGAGAACGACGTGGCCGCGCTCGTCGAGGCCGAGACCTGGTTCGGTGCGGGGCGCGGCCTCGACCGGTTCGTCGTGCTCACCATCGGCGCGGGGATCGGTTACGGGCTCGTGCTCGGAGGCGAGCGGGTGGTCAACGCCGAGGAGGACCGCGGCTTCGGCCGCCACTGGATCGTGGACCCCGCCGGACCGCTCACCCCCGACGGGGAGCGGGGCAGCGCCGTCTCGATGCTGAGCATCCCCAGCATCCGGTACCAGGTCCGGGCGGCGACCGGGCGCGAGGTGACGTACGAGGAGATCCTGGCCGGAGCCGCCGAGGGGGAGCCGATGTGCGCGCGGGTCATCGGGGAGGCGGGGCGGGCGCTCGGCACGCTGCTGGCGCAGATCTCCAACTTCGTGATGCCTCAGAAGATCCTGCTCGCCGGGGAAGGCGTCGGGCTGGTGGAGGTCGCGGGGAAGGCCGTGGACGAGGCCGTCCGCGCCCATCGTCATCCGCTGGCCGTGCCGGTCCCGCTGGAGACCAAGGTGTCCGACTTCCACGACTGGGCGCGGGGAGCGGCCGTGCTGGCCATTCAGGTGCTCGTGCTCGGGACGGCGGAGGCATAAACGCAGCGTGATCAGCTTCACGGTCCGTAATGTCTGAAGTGGGACCTTTACTCACATCGACTTCACGTTCGAGGACATATGGTTTACACCATGTCCACCACCCCTGATGTCGTCCTGGAAAGATCGGATAAACCGGCAAGAACGGCCGCCGAGGTCAATGAGGAGATCCGGGCGCTCTGGTTCCGGAGCGGCGGCACGTTGAACAGGGAGCAGCGGAGCGAGTACGAGCGGCTTGTCCTCGAATGGGCGGCGCGCTCCGCCGGATGAGCCCGCGCGGGGCCGGTCCTTCCCCGCCCCTCGGGGGCGCACCCGGTGGGCGCGCCCGAGTGTGGCACTCAGCCCCAGCTCTGTGAGTACTGGCGGCGGTATGCCTGCCTGTCCTGTTCCGTGCGGATGAAGCGGGTTGCCGCCAGGGCCACCAGGCTGCCGGCGACGACCAGCAGACCGGGGCCCACGGTGCGGGGATCGGCGAGGCGGTCGAGGAGGTCGGAGGCGGCCTGGATGGACTCGACCTGTTCCACGGCGCCCGGTTCGGCGGCGCCGGGGGCAGCGGCGCCCTGGGAGTCGTCGTCCGAGGAGCCGTCGGCCGCCGCCGACGGCTGGACGGCGGACTGGGGCAGGCCCGTGAGCTGGACGCCGAGCTCCTCCAGGGCGTCGGAGAGCGGCTGGAAGAACGTCGTGCCGCCCCGCGCGCAGTCGCCGTTGCCACCCGAGGTCACACCCAGGGCGACGCCCTCGGAGAAGAGCGGACCACCGCTGTCACCCGGCTCGGCGCAGACCGTGGTCTCGATGAGTCCGGTGACCGTGCCCTCGGGGTAGTTCACCGTGGCGTCCAGGCCGGTGACCTCGCCGTTGCGGAAGCCGCTGGTGCTGCCGCTGCGGAAGACCCGCTGACCGACCGCCGCGTCACCCACGGAGGTGATGCGCACCCCCTGGCCGTCACCGACGGCGACGACGTTGGTCGAGTTGCTCGGCGCGTCCTGGAGGTACTGGACGAGCGAGTAGTCGCCGCCGGGGAAGTCGGATCGGGTCGTCCGGCCGATCTCCTGCCGGCCCTGGTTGTCAGAGAACCAGACGGAACCGGTGGGACCGCAGTGCCCGGCGGTCAGCATGAACTCGTTCTCGCCGTCGGTCACGTTGAAGCCGATCGAACAGCGCCCGCCCGTGCCGAAGATGGGCTGGGCGCCGTTGAGGCGCATCGTGTACGCGCCCTTGGTGCGCTCCATCCGCACGGACCCGCCGATCTCCTCGGCCAGGCCCGTCAGCTTCTTCCAGTCCTCGGCGGAGACCGTGCTGTCGGCCCGCACCACGACCTCGTTGGAGGCGGGGTCCACGGCCCAGGAGGTGCCCGACACGCGGGGAGCCGAACGCAGTGCCTCCGTGGCGGACTTCAGGTCCTCGGCGCTGTACTCGACCATCTTGGGGCGGGCGCCCGCCTGCTCGACCTCGGCCGCTGCCTTCTCGTCCGTGACGGCGACGACCGGGCTGCCGTCCTCGGCGATCCAGGTCCCCGCCGTACGGGAGGAGCCGAGTTCGTCCACCAGGCCGTTGCCGGTGCCGGACGCGGCCAGCACCGAACTCCGGGCCGCGGGCGGAGAGGTGGCGGGCTCGGTCGCCATCGCCGCCTGCGTGACCATCAGGGCTCCGCAGAGCAGTCCACCGACGGCCGTCAGCCGCGCCACCCGCTTCACGACTCGTCGTCGTGCGTGCCTCATTACCTGGCTCCCGAACCCCGTCCGACACGGTGTCAACACCGCCAGGGCGTCCGGTCCTTGAGCGCCCTCCTTCCATACGTACGGTGGTGGTCGGGTGTTCACCGGTCGGCGTCGACGAACCCCGGCGTCCGGCTCATGGCGATCGCCCGTGTGCCGGCGGGATGATGCGGCGTACGGGCGGTGCTGATTCCTTGTTGAGTCCATACAACATCTGGCGGTGCTCCGGGGTGTCACCGAGCTCGGAGAGCGTCGTCGGCCGGATGCCGGACGTCCGGCACCTGTCGACGTACGGCTGGAAACGTGCCAGGTAGGAGTCGCTGACGTCCGGGTGGAGCCTCACCCGGCCGATCGTCAAGGGCGCTTGCCTCCCACTCCGCAGTACATGGCCACTTCCTCCGGTTCCCGCGAGGGGCACCCGACGGCCGGGTCCGGGCGCCAGCGCGAGCACGAGACGACACCGGGATCGAGCAGTTCCAGCCCGTCGAAGAACCGGGCGACCGCCTCCGGGGTGCGTTGGGTGATCGGCGGTGTGCCGTGCGCGTTCCACCAGGCGACGGCGGCGTCCACATCGGGCAGGCCGGGACCGGTGATGGTGTGCGAGAGCGCCAGGTGACTGCCGACAGGCAGGGCGTCGACGAGCCGGCGCACGATGCCGTACGGATCCTCCTCGTCCCCGATGAAGATCACCACGCTGAGCAGCATCAGCGCGACGGGCCGGGCCAGGTCCAGGGTCCTGGCCGCGTGTTCGAGGATCGCGTCGACGTTGCGCAGGTCCTCGTCGACGTGGTCCGTGCGCCCCTCGGGTGTGCTCGTCAGCAGGGCGCGGGCGTGCGCCAGGACCAGGGGGTCGTTGTCGACGTAGACGACGCGTGACTCCGGCGCGATCCGCTGCGCCACCTCGTGGGTGTTCTCCGCGGTCGGCAGGCCGGTGCCGATGTCCAGGAACTGCCGGATGCCCACGTCCTCGACCAGGTGCCGTACGGCCCGCCCGAGGAACTGCCGGTCCGCGCGGGCGTAGTCGCCGATGCGCGGATGCAGTCGGCGTATCTCGTCCCCGGCCGCCCGGTCGACCTCGTAGTAGTCCCCGCCGCCGAGCCAGTAGTTCCAGATCCGCGCCGCCGCCGGCCGCGTGGTGACGATGCGGCTGTGCAGCGACGAGGAGGGGAAGCCCGAGGCTGCCGGGTCGTCCGTCACGGATCAACTCCTGGATCTGCTGTGAAGGTGCTCCATCCAACGGGCAATGTAGACCCCGTCGGCCGGCTCGCGCCCTCACTTCCTCGATCTTCAACCGGGGAAGAGCCGTCGGACCCCTTCTACTAATCAGTAACCCTTGTGTAGTCTCCCGGCCACCGTTGGGCATGACCATGACGAGTGCGGCGAAGGTTCGATCAACCTCGCCGCTTTGACATGAGAAGGAGACGAACATGAGAGCAAGCGGTGCGGGACGCCGCATCACCACGGTCGCCGCGGCGGCCGTACTGGGTCTGGGAGCTTCGGTGACCGCCGCGGTTCCGGCGACCGCGGCGCCCAGCCGGGCCGCGGCCGGTGCGGTCGCGGCCGCCGAGGTCGACTACGCGACCTGGCAGTCGGACGTGAAGGCCGTCATCGACACGGCCACCCCCTACGTACAGCAGCGCACCACGAACTCCTCGGGGCAGAAGCTCGCCATCGTCTTCGACATCGACAACACGACGCTGGAGACGCACTACACCCCCTGGTACAAGCTGCCCACCCCGGCCCTGAAGCCCTCACTGGCGCTGGCCAAGTACGCCAAGTCCCGTGGGGTCGCCGTCTTCTTCGTCACCGCCCGTCCGGGCATCATCGAGAGCGTCACCGAGTGGAACCTCGAGAGCGTCGGCTACCCCGTCGACGGCCTCTACGTACGAGACCTGCCCGACCTGTTCGCCGAGGTCTCCGCCTACAAGACCGCGTCGCGCGCCGACATCGAGTCGGACGGCTACACGATCATCGCCAACGTCGGCAACAACACCACCGACCTCGTCGGCGGCCACGCCGAGCGCACCTACAAGCTGCCCGACTACGACGGGCTGCTCGACTGACAGTGCCATGCCTCTCGTTCACCGTTCGCTCCACGGGTACGGCCGCCGGTCCACCGCCGACGGCCGTACACCCCCGGCCCGTCGCGAACGCGGTGTCGCGCGGCAGGCGCCCCTTTCGCGACAGCCCTAGACTCCCGCCATGGCGGAGGACACCTCACTCGACGCGCTAGGCACGGGCAAGTACCTGCTGATCACCACCTACCGTAAGAACGGCACCGGCGTGCCGACTCCGGTCTGGGTGGTGCGGGACGGTGACGCGCTCGCCATCTGGACGGTCGCGGACTCCTGGAAGGTCAAGCGCATCCGCAACCGCGCCGACGTACTCGTCGGCCCCTGCGATGTGCGGGGCAACCCGACCGGCGGTTCCGTCCCAGCCCGTGCCGAGATCCTCGACGCGGCCGGTTCCGCCGCCTGTCGCCGGCTCATCGCCCGCAAGTACGGTCCCCTCGGCCGCCTCACCCTCCTCGGCAGCAGGCTCCGCCGGGGCGCCGACGGGACGATCGGCATCAGGATCACCCTGACGGAGTGAGCCTCCGTCACGGGCGGTCGCCCGTGTGTCCGGTGCGCCACGCCCACGCCGCGATCTCCACCCGGTTCCGGGCGGCGAGCTTGAGCTGGATGTTGCCGAGGTGGGTCTTGACCGTGGAGAGGGAGACGAACATCGAGGCGGCGATCTCGGCGTTGGTGTGCCCGAGCGCCACCAGACGTACGACGTCGAGTTCCCGATCGGTCAACGGCTCCCGCGGACGCGGGGCCTCGGGGCCGGCGGGGACCGGGTCCGCCTCCGTCTCCGCCGTGACGTGCTTCAGGAGCCGGACCGTGACCGACGGCGACACCAGCGAGTCGCCCACCGCCGCCGCCCTCACGGCCTCGGCCAGCAGGGTCGGCCCCGAGTCCTTGAGCAGAAATCCGCAGGCGCCGCCGCGCAACGCCCCGTAGACGTACTCGTCGAGGTCGAACGTGGTCACCACCACCACCCGCAGCGGATCGGCCACACCCGGACCGGCCAGCAGCCGGGTCGCCTCCAGACCGTCCAGCTTCGGCATCCGGATGTCCAGCAGACACACATCCGGCCGCACCTCACGGGCCAGCCGCACCGCCGTCTCGCCGTCGGCGGCCTCGGCGACCACGGTGATGTCGGGCTGCGCGTCGAGGAAGAAGCGGAAGCCGGTGCGGACCATGTCCTGGTCGTCGGCGATCAGGACCCGGATCGGGCTGCGGTCGTTCATGGGCGCATCATGCCTGAAGAAGAAGCCCGGGAGCGGAGAGCCTGAAGGGTGAAGGGGACGGCTCGACGAGGAGGCGTCAGTCGGCTTCCTGGGCCCGCTCCGCCGTCACCTTCCGCAGCAGCGGTCGGCTCCCGGCCAGCCCCGCGAACATGGTGGCCGTGCCGAGGGCGACACAGAGGGCGAGGCGCACGGCCCCCGACGCGTCCGGCTCCAGGTGCAACATCTCGTTCACCTTCATCCCGCCGTAGATCCCGGTCGCCGTCGTACCACCGGCGAGGACCACCAGCGGCAGCGCCGTCTCCCGTATCCGCGCCCGGTCCAGCACCTTCAGCGGTGTACCGGCCAGCCGCAGCAGGGCGTACACCCGGCGCCGGTCCAGGACCGTGGCCGCCGCGGTGAGTCCGGCGGAGGCGGCGGCGACGAGGAAGCCCAGGGCCAGCACCGCGAGCCCCATCTCGCCGATGAGCCGGGTCGCGGTGTCGACCTCGGCGTTGACGTACTCCTGGGTGTACGGCAGGTTTCCGGGGGAGAGGGAGGACAACGCGGTAGACGCGATGTCCATCTGCTGCTGACCGCCGCGCACATGGGCCACGATGCCCTCCTCGCCGTTCAGCATCTCGTTCCAGGCGTCGGGGTCCGCCGTCTCCACGCTCGCCCTCACCCCTGCGTCGGCGAGCAACTCTCCCGCTTTCACGGCGAGTTCACGTACCTCTCCGTGATCCGTCCGCACCGCGACCTGGCCCCGGTAGTCGTAGCCCGCGAGGCCGACCTGCCCGACGGTGAAGAACCCGGCCACCAGACCCGCGAGGACCAGACCGCTGACCGTGCGCCAGGCGCCGCGGGGATCGTCGCTGAGCCGACGCGCGGCCAGCAGCGTCGCGGGACGGCGCGCCAAGCGGCTCAGCAGCCGGCCCAGCATGTCGACGACCCAGGGGCCCAGCGTCCAGAACGCCCCGTACACCAGGACGATCAGCGCGAGTATCTGTCCGGTGCTCAGCCGGCCGCTGTGCGCGGTGACCGTCACGTACAGCCCGATGGCGACGAACAGCACCAGCCGGATCAGCTTCGTCCGGCGCGGATCGGCCTGCTGGGCCACGCCCAGCGGGGAACGCGCCACCCCGCGCAGCGTCGTCATCGCGCTCACGCAGGTGAGCGCGGCCACGGCCGTCACCACCGTGAGCAGCCACGGCACCCCGACCCACAACTCGTCCGTGTACCAGGTCCCGATGCCGTACGGCACCCGCGCGAGGAGCGGCACCAGAAGGGTGTACACGACCGCGCCGAGGAGACCGCCGGCCAGGCCCACCGCCGCCGACTCGACGCCCGTCATCGACAGGATCTGCCGGGGTGTCGCTCCGGCCAGCCGCAGGGCGGCGAGCCGCTGCTCACGGCGCGCGGCCCCCAGGCGTCCGGCGGCCGAGGCCAGCACGATCACGGGGACGACGAGGAGGGCGCCGCCGAGCGCCGCAGCCTGCTGGTCGAAGGCGGTGAACACGCTCGGCGCGGTGCCGGTGAAGCCGTTCACGCGGGCGCGGGAGGCGAGGGTGGCCAGCGTGACGTCTTCGGCGGCCCGGGTGATCGCGGGGTCGGTGGGGGTGCGGCCGATGACGGCCACGAGTTCCCGGGGAGAGGCGAGTCCGGCTTCGCCGATCGTGCCGTAGTCGGTCGTGGTCGGGAAGCGGCCGGCGAGACGTGTCGCCGGCAGCTCGCGCATCAGCTCCGCCAGGGCGGGGGACAGATACGTGCGCCCCGGTGCGGGGAAGTGGGCCAGACCGGGTGGGGCGGGTGTCGCGGCCCGGTTCGGCAGCTGGGCCAGGGAGACGACGCTGACCGGCCGGTGGTCCACGTACGTCGTGCCCAGTGTCTGTACGGCGGTCGCCTGCTTCGCCGCCACGGCGTCGGGGGTGCGCCAGGCCGTGCGGTCGGCTCGGGTACCGGAGCCCAGGTAGGCGGTGAGGAGGATCAGGAGGACGAGGGCGCCGGTGCCTGCCGCGGCGGCGGAGAGGAGGTGGCTCTGCAGGCCGCGCCGTCCGGAGGCGCGGGCCAGGTGCCAGGTGAGGGGGAGGACGGGGGAGCGCATTCGTTGTCTCCGGGGGATCGGGGGCGAGGGCGAGGGGGCGGGCTGCCCGAGAGCTCGGTCGGATCGGTTCGAGGGCGGGTGCGGGGCCGTTCGTGGCTTGTCACGCGGTTCCCCGCGTCCCTCGAGTGCGCTCACACGACCGTGTACTGGCTGTAGCCGGCGATCCGGCCGTCCCTCACCCGGAGGACGCGGTCGCAGTGGGCGGCCACCTCGGAGTCGTGGGTGACCATGACGAGGGAGGCGCCCTGGTCGCGGGTGACCGAGGTGAGGAGGCGGATGACCTCCTCGCCCGTGGCCTGGTCGAGGGCGCCGGTGGGCTCGTCGGCGAAGACGACGTCGGGCTCCACGGCCAGGGCCCGGGCGATGGCGACCCGCTGGGCCTGGCCGCCGGAGAGCTGCCCGGGCCGGCGGTGTTCCAGTCCCGCGAGACCGAGCGGGGCGAACCAGCGGCGGGCCCGCTGCACGGCCTGGCGCCGGGGTACGCCCTCCAGCATCAGCGGGAGGGCGACGTTCTCCTCGGCGGGCAGCTCGGGCAGCAACTGGCCGAACTGGAAGACGAACCCGAACCGCCCCCGGCGCAGCGCGCTCAGCTTGTTCTCGCCCCATTGGTCGATGCGTTCGCCGCGCAGCAGTACCTGGCCCTCGTCGGGGCGGATGATGCCGGCGAGCGTGTGGAGGAGGGTCGACTTGCCGGACCCGGACGGGCCCATGATGGCGAGGGACTCGCGCTCGGCGACCGCCACGTCCACGCCCGCCAGAGCGGTGGCGGGGCCGTACTTCTTGATGAGGCCGCTGCCGGCCAGGACGGTGCTCATGAGGTGCGGTACGGCCCCTTCTACTTGCGCTCGAACTTCCAGGTGACGCTGGAGGCGTCGGCCTTGACGACGGTGACGGGGATGGACAGGTCCTTGCCGTCGCCGTCCTTCGCGGTGCACGTCACCCTGGTGCCGGCCACCGCCTTGAGGTCGGGGCACTTCACGACGGACGTGTCACCGCCGATCCAGGGCAGCGGGCTGTACTTCGCCGATGTGCGACCGGCGACGATGTTCCCGCTGAGCGCCTTCTGGCCGTCCACGGTGACGGTGGCGAACTTGTCGAGTCCGGTCGTGGACTCCGTGCCGCTCATCGCGTAGGTGAGGGCTCCGCCGCCGACGGCCACGGCCGCCACGGCGGCACCGGTGATGAGCATGGGTCTGCGTTCCATGAGTGCTCCTGGTGGAGAGGGGTGGGGTGCGGGACCCAACCTCTCCCGGCGGCTGGGGTCCGCACCTCGGCCGAACGGCCAGGCTTCACGGCCCGCCGGACGAACCCCCTCAGCCGTACGGCCGATACGGCGGTCGTCGGGGCTGCCTACTGTGATCCGCGTGAACCTCGCGCTCGGCACCAAGGAACCCGCGGGCGGCGACAGCGGCCGGCCGGCCCGCCCCGCCAGGACGGGCTGTGTACGCGTCGGCGGTGTCGTGGCCCTGGTCCTGCTGTGTCTGACCGACCCGCTCGTCCTCGGGGCGGACGACATGACCGGCTACCTCTGGCTGCACATGCTCGTGGTGGCGGTCGGCCTGGCCGCGCTGCTGTGGCCCGAGCGACGCCGCCCCCTCTGGCTGACCCCGCAGGTGCGGACGGGAGGCCCCGCCCTCGCCGCCGCCGCGAACGTGATGACCCTGCTGGTGACCCAGGAGCAGGGCGGATTCGGCCTCGGCCAGGCGGCCGTGCTGCTCTGCCTGCTGGTGATCGCCGTCCGCACCTGCCCGCCCGGCTGGGCGCTGGCCTGCGGACTGCTCGACGGTGTCGTGCTGCTCGCGTTGCCGCTGCCGTACTACGTCGTCGACCCGAACCCGAGCCTCCTCGGCTTGACCGCGCTGACCCTGCTGATCGGAGGTGTCACGGCCGCCGTCGGCGTCTATCTGCGCACCCTCGACCACCGCCGGAAGCAGGTCGTCACCGAGGCCCGTCGATCGGAGCGGCTCGCCATGGCCGCCGATCTGCACGACTTCGTCGCCCACCACGTCACCGGGATCCTGGTGCAGACCCAGGTCGCCCGGATGATGGCCGCCACCGCACCCGAGCGAAGCGAGATGGGGGTAGCCCCGGACGAAGTCTGGGGGAGCCTCGATCCCGTCCTCGCGGGCATCGAGCGGGCCGCGACCGAGGCGCTGGCCTCGATGCGCCGCACGGTCGGTGTGCTGCGCGACCACGAGGACGAGCCCGGCACCGCCGACCGCCGCCCGGCCGGCGATCTGGCGGGCATCGCCGAGCTGGTGGGCGGCTTCGACGGGGTCGGCGGTGTCGACGGCCGTACGGCCGTCCTGCGCCGTGATCCCTCCCTCCACGACGACGTGCCGCCCGAGGTGCAGGCCGCCGCCTTCCGCGTGGTGCAGGAGGCCCTGACCAACGTCCGTCGGCACGCCGCCGACGCCACCGAGGTCGCCGTGGCCCTGCGCTGCGCCGACGGGGACCTGGAGGTCTCGGTGCGCGACGACGGTCGCGGCGGGGCCCGCCTGCCGGAGGCGGCCCGGGGCGGCGGCTTCGGGCTCGTCGGCCTCACCGAACGCGTCACCGCGCTCGGCGGCCGCATTCGGGCCCGGCCGCGCGAGGACGGACCCGGCTGGGAGGTGGTCGCGGTGCTCCCGACCGGCCGCGTGGCCGCCGGGTGAGCTGAACCTCCGGGCCGGACTTCCCGTATCTCCTCACGGGGATGGCGGGAGACCGCGTGCACGGAAGGAGAACAGCGTGTCGATACCGCCCGAACCGGGCCGGACGACGAAGCGTCCCACGATCGAGCCCACCTACGTCATGCGCCGGCGCAGGACCGAGGCCCTGGCCGAACTGCTGCGCGAGTTCGAGCTCTACAAGGGGACGACCGCCCCGAACGACGAGTACGAGACCGTCGCCGTACCACCGACCCCCGCACCGGAACGGAAGCGGACCCCCGCACCGGAACGGAAGCGGGCCCGCGAACCGGAACGGAAGCGGACCCCCGCACCGGGGTCGAAGCCGGCTCCCGAGCGGATCCTGCCCCGGACGGAGTACGAGACCGAGGAACTGCCCCCGGTCATGGTCGGCGAGGACTTCGGCTCCGGTGCCGTCCCGCGCGGTGAGCGGCGGCAGCGGCGGCGCCCGGCACCCGGCGGTGGATCGGGCCTGAAGCGCGCGGCGGTGGTCGTCGGTGTCGGCGCGGCGGCCCTCATCGGCTTCGGCGCGGCGCTCCTGCTGCCCGGCGGTGACACGGAGAAGGAGGCACGGGCCACCACCCCGCCCCCCGCCCCGTCCGCCCCCGCGTCCTCGGCCCCGGCCCAGGACGACGGCGTCGACCCGGACGGCCCCGGCACCCTGCGCGAGGGCGACAGCGGCCCCGAGGTCGCCGAACTCCAGCAACGGCTGCGGCGTATCCCCAACGTGTACGACGACGGCTCCACCGCGGGTAGGTACGACGCCGTACTGAAGGAGGCGGTGGCGCGCTTCCAGCTCTGGTACGGCATCCGGGGCGACGAGACGGGCGTGTACGGCAACGACACCCGCCAGGACCTCGAATCCCGCACCACGCTCGAGGTGTATTGATCACGACCTGCCGACGCCGGCCGGGACCGGCGTATCCGGGTTGTTGCCCCGCCCCGAACGGACCATCCTGGCCATATGGTGACGAAGGCGTCCGGCGCGTCGCGGGCTGCCACGGCCGGTGAGGCGATGGCGGTGGTCGACGCGCGCGGCCTCGTCGCGGGGTGGAGCGAGGGGGCCCGCCGCCTCACCGGGTACGCAGCCGAGGAAGTCACCGGGCGAGCGGCGGCCGACCTCGTCGACGGTGACGCGGCGGCCGTGTGGCGGGCGCTGCTGACCCACGGTGACGCGGTGGCCGGCCTGCGCTACCGGGACGGGCGGCGGCAGGCGGTGGCGCTGCGGATGTGCCCACTGCGTGGCGGGGCGGGCGAGGGGCGGCGGTTCGTCGTGCAGGCGGCCCCCGACCCCACCGAGCGGGGCCTCGGCGAGCTTGCCTTCAAGCAGGCGTCGATGTCCATGTCGGTCTTCGACACCGGACAGCGCTATCTGCGGATGAACGACTGGGCGTGCCAGGTCATGGGGCAGCCCGAGGCAGAGTTCCGCCACCAGTACTTCCTCGACACAGTGGAGGACGCCGAGCACAGCCGGGGCTTCCTGCGCCATCTGGAGATCGTGGCGGAGACGGGGCAGCCGGTCCGCTACGAGAGCTGGACCCGCTCGCCGTCGGGCCGCCGTATGCACGCCTGGACCTCCGAGATGTGGCCGGTGCGCGACGACACCGGCGAGCTGATCGGCACCGCACTGGCCGCGTTCGACAGCAGCGAGCAGTACTGGGCCCGCCAGCGCCTGGCCCTGCTGAACGAGGCCGCCGGGTCCATCGGCACCAGGCTCGACGTCGTCCAGACCGCCCGCGAACTCGCCGGGCTGGTCGTGCCCCGGCTCGCCGACTTCGCCAGCGTCGACCTGCTGGAATCGGTGCTCCAGGGCGAGGAACCCGAGATGGGCCCCCTGGACGGAGGGGTGGAACTGCGTCGGGCCGCCCACCACTCCGTCACCCCCGGTGTCCCGGAGGCGGCCATCGAGCTGGGCGCCGCCGACGTCTACCCGCCCTTCTCCCCACCCGCACGGGCCCTCCTCTCCGGCGCTCCCGTGCTCACCCGCACCGGCGACGACTCCCTCGACTCCTGGTTCGCCGACCACGGAACCCGCTCCGCCAAGCTCCAGGAGGCCACGGACCACGATCTGTCCCTGATGGCCGTACCGCTCGTGGCGCGCGGCACGACTCTCGGCGTGGCGGTCCTCGTCCGGTCGCTGACCCCCGAGCACCCCGACGCCTTCGACCAGGACGACGTCTCGCTCGCCGAGGAACTCTCCAGCCGGGCGGCCGTCTGCGTCGACAACGCCCGCCGCTACACCCGGGAACGCACGACGGCGCTGGCGCTCCAACGGAGCCTGCTGCCGAAGGCGGTCGCCGGACAGGCGGCCGTCGAGTTCGCCTCCCGGTACCTCCCCGCGCTGTCACAGGCCGGAGTGGGCGGCGACTGGTTCGATGTGATCCCGCTGTCCGGGACCCGGGTGGCGCTGGTCGTCGGGGACGTCGTCGGCCACGGCATCCACGCCTCCGTGACCATGGGGCGTCTGCGCACGGCCGTGTGGGCGCTCGCCGACGTCGACCTGCCGCCCGACGAACTCCTCACCCATCTCGACGACCTCGTCGAACACCTCGCGGCCGGCGACGACACGGGCGAGGCGGAGATCGGCGCCACCTGCCTGTACGCGGTGTACGACCCGGTGGACCGCAGCTGTTCGATCGCCTCGGCCGGCCATGTGCCCCCCGTGGTGGTGCGCCCGGACGGCGGCGTCGAGGTCGTCGAGGTGGTCGCGGGCCCGATGCTCGGCGTCGGCGGACTCCCCTTCGAGGCGACGGAGCTGGCGGTACCCGAGGGCTCGGTCCTCGCCCTCTACACGGACGGCCTGGTAGAGGCCCGGGACCGTGACGTCGACACGGGCACCGCCGCCCTGTGCGACGCGCTGGCAGGATCGGTGGGCAGTCTGGAGAAGGCCTGCGACACGGTGCTGAAGGCGCTGCTGCCCGACACCCCGGCCGACGACGTGGCCCTGCTGGTCGCCCGCACCCGGGCCCTCGACGCCGAGCAGGTGGCCGTCTGGGACCTCTCCGACGACCCGGCCCTGGTCTCCAACGCGCGCAAGCTCGCCACCGACCAGCTCACCCGCTGGGGCCTGGAGGAGTCCGTCTTCGTCACCGAACTGGTCGTCAGCGAACTCGTCACCAACGCCATCCGCTACGGCGGCGCTCCCATCCAGCTCCGGCTCATCCGTGACCGCACCCTGATCTGCGAGGTGTCCGACGCCAGCAGCACCTCGCCCCATCTGCGACGGGCCCGCAGCTTCGACGAGGGTGGCCGGGGCCTGCTCCTGGTCGCCCAGCTCACCGACCGCTGGGGCAGCAGGCCGAGCGGCGCGGGCAAGACCATCTGGGCCGAGCAGGCCCTGCCGCCGAGCCTGTGAACGGCTGGGCGCGGCCCACGCCACCGCCGAGCCCGTGAACTACCGTCGGGGGCGGCTCACGCCACCCCCGACAGCCTCATCGGCGCAGGAGAGTCACTTCCTGCGCAGGCGCACCGACACCCCGTGCGCCGTGTGGACCTGCTCGGCCGTCCAGCCCTCGACGGCCACGGAGACCCGGGCGAACCGGCCCCGCAGGGAGCGTGCCCCGACGACCGCGACCGTGCTGCCGGATCGCGGCGCCTGCTCGGCGTCGAAGCGGATCACCAGCGCGCTGCCCCGCTCCAGGACGGCGTGCCCGTCCACCACCAGGGCGGGCGCCGCGCCTCGGTCCAGCGTCACGTCGAGGACACCGGACTGCGCGTAGCCGCCGCGCACCCGGACGGAGTGGTCGCCCGTGCTCAGCGTGCCGCCCTTCACCCGGACGTCACCCCGCCCGAACGCCTCCTTGGAGCCCGCGGCGAGGACACCGCCCTCCACGACGGTGCCGCCCGTGTACCGGTTGGCACCGGCCAGCGTCAGCGCACCGCTGCCCCGCTTGACCAGCCCGCCCGGGCCACAGATGTCGTTGCGCCAGGTGTCGGCTCCGTGGAAGCCGCCGAGCGCCGCGTCCAGTGTGACGGTGACGTCCGCGTCGAAGGCGCCGTATCCGTCGGCCGCCTGGAACAGGTTGAGCCGGCCCCACTGCTCCCAGCCGTCCAGCAGCACGTACCCGGACGGCAGCGCGGTGGTGCGCAGCACCTCGCGCCGCTGTGCCGCGTCGAGGTACGGCAGCCGTGTCTCCAGCAGGACCTCGGCGCCCTTCGGCACGGTCAGGTCCTGGGAACGCCCGCGCCGGGTCAGCACGTACGTCAGCTTCGGCTCGACCATGCGGGCGTTGGCCCCGCGGTCGGCGTACGGGTCGGTGTCGGTGCCCGCCGAGTGCGCGTAGGCGAACAGGGTGTCGGCGGTGGTGCCCGTCTTCGCCTGGAAGTACTCGGCGGCCTGCTTGCGCGCGGCGGCCTTCAGCTCCGCGTTCCCGGGGTCGGCGAGCGCGGCGGCGGCCAGGGCCGTGGCCATCACGCGACCGCCGACGACGTCGAGCGCGGAGTGCATGCCCGAGACGATCCGGTCGTGGCTCGCTTCGAAAGCGCGGGTCACCATCTCCTGGAACCGCTCCGGTACGGCGTACGCGTAGGCCAGGGCCGCCAGGTGCAGGGCGTTGGTGTGTCCGCTGGGGAAGCCGCCGTCCGTGGCCGCGTCCTCGCCGCGCTGCCGCAGGAGCTGGGGGACCACGACGACGTCGGACTCGTACACCGGGAACCCGAACTCGTCGATCCGGCCGGTGTCGACGACCTCGCTGTTCTCGTTCATGCGCCAGGGGCGGGGGTACTGGTACGAGAACTTGGCGGGGTTGCTCGACGCGAACGGCCCGCGTACGGCGTTGACGAGTTCGGCCACCTTCCCGAGCTCGGAGGTGGTCGAGCCGGCGCCGTTCGCCGAGCCGGCGGGAGCGTCGGCGGGGACGGAGTCGCTGATCTTGCCCGGCGGCGTGCCGTCCGGGGCGGAGGTGATCGCGGTGACCGCCTTGGCGCCCGTCCGGTACAGCTCCGCGAGCGGGCCGAGGCCGCTGATCACCGAGTAGCTCTGGTGCTGCCGGTCGGTGATGAACGCCTCGCGTGCCTGCGCCTCGGTGCGCCGGGAGGTGATACGGGCGCTGTAGCGGAGGTTGGCACGCGACACCTCCGGCATGAGCGGAACGCCCGTGTTCCAGGCGTCCCCGGTCTTCCAGATCTCGGCGAAGCCGCCGAGGGCGCGGACCACGGCGTTGGTCTCGGGGGTGAGGTTCGCCGTGGTGTTGGTGGTGTAGTCGTCGACGAACGCGGCGAACGCGGTGGCGGCCTTGGCCTCGGGGGCCTGCCACAGGTTCGCGAGAGTCGGAGCGGCGACCAGGCCGGCCGACACGCCGAGGGAGTTCCTGAGGAAGACGCGGCGGTTGAGCGTGTGGTGCCCGGCAGATGACGGCATGGAGGCGCCGCTCCTTTCGCGGTGTGATGATCGTGCGGGCTGAGCGTGAGGTTGACGTGTGACCGGTGGATGTCCGGTCGGCGACCGGACGGTGATCAGCGGTCGACCGGTCGAAGGAGAGTCTGCGCGAGCGTCAACGCCCCATCGACCGGAGGCACTTGGAGCACATGCGGTCGCGCGGACGGTACAGCGTCGAACAGCGCTTCGGCGAATGCGGAGTACAGGGCGGGCCGGGACAGGATCGTTCCGCCGGCCACCACCACGTCGTCCACGAAGGCCCCGCGGGAGGCGAGTCGCGCCACGAGTGAGGCGAGCGCACGGCCCCCGTCGGCGATCACCCGGCGGGCGGGAAGGGACCCCTCCTCGGCGGCCTCGAACACCACGGGAGCATGTCGGCCCCAGTCGGCGGACGGGGCCGTGGTGGCTTCCAACGCCCCACCGAGAGCCGGGACTTCACTCACGCCGAAGGCGGCGAGGAGCCGGTCGCCGAGCGCGTCGGGCGCCTCGCCCCCGTCGTGCGCCGCCCAGACGGCACGGGCCGCCTCACGGACCAGCCCGGCGGCGCCGCCCTCGTCGCCGAGGAGCGCGCCCCAGCCACCGACCTGCAGCGAGGTGCCGTCGGCGGACCGGCCGACGGCCACCGAACCGGTGCCGGCGACCAGACCCACCCCCCGGTCGAATCCGGCGGCGGGGACCAGCAACTCGGCGTCCCCCACCACCAGGCACGGCACCTGAAGCCGTTCCTGGAGAGCCAGACGTATTCCCTCGCACTGCCTGGGCGTCTCGCAGGCGTGGGCACCGACGGCCACGGCGGACGGGAGGGTGTGCGACGGCAGCACCTCTCCCACCAGCGTGGCCAGCCAGTCGGCGGCGGTCACCGGGTCGTGCGGCCACCAGCCGCGGCTCGTACGGATGTGATCGGCGACGAGGTCCGTCCCCGTGACAGCACGGAGATGGGTCTTGGTGCCGCCCACGTCGATACCGACCGCGACGGGTCTGGAGTCCTGCACGGAGGCCTCTTTCGTCGTTGCGTTGCGATGGCGCAGCGACGGCTGGGCGAAACCGTGCCTGGACACACTGGGTCTGTGGGGGTGCTCGGGAAGCCCCGGGACGGGCCTCTGCTGGTGCGGCAGGCGAGTACCGCTTGACTTCGTTAGGAAATTAACTAACGAATTAGGGTGCGTCAAGGGTTCGGACCGGATGCCCGCACGACCGTGCGGCCGGATGATCGCGGCAGGGACTGGGGAGAGCATGCAACTGAGCGAGAGCGCCCGCGCTGTGTTCGCCGTACTGGCCGCGTCGAGCACCGCCACCCGCCCTCAACTGGCCACCGGGGCACGCCTGTCCAAGCCGACCGTCTCCTCCGCCGTGGCCGAGCTGGAGGCCGCCGGACTCGCCGCACGCTCGGGCACCCTCAACGGCGGTACGGGCAGGTCGGCGGCCGTGTACGACCTCGGGCGCGCCGCCGGGGGAGTCCTCGCCGTCGACCTCGGCCCCGCCGTCACCCGGGCGCGGCTCTGCGCCCTGGACGGCACCCTGCTCGCCGAGGGCACCGGCTCCCGCGAGGAGGCCGCCGACGTGGTGCGCGAAGCGCTGTCCGCGCTCCCCGTCGGCGCTCCGCTGCGCACCATCGTCGTGGCCGTCGGTGACGTCACCGCGCGCGCCGAGGAAGGCACCGTCCGTCCGGCGACCGCCAAGGCGAGACCCGTCTTCGACGCGGTGGCCGTGGCCCTGCCGCCCGGGGTGCCCGTCCACCTCGAGAACAACGTCAACTGCGCCGCGCTCGCCGAACTGCACGAGGGCGCGGCTCGCGGCCGGCACACCTTCGGCTATCTGCGGATCGGTGTCGGTATCGGTCTCGGCATCGTCGTGGGGGGCCAGGTACTGGCCGGGGCCAACGGGGCCGCCGGAGAGCTCGCCCGGCTGCCCTACCCCTGGGACGACGACCTGGAGCCCCGTCACGAGGCCCTGGAGGAGTACATCGGCGCCCGCTCCCTGCTGCGCCGGGCCGCCGAGGCCTGGCCGGAGCCCGCCGGTTCATGCCCTCGTACCGTCGACCAGTTGTTTTCGCTGGCCGGACAGGGCGGCACCGCCCGCGCGATCGTCGACCGGCACGCGGTGGATGTGGGCCGGATCGCCGCCGCGGTGACTGCGGTACTGGACCCCGGGCTGCTCGTCCTGGGCGGCAGCACCGGTGCGTTTCCGCAGCTCCTGCCCGGTGTGCGGGCCGAGCTGCAGCGGCTGAGCTGGCCGACCGAAGTGGTCAGCAGCCAGGTCGGTGATCTCGGTACCGTGGTGGGCGCGGCACGGCTCGCGGTCGCCAGAGGAGTCCAAACCGTGACCGAGGCGGGGCGGATGAAGGATTGACGGTTTCGGACTCGGTCTGCCAATGTCCGGACAAGCGCTTTCTAAGTCGGCCGGGACGCCGGCTTGGGGCGAGCCTCCCGCCTGTACTCGACGTACGGCAACCGCACGAGGGCGTGCCCGTGCGGTGACAGCCAGAACGGCTGGGGATCCCGCCCCGCGTGGACGACGCGGCCGGGCGAGGCTGCGCCCGGAAAGCGAGTTTCCTGCACACTGCACCCGTGCCGCCTCGGTCGGCGCCGTGCTCTGTCCCCATCCGACGAAAAAAGGGATCGAAGATGACCACTGTGGGTGTGCGGCGCTCCCGCCGACTCGGCCGCGGCGGTAGGCGCCGCCTGGTTCCCCTCGCTGCCGGTGTCTCGGCGGCCGCCCTGCTGCTCTCCGCCTGCGGAGGGGAATCCGACTCGGGCGGTACCTCCAAGTCGCTGACGTTCTGGATCTCCACGGTTCCGGGTCAGGACGCCGGCTGGAAGAAGATGGTGGCGCAGTACGAGAAGGAAACCGGCGTCAAGGTCAAGCTCGTCAACATCCCCTACGACGGCTACGCGACGAAGCTGCGCAACTCCGCGCAGGCGAACTCGCTGCCCGACGTGGCGGCCGTGCCGGCGCTCGACCCGATCTGGTCGAACAAGCTGATCGACCTCGGCGACATCGCCAACAACAAGACGAACAAGATCAACGCCAACTTCGTCGCCAAGGACTCGTCCGGGAAGGTGCTGTCCATCCCCTCGGACGTCACCGCGTCCGGCATGTTCATCAACAAGTCGCTCTTCGAGAAGGCCGGCGTCGACTACCCGACCTCGCCCGACAAGACCTGGACCTGGACCGAGTTCATCAAGGCGGCGAACGAGGTCCGGGAGAAGACCAAGGCCAAGTACTCCCTGACGTTCGACCAGTCGCCGTCCCGGCTGCGCGCCATGGTGTACGAGATGGGCGGGAAGTACGTCCACGCCGACGACTCCGGCAAGTTCTCGGTGGACGAGGCGACCAAGAAGGCCGTGAACACCTTCGTCGGATGGAACGACGACAAGACCATGCCGAAGTCGGTGTGGACCAGCGGCGCCGACCCGTCGGCCATGTTCCAGAGCGGTGACGTCGTCGCCTACTGGTCCGGCGTGTGGCAGGTCGCCGCCTACGCGGAGAGCATCACGAAGTTCGAGTGGGCGAGCGTCCCGACCCCCGCCCAGCCGGTGCAGGCCAGTGACGTCAACAGCGGCGGCATGACGGTGGGCTTCAACAACAACGCCGACGCGGCCGCCGCCGCGAAGAAGTTCCTGTCCTGGCTGTACGAGCCCGACCACTACAAGGCGCTGTGCGAGGCCTCCGGCTTCCTGCCGGTCGAGAGCGGTCTGAACCCGAAGTACCCCTTCAAGTCCGAGGCGGCGCAGGCGGCGTTCAAGCTCTACAACGAGTCGATCCCGCTCTACGACCCGATCTCCGGCTACTTCAACAGCGCGCAGACGAACTGGGTGCTGAAGGGCAAGAGCCTCGCAGACGACCCGACCAAGGCGGAGCTCGGCAAGGCGATCAACGGCGAGCAGTCGGCCGACAAGGCCCTGCAGAACATCGTGGACGGCTACAACCAGCAGGTCGGCGGCTGACCATAGGCCGACGGGCCGGACGGCGGGGCCGAGACCCCGCCGTCCGGCCCGCGGACACCGCCCACGTGATGCCGGGCTCATGGCCTGAGCCTCCAGGAACCCATTCCACCAGCACGGAGTCAGGAAGATGACCAAACGCGCCCCGGACGCTTCGGACGTGTCCGTGAGCCCGCCCAGGAGACGAAGCAAGTACACCCTCGCCCCGCTCGTCCTCATCTCGGGCAACGTCGTGCTCTTCGCGCTGTTCTTCCTCTGGCCGGCGGTGATCGGGCTCGTCTACTCCTTCACGAACTACACGGGCGTGGGCGCGTTCCAGTTCGTCGGACTGGACAACTACCAGAGGCTGATCGGGGACTCGACCTTCTACGCCGCGACGACCCGCACGCTGCTGTACACCGTGCTCTTCGTTCCGCTGAACTTCGTGTTGTCGCTGCTCATCGCCAACGTGCTGGTGAGCAAGAACGCCAAGGGCGCGTCGGTCGCCCGCATCTTCTTCTTCATCCCGTGGCTGCTGTCGCCCATCATCGTGGGTGTCCTGTGGCGGTGGCTGTTCGGTGAGAACTTCGGACTGGTCAACTACTTCATCGAGAAGGTCGGCGGAAGCGCCGTTCCCTGGCAGTCGAACGCGGACCTGTCACTGCTCGTGGTCGTGGTGGCGGCGGCCTGGGCCTGGACGGGCTTCTCCATGCTGCTGTTCATCGCGGCGATCAAGAACGTCCCGACGTCGTACTACGAGGCTGCCGCGCTCGACGGCGCCGGTCCGTGGCGCCAGTTCTTCAGCATCACACTGCCGAGCATCGCCCCCACGTCCTTCATCGTGATCCTGCTCAACACGATCCACGCGATGAAGGAATACGCGGTGTTCGCCTCCCTCAACAACGGTGGACCCGGAACGTCGAACAACCTGCTGGTCCAGTACATCTACCAGACGGGGTTCAAGTCGGGCCAGATCGGCTACGCGAGCGCCGCGTCGTTCGTGCTCATGCTCATCCTGATGGCCGTCGCGATCATCCAGATGTTGGTCAACCGGCGGGTGGAGAACCGATGACAACCACAGACACAGTGCGCAAGGTCGACGCCGACTCCGTGCCGGCCGTCCCCAGGAAGCGGCGCCGCGGCGCGGCGAGCGGCGGGCTTCGGCGCGCGATTCCCGCGACGACTCTGCTGTGGGTGCTCGCGGCCCTCTACGGGGTGCCGGTGCTGTGGTTCGTCCTCAGCTCCCTCAAACCGGCGGGAGACCTGTTCTCCCTTCCGCTGACGGTGTTCCCCGACGACCCGACCGTGTCGGGTTACAAGGAAGCGTGGGCGAGCTCCAACTTCTCCGAGTACTTCATCAACACGACCATCGTGTGCGTGATCGCGACGATCCTCACGGTGGGGGTCAGCTGCTGCACCGGGTACGCGCTGGCCAAGTACGACAACAAATGGCTCAAGGCCTTCTTCCTCTGCATCCTGGCCACCACGATGCTGCCGGCCGAGGTCATGCTCGCCCCGCTGTTCCTGGTGGTCCGCGACCTCGGCTTCTACAACTCGCTCTCCGGCATCATCCTCCCGGCCCTGCTCACCGCGACCGGCTGCTTCATGTTCCGCCAGTTCTTCCTGACGGTCCCCGACGAACTCATCGAGGCCGCCCGCATCGACGGCGCGAAGGAGCTGTCGATCTTCCTGCGGATCATGGTGCCGCTCTCCCGGCCCATCATGCTGACGCTCGCCATCCTGTCGTTCCAGTGGAGGTGGAACGACTACATCTGGCCGCTGCTGATGCTGAACGACCCCGAGAAGTTCACGGTGCAGATCGGCATCCAGAGCCTCGTCGGCGCGCAGAACATCAACTGGTCGGTGCTGCTCGGCGGATCGGTCATCTCCATGGTCCCGCTGATCGTCGTATTCCTGGTGTTCCAGAAGTACGTCATGAACGCCGACATCAACGCCGGACTGAAGGACTGACCTTGCCCACCCCGCTCGACCACGAGTTCGTCCGCGCGGCAGCCCGCGCCGCCGACCGGCTGGCCACCCCGCTGGCGGCCGACCCCGACGAGGAACCCGCCGGTGTGCCGCACCGTGGTCTGGCGCTGCGGGTGAAGACCCTGGTCGCGGCATACCGCTCCCCGGACTCGGCCCTGCACGGCAGCGCGCGGGCCGTCGCCGCCGCGACGACCCACCTGCGCGCACTGCGGGCCACACAGACCACCACCGGCCTCTTCGCCGGCGGCGACAACGTGCAGTCACCCCCGGACTCCGCGTTCACCGTCAACGACGTCTGCGACGCGCACCTCCTCGCCGCCGACGCCGGACCGGCACTGCGCGAGGTCACCGCCGCGCTCGCCGACATCGCCGGCGCCGCCACCGACAGCCTCCTGACCGGCGGGGTGCACACCCCGAACCACCGCTGGGAGCTGTGCGCGGCACTGGCCCGTCTGCACCGGTCCTTCCCGGACCACCGGCTGCTCGACCGCGTCGAGGAGTGGCTCGCCGAGGGCGTCGACATCGACGCGGAGGGCCTGTACTCGGAACGCAGCGCCAACTACGCGGCCCATGTGTCCAACCCATCGCTGCTGCTCCTGGCCGAGGTGCTCGGCCGCACCGACCTGCTGGACGCCGTCGAACGCAACCTCGCCACCACCCTGGACCTGATCAGGCCGGACGGCACGGTGGAGACCGTTCACTCGCGCCGCCAGGACCAGCACCAACCCTTCCCGCTGACGCCCTACCTGCCGCACTACCGGCTGCTCGCGATCCGCACCGGCCGGGGCGACTTCGCCCGGACGGCACGGCTGGCGGCCGCCGCCGGCATCGACGACCCCGACCTGCTCGCCCAGACCCTCCTCACCCCGGACCTGTGCCGCGCCCTGCCGGCCCCGGCAGCGGAGACACTGCCGCGCGACCGGTACCTCACCACCGCACGCCTAGCCGCCCGCGCCACGGCCACCGCGCACACCGTGGTCTACGGCGGCTCCGATGTGCCCGAGCACCGGCGCATCCGCTCGGGCCTCGCCTGCAACCCCACGTTCCTGCGCCTGTTCGCCGGTGACGCAGTCCTCGACGCGGTCCGCCTGACACGGGGGTTCTTCGACCTGGGCCCGTTCCGCGCCGCCGACATGCGACAGACCGCCGAGAACCGGTACCGGCTCACCCAGACCCACACCGCCGCCTATTACCAGCCGCTCCCGAAGGACCGGAGGCTGGACGAAGGCGTCTACCAACTGGGGGACGAGGGACGCTTCTCGGCCGCGATGGCCTTCCCGGACCGGCCCCGGGACGAGGTCTCCCACACGACCCGCGTCGAGGTGGACCTGCGGGAGGACGGTGCCGACCTGCGGATCGACATCAGCGGACCCCGGGTGCCCTGGGCACTCGAACTGACCTTCCGGCCCGGGGGCGTACCGGAGGGCGCCGTACCGATCGGCGACGGACGCTGGTGCCTGACCACCGGGCCGATGACCTACCGGGTCGGCGACGACGAGATCCGGGTCGAGGCCGGCGTGGAGGCGGGCGAACCGCTCGCCGGGCCGGACCGGAGCGAGGTACTGCGGTACGACCCCGGTCAGGACTACTCCGTGGTGGGCGGCACCGACGCGACGACCGGGAACCGTGTCTACCTCGGTGGACTCGGCCCCCACACACTGACCCTCGCCCTGCGCGCACGCCGGCCCGCACCCGGCGTGTGACGCCGCCGAACCACGCCATGGCCACCCCGGACAGTAAGTGCTGAACCCCGTGCACCTCCCACGCCGGCTCGGTTCGCTGCACGTCCAGCCGGCACTCCGGGGGCGTACGACGCCGCTTTCGCAACAGGCCTGGACCGGGCCTCGCCGAAGGATCTCCGGCCTTTCCCGGACCTCCGCCGTCGCTACGGTCGCGCCTCCGGTCTCGGCATCGCCGCCTGCGGCACCACGAGGTCCGCGTGGCGCCTGGTCGCCGCCACCAGATCGGCGTTGCGCTGGTCCGTGCCCAGGACCCAGGTGACCGCCTCTTCGTGCGCCTTGCCGAACTCCTCGTGACGGGCGACCAGCCGGCGTACCCGCTCGGGCTCGTCGAGATCGCAGAACCACACCTCGTCCAGGTGCGAGCGGACACATGGCCAGGTTCCGCGGTCCAGGAGGAGGTAGTTCCCCTCGGTGACGACCAGACGGGCGCCGGGCGGCACCGGGATCGAGCCGGCTACGGGCTGTTCCAGCGTGCGTTCGAAGCTCGGGGCGTAGACGATCCCGTCCTCGTCGCCGCGCAGCCTCTCCAGCAGCGCCGCGTAGCCCGCCGCGTCGAAGGTGTCCGGTGCCCCCTTGCGGTGTCGGCGGCCCAGGCGGTCGAGTTCGGCGTCGGCGAGGTGGAAGCCGTCCATCGGGACATGGGCGACCCAGGGCTCGCCGTCGCCGTTCAACGTACAAGTCAGCCGCTCGGCCAGGGTGGTCTTGCCCGCGCCGGGGCTCCCGGTGATGCCCAGCAGGGCCCGGCGGCCGGGGCGGACGAGGCAGGCGGCCCGCTCCAGCAGAAAGTCGAAGGTCAGGGACATGCGCACGACGGTAGACCGGACCGGCGTACTCGGACACCTGGTCGTGCCCGACGACCGCGCTCGCGCTGCTCCAGCGCGCCGCACAGCAGTACGTGTGGTCGCCGCCTCACGCGGGAGAGCGCCGCCCGGCGCGACGCCGCCCAGGTCATGTACGTCCCTCACGACCACGAACTCGGCGTCCACGAGCACTACGGCTGTCTGACCGAGACGGCGCTGATGGATCTGGAGGACCTGGAGCACAACACCCGCGACGGCCTCCACATGGCCTCCCTCGCCGGCACTCGGACGGCGCTCGGACGGCGCTCGTCGCGAGCGTCGGCGGGCTGCGTCACCACGGCACGACCGCCGGCTTCGCACCCTGCCTCCCCGAGCGCCTGAGCCCGCTCGCCTTCGGAGTCGTGCTGCTCGACACCTGTCTGCGCGTGGAGATCAGGCCCCGGTACGCCACCTGCGAACTGCTCTCCGGTGACTCGCTGACGATCCACCACCACGGCGAGCCGGTCACCCTCGACGGCGACGAACCCCGACGGCTGGACATCCCGCACCGAAGCCACCCGGCCCGGTACCGCGGCAGCCACCGCCCCGGCGCCCCGGCCACCCCCGTCGGCGGACGGACCGAGACCGCAGCCGGCCTCGTCTCCCGGTGACCGGCGGATCAGCCGCAGAAGGTGGACTCCAGCGTGCTGTTCATGGTCGCGTACACCGTGCCGTTGTTGGACGTGTTGGCGAACGAGGTGACACCGCGCTTGCCGTTCTTCGAGGTGAACGCCCAGGTGTAGTAGCCCTGCACGGTCCCCGTGTGCCCGTACACCGAGACCCCGCACGACAGATCACGCCGGCGCAGCCCCAGCCCGTACGCCTGGGTGCTGCTCACCGGTGTCCACCTCAGCATCTGTTTGAGCTGGGCGGCCGAGGTGAGCTTGCCCTTCACCAGCGCGGACATGAACTTGTTCAGGTCCTTGGCGCTGGACACCATCGCTCCCGCGCTCTGCGCCCACGACGCCGTCTGCTGGGTCGAGTCGATCTTCCGGCCGGTCGAGTCGGCGGTCATGTAGCCGCGGGAGTGCCGTCCCGGGATGGTGTTCTTCGGATGGACGTAGAAGGTGTCGGCCAGCTTCAGCGGCTTGATGATCCGGTCCTGGTACGCCGTCCCCACCGGCTTCTTCGTGACCTTCTCGATGAGCATGCCGGCGACGACGAAGTTGGCGTTCGAGTACGAGTAGGCCGAGCCCGGCTTGTTGGTGAGGGGCTTGGCGAGCGACAGGTCCATCAGCCGGCGATAGGTGAAGACCTTGTTGCGCACCTTCTCGAACCCCGCCACGGAGGGGGAGAACAGCGTGTTGGTGTACTCGTACAGACCGCTGCGGTGGCTGAGTACATGACGCACGGTGATCCGCTTGTCGGGCAGCAGGCCCGGCAGATACGTGTTGACCGGGGCGTCGAGCTTGACCCTGCCCTCGTCGACCAGTTGCAGCAGGACCACCGCCGTGAACGTCTTGGTGACGCTGCCGACGCGGATGCGGTCCCCGGTGCCGAGGACCCGCTTGGTGGTCCGGTCCGCGACACCCTCGGCCAGATGGTGCACCGTGCCGTTGTCGTCGACCCTGGCGAACGCGCCCGGCGCACCCTGCTTCAGCGCCGTGCGCAGCGCCTTCCGCAGCGCGGGCGTGTCGGGCCCCGTGAGCGGGGCCGCCTGGGCGGGGGCCGTCATGAGGGACAACATGACCGCGCCCAGCGTCGCCACGCCCGTGGCGGCCGTTCTCGAAACCATCTGATCCGTCTCCCGTCACCCGTTGTCATCGACAGGTGCATTGGAGTCGAGTGGTCACGGACAGTCAAGTAGCCAGGTGGGAAGGTGAGTTACCCGACTCGAAAGAGGGACGGTTCGGCGGGTCGGTTTCAGCCGCCGAACAACTGGGTCCAGTACGTACCGGCCGCGCCGCCGCCGACGAAGCCGACACCGATACGGGTGAAGCCGGGTTTCAGGATGTTCGCGCGGTGCCCGGGGCTGTCCATCCAGCCGCGCACGACCTCGGCGGCGGAGCGCTGACCGCAGGCGATGTTCTCTCCGATGGACCGCAGGGCGGAGCCGGCCGCCGCCGCGCGGTGCCACGGTTCGCCGCCGTCGGGGGAGGTGTGCGCGTAGAAGGCCCGCGCCACCATGTCGGCGCTGTGCGCCTGGGCTGCGGCGGTGAGGTGCGGGTCGGGGGAGAGCGGGGGCAGGCCGGCCGTGGCGCGCTCGGCGTTGGTGAGGGCGATGACCTCGGCGGCGGTCTGCCGAAGCCCGAGGGGGGAGAACGGGCGGGCCCACAGTGCCGTCCAGAACACGGTTCCCGAGCGGGGGTCGGGCGCGTGGCCGAAGCCGGTTTCGACGCAGGCCGGTTCGCACAGGGTCTGCCTGGTGCGTGGGTCGGAGAGGCAGTAGTCCACGAACTCGGCGGGGGTGCGGGGGCCGGAGACCAGGTGTTCGCCGATGGTGAGGTACGCGTAACCGCCTGCGGTGACACGTTGGTGGACGGAGAGGCCGTCGGTGCCCTCGGACGCGAGTCTGCCCTGTGCGGCCATCGCGGTGGCGTGGGCTCGGGCCGCCGTGGTGAGTCGGCGGTTCAGTGATACGGGCGGGGAACCCGCCGTGGCCCGGATGGAGTTGACCAGGGCGAGGAAGCCGTCCGAGTCGTGGGTCGGTGTGGATGTGGGTACGGCGCGTGCGCGTGGGGGCTGATCGCGCTCGCGCGGTGGAGCCGACCGTGGCGCAGCCCCGCGCCCGCTCCGGGGGCCCGGTGCGGACGCTTCCTCGATCACGTCCACGCCGAAGTCCCTCGCGACTCCCGCCAGTCCGTCCGCGTAACCCTGCCCGAGTGCCCGGACCTTCCAGCCCGTCTCCTTGTGGTACAGCTCCGCCAGGAGCAGTACGGTCTCCCGCTGGGGCCTCGGCGGTGTGAAGCGGGCGAGGGTCCGGCCGCCGGTCCCTGTGACGAGCAGGGTCGGGGCGGGCAGATGGCCCAACGGTGTGCCCGGGTCGGCGGGGCTGACGGCGACGGTGAGGCGGGTCGCGCCGGGGCGGAGGCCGAGGGGGTCCACCGTCAAGGTCTCGCCGGTCAGGCGGGCGCCCGGTGCGCTCGGCTGGTTGTAGAACACGAAGTCGGCGTCGCCCCGGACCCTGCCGGTGTCGTCGGTGATGAGCGCCGACACGTCGAAGGGGCCCGCGACCCTGATCGTCAGGGTGCCGCCCGGCAGGGGGAGATTGCCCCCGGGTACCAGCTCGCTCATCGGTGCCGTCCGTCGCAGTGACCGTCAGCCCGACAACGTCTCACCCCCGCAGGGCGGTTCCCGTGCCCTCCCGCGGCTCGCCGGCCAGGGCGTCCTGGCGGCCGGTGCGCATCGACCTCAGGGCCAGCAGCAGGACGCCGATGTCGTCCAGGTAGACCGGGTCGGGCACGAGGTCCGTGGGGAGGACGAGGTAGAGCACGGCGCCCCAGAAGACCCACTTGGGGCCCGTGGGGAGGCCGGCCCGGCGAAGTTCGCGTCGGGTGCGGACGAGCCGCAGGAGCAGCCACACGGCCACGCCCAGGACGGCGGCCGCGACCAGCGCGATCGCGATGATCACACCCCATGTCCAGGAATCCATCGGTCCCGCCCCTCGCTAGCGCCGGGCGTCGTGCCCGGCTGGTGCCCTGTCCATCGTCTTCCCTGCGCGGGCGCCGTGTATCGCGGCACGCGGGGGCGCGGGCGGGTCAGTGCGCGGCGCGGGCCAGGTTGTGGTCCACGAGGGCCTGGCTGACGGCCCGGATGGAGCGGGCGATGTGGTTGAGCTGCATGACCTCGGCGGCGTACATCTTGATGGTGTGCTCGATGACCGACTCGGACATGCCGAGGCGCGGCAGTTCGGAGCGGGCGGTCTGCAGCGCGGTGCGGGCGACGCGGATCTCGTGCTCGACCTGGATCTGGGCGTGGCGGGCGAGCAGGACCGGATGGCGCAGCATCGCCGGGTAGCTGCCGTAACGGGCCGGCACCAGCTCGCGCAACCACTTGGCCGCGGACCTCTCCCAGTCGTAACTGCCGGGTGTCTTGACCTGACACGGCCAGTCAGTACGGATCGGTGAGGAGGTGAGGGCCATGTTCAACGCTCCGGTCTTGCATCGACGCCAGTGGGTCCGACTCGGGTGGAGTCCGGGCGGCCCCGGTCTAGGGGATGGCCGGGGCCGCCTCACCCCGGGCGCCGTGGCGGGTAGGAGCGGACGGACCCGGGCGGACTGGGTGACCCGGCGTTGCACCGGGTCACGATCCGCGAGCAGTATTTATATATACCGATGAGTTTGCAAGGGCATGAAAAAATTCATGCCGGAGAAGTTGTGAATAATCCCCTGCTGTCCTCTCATGTGGGACGAAGGGGATCACTCCCTGAGGAAGAACTGGTGCTGCTCCGAGACCTGCTCGTACGCCTCCAGACGGGCCTGGGTCCGCTCCGGGTCGGCGTCCGTCATGGCCTGGAGCAGGGCGGAGGACATCATCACGGGGGCCGCGTAGGAGTCGAAGACCAGCCGTGATCCGGTCCCGGTGGCGAAGACGGCGTCGGCCTCGTCCGCGAGCGGCCCCAGCGCCAGGTCGGTGACCAGGGCCACCCTCAGCCCGGCGCCGTGGGCCACCCGCAGCGCGGTCAGGGTCTCCTGCGCGTGCCGGGGCATGGAGAACGCCAGCACCCAGGTGCCGCCGGCCTCCCGGGACTGCAGCAGGGTGTCGTAGGCGACCGTGCCGCCCTTCGTCACCAGCCGTACGTCGGGGTGGATGCGGCGGGCGGCGTACGCGAAGTACTCGGCGAGTGCGCCGGAGATCCTCAGGCCCAGGACGGTCAGCGGTGCCGAGCGGGACAGCGCGCGACCGATCTCGATGACCTGGTCGGGGTCGGCGAAGTCGCGCCGCAGGTTTTCCAGGTTCTCGATCTCGGCGTCCACGGCCGCCTGCAGTTCGTTGCTGCGGTCCGCCGCGGAGAGGCCCGGGGCGCTGCCCAGCGTGGCGAGGGCGATGGTCTGGAGCCGCTCCCGCAGGGCGGGGTAGCCGCTGAAGCCGACGGCCGCCGCGAACCGGGTCACCGAGGGCTGGCTCACGCCCACCCGCTCCGCGAGATCGGTGATCGACAGGAACGCCGCCTCGGTGATGTGCTCGATCAGGTACTGGGCGATCCGCCGCTGCCCGGGGGACAGCCGGGGCCCGTCGAACAGCTCCCTGAGCCGGGACGTGGGCGACTGCTCGGTGTCCGGCGCGGTCCGCCCGGACGTGATCGCTGATGCCTGCGCACGTGCCTGCTGCGGCGATGGCACCCGCGCGCCTCCTTCGTCTCCCACGACCACTCAACATAGCCCACGGCCCGGGAGGGCCCGCGGGAATCGGGCGATGCCCAGGGGCGGCGGACGGTCCACCGGGTCGGTCCCGCCCCCGCCGGGCGCCCTCGCGCGCGACCTGCGGGAACCCTGTTTCGGGCACACCATGGGGGTACCCGCACCCTGTCGTCCACACCAGGGAGAAACGCTCGTGACCCTGCCCAGTCTGCCCGTGTCCCAGGTGGAGGTCGTGCTCTGCGACTGCTCCGCCCAGGACGCCGAACGCGTCTTCGCCTGTCTGCGCGCCCATTTCGAGTCCGACCGGCGCCCCGACGATCCGCCGCACGAGACCGGCACCGACCGGCCGACGATGTGGACCGGCATGTACGACACGTCCGCCGTTCCCGCCGACGCCGAGGACCGTCCCGAAGCGCCGTCCGAGTCCGTCACGGTCGAGGTCCAGGGCAGCCCGCCCGCCGTACGGCTGCTGCGGGCTGCCCTCGAGGAGGAGTACACCGTGCACCAGGTGGGCGTGGACGCCGGTGACCAGGAGGTCCAGTTGCAGCTTCGGGTCGAGGGAAGGCAGGGGCGCGGCCGATGACGACCTTGGGGGTGGGGCGGGGCCGCGCGGCGCGCGGTTCGGTGACAGAGGGGGCGGCGCGGGCGGGGCTGACCGCACGCGGCGTCATCTATCTGCTGGTCGGGGCGCTGGCCCTGCAGATCGCCTTCGGCGGGAGCTCGGAGCAGGCCGACCGCCAGGGTGCGCTCGCGGAGATCTCGGAGAAGCCGCTGGGCTCCGTCATGCTGTGGGCGCTGGGGATCGGCCTCGTGGGCATGGCACTGTGGCGGCTGTCGGAGGCCGTGTTCGGCGCGGTCGGCCCGGACGGCCGCAAGACGACGAAGCGGCTCGCGTCCGCGGCGCGCTTCGTCTTCTACGCCTTCGTCGCCTACTCGGTGCTGACCTTCGCGGCCGGTGACAACAGCGGTGGCGGCAGCGGCGGCGGTTCCAGCGACGAGCAGTCGCGGGACGTGACGGCGCGAGCCCTCGAACTCCCCGGCGGGCAGTGGCTCGTGGGCGCGGCGGGCGTCGGCGTGATCGTGGCGGGCGTGTGGATCGCGGTACGCGCCCTGATGCGCTCGTACCACAAGCATCTTCGGCTCGGTGAGATGTCCCGCCGCACGCGGCGGGCCGTCGATCTGACCGGGATGGTCGGCGGGGCCGCGCGCGGGCTGGTGTTCGCGGTGGCCGGCGGCTTCGCCGTTCACGCCGCCGTCGCGTACGAGCCGGACCGGGCCAAGGGCCTCGACGACACCCTTCGCTCCTTCGCCGAAGCACCGGCGGGCCCGGCCCTGCTGGCGTGTGTCGCGGCGGGCCTCGTGCTGTTCGGCCTGTTCTCCTTCGCCATGGCGCGCTGGCGCCGGGTGTGAGCCGCCCTCCGGGGAGGCTCGGGGCAACCGCAGTCACGCTGGGCCGGTACTGACACACGTGACCGATCCGCCACCTGGATTCACTCGTGTGAGTGAAGTGGTGCGGGTGTGTGCTTGCGCATCGAGGTCAGGGCGCCATCCAGGGAAGGGGACACCGACCCGACCGGGAGGACGCGTGACCGAGGTGTACGGCAACCAGGGCCGAGGCCGCGACGAGACCGAGGACGAGCGGGCCGACCGTCGTTGGGGCGAGCTCATCCAGGAGGTGCGGGTCGCCCAGACCGGGGTGCAGATCCTCTTCGGCTTCCTGCTGACCGTCGTGTTCACCCCGCGCTACGCGGACCTGCCACGGACGGAGAAGGACATCTACATCGCGACCGTGGTCCTCGGCGCGGCCGCCACCGGCGCCCTCATCGGACCCGTCTCCTTCCACCGGATCGTCGCCGGCAGACGCATCAAACCGGACGCGGTGCGCTGGGCGGCCCGGTTGACCGTCGTCGGCCTGATCCTGCTCCTCGCGACGATGACCGCGGCGCTGCTGCTGATCCTCCGGGTGGCCACCCACGACGCGTACGTGCCCTGGCTCGTGGCGTGCGTGGTCCTCTGGTACCTGTTGTGCTGGTTCGCGTTGCCGGCGTGGATCCGGGTCGCCGCGACCCGCAAGTGACACCGGGCGCCGTCGCCCGGGGAGCGAGGCCCTCCGATGGCGTGAAGCGTGGTGTTGCCTCCGTTCCGGGTGGTGCGCGAGCGTTCGGTGCCATGGACCGAGACCAGAGTCGTTCCGCCCCGCCCCTGACCCGCCGTCAACTCCTGGCCGCCACCGGGGCCGTAGCAGTCCTCGGCACCGCCGGCACCGTCGGATCGAGCACACCCGCCACCGCCATGCCCCGTACACCCGGCTCCGGCCTCTCCCTCACCTTCACCCGCGCCACCAACGGCTCGGCGACCCTAGCGCCCGCAGGCGACACACTGATCGCCGAGATCCAGAGCGGCCTGTGGTCCCTGCCGCGCACCGGCGGCACAGCGGTCCCCCTCACCCCGGCCGGCCTCGAACCCAACCGGCCCACGTACTCCCCGGACGGTACCCTCGTCGCGTTCTGTGCCTACCAGGGCGGCGGCTTCCATCTGTGGACCATGCGCCCGGACGGCTCCGACCTGCGGCAACGCACCGACGGCCCCTGGGACGACCGGGCGCCTGCCTGGTCGCCCGACGGCACCCGGCTCGCCTTCGGCTCCGAACGGGGCGGTGACCCCGGCAGCCCCCTGGGCGGCAGCCCGTACCGCATCCACATCCTCGACCTGAACAGCGGCGACATCACCCCCGTCACCGGCCTCCCCGGCCAGGACGGGCCCCTCCAGGACGGCAGGTGGGAGGACTTCGACCCCACCTGGTCACCGGACGGCACCCGGCTGCTGTTCGTGCGTGCCGAGGTCGTCACCTCGGGCACCACGCCGTCCGTGGAGTCCCGCACCGTCGCCGCGGTCGCCGCCGACGGCACCGGTACGGTCGTCGTGGAACACACCGAAACCGCCGCGGCCCAGATCATGACCCCGGCCCTCGCCCCCGACGGCCGCCTCGCGTACCTGCGCACCACCGCCTCCCCGAGCGGCTCCTGCACCCTCGTCGTCGACGGGAAGCCCCTCCCGGTCCACGGTGACATCGCACCCGTGCCGCCACGCTGGACGGCGCGAGGCGAACTGCTGCTGACCCTGGACGGCAGGTTCACCCTCGTACGCCCCGAAGCACCGACGCGTCCGCAAGCGATCCCCTTCGAGGGCGTGCTCCCGGTGGACCGGCCGCGCTACCGGGTCAAGGAGTACGACCTCGGGGAGGCCCGTGTACGGCCCGTGCGCGGCATCCATCTGCCCGCACTGTCGCCGGACGGCCGCAGCGTCGCCTTCGCCGCCCTCAACTCCCTGTGGCTGGGCGGTACTTCGGGCGGGCGCCCGCCGAAGCGGCTGCGGAAGTCGCCGCCGACCCGCTACCTGCTCGCACCCTCCTGGGCACCTGACGGAAGGTCCCTCGTCTACGCCGACGACCGCGACGGACTTCTCGGCGTGTACCGGCACGACCTCGCCACCGGTGACGAGACCGCGCTGGCGACCGGCGGCCGGGTCATGCCCGCCCTGTCCCCCGACGGACGGCGACTGGCCGCCCTCGACCTGACGGGACAACTCGTCGTACGCGACCTGGACAGCGGCGAGGAACGCGTCCTCGCGGCCCCGCTGGGCGGCGGAGGCCTCCCCGGCAGGCCGAGCTGGTCGCCCGACGGCCGGTACCTCGCCCTGTGCGATCGCAACCGTCTGGGTGCCCGCTTCCGCGAGGGCTACAACCTGATCCGAGTCGTGGACAGCACGACCGGCGCCGACCGGCTGCACGCGGTCGCGCCCCACACCTCGATCGCCGACCGCTACGACTCCGGGCCCGTCTGGTCACCCGACGGGCGCTCGCTGGCCGTGATCGTGGAGTCCGCGCTGTGCCTGCTCCCCGTCACCCCCGACGGCACCCCGCGCGGCGAACTGCGCACCCTCACCACCGAACCCGCCGACCACCCCACCTGGTCCGGCGACTCCACCACCCTGCTCTACCAGTCCGGCACCCGGCTCCGCCTCATCGGCGCGACCGGAGGCGAACCCCGGACCGTCCGTGTGCCGCTCGACCGCACCCGGCCCACACCCGCAGACACCGTCGTCCACGCCGGGCGCCTGTGGGACGGCACCGGTGAGAGTGTCCGCGACGACGTCGACATCGTCGTACGCGGCGGCCGCGTCACCGCCGTGGAACCGCACCGGGGCGGCCGCCGGGCCGCCCTGCGCCGCGTCGACGCCTCCGCGCAGACCGTGATCCCCGGCCTGTGGGACACCCACACCCACCCCTGGCACAGCACCTACGGCAGCCGCCAGGCCGCCGGACAGCTGACCTACGGCGTCACCACGGCCGTCTCCCTCGGCGGCTTCGCCTACGAGCAGGTCCGCATCCGCGAGGAGGTGAACGCCGGCCGACTCGCCGGACCCAGGCTGCTCACCACCGGCGAACTCCTCGACGGCGCACGTGTCGCGTACAGCATGGGACGCGCCCACCGGACGAAGGCCGGACTGCGCCGCTCCCTGGAGCGCGGCGCGGCGCTCGACTGGGACTTCGTCAAGACATATGTGAGGGCGCCCGGTTGGGTGATGAGCGAGGCCGTTCGCTTCGCCCACGAACGCCTCGGCGTACGCACCGGCGGCCACCTCCTCTCGCCGGGAGTGCAGCTCGGACAGGACCTGACGACCCATCTGCAGGCGACCCAGCGCGCCGAGTTCGGTCATGCCATCACCACGACCGGGCGAGCGCTCCAGGACGTGGAGGAGATCTACACCGCGCCGGGCATGGACTTCTCCCTCATCGCCACGCCCTTCACGGCAGCGCCCCTCATCGGCGCGGACCCGTCCCTCGCCGACGACCCCCGTGTGACCGTCGTGATGCCCCCCTGGGACGCCGCCTTCGTACGCCGGGCCGCGGGGGTCGCGCCGACACCGGCCCAACTGACCGCGTTGCGCACCGAGACCGACGTCTACCGGCGGATCCTCGCGGCCGGCGGCACCGTCGCCCTCGGCACCGACCAGCCGCTCGGCCCCGTGGGCCTCTTCCTCCACATCGCCCTGCGGGCCCTGCACGAAGGCGGACTCACCCCCGCCGAGACCCTGCGCACCGCGACCGTCCTCCCGGCCCGCCTCTTCGGCCTCGACGACCACCTGGGCACGGTCGAGACGGGCAGGCTCGCCGACCTGACCGTCGTCGACGGCGACCCCTTCACCGACTTCGCCGACCTGGTCCGTACGGTGTCCGTCCTCAGGGGCGGAGTCCCTCACGCCGCCGAGGAGTTGGTGGCCGCGTACCGGCCCACGGCGCGGCGCGCGATGGAGGCGGAGCCCGAGGAGGGCTGGCTGGAGGTCGGGCGGCTGATGCGACAGGACGGCTGCTGCCACCACGGCCACTGAGAGCCCGGACGCCCGCTCTGGCCTAGTGGTCGGTGCCCTTGCCGATGAACAGTTCCGCGAAGGTCGACGCGGCGGCGGGGGAGCCCAGGACGCGGCGCAGCCGGGCGGTGGCCGCGCCCGCCCGGAAGGCGTCGCCGGACGACGGCCCGTGCAGCAGTTCCGCCAGCCACTGTGAGAACTCCTGGTAGTGCCAGACACGGCGCAGACAGGCGTCCGAGTACCCGCGCAGTCCGCGGTCGTCGCCCTTGTCGAGGTAGGCGATGAGGGCGTCGGCGAGGAGCAGGGAGTCGTGCAGGGCGAGATTCATGCCCTTCGCGGCGATGGGCGCGACGAGGTGCGCGGCGTCACCGGCGAGATGGAGACGGCCGTACGTCATCGGCTCGGTGACGTAGCTGTGCATGTCGAGCACACGCTTCTCGATCAGCGGACCCTCGGTGAGCGGCCGGGAGCCGGGCGCCGCGAGGCGGGTGTGCAGCTCGGACCAGACCCGCTCGTCGGGCCAGTTCGCCGGATCGTCGCCGACCGGGACCTCCAGGTAGTAGCGGGTGACCTCGGGGCTGCGCGCCATGTGCCCGGCGAAGCCGCGGGGGTGCACGCCGAGGACGACGCAGTCGGACGACGGGGGCGCCTCCGCGAGCAGCGCCAGCCAGCCGACACCGTGGTCGTGCCGGGCGACGGTGGCGTGCTCCGCGGGGATCGCGGTCCGCGTGACGCCCCGCGCGCCGTCGCAGCCGGCGACGAACTCGCAGGGGAGAAGGTGGCGTTCACCGGTCTCGGCATCCGTGTACGACACCGAGGGCCGGTCGCCGTCGAGGTCGTGCAGTTCGACGTCGCGCACCCCGAAGCGGATGTCGCCGCCCCGGACGTCCGCGTACTCCCGCACCAGATCCGTCACGAGCAGCGGCTGCGGATACACGTAGTGGTGGTGCCCGGTGATCTCCGTGTACGGGAACCGCTGTCGCCCACCATCGAAGCGGAACTCGAACTCCGTGTGCACCGGCGCCCGTTCCACGATCCCGTCGGCCAGCCCGCGCCGCTCCAGCGCCCGTACCGCCCACTCCTCGAGGAACCCGGCCCTCGGCCGCCGCTCGACGAACTCCCGGCTCTCGGTCTCCAGCACCACACAGTCCACGGCGGCGGCCCGCAGGAGGTTGCCGACGGTCAGCCCGGCGGGTCCGGCGCCGACGATGACGACCGGGGTGCGCCGGGCAGGGCCGGCGTCCGAGAGAGCGGTGGGGGTGGTCACTCGTGCATTATGCCGGGTGCGGTGCGAGCGGCTTCAAGTACGGTGCACCGCAAGGGTGTTGAGGGGAGCCGGTGACCGGGGTGACGATGACGGGGTGAACCCGGCCGCCGCCGCCGGGTGAGGCGGGCCGGGGTCACAGCAGTCCGAACCGTCGCGCCCAGTCCGTGACGTCGGCCGCGGTCGCGTTGCCGCCGCACACGACGAGACCCAGTCGCGCGCCCTCGCCCACCCGCTCCAGCACCTGACGGGCCGCGGGCAGCAGGCACCCGGCGGCGGGCTCCGTCCACACCTTGGCGTGCTCGGCGAGGTCGAGGACACCCTGGACCGCCTCGGCGTCCGGCACCACGAGGACGTCCTCGACGAGCGCGGAGACATGGTCGTAGGTGAGCCGGGACGCGGAGGGGGCGCTGAGCGTGGTGACGATCGAGGAGAGCGGGACCGTCACGGGACCGCCAGCCGCCAGTGCCTGCGCCATGGCCGTGGCGCCGACGGTCTCCACGCCCCAGACACGGATGTCCGGGCGCAGGGTCTTGAACGCGGTCGCGACACCGGAGACGAGCCCGCCACCACCGATACTCACCAGCACGTCGGTGAGAGCACCGCCGCCCTCACTGTCCCGGGTGTCTTCGGCGAACTCCAGGCCGACCGTGCCCTGACCGGCGATCACCACCGGGTCGTCGAACGGGTGGACGAGGGTGAGACCCTCCGAGCGCAGCCGGTCGGTGAGGGCGAACGCCTCGGCCATGCCGTCGGTGAGGCGCAGCGTCGCACCGGCCGCCTCGACGAGGTCGGCGGCGCGCCTGGGCGCGGTCCGGGACATCACGACCGTCGCCTTGATGTGCAGCGCGGCCGCCATGTGCGCCAGCGCGATGCCGTGATTCCCGCCGCTGACCGCCACGACCCCGGCCGCCCGCTCGCCGTCCGTCAACGTCAGCAACTTCGCCACCGCACCACGGGCCTTGAACGAACCGGTCCGCTGCAACAACTCCAACTTCGCGACGACCGGCACACCCAGCAGCGCGGACAGCCCCGGGCTCGGGACCGTGGGCGTCCGCACGACATGCCCGGCGATCTTCTCGGCCGCCTCCCGGATCTCGGCCATCTGGATCAACGCATCCACCCCGCTCCGCACGATTCTCGATGACGCCCGAATCCCGGACGCCTCCCCCTCGACCTTGATCGACCGCCGCCCCTGAGGTCAAGCGGACTTCCCTCGCCTTCGCCGCGCCGGGCGACCCCGGGCGCGCTACTTGCCGAGCAGGTCATGGAAGAGAGCCATGACGATCACCCCCACGGCGATCGCCGCCCCGACGCCGGGATCGCGATGGGCGACGTAGGCGGTGAGCGCGCCCACCACCAGCAGTACGAGCATGCGGGTACTGATCTCGTTCATCACGGCCTCCGACGGTGACGTGTCCTGCTGATCAGCGTCGACCGTGTCGCTCCCGCACCAACGAATCCTGATGAACATCCACAACTTCGCACAGGTGCTGACAGAACAAGGCAAGACCCGCATCATGAGAGGCGGATGACGTCTGACAGTTTCTGACAGCGCGGGGGAGTCGCCCATGTCACGCTGGAAGGCTCCCGAGCTGCCTGAAGGCCCCCTGCGTGAACTGAACCGGGCCCTCCACGCGCTCCACGGCCGCGCCGGGTGGCCGTCCTCCCGGGACCTGCAGAAGGCCGTCGGAGGGCAGGGCGTCGTCAGTTACACGACGATCCATCAGGCCCTGACCAAGCCGGTTCTCCCACGCTGGGGAGTGGTCGAGCTCCTGGTGGAGGAGCTGACGAAGCTCGCCGGCGCGCGACGCCGCCCCACCGACACCGTGGAGCACTTCAAGGAGCTGTACGACCGCGCGTACGGGGATCCCCGCTCCGAGAGCACCGACGCGAACGAGACGAGCGGGCCGACGGCTCAGCCGGACAGACATGGTGGCGGCGCCCGGCTGGAGCGTGTCACGGCCGAACTGCGAAGGCGTATCACCGACGGCGGCTACCCGCTGGGCTCCCTGCTCCCGCCCCAGCGCCTCTTGGCCGGCGAGCTCGAAGTCTCACGCGACACTCTGGGGCGGGCGCTCCGGGAGCTCCGGGACGAGGGATGGATCGATCTGCGGCAGGGCAGCGGATCTCGCGTGATCAGGGGTGTCCGGAGCCACTCGCCGACGGGCGTCGAGCAGGGGCGCGGTCCGGTCGCACTGGGCCCCGTCATCGTCGAGGCCTTCGAACAACGGAAAGTGACCCTCGATGTCTTCACCCTGACGTCGGAGTCCCTGTCCGCACACATCCGGTTGCAGGCGGAGCGCATCTACGCCGGGCAGATAGCCCCCCAGAGCATCACCCTGCGGGTGCTGGTGCCCAGTGAGTCGCTCGACTTTCCCTACTGGCGCTCGACGGACGCGGCGGACGACGCCGCTTTGAAGGAACGTGGCCTCGACATCACACGGCGCCACCTCACTCAGCTGCACAGCACGCTGAGTGATCTGTTCACTTCCAGGCTCGTTCCCTCCGTGCGCTTCACCTTCCATCGGGTCTCTTTGGTGCCGTCGTTCAAGCTGTACCTGATCAACGACGTGGCAGCCCTGCACGGCTTCTACGAGGTCGTCCAGCGCCCCCTCGCCCTGAACGGAGAGATGATCAACGTCACGGACGTGCTGAGCTCGGGGGCCGCGCTCACGCACCACGTCAAGGACGACGACCCCGACTCGCCGGGATCGAGGTTCGTGGAGCACGCGCGGCGATGGTTCGAATCCGTCTGGCAGCGGCTCGCCCGCCCCGATACCCACTGAGCCGTGCTGCGACCGGCGACGACGGCTGCTACCGACTCGGACCGGCGGAGTCAGCCCTCGTGCGCGGCGAGTACGCAGAACTCGTTGCCCTCCGGATCCATCAGCACTGCCCACGGCTCGTCACCCTGGCCCACGTCCGCGTGGCGGGCGCCGAGCGCCAGGAGCCGGGCGACCTCCGCCCCCTGGTCGTCGGGGCGGAAGTCCAGGTGGAGACGGTTCTTGACGGTTTTGGCCTCGGGGACCCGTACGAAGAGCAGCCCCGGAAGACGGTCCGGGGCCGGCCGGATCTCGTACTCCTCGGACGAGTCGTCGACGACGACCCAGTCGAGGGCCTTCGCCCACCAACGGCCCAGGACCTCGGGCTGAGCCGAGTCCACCACGATCTGTTCCCACTCCAGGGTCATGCGGCGAGGGTAGGGAAGACTTGCCCTGCAAGCCGTGAGTGACACAGAGAGGTGGACGATGACGACGCGCCCGATCACCGCCGCAGTGGACGGCACGCCCGAGAGCCTCGCCGCGCTGGCGTGGGCCGGCCGGGAGGCCGTACGCCGGGGCCTGGCGCTACGGGTGGTGCACGCCTGGCGGTGGGAGCCGCACGAGGCGGTCACCGTGGACCGGGACGGGCAGGAGCGGTGGGCCCGGGAAACGCTCGCCGAAGCGGCACGCGGCGTGGCGGAACGCCACCCGGAGCTGGAGATCACGACGGAGCCGGTGGAGGGTTCGCCGGTCGAGTCGCTGGTCGGCGCCGCCGGTGACGCCGAGGCACTGGTGCTCGGCTCGCGTGGACACGGCGCGGTCGTCGGCTTCCTGCTGGGCTCCGTCGGACAGCAGGTGATCGTCGAGTCGCCGCGTCCCGTCGTGCTGGTCCGCGCCGGGGACAGCCCGTCCGGTGAGGCCGCCGGACGCGAGATCGTCGTGGGGCAGGAGGGCGCGCCGGAGGACAGCGCCGACGTGCTGCGGTTCGCGTTCGAGACGGCGGCGGCCCGTGGGGCGTCCCTGCGCGCGGTCCGGGCCTGGACGCTGCCGCCGCTGTACGCCTACAGCCCCGGCTCGCTCAAGCTCCTCGACGAGGCCGGCGGCATGGAGCCGTTCGAGGAGAAGGCGCTGGCCGCCGCGCTGGAGCCGTGGCGGCGGCGGTTCCCCGAGGTGTCGGTGACCCCGCACGTGGAGATCGGCAGCGCGGGGCAGGTGCTGCTGTCCGTGGCCGAGCGGGCGCAGCTGATGGTCGTCGGGCGCCGCGCCCGCCGTACGGCCGTCGGCGCCCGGATCGGCTCGGTGGCCCATGGCGTCCTGCACCACGCGCACTGCCCGGTGGCCGTGGTCCCGCACGCATGAGCGGAAGCCGGGGGCTCACATCGGGGTGACGTCGTCGGCCGGAGTCGGCAGCAGCGCCAGCGCCTTGGGCAGGACGTTGTCGATGTAGTCCCGCACCGCCGTGTCCAGGCCGATGTCGTGCTGCGCCCGCTCGGACAGGTACCAGCGGTGTTCGAGGAGCTGGTGGTAGATCTCCGCCGGGTCCATCGAGCCGCGCAGTGCGAGCGGGACGGTCCGTACGGTCGGCCGGAACACCTCCCGCACCCAGCGGTGGGCCAGCACCTCGGGGCGGGCGCCATGGGGGTCCCCCCAGCTCGAGCGGAGCCGAGAGCCTGGGGGAGGGTCGCCCGGGGCGTAGTCGTCCTGGGTGGCCATCCAGCTCTCCAGGTCGTTCAGGAGCCGCCGGGCCTGGTTCTCCTCGGTGTCCAGACCGGTCAGCCGCAGCAACTGCCGCTGGTGGTGCCCGGCGTCCACGACCTTGGGCACGAACGTCACCGAGTCGCCGTTGTCGGCGTGCTCGATCTGCATCTCGGCGACGTCGAAACCGAGGTCGTTGAGACGCCGGATCCGGCGCTCGATGTAGTGGTACTTCCCGGCCGGGTACACCGACCGGCGTGTCAGCTCGTCCCACAGCCCGTGGTAGCGCGAACAGATCTCGTTGCCGAAGTCGATCGGGTCCACCGAGGGGTGCAGCGCCCCGGACGCCTCCAGGTCCAGCAACTCGCCACTGATGTTCACGCGGGCGAGATCGAGGTCGTAGTCGCGTTGCCCGCCGCTGAGTTGAGGGTGCAGATCACCCGTCTCGGCGTCCACCAGATACGCGGCGTAGGCGCCCGCGTCCCGTCGGAACAGCGTGTTGGACAGCGAGCAGTCGCCCCACGCGAAGCCGGCCAGATGCAGCCGCACCAGAAGGACGGCGAGGGCGTCCATCAGACGGTGCATGGTGGCCGGACGCATGGTCGTCTCGAACATCGAGCGGTACGGCATCGAGCCGCCCAGATGACGGGTGATCAGTACGGACTCCAGCGGTTCACCGGAGTCGTCGAGGCGGCCGGTGACCACACCGAGGGCGTCCACGGCGGGGATGCCGAGCCGGTCGAGGTCGCGCAGCAGTTCGTACTCGCGCAGGGCGGGCCGCTCGGCGAGTTCCTTCACGGCGACGACCTCGTCGCCGGCACGGGCGTAGCGCACGACGTGGCGGGAGATGCCCCGGGGGAGCGGCACGAGGTGGTGCTCGGGCCACTCCTCCAGCGGCACATGCCACGGCAGTTCCAGCAGCAGCGCGGGGTGTTCCGGGTTGGTGGCGCTGATCTGCAGTGCCATGGGTCCTCTGCCTTCGTCTCACGGTGGTGCGGAGTGCTCGAGGGCGGGCGGTCCCCCGCCGCTGCCTGGAGCATCTCCGCATCCGGAGGACCGTTTCGTCAACCGGCCGCCCGACCTGTGGTCGGACCCGAGGCCGGCGGATCCGTCCGCCGTCGGGCGGGCGCGCTCGTGGTTCAGGCAGGAACCGGTGCCGCCGGCTCCTCCTTAGGCCGCTTGAGCGCGGACCGCACGTTCCACGCTCCCACACCCAGGCACAGCAGCCCGGTCGCACCCGGGTACAGCCACACGCCGTTGTCCCGTTCGACGGCCGTGGTCGACGACGCGTCGTCCACATGGACGGGCACCGGCTCGGTGGGCTTCGTCGCGAACGTGGTGTCCACCTCGACCTCGGGGATGCGGAACGCGTCGTCGTCGGCCCGGAAGGACCCGCTGCACTTCCACTCGTCGTCGCCCCGGGACTCGGACACCTCGCACCGCCCGACGACGAACTGCCCCGGCACCCCCGTCAGTTGCGTCTCCAGCCGGAGCACCCCCGCTCCGAGCAGAAACGCCCCGCCGCCCAGCGCCACCACCGTGGTCAGCAGCTTTCTCGGCCCCATACGCCCCACTGACAGTCCCCCTGTTCGATTGTTCGAAGTCCGGGGCAGCGTAGTGGATCAGCGCACGAGAGGTGAGGGAATTCGGCGTCAGCGCCGGATGCGGCGGAAGACGTCGTCGGAGTCCACGTCGTCCCAGTTCGCCATCTCCTCCGACGGCGCGCGGCGGGCGGCCCGCGCGGAGGTCGCGTACATGGCCTCGATCTCGGCCTCGTACCGCTGCACGATGGTGTCCCGACGCAGCTTCATCGACGGTGTCAGCATCCCGTTGGCGAGGTCGAACGGCTCGGGCAGAATGCGGTAGACGCGGATGGACTCCGCCCGCGACACCGTGCTGTTGGCCCCGGCGATAGCGCGCAGCACCTCCTGCCTCAGCGCGTTCTCCTCCCGGGCCTCCCGGCCCAGCAGCTCGCCCGGCGCGGACAACGAGCCCCGCCAGTGCGCGAGGAACTCCGGGTCGAGCGTGATCAGGGCACCCACACACGGCCGGTTGTCGCCCACGACCACCGCCTGATGGATCAACGGATGCGTCCGCAACTGCTCCTCCAGCGGCGCCGGGGCCACGCCCTTGCCGCCGCTGGTGATGATGATCTCCTTCTTGCGCCCGGTGATCGACAGATACCCCTCGGAGTCCAGCCGCCCGATGTCTCCCGTGGCCAGCCAGCCGTCCTGGAGCGCGGCCCGGGTGCCCGCCTCGTCGTTGACATAGCCCTGGAACACCGAGGGCCCGTTGACCAGGATCTCCCCGTCCCGCGCCACCCGGATCTCCGTGCCCGGCAGCGGACGGCCCACGGTGCCGAACTTCTCCCGGCCCACCGGCTGGGCGGTGATGCCCCCGGCGGTCTCGGTGAGGCCGTACCCGTCGTGGATGAGGATGCCGATGCCGGCGTAGAAGAGCGTCAGGTCGCGGTTGAGGGGGGAGCCGCCGGAACAGCCGCCGCGCACCCGGCCGCCGAGGGCCGCGCGCAGCTTGCGGTACACCGTCTTCTCGTAGAAGGCGTGTTGGAGCTTCAGGTCCATGGCCGGGCCGGAGCCCGTGTTCAGCCGCTGCCGCTCGACGGCGAGGGCGTAGTCCTGGGCGGTGCGCACCGCGCGCTCGAACAACGGGCCCCGCCCGGCCTGTTGGGCCTTGCGCAGGAAGTTCTTGTAGATCTTCTCGAAGACATAGGGGACGCCGAAGAGGTAGGTCGGCCGGAACGACAGCAGCGCGGCGGACAGGGCCTCCTCCGTCGGCTCCGGCTCGTGTGCGAGGAGCAGCCCGCCGCGCAGACACATGCCCTGGATCATGAGGCCGTAGACGTGCGAGAACGGCAGGAACGCGAGGATCGCCGGCTGTTCACCGGGCGCGGCGGCGGTGTGCCGCCAGCCCGTGAGCAGGACGTCGCACGGGCTGGCGAGGCTGCGGTGGGAGAGCGCGCAGCCCCGGGGCCTGCCGGTCGTGCCGGACGTGTACGCGATCACCGCGGTCGAGTCCGGCATGACGATACGGCGCAGCGAGTCCACCGTCGCGTCGGGCACGTCCTGCCCCGCCTCGACGAGGCGGGGCAGCGACTCGGCGTCCAACTGCCAGACGTGCCGCAGCCGGGGGAGCTTGGCGCACACCGAACCGACCGTCATCACGCCCATCTCGTTCTCGACCACGACGCCCACACAGACCGCGTCCCGCAGGATCCACTCGATCTGGTCGCGCGACGACGTCGGACAGACCGGCACGATCTCGGCGCCCACGGTCCACAGGGCGACGGCGAGCACCGTCCACTCGTAACGGGTCCGCGCCATCACGGCCACCCGGTTGCCCGGCTGGATCCCGGAGGCGATCAACCCCTTGGCCAGTGCGACCACTTCGTCCCGTGACTCGGCCGCGCTCACCCGCGTCCAGGTGCCGGGGGAGGCGGCGTCGCGGCGCGCCAGTTGCGGCAGCGCGGGATCCCGGTGCGCCGTTTCGAAGAGCGAATCGGCCAGCCCTCCGGCCATGAACGGGTTCGTCGGTGGAGCGATGCCGAAGTTGCTCATGCGACGCTCAGAACCTTCCCTGCACGCGACCTCGCCGATGGTGCGGTAACCGGCGGGTGATCGAACGTAGCGTACGGCGCCGACGCCCGCGCGGGGAATCCGCAAGTCGACGCCCGAGCGGAATCCGCACCTCGACCCTCGCGGGAACCGGCGAGCCGCCGGTACATATCCGCTCAGTGAGCGGTGGACGTGATGTGCGGCACGTGGGGGACCCCTTTCGTGAGCCTCTCGTGGGAATCGTCGCTGCACACGGCTTGATCACCTCTGACCGGCGGTAATGCCTTCGACCCGGTACGTCCGACGGGTGTGGCACTGTGGTGCGCGCGAACGCGGGAGGTGTCCCGCCGATGTGGAGAGGTGGACGGTGCGCGAGCCCAACGTGATCGGGGACTGGCAGGAGTACGACGGCGAGCTGGCCGGCCTGCGCGTGCGCGTCCACGGCGTGGAGTGCGCGGAACCCCCACGGGGACGCGACGACGCCGCCGAGGGCCTGACCTACTTTCGGTTCCGGGTGACGGTGGAGAACCGGGGCGCCGAACAGGTCGGCCTCCATCTGGAGGACGGCCAGCTCGACATCCGCACCGGGCCCGACGGGGAGAGCGCCTTCCTCGACTGGCGCAACTCCCGGTTCATCGAGGGCTTCGACCTCTACCCCCTGCGCCGCGCCACCGCCGTCCTGTACGCCGCCGCGCCCGAGGCCCACCTCACCCAGTTGGACATCCAGGTGCAGCTCCGCGCCGACGAGGAGTGGACCGAGCGGTATCTGTGGTCCGGCGGCATCGACGTCGACGAGGACCTCCTCGACCCGGCGGGCGGCGCGGGCCGGGAGGGCATCGCCGGGCAGATCAGCGCGTTCCTGCACGAGGAGGCGGAGCGGGGCGCGGCGGGCTGAGCGTGCCGAGGTGCGCTCCACGCCTGCCGCGCCGGGCTGAGCGCGGAGCGGTAGGCGCCCCCGGACCACAGCGGGCCGAGCAGCGAGGTGCGGCTCACCCGGTCCCGGCGGGTGTGCGGTCGCGGTCGCGGGTCACCAGCCGCTTCAGCAGCGGCCAGGCCAGCAGCACCGCGACGATCACGTACACCGTCACCGCGAACGGCGTGTTCACCAGACCCGAGACACTGCCGTCGCTGATCTGCAGGGCCCGTCGCAGTTGTCGCTCGGCGTTGGGGCCGAGGATGACGCCGATGACGGCGGGCAGCACCGGCAGGCCGTAGCGGCGCATACCGAACCCGATCAAGCCGATGACCAGCAGGATCACCAGGTCGATCACCTCGCCGCCGACCGCGTACGCGCCGAACGCCGCGAAGAAGAGGATCCCCGCGTAGAGATACGGCCTCGGGATGCGCAGCAACTTCGCCCACAGCGGGGCCAGGGGCAGGTTGAGCGCCAGCAGCAGCACCATGCCGACGAAGAGCGAGGCGATCAGGCCCCACACCAGGTCGGGCTCGCGTTCGAAGAGCAGGGGGCCCGGCTGGATGCCGTACTGCTGGAAGGCGGCCAGCATGACCGCCGCGACCGCAGTGGTGGGCAGGCCGAGGGTGAGCATGGAGACGAGGGTGCCCGCCGCCGAGGCCGATGCCGCCGATTCCGGGCCCGCGACGCCCTCGATGGCGCCCTTGCCCCACTCCTCCTTGTGCTTCGACAGCCGCTTCTCGGTGACGTACGACAGGAACGTGGGGATCTCGGCGCCGCCCGCCGGGATCGCTCCGAACGGGAAGCCGATGAACGGGCCCCGCACCCATGACTTCCAGGTCCGCTTCACATCGCTGCGCCCGAGCCACGGCCTGCCCACCGGGATCGGCTCCGCCGGCCGGCGCCGCAGATGGGCGGCGACCCACAGGGCCTCGCCGATGGCGAAGAGACCGACCGCGACGATCACCACGTCGACGCCGTCGGCGAGCTGGAGGGACCCGAAGGTCAGGCGCTGCTGGCCCGTCATCTGGTCCAGGCCCACCAGGCCGATCGTCAGACCGATCAGCAGGGAGGCGAGCCCTCGGACGCGGGACGAGCCGAGGACGGACGTCACGGCGATGAACGCCAGGACCATGATCGCGAAGTAGTCCGGGGCGCCGATGTCCACGGCCAGCTCCGCGACCGTCGGGGCGAGCGCCACCAGCAGGATCGTGCCGACCATGCCGCCTGCGAAGTGCCCGATGGCGGCGGCCGCCAGGGCCTGCGCGCCGCGCCCCGACTTCGCCATCGGGTTGCCCTCCATGGCCGCGACCACGGCGGCGCTCTCACCGGGGGTGTTGAGGAGGATCGAGGTGGTGGAACCGCCGAACATCGCGCCGTAGTAGATGCCCGCGAACATGATGAACGCGCCGACGGGGTTCAGCCCGTACGTCACCGGCAGCAGCAGCGCGACCGCCATCGCCGGGCCGATACCGGGCAGCACACCGATCGCCGTGCCCAGCAGGACGCCTATCGCGGCCCACAGCATGTTGATCGGGGTCAGGGCCGTACCGAAACCGTCGAGGAGTGAGGTGAGGGCGTCCATGTCACAGCACCTCCATCAGCGGACCGCCGGGCAGCGGCACCCCGAGCAGGTTGTTGAAGACCGCGTAGGTGACCAGGGAGATGACGGCGGCGATGAGCGGATCACGGTCGAGGCGACGACTGCCGAGCGCGAAGGCCGCACCCCAGAAGAGCAGGGCCCCCGCTATGGGGAAGCCGAGCGGTTCGATCAGGACGGCCGCGCCCAGGAACACCCCGGTGAGCAGGAGCACCGTGCGCCAGTCGGCGGGCTCGGACAGGTCGATGTCCTCCCCGGTCTCCGCCTGGCCCCGGCCGCCGCGCAGCACGTCCACGGCGAGCAGGGCGGCGACCAGCAGCAGGCCGGCGCCGACCACGATCGGCACCGTCCTCGGGCTCACGGGACCACGCTGAGCGATGTCGACGTCCATCGTGAGCGCGTCGGTCAGGACCAGGACGCCGAGCGCCATCAGCAGCACGCAGACGCCGAGCTCGGAGTGGTCGCGCAACCAGGAGCGGCGCTCGGCGGAGGGCGCCGGGGGAGTGCCGGTGGTGTCCGTGTCCGTCGTCACAGGCCCAGCTCCTTCAGCACCGACACCACGCGCCGGTCCTGGGCGTCCAGGAACGCGCCGAACTCGTCGCCGGTGAGGAAGGCGTCGTCCCAGCCGTTCTGCTTCATCGACTGCTGCCACTCCTTCGAGCCGTGCAGCTCCTCGATCAGCCGGGTGAGCTTGTCCCGCTCGGCCTCGGTGAGCCCGGGGGGCGCGACGATGCCGCGCCAGTTGGTGAAGTTCACGTCGTAACCCGCCTCCTGGAGGGTCGGCGCGTCCAGCCCGTCGACCCGCTCCGGGCCGGTCACCGCGAGCAGCCGCAGCTCGCCCGCCCTGATCTGGTCCAGGTACTCGCCGACCCCGGAGACCCCGAAGGCGACCTTGTCGCCCAGGATCGAGGCGAGCAGCTCACCGCCGCCGTCGAAGGGGATGTAGTTGACGTCCTTCGGCGAGATCCCCGCGGCCTCGGCCATCAGCATCGGCGCCAGATGGTCGGGCCCGCCCGGCGCCGACCCACCGCCCACCGGCAGTTTGCCCGGGTCCTCCTTCCACGCCCCGACGAGCTGGTCGATCGTCTTGTACGGCGAGTCCTTGGCGACCACCACGACGTCCTGCTCCTCGGTGAGGCGGGCGATCGGCGTGGTGTCGGCCAGGGTCTTCGGCGCGTCGTTGGAGCGGACGGCGCCCACGACGCCGAGCCCCATCGACATCGCGAGCTTGCCGTTGCCGTGCTCGCTCACCAGCCGGCTCAGACCGACCGTGCCGCCGGCGCCCGGCAGGTTGAAGACCTCGATGTTGTGGGTGAGCCCGGCGTCCTCGGCGTTCTTCGCGGCCGTCCGGGCCGTGATGTCGTAACCGCCACCGGGCGTGTTCGGCACCATGAAGCGCAGGCCCGGGATCTGGGTGCCCGCCCCGGTGCCGCTGCCGGTGGTCAGCAGCGGCGGTCCCACCAGCAGCAGCACGGCGGCCCCGAGCAGGGCGAGGGGAGTGCGCAGTCGCACGAATGCCACCACCTGTCGGTCGGGTCGAGGGGTTCGAGGGGGGAAGGGTGACCTGGGACACATCGTGCCCACGAGGGGCGGGCCTGCCGCACTTGCGGAAGCAACGGAGGTTGTGGTCGTTGTGGTCACGGGCCCTGTCACCTTATGGGCACGTCCCCCACACGTCTCTTTTCCTGACCGGACCCGGGCGCCATGATTGTGCGACCCACCGCACAAGCCGGCGCCTGAGCCGCCCGACGTAGTGTCGGCACGAGAGAAGAGTCCGTCGTGGTGTTCCGTCGCCATACCCTCGCAGGCGAGATGCTGGTCCTCCAGCTCGCCATCGTCGTGGTGGTGCTGCTGGCGGTCGCTGCGGTCTCGCTCACCCAGTCCGCCGCGACCTTCAACCGGGTCGAGGGCCGCCGGGTCACCGCGCTCGCCGAGCAGCTCGCCGCCAATCCCCTCATCCGCGACCGGCTCGCCCGGCCCGTGGCGCCCGAAGCGCTGGCACCCCTGGTGAACTCCACCCAGACCCAGTCGGGAGTGACCTCGGTCACGGTCGCCGACGCCGACGGCCGGATCGTCAGCTCCACCGACCCCACCGCGATCGGCGACGCGCTGCCGAGGGGCGAGGGCGCCGAGGCGGGACGCGGCTGGTCCGGCGCGCTCACCCTGGACGGCAACCGCGAACTCGTTGCCCAGGTCCCCGTGCTCGGCGCCACGACCGACGACAACCTCGGCCGCCTCCTGGGCACGGTGATGATCGGCGAGGCCTCCCCGACCGTGTGGCAGCGCCTCAGCGGAGCCTCCTCCTACCTCCTCGCCTACCTCGGCATCGCCAGCGGCCTCGGCCTCGTCGGCTCCTGGCTGCTGGCCCGGCGCGTCAAACGGCAGACCCTCGGCCTGGAGCCCCAGGAGATCGCCGGCCTCGCCGAACACCGCGAGGCCATGCTGTACGGCATCGCCGAGGGCGTGATCGCCCTGGACCCGCACCACCGGCTCACCCTCGTCAACGAGATGGGGCGACGCCTGCTCGACCTCCCCGAGGACTGCGTCGGCAAGAGCCTCGCCGACCTCGGCATCGAGGGACGGCTGCGGGACGTCCTGGTGGGAGCGGCGCAGGAAGAGGGGTCCGACAAGCGCGACGAGGTCGTCATACGCCGGGGCCGGGTCCTGGTCATGAACCGGATGACCGTCACCAAGGACGGCCGCCACCTCGGTTCGGTCACCACCCTGCGGGACCGCACCGAGCTGTCCCGCCTGGAACGCGAGATCGGCTCCTTCCGCAGCTCCTCCGAACTGCTGCGCGCCCAGGCCCACGAGTTCGCCAACCAGCTGCACACCATCTCCGGTCTCATCCAGATCGGCGAGCAGGACGAGGTCGTCCACTACATCCGCGCGCTGAGCCGGCACCGCCACTCCCTCGACGTCACCCTCAGCCGCCGCGTCCGCGACACCGCCGTGGCCGCCCTGCTGACGGCGAAGACGTCCCTGGCCGCCGAACGCCGGGTCACCCTGCGGATCTCGGACGACACCGCGCTCGACCGGCTCGCCCCGGAGGACGCCGCCGACGTGGCGACCGTGGTCGGCAACCTCGTCGACAACGCGGTGGACGCGGCCGCCACCACGACCGCGCCCGACGGCAACGAGCCCTGGAGCCCCGCCGCCGGCCGGGAGGCCTGGGTCGAGGTGGAACTGCGCCAGGACGCCTCCAGCGTGGAGATCGTCGTGCGTGACTCGGGCCCCGGAGTGGCCCCCGAACTCGCCCGTGAGGTCTTCTCCCACGGTTTCACCACCAAGGCCGCGCGGGAAGGCGAACGCGGGATCGGCCTGGCCCTCACCCGCCTCGTCTGCGAACGGCACGGCGGTGAGATCTCGGTGACCAACACCCCCGACGGGGCCATGTTCACCGCCCGCATGACCGTCAGCCACCTCGCCGACGCGGTGGCGGAAGGAGCGACACCATGACCGGCACGAGCAGACCGTCCGGTACCTGCAGCCCGCCCGGCACGATCGACGTGCTCGTGGTCGACGACGACTTCATGGTGGCCCGGGTCCACCGCACCTTCGTCGAACGCGTCGAGCCGTTCCGCGTCGTCGGGGTCGCCAGCACCGGCGAACAGGCGGTCGCGGCGGTCGACGAGCTGCGCCCCGACCTGGTCCTGCTGGACCTCTACCTTCCCGACGGCTTCGGCCTCGACGTCATACCCCGGCTGCGCACCGCCGGCCATGACTGCGACGTCATGGTCATCAGCGCGGCGCGGGAGGCTGACAGCGTGCGCGGCGCGGTCCGCCACGGTGTCGTCGACTACCTCCTCAAGCCCTTCGAGTTCGAGGAGCTGCAATCCCGGCTGCAGCGGTACGCCGCCCAGCGCGGCCGGCTGCTCACCACCGTCGTACGCGGCCAGGCCGACGTCGACCGCGTCCTCGCCGGAGCCGCCGCGCCCGCCTCCACGGCCGGGGCCCTGCCCAAGGGCATGAGCGTCGAGACCGCCGAGCTGATCGAGGGCACTCTCCGCGGCGCCGACGGCACCCTCTCCGCCACCGAGTGCGCCACCCTCACCGGCATCTCCCGGGTCAGCGCCCGCCGCTACCTGGAGTACTTCCACAGCACCGGCAGCGCGGACGTGTCCCTGCGCTACGGGGTGGCGGGGCGGCCCGAGCGCCGCTACAGCTGGCGGGTGTGAGGAGGGCGAGGAGGGCCGCTACGGCCGGCGGGTGGGGGGAAGACCGCGTCGTGCCCGCTCGGTCGGTACGCGTTCCAGGACGCCTCCGGCGAAGACGTCGTACAGCGGGAGCGTCTCCAGGTGGACGTAGCCGATGTGGCAGTCGCAGACGGCCAGCGGGCAGGGGCGCGGAGCGAGCGCCGCGCGGAAGGAACCGTCGTAGAGGTTGCCGAGTTCGGCCCTGACGAAGTGGCAGCGCCGTACCGTGCCCTCGCCGTCCACCGACACGACCGTCGAACCGGTCCGGCACGCGCGGCCCGCCGAGCGGTGCGGATGCCGGCTGAAGGGGAACAGCGGGTCCACCTCGCTCCACACCGCCGCCTCCTCGTCGGTGTACGTGTGCCCGTCGGCCGCGTTCACCCACAGGTACACCTGCTCCGGAAGCGCCCCGCGCAGCCGGCGGGCGTGCTCCAGATGCTCGGGAAGCCCGACGATCCCCACACTGAAGCGGATCCCCATCGCGGCCAGCCGTCGCGTCTTGCCCAGGAACCGTTCGTACGGGGTCTGTCCGGGGTGGTACGTGCACCACAGCGCCAGCGTGTCGGGATCCGCCTGCGCCAGCCACTCCGTGCGGCAGCTCAGGTTCGTCTGGATCGCCACCCGGTCGATGTGCGGCTCGTGCGAGAGGTCGACCAGAGCCCGCCGGTACCAGGAGCGCACCAGCCCCTCGCCCCACGGTGTGAAGAGCACCGAGAGCCGGTCCTCGGTCCCCGCCCGCGCCCACGTGGTGAAACGGTCCAGGGCCGCGCGGTCGGCCCGCAACTGCTCCGTCGAGTCGCGGCGCTTGGCGAACGGGCAGTAGGGGCAGTCGTAGTCACAGGAGGCGAGCGGGCCCCGGTAGAGGAGCGTCAGGTCCATGGGTGCCGTCACTTCGCCTCGTAGGCGGCCATCGCGGCCCGCACGGCGGGGGAGAAGAAGCAGGGACCGATGGCGTCCGAGTGGGCCAGCCCCTCGGCGGACAGCCTCAGCAGCCCGTCGCCCGACTCCACCAGCCAGCCGCGCGAGGCCAACCGCTCCAGTTCCTCGGGGAAGTCCGCGTACGGGTCCGACCCGAACCGCCGCCGGTAGTCCGCCACCGGCAGCCCCCGCGCCTGGAGCAGCGACTGCAGCAGATGGCGGCGTCGCGCCTCGTCCTCGTCGACCTCGCGGCCGTGCACGGCCCGGCCGAAGTCCTCCGTGGCGGTGTAGTCGTCGATGATGCCCCGGATCTCCCGCATGTCGACCGCGTAGTCGAAGGAGTAGTGCAACGTCGAGGTGTACGAACGGGCGCCGCAGCCGAGCCCGATCATGCCGTCGGTCTGGCAGGCGTAGTCGTCGGGGCCCTGCGGCGGAGCGTCCGCGCGGCGGAACATCCGCATGGACACCTGCTCGTAGCCCCGCGCCAGCAGATGGTCCCGGCCCTCGCGGTAGCGACGCAGCCGTGCCTCGTCCCAGTCACGGTCCGCGACCGCCGGGTCGGCGTGGCGGCCCAGCCCCGTCAACGGCCGTACGTACAGCGGATAGAGGTAGATCTCCTCGGGCCGCCAGGCGAGGGCCGCGTCCAGGGACAGCCGCCAGGTCGCCGCCGTCTGGCCGTCGATGCCGTAGATCAGGTCGATGTTGAGGACCGGTACACCGGTGTCGCGGACGCGTGACAGCGCCGCCTCCACGTCGGACCGCCGCTGCGGTCGTACCGCCGCACGTGCCTCCGCCTCCACGAAGCTCTGCACGCCCAGGCTCAGCCGTGTGGTGCCCCGCTCGGCCAGGACGGTCAGCCGGTCGGCCGTCGCCGTGGCGGGCGAGGCCTCCACCGACAACGGGATGACCCGCAGGTCGGCGCCCATGTGCCGCTCGGCGATGTCGCACAGCCGCTCCAGTTCGGCGGCCTCCAGATAGGTGGGCGTCCCCCCGCCGAACGCGGCGTTCGCGAACCGCACCGGCTCGGCGTCCCCGAGCGCCTCCCGCACGGCGACCGCCTGCCGTTCGAGAGCGTCGAGATAGCGGCCGGTCAGCCCGTCGGGCGCGCCGATCCGGGTGAAGAGGTTGCAGAAGCCGCAGCGGACCTCACAGAACGGTATGTGCGCGTACAGCGAGAGTGCCTGCCTGGACTCCCCGGCCCACAGGTCCCCCAGGAGCGGGCTGTCGGGCAGCTTCCGGTAGGCCGTCTTGTGCGGGTAGGCGTAGACGTAGTGCTGGTAGGGCCGCGGCGGCGGGTGAGCGGTGCCGGCGGTGGCGGCTGCGGTGGTCATACGGACGGCTCCAGGAAGAAGTGGCTGTAGGGGACGGTCCACACGGCTTCGTGGCCGAGACGGTGCCCGGTGTACCCGTCCTCGCCGTACGTGGTCCCGTGGTCGGAGCAGACGACGGCGAAGCAGCGGCGGCGCGAGCTCATCGCGGTGAAGAGCCGTCCGACGTGCCGGTCGATGTACTCCAGGGCCGCCGCGTGCGTGATCAGGCTGTCGCCGGCCTCGCGGGTGGCGCCCGGCAGGTGGAACCAGTTGGGCTGGTGCAGCGCCGAGGCATTGAGGAACAGGAACAGCCGCTGCTGGGCGGGCAGTTCGGCCACGATCTGCTCGGCGCGGGCCACCTGGGACTCGAAGGAGGTCGGTGACGCCACGGAGAACTCCGGCTCCCAGTGGCTCTCCTGGAACAGGCCCGGAAGGACGCTGCCGAGCGCGCCCTGTCTGTTGAAGAACCCGACGCCGCCGACGCACACCGTGCGATAGCCGCGTTCCGCGAGCGCTGACACCAGGTCGGGGCTGTCGAAGACGAAGGTGCGCCCGGCGGTGGTCTCACTGCCGGCGAACCGGCCGGCGAAGAGCCGGGGGTGCGGTCCCGGGGCCGCCGGGGTCGGCAGGAAGCCCGCGAACATCGCCTGGTGCGAGGCGTAGGTGAAGCTCCCCGGTGCGTGCCGCTTCTCCCAGGTGCCGCCCGGCAGACGGGCGGTCAGGTTCGGCAGCCGGCCCTCCGCCGCGAGCCGCACGGCCACGTCGTACCGCAGGGTGTCGAGGGTGAGCAGCAACAGGTCGTCACGGCCCACGACCTCGTTCATGTCGGGCTCCAGGCCTCCCGACGAAGACCGCCGGGCCGCGTCGGTCGGGTCGGCACGGTCGCCTGGGTCGGCCGGATCGGCCGGGTCGGTCGGGTCGGTCGGGCCGCCTGGGTCGGTCGGAATGGCCGGGTCGTCCGGGTCGGTCGGGTCGCCCGGGTCGGCACGGGCGTCCGGGGCGTCCGGGGCGGCCGGGGCCGTCGGTTCGGTGGGGTCAGAAGGGTGCATGGTCTTTCCTTGCCGAGGGGCGGTGCGAGGGGGTCCGGAGCAGTGCGCTCCGTGCCGCCGCGAGCTGCGCCGCGTAGGTGTCCAGGCCCTCCGCCGGGCCGCCCGGCAGACCGGTCAGCCGGGGCAGCAGATCGCCGAACGCGTTGACCTCACCGACGGCGAACCGGCGCCAGCCGATCGCCGGCAGCAGGTCCACTCCGACACAGAGCGTGCCCGGGAAGCAGGCGGCGGCCCGCTCGCAGATGTCTAGCGCCTGCCGCCAGCGGTCGACGCCCGCCGCGTCCACGACCGCCCCCAGGTCGCCCCGCACCCCGCCGAGATGGAGATTGGTCAGGGGGAAACGGCTGGTGCGCACGACCGCGTGCGTGGCCCGGCCCGCCACGACCAGGACCCGCAGATCGGCGGATCTGCCGTGCGCGGACGCCTTCGGCAGCCAGCGCTCGATGTGCAGACCGTCGACGGCGAGGGCGTCGACGATGCAGGCGATCTCCCGCTCGTCCGTGTAGCGCCGGACCCGCAGGGAGTTGTGCAGCCGCGGCGGGGTGCGCAGCCGGCCGTCGGCGGCCACCTCCACCGAGGTGGTGGCCCTGATCCGCCCGCCCGTCGACGTCTCGACGGCCAGCACACCGGACGCTGAGGACCCGTGGGCCGGCTTCACGAAGACACGCGGCATGCCGTGGTCCCGCATCGCCGCCCGTACGTCGACCCAGCCGCGCACCGGGCGCACCCGGCCCGAGGTGGGTGACGGCGGCACGGGGACCCCCGCCGCATCGAGCCGGGCATGGCACAGACGCTTGTCGAACAGCACCGCCAGATCAGCCGGATCGTCCAGCCGCACCCCGCCCCGCAACGACCCCACAGCGTCCAGGAGACGGGCGTACCAGGTTCCCGACCCCTCCACCCGCGTCGGGTCGTCGACGTCCCGCAGCAGCCGGTCCACCTCGGCGTTCTCGCCCGGCGAGTCCAGCCGTACGACCTCGTCGTCGGCGAAATCGTGGCCGCCGTCGCGCAGCACGTCCCGCCACTCCACGACCCGGGGCGTGCCGAGGCCGGCCGCCTCGGCCGCCGCGACGAACAGCCCGACCCGCCGGTTCTCCCCGTTCCCGACGACCACCCACCTGTGCGGTCCGGGCCCCGCACCCACCGCACCGGTCCAACCGGGCATACCGACCCCCCTCACTCGAACCCCCGTACCGTGCCTACGCGCTCACTCGCCGACCGCGACGAAGCGCCACACCGTGCCGTCCTCCTCCTCGTCCGACTCGGCGTCGTCGGCGTCCACGTCGACCTGGACGCCCTCGGCCTCCAGGGAGTCCCGGAGGCGGTCGCGTATCGCCGCGCTGAGGTAGTTGTGGTGCAGGTCCAGCGTGGTGAGGTGGGTGAGCGGCTGGCCCGTGAGCAGCGCGGTCGCGCCGTCGTCGGTGAGGACGCCCATCGACACGTCGAGGACGTCGAGACGAGCCACCACCGGGGCGGAGGCCAGCGCCGCACAGATGTCGTCCTGCATCTCGCTGTTGCGCAGCGCCAGATGTCTGAGCGCCGGCAGCCGGGTGCCCGCGAGGATCGGCGCCAGGTCGGCCACCTCGGCGGTGCCGCCGTACTCGGAGGTACCCAGCCACAAGTCCAAATGCACGAGAGCCGGCAGGTCACTGGCCGCCACGCCCCTGACCGCCTCGGCGGGCATACCACCGGTCTCGACAGTCAGCGTCCGCAACTTCTCGTGCCGGACGGCGGGGAAGACGAGGTAGCTACCGCCGCGCACGCCGAACTCCTCCAGCTCGGTGAAGGTCTTCAGCAGGGGGCTCACATCGCCCTGGTTGATCCAGGAGATCTCGCACTGCTCCATCACGATGTCGCCGAGGAACAGGGCACGCAGCGCCGGCAGCCGGTCCTTGGCCGCGACCAGGGCCTCGACGATCTTCGCGGGGCCGGTCTCGAAGACATCGCGCCAGGCCCCGACGATGAGCGCCCGCACCTTCGTGGTGTCGACGGAGGCGACGAACCGGGCGAACGCGTCCTCCCACGGCTCCTCGCTGTCGTACGCGTCCACCGCGACCCGCCAGGCCACCGACTCGGGAGCGGGCAGGTCCCCGGCGTCCTCCGGCCCCTCCACACCGGGGGGGAACTCGTGCACCGGCAGGTCGTGGAACTCCTCCAGATGGCTCCCGATGGTCATATGTGCCCCGCCCCTTCGCTCCATGTCCGTGGGCGACGGCCGAGTCCCCGCACGGCCCGCCCGTTGCGCACCGGGAGCGCCCACAGCGCCGCCGGTAGGGGAGTTCTACCAAGTCCCACTGACAACGCGTGAGGCGGACCCCTGTCCTGTGGACGAACAGTCGTGCGCGGCCGATTGTCAGTGGCCGCCCCTACGGTCTTCTCGTGGCACAGCGAGTGCCCGACCGGAGGGAGACCCATGTACCGGCAAGGAGACGTCCTCATCGTGCCGTTGGCCGAGAGCGCCGTGCCCGGCGGCGCGCTCGACGCCACGTCGGAGCCGCGCGACGGACGCGGCCGGCTCGTCCTCGCCCTCGGCGAGGTCACCGGCCACGCGCACGCCGTGGTCGGCCCCGGCCGCCTCGTCCGCGAGGCGGGCGCCTTCGGCCCGATGCTGCTGCACGTTCCGGAGGGCGCCCGCGTCGTCCACGAGGAGCACGCGGCCATCTCCCTGCCCAAGGGCTGGTACCGGGTCGTACGGCAGCGGGAGTACGTACCGGGCTCGGTCCGGATCGTCGCGGACTGACACGGCGGCGGACGGGCGGCAACGGGTACGACGACAAGGAGGAACAGCGTGACGGAGCAGGCGAGTTGGAGGGCGGTGGCGGCGGCCACCGGAGCGGTCGACCGGACGCGCGCCGAGGCGGGTGTCCGGCTCGCCTACCGGCGGGCGGGGCTGCGGGAGCCCGAGCGGATCGTGTGGGCCCGCTCGCCCCTCGAAGCCGTACGGCTGCTGTCGGGAGCACCGACGCAGGACGGCGAGGTACTGCCGGCGCCCGGCGCGAGCGTCCGCGACACGGTCCGCACCAGACCCGTCGCAGCCGAACGCGACCGGCTGCACACCCGGCTGGGCCCCACCGGCTGGAGCGACCGCTGGCGGGCCACGGGCGCCGACCTCTGGGAGACGACCCGGCCGCTCGTCGACCGCGTCCGCACCGGCATCGTCGAGGCCCTGGCGCCCGCCGACCGCAAGGAGGAGACCCGCGTCCGGCTCCTCCTGCTGGACGCCGTCCTCGGCCAGCACGACGCGGCCTGGCTGGCCGCCCTCGACACGGCGTCGGACACCGCCTCGTGCCTGGACGGACTGACCGAGGTGGCCCGCACGGCCGGCTGGTGGTGGCCGTACGAACACGTCGCGGTCGTCGTCGAACGGCCCCAGGAACTGCACCGCGACGAGGCGGGCCGCCTGGACCGGGGTGACGGCCCGGCGCTCGCCTACGCCGACGGCTTCGCCCTGCACGCCTGGCGCGGGCTGCCCGTCCCCGGCGCGTTCCTCGACCGGCTGGGCACGTTGACGCCCGCGGAGATCCGGCAGGAGGAGAACGCCGAGCTGCGCCGTGTGATGCTCGAGTACTACGGCTACGACCGCTACCTGGAGGAGTCCGGGGCGCGGCCGGTGCACCGCGACGAGACGGGTGTGCTCTGGCGGATATCCCTGCCGGGCGACGAGGACGTGGTCATGGTGGAGGTCGTCAACTCCACGCCGGAGCCGGACGGCACGAGCCGTACCTACTGGCTGCGGGTACCGCCCACGACCACCACGGCCCGCGAGGGAGTGGCCTGGACGTTCGGTCTGAGCGCCGAGGCCTACGAGCCGCTGCGGCAGACCTGAGCGACCACCGACGCCACCGACGCCCCCGCGTCACTCGAACCGTGCGGTGTCCCCGGCGCCCTTGCGGATGATCTCGGCCTCGCCGCTGGAGAAGTCGATGACCGTCGTCGGCTCGGTCCCGCAGTCCCCGGAGTCCACCACCGCGTCGACCAGGTAGTCCAGGCGCTCCTTGATCTCCCAGCCCTGGGTCAGCGGCTCCTCCTCGTCGGGCAGCAGCAGCGTGCTGGAGACGAGTGGCTCGCCCAGCTCGGCGAGCAGGGCCTGGGTCACCCGGTGGTCGGGGATGCGCACACCGACGGTCTTCTTCTTGGGGTGGAGGAGCTTGCGGGGCACCTCCCTCGTCGCGGGGAGGATGAAGGTGTAACTGCCGGGCGTCGACGCCTTCACGGCGCGGAACACGTCGTTGTCGACGTGCACGAACTGGCCCAGCTGCGCGAAGTTCTCGCACACGAGGGTGAAGTGGTGACGGTCGTCGAGCCGCCGGATCGAACGGATCCGTTCGATGCCGTCACGACTGCCCAGCTGGCACCCCAGCGCGAAACAGGAGTCCGTCGGATACGCGATGAGCCCACCCTGACGGATGCTGTCGGCCACCTGACCGATGGCACGCGGCTGGGGATTGTCGGGGTGGACGTCGTAGTACTTGGCCATTGCCCGAGCCTATGCCTTGGAGGGGCCGGACTCCTGTGATGGGGCCGCAGGCCCCCCGAAGGGGCGCGGGGAACTGCGCGACCAGCCACGACGAAAGCCGCGGCTCGGGACGGCCGGCAGTCCCCGCTCCCCGGCCGCCTAACCCAGCGGAGCGCTTCCGCTGGCCCGCAGCATGTCCTCACGCTCGACGATCTTCACGCGCTCACGACCCTGCGGCTCACCCAGCGCCTTCTCCGCGGCGTCGAGCTTGTACCAGCCCTCCCACGTCGTGAAGCGCACCTCCCGCTCCGCGAGGAAGGCGTCTACGGCCTCCGGGGCGGGCGCGGAGGGCTCGTGCAGCCGCCCGTTCGCGAAGTCGTCCAGCAGGTTGGCGACGGTCTCGTTGGCGTCGCCCTTGGTGTGCCCGATGAGGCCCACGGGACCTCGCCGGATCCATCCGGTGACATACGTCGACTGCAGGTGCGCGCCGGTCTCCTCGATGACCCGGCCGCCCTTGTCCGGGACGGTGCCCGACTCGACGTCCCAGGGCAGCTTGGGCAGCTTGTCCGAGAGGTAGCCGACCGCGCGGTAGACGCCGGTGACGTCCCAGTCCTTGAACTCGCCGGTGCCCTTGACGTTGCCGGTGCCGTCCAGGGCGGTGCGCTCGGTGCGCAGGCCGACGACCTTGCCGTCCTCGCCGAGGATCTCGGTGGGCGACTCGAAGAAGTGCAGGAACAGTTTGTGCGGGCGGTCGCCGACGTCGCGGATCGCCCAGTTCTCCAGGGTCTTGGCGACCATGTCGGCCTGCTTGTTGCCCCGCCGGGTCGCGATGGAGCCCTCGTCGTAGTCGATGTCCTCGGGGTCGACGATGACCTCGATGGTGGGGGAGTGGTCCAGCTCCCGCAGCTCCATCGGGGAGAACTTCGCCTGCGCCGGGCCACGGCGGCCGAAAACGTGGATCTCCAGCGCCTTGTTGGCCTTCAGGCCCTCGTAGACGTTCGCCGGGATCTCGGTCGGCAGCAGTTCGTCGGCCGTCTTGGCGAGGACGCGGGCCACGTCGAGCGCCACGTTGCCGACACCGAGCACGGCGACCTTCTCGGCCTCCAGGGGCCAGGTGCGCGGGACGTCCGGGTGGCCGTCGTACCAGGAGACGAAGTCGGCCGCGCCGTAGGAGCCTTCGAGGCCGATGCCGGGGATGTCGAGCGCGCGGTCGGCCGTGGCGCCCGTGGAGAAGATCACGGCGTCGTAGAAGGCGCGCAGATCGTCCAGGTTGATGTCCGTCGGGTAGTCGACGTTGCCGAAGAGACGGATCTGCGGCTTGTCGAGCACCTGGTGCAGGGCGGTGATGATGCCCTTGATGCGGGGGTGGTCGGGGGCCACGCCGTAACGGATCAGTCCGAACGGGGCCGGCATCCGCTCGTAGAGGTCGATGGACACACCGGGCTCGGTGGCCACGTCGGACTTCAGCAGCGCGTCGGCGGCGTAGATCCCGGCGGGTCCGGCTCCGACAATGGCTACCCGCAGAGGGCGGGGCATGTTCAGGTTCCCTTCGAGCGGTGACAGGCGACTCGTCGGCAACCCTAAACTAAGGCAACCCTTACCAGGTACGCGGGTCGGGTCTATGACCTCATAAAGCGATCTTATGCCATGGGTGGGAATGGGTGGACGGCAGGGGAGCGGTGCGGGCGGCCCTCAGGACGGCCCACGACGCGGATGTGTTTGCGAGGGCGCCGAACGGCAACGCGGTTTCCATGACTCGACCGAACAAGGACTCCCACGAGAACTCCGCGTCCGCCGAGACGGCCGCGGCCAAGGCGCGCCGGACGACCACCAAGGCGACGGCCCCTGCCAGTCGGTCCGCGAAGACGGCCGCGATCACGATGGACGACGTGACCTCGTCCGCCAAGACCGGTGCCGGACGCGCGGCCGACACGACCAAGCGCGCGGTCGACAGCACGAACAGCGCCGTGCACAGCGCGGTCAAGGGCGTCGAGGCGGGCCGCCAGGCGGTCGTCCAGGCCTCCGGCCAGGTCGCCGCCACCGCGAAGACGGCCATGACCGTCATCGCCCACCGCAAGCTGGTCGCGGCCGGTGTGGGCGCGGGCCTGACCGTCCTGACCGCCGCCTCCTACGCGGCCGGCCGCCGCTCCGAACGCCATCTGCACGGGCCGCTCACCCGCCTCACGGGCGGCCGTATCTGACCCGCCCACAGCCGACACGCGTGGGAAGGCGGCCCCGGCCGGGGCCGCCTTCCCACGCGTGCGGGACAGCTACCAGCGGCCTTCCACCTGCTTCTTGATCCGGCGGTCGTACAGCTCCCGGATCGCTGTGAGCGTCTCCCCGGACAGCTCCGGCAGCGCGGCGGCGGCCGCGTTGGCGCGGGCCTGCTCCGGGGTACGGGCGCCCGGGATCACCGTCGTGACGCCCGGCTGCTGGATGATCCAGCGCAGGGCGAGCTGGGCCGGGGTGAAGCCCTCCGGGGCGAGGGCGGCGAACTCGACGGCCGCCTCGACGCCCGTGCCGTAGTCGACGCCGGAGAAGGTCTCGCCCTGGTCGAAGGACTCACCGTGCCGGTTGTACGTGCGGTGGTCGTTCGCCGCGAAGACCGTGTCCTTGGTGTACTTGCCCGACAGCAGCCCGGAGGCCAGCGGCACCCGGGCGATGATCCCGACCCCCGCCGCCTCGGCCGCCGGCAGGACGTCGAGCAGCGGCTTCATACGGAACGGGTTGAGGATGATCTGCACGCTCGCCACGTTCGGCCGGGCGATCGCCGTCAGCGCCTCTGCGCAGGTCTCCACGCTGACGCCGTACGTGGCGATCCGCTCCTCCTCGACGAGGGTGTCCAGCGCGTCGTACACCTCGTCCGAGGAGTAGACGGGCGTGGGTGGGCAGTGAAGCTGGACCAGGTCGAGGCGGTCCACGCCGAGGTTGCGGCGGGACCGGTCGTTCCAGGCCCGGAAGTTGTCGAGGACGTAGTTCTCGGGGATCTGGTCCATGCGACGGCCCATCTTCGTCGCGACGAACACATGGAGATCGGGCCTGCTCCGCAGGAACGTGGCGATGGTCTCCTCGCTGCGCCCGTCACCGTAGACGTCGGCCGTGTCGAAGAAGGTCACCCCCGACTCGGCCGCCGCCTCCAGCACCGCCAGGGCTTCCTTGTCGTCGACGTCTCCCCAGTCGGCGCCCAACTGCCACGTGCCGAGACCGACCACGGACGCGTGCTGACCCGACCTACCGAATGCGCGTTCTTCCATGGCGTCAGTCTGTCATCTGTTCCGACGCCTGTTTCGCATGGTCAGTGCGGGAACGCCCGCGGTGGGCGCTGCCGGGGGAGTTCGTCCCGGAACTCGGCGACGACCGAGCTGATCTGCCGGGTGAGTTCCGTCTTCTCCAGTCGGTCGAGGTAGAGGTTGCGGCGCGCGAGGCCGACCGCGTCCACACAGAAGTACAGCGCCATCAACGGGTTGATGAACAGTTCGCTGTTCCGGGTCCGTTCGGTGAACCGGACGTCCCCGAACCCGCCGCGCACCGCCGCCGCGATCGAACCGTTGACGATGCTCGGGTGGGTCGGTGTGGACCGCTGGGCGTGGGCCACCGCGTCCAGGTACAGGGCGCCCTCGTCGCTGTCGCGCGGCAGCGAGAACGCGCCGAGGTAGGCGCCGTCCCGCTCCAGCGCGGCCAGGTTCTCCAGGACCAGCGCGTGGTTGACCCCGTGGTAGGCGTCCACGCCGAAGCCGAGGCAGGCCACCAGCCGGTCCGGGACCTCGTCGAGACCGGCGACGGCACCCAGGCTCGCCATGTCCTCCTCCGGAGTGCCGAGCCCGTGCTCGTCCCCGCGCATCAGGATGTCGGTGCCGCCGTCCACCAGGACCACGGCGTCCACTCCGCCGAGATGGCCGAGGAGCGCGCGATAGGCGGCCCGCAGCGGCGCGACCCCCGTACGGGAGAGCGCGTACACGGTGCTGGGCAGTTGCTGCATGGCCAGCCACTGGGCGAGGGTGCGCTCCGGGAAGTAGTCACCCCGGAAGGCGGTGTCCGGACCGATGGCCGCGACGTCCTGCTCCAGCCACACGTCCAGGCTCAGGCCGTACAGATCGGCGAAGGAGAGGTTGGCCAGATGGACCTCCTTGCCCGCCGAGCGCAGGGCGAGGGCCAGCGGAAGTCCGGCGTAGACGTCGAAACCGCCACCGGCGCCGGCGATGAGCACGCGCCGCGAGTCGTCCAGCCGTGAGAAGAACGCGGGTCGTCGGAGGGAGAACACCGGGGGAAGGTAACAGGACGGCGCGTGGGGCGCCCGCGATTTCCCGGACCTCCGGTCATGGCGCGTGTGGTCGTGGCCGGCGCTTCCCCGGTGAACAGCGGTGACGCGGAGCCGGGGTGACCGTTAACGTACCGGCCAGTAACCGGACGCACCGCAGGAGGCCCCCATGCCGCAGCTCGAAGTCGACGGCGCCGCACTGACGTACGACGACGTGGGCCCCCGGGACGGTGGGGAGGTGCCCCTGGTCTTCGTGCACGGCTGGACCGCGAACCGGCACCGCTGGGACCATCAGGTGGCGTACTTCTCCGAGAGGCGGCGCGTGATCCGGCTCGATCTGCGTGGGCACGGCGAGAGCGGCGGGGGCGGGGTGCGCACGATCGAGGAGCTGGCGAGAGACGTTCTCGCGCTCCTCGACCATCTGGGCGTCGAGCGGTTCGTCCTCGTCGGTCATTCCATGGGCGGCATGATCTCCCAGACCGTCACCCTCGCCCACCCCGACCGGGTGGAGCGACTGGTGCTGGTCAACTCCATCGGCCGCATGACCTACAACCGGGGCCGGGGCCTGCTCATGGCCGCCTCCACCCGCGTGCCCTTCAAGCTGTTCGTCGCCGCCAACATCCAGCGCGCCTTCGCCCCCGGCTACCCCCGTGAGCGGATCCGCGAGTACATCCGCGCCTCGGCGGCCACCCCGCGCGAGGTCGTCATGACCCTCTACGGCGCCATGCGCGCCTTCGACGTCCTGGACCGTCTCGGCGAGATCCGCACTCCCGTCCTGCTCGTCCACGGCTACCACGACATCCAACTGCCCGTCGCCCAGATGCTCCGCATGGCCAAGGCCTGCCCGGACGCCGAGGTGCGCATCCTGGACGCGGGCCACGAACTCCCGGTGGAGAAGCCGGCCGAACTGACGGCCACGCTCGACCGTTTCCTCACCGGCCCGCGCGTCCGAGGCTGAAGTCGGTGTCGGCGTGAGTGCCGGACACTCCCGCCGATCGGACGGCGGCCCGGTGCGTCGGAGCCGCCGACGAGCGGTCACAGGGCTTCGCGCGACCGGGGCTCGCCCCGGCCGCCGAGGCCCCCGACCGGGCGGAACCAGCCAAGGACCGCGCCGACGACCGCGCGGGTCCTCGGCAGACGGTCGATGTCCTCGGCGAGGGACAGGGCCGCCCCCGTCCAGGCGAAGCCGAACGACCAGACGGAGAGCCACTCGCACAGGTAGAGGGGAGTGATCAGCCAGTCATCGCCCACCTCGGTGGCCGCAGCCGCGCCGGCGAGCGCCATGAAGGCGAGGATCAGCACCCCGGCGACGAGGTAGGGACGCCGTACGTACGACCGTTCCCTGACGCCCGGCGCCCGGTACATGAGCAGGCAGAAGGCCGCCATCGATGTCAACAGCGCGACGGCGAAGACCTGGTGCAACACGGAGATCGCCTGCCGGCCGGCGTCGCCCCCGGACCCCGGAGCGGTCGGGAAGAGGGCGACGCCGAGGGCACAGACCCCGGCGATCGTGCCCATGACGTCGTTCACCTTGTTGTAGCGGTAGACGATCAGGAAGATCCCGAGGGCGCACAACGCGCCGACGAAGACGTCACGGGTGCTGGTGTAGTACGAGCCGCTCATCGAACCGGGCCAGGCGCCCTCCCCGGTGCGGCCGTCGAGCCTCGCGGCGATCCAGTTGCCGGCCGGCAGCGCCAGGGGCAGCAGGACACCGATGACCCCGACCCCCATCCGCAGCCGCATGACCGTCCACGCGTCCTGATCCCTCTGCCCGGCCGTCGCCTTGTCCCCCGGGGGCACGGCGGCGGCCCCGTCCGCTTCGCTCACGGGCACCTCCTCACCGAAGAGCGCGCGAGGCGAAGGCATGCCCGCCACCGGTCGATGTCCGGTCATGCTCGAACGCAAACCCGAACGCGGCCCGTGAGCCGGACGGGTCAGCCGGTCAACCGCCTTTCCGCCGCGGCCAGCAGCTCCGTCACCCGCAGCGCGAACGCCGCGTCGCACGGATGCCGGCGCCCCTCCCGGGCGGCCGCCAACAGCGCGTCCCCCGCCCGCACGAGAGCGGGTACGGCACCTTCGTCGGAGGCGGGCAGCACGGTCGTCCCGGCCCGGCCGCGCAGCTCGACCGTCGCGCCGGAGGCCGCGAGCGGGGCGGTGAGGCTGAGGGCGACCGTGCTGGACGCTCCACCGGTGTGCAGGAGCACCAGATGGACCGTGTCCCCGGGCCCGCGCACGGCGGCGGCGACCTCCTCGACGTCCCCGAGGACCGGCAGCAGGACGGACAGGGCGTGCGGGCCCACATCCCACAGACCGCCCTTCTCCCGCCGCCACGGTGAGTGGGCGAAGGGGCTGTCGCTCTCGTCGTCGAACAGCGACCCGAACCACTCCGCGCGGGCGGTGAACCAGCCCTCACCGGCGGAGTGTTCGGTTATCCACGCCTCGATCGGAGGCTGGAAACGGGCGGTGAAGAACACGACGGAGGCGACACCGGCCTCCTCGACCGCCTCGACGACGGCCCGCCCCTGCTCGACGTCCGTCGCGAGCGGCTTGTCGAGCAGCAGATGGCAGCCCGCCCGCGCGGCACGCACCGCGAGCGGCGCCTGCACGGACGGCGGCAGGGCCACGGCGACCGCGTCCACATCGGCGAACAGCGCGTCGACGTCCTCGTACACGGGCAGTCCGCCGTGCCGGTCGGCCAGTTGCTTGGCAGCCTCCGGCCGCCTGCCCCACACCCCCGCGAAGTCCAGCTCCTGGTGCGCGCTCAGCGCGGGGGCGTAGGCCATCTCGGCCCACGGTCCTGTTCCGAGCAGTCCGATACGCATGCTGCGGTTACTCCTTGCGCGTCGTGGGCCGTGCCCCTCCCTCGGGAAACGGCCTGTGCGATGACCGTCAGGGCAGGGCCTGTTCGGTCCAGATGGTCTTGCCCGTGGGGGAGTAGCGGGTGCCCCAGCGCTGGGTGAGCTGGGCGATGAGATACAGGCCTCGGCCGCCCTCGTCGGTCGTGGCGGCGTACCGCAGATGGGGGGAGGTGTGACTGCTGTCCGTGACCTCGCAGATCAGGTTGCGGTCATGGATGAGCCGGACCCGGATGGGGCCGCCGCCGTACCGGATGGCGTTGGTGACGAGTTCGCTCAGGATCAGTTCGGTGGTGAACTCCAGTTCCTCCAGGCCCCAGGCGGTGAGCTGCCGGGTGGCGTCGGAGCGGGCGCGGGCCACGGCCGCCGGGTCGCCGGGCACCTCCCACTCGACGACGCGGCCCGCGTCCAGCGCCCGGGTACGGGCGACGATCAGCGCGATGTCGTCGCTCGCCCGGCTCGGCGGCAGCGCGTCGAGCACGGCCCGGCAGGTGCCCTGCGGAGAGGCGTCGGACCCGGCCAGCGCGGTGCGCAGCAGTTCGAGACCGTCGTCGATGTCGCGCTCCCGGTCCTCGACGAGCCCGTCGGTGTACAGCACCAGCCGACTGCCCTCGTCGAGGGTCAGCTCGGCCGTCTCGAACGGCAGACCGCCGAGCCCGAGCGGCGGACCGGCCGGTATGTCGGGGAACTCGACCGTGCCGTCGGGCCGTGCGACCGCGAGCGGCGGATGTCCGGCCCTGGCGACGGTGCAGCGCCGCGAGACCGGATCGTAGATCGCGTACAGACAGGTCGCCCCCGTGATCGGCGCGGTGCCGTCGAGCACCGACTCGTCCTGGTCGATGCGGCTGACCATCTCGTCCAGCAGCCCCAGGATCTCGTCCGGCGGCAGGTCCAGCGCGGTGAAGTTGTGGACCGCGGTGCGCAGCCGCCCCATCGTGGCCGCCGCGTGCAGTCCGTGCCCCACCACGTCACCCACGACGACCGCGACGCGGGTGCCGGACAGGGGCAGTACGTCGAACCAGTCCCCGCCGACCCCGGCCTGCGCGGGCAGATAGCGGTAGGCCACGTCCAGGGCACTCTGCTCGGGAAGGGTGCGCGGCAGCAGGCTGCGCTGCAGGGTCACGGCCATGGTGTGCTCGCGCGTGAAGCGGCGCGCGTTGTCGATGGAGACCGCCGCCCGGGCGACCAGTTCCTCGGCGAGCGCCAGTTCCTCCTGGTCGAACGGCTCCGGCTTCTGAGAACGCCAGAAGTTGGCGACCCCCATCACCAACTGGCCCACCCGCAACGGCACGGTGATCAGCGAGTGGATGCCGTACTCGACGACCTGCGCGGACCGCTCGAAGTCCTGCGCCTGCCAGCCGGGCGCCCGGCCGAGGTCGACCACCAGGGTGGAACTGCCGCTGTCGATGGCGCGGGCCTGCGGCGAGGAGGGTACGAGGTCGATCTTCTCGCCCACCGTGTACAGCGGCGCGTCCTCGCGGATGCCGCTGAACGCGGTTCGGCGCAGCGTGGTGACCGTCTCCGGCTCGTCGCCGCTCAGGGCCGCCGGGGCCAGGTCCACGGTCACGAAGTCCGCGAACCGGGGAACGGCCACCTCCGCCAGCTCCTCGGCGGTACGGGTCACGTCCAGGCCGGTGCCGACGCCCACTCCGGCGTCGTAGAGCAGCTTCAGACGCTCCCGCGCGGCCTCGGCCCGGCCGGAGAGGGCACGCAGCTCCGTGGAGTCGCGGAGCGTGGCGACGCTGCCGGAGGGCTCGCCCTGGAGATCGGTGGGCCGCTGGTTGACCGCGAGGAGCCGGTCGCCGACCAGGTGCACCTCGTCGTTGGCGACACGGCCCGAGGCCAGCAGGTCCGCCATGTGCGATTCGAGGCCCAGGGCGAGGACGTCCTGACCCTCGGCGTCCGTGGGCAGGTCGAGCAGACGGTGCGCCTCGTCGTTGGCGAGCAGCAGCCGGCCCCCGCCGCCGATGATGACCACGCCCTCTCGTACCGCGTGCAGCACGGCGTCGTGGTGCTCGTACATGCGGGTCATCTCGGACGGGCCGAGGCCGTGGGTCTGGCGCAGCAGCCGCTTGCTGACGAGTGCGGTGCCCGCCAGGGCCAGGGCCAGGGCCGCCGCGGCGGCGGCCAGCACCAGGGGCAACTGCTGTTCCGCCACGCCGCCCACGTTCTCGGTGGTGATTCCGGCCGAGACGAGGCCCACCACCGTGCCGTCGGGCGCCTTGACCGGCACCACGGCCTGGACGAGCGGGCCGAGCGTCCCGTCGATGTCCTCGGTGAAGGACTTGCCTTCGAGCGCGGGTCCGAGCGTGCCGACGAACTGCTTGCCGATGCGGTCCGTCTTGGGATGGGTGTAGCGGATCCCGTCGGTGTTCATGACGACGATGAAGTCCACCTTGGACTGGATCCGGGCGGCCTCGGCCCTCGGCTGGAGCACCGCCGTCGGATCGTCCGCGCTCAGCGCCTCACGGGTGCCCGGCGCGTTGGCGAAGGTCTCCGCCACGGCGAGCGAACGGTTGTGCGCTTCCTTGGTGCTGTCGTGCCGGACCTGCAGCACCAGCGCGACCACCGCCGACACGACCAGTACCAGGACGATCACGACCTGCAGCAGGAACACCTGCCCGGCGACGCTGCGCCCGTTCAGCGCCGACCGCAGCCCCGCGAGCGCGCCCCACCGGCCGCCTCGCTCCCGGCTGGCGCCGCCGTCGGATCCGTGCTTCGCGCGCCGGGCACGGTCCTCCCGGCCCTGCGCGCGCTGATCTCGGGGACGGCGGGCCGACTGAGAACGAGATCGACCCAGGAGACGGACCATGTGCCCATGTCTACACTGCCCCGCGCCCGGAGGCGAGAGGGGGTCACACATGGTTACCGCAGGGGCCGTCGGTCGAGAGGCCGGGAGAACGTCCGTCGCCGCTTCGACGACCTGTGACGTGCCTCTTCCCAGGGGGCGCCCCGCATTCGGGATACGCCGGACACACACCGGGGGAATTGAGCGGGCGCTCCCCGCGTCCGACCCGGCCGCGACGCCGCAGGAGCCTTCCGGGGCACGTGCCGCCGGCCGAGGACGTCCGACTGGAGTACGGCGTGCGACCTGTGCCGCGACCGGGCCGATCAGCGGCGCGAGCGTACCGATCAGCGGCGCGAGCGTGCCGAGTGCGGCGGGTAGGTCCCCGGGCCGTACGTCCGGGCCGGGGATTTACCCGCCGCGGGGTGAGCACCGGCAGCACAGCCGGGGCCGCCCCACCGCCCGATCCGCTCCGCGGTGTGGCTCGGGCCATGGTCACGAATGAAGATCGATCACCGTTCGCGCCCGAGAATCACCTGTTCGAGCAGTGAGTTTCGGCCGTACACTGACAATTCGTAAGCATGCGGGTGGAGTTGACGGGGGGATCCGACATGTCCGGGGATCAGTACGGTGTAAGAGACCAGGACGGCTGGAGTCACAGTTATGTCGTGCCGCCCATGCCGGCGGGACCGCCGCCCGGTCCGGTGGACGGCTGGCGGGCCGTGGGAGTGGGGCTCCTGAACCTCAGCGGTCTCGGCCTCGGCTACGCACTGATGCGCCGCCCGCTCCCGACGCTGCTGTGCTGGGCGGCCACCGGCCTCCTGCTCTTCACCGTGCTCCCGGCCGACCCTGACGGCATCTCGGGCGGAACCCTCGTCGTCTACGGCCTGTTCCTCGTCCTCGCGGCCGTCCACGGCGCCTTCCTGGGTCTGCGCAACCGCCTCGCCTGGCCCGCGAAGTCCCCGCTGGCCATCGCGCTCGGCGTCCTCCTGCTCGGTGTACCGGTCGTGGGCGGTCTGCTCTACGAGACCGCGCGCAAGGAAGCCGTCGAGGAGATGCTCCTGGACCGTCTGGAGAAGGCGGACGACCTGGTGGAGAAGGCCTCCGGCGAGTCGTTCGCCACGACCCAGTCCGAGTACCGCAGGGCCCTGACCGCCTATGACGACCTGAGCACCGACCACCCCGACTCGCGCGCGGCAGGGAAGGTCCCGGGCCGGCTGAAGACCTTCTACACGACGGTCGGTGCCCCCTACGAGCAGCAGGAGTACTGCGACGCGGTCGCGCCCCTCGAATACCTGCGGACGGTCCCGCAGACCGTGAGCGAGCGGGACCTCGGCTCGTTGGCCGGCTGGCCCGACGACCGGCTCGCCACCTCGCTGTACGAGTGCGCCTCCGACAGCCTGGCCGGGGGCACGGCCGGCTGGCAGGACCAGTTCGGTGACCTCCTCACCACGTTCCCCGACTCGGACCAGGCGGCGAAGGTCGCGCCCGACGTCAAGGCGGCCGTGGACAAGGCGATCAAGGCCGTGGGCGGCGACGACCCGTGCACCGCCGTGGACCAGTTGGAGAACCTCGGCACCCAGGTCAAGGCGCTGCCCGGCGAGAAGGCGGGCGTCGCCGACGCCCTCGCCGCCGACGCGGGGCGGGCCGAGAACTCCGCTTCCGCGGGCGTCTACACCTGCGGAGTGGACCAGTACGAGGACGGTGACTTCGCCGAGGCGGTCACCTCGATGAACGACTTCGTCGACGCCAACAAGAACCACAAGAACGCGCCGCGCGCGAAGAAGATAGCGATCGCCGCCGAGATCGCCCAGCAGGTCCCTGAGGCGGGCAAGAAGCTCCCCACCACACGTACCGGCGGCAGCATCTCCGTCACGGTCAAGAACGACAGCCCCGACGAGATCCAGGTCATGTACACCGGCCCCGTGACCGGCACCTTCACCCTGAAGGGCTGCGGCACCTGCACCAGCTACGACTGGAGCAGCACCCTGAGCGCCGGCTTCAAGCCGTGCAACGGCAACGACAACTACCCCCAGCGCACGATCAGCCTGCCGGTCGGCACCACGTACTTCCTGCACAAGCCGAAGGGCGACAGTTCCTCCAGCCCCGCCTCGGACACCGCCAAGCTGGAGTCGGGCTACATCTACACGGAGTGCGCCTATGTGACCACCGGCTACGGCCTGAACTCCTGACGGACACGGGACCACGGTGACCGGAGGGCCGCACGGGCGGCTCAGCTCCTGCGGCCCTCCACCCACGCGGCGACGTCGTCGAGGTCCTTGGCGACGGCCTTGCGCACCGCGCGGGCACCGACGGATCCCATGAGCTTGGCGAGCAGACCCGCGACGCCACCGGTCGGTTCGGCCGAGAACGTCATCACGATCGTCGTGGCCGCGGGGCCGTCGGCCCGCAGCACCCACTGTGAGACATAGCGGGAGCCGTGCGACTCGGCCTCCACCACATAGCGCTCGGGCGGCTCGCTGACGGTCACCCACATCTCCTCGGTGGCCTCCTTGCCGAACATGCGCCGGGTCTCCCGCCACCGGGTGCCCACTCCGAAGACCCCGTCCGTGAGGACCTCGACCCTCGTGACACCGCCGATCATCCGCTCCATACCGCCGAGGTCCGTGAGGGCCTCCCACACCCGCCCCTGGGAAGCGGCGACCCGCCGCTCGACGACGACACTTCTGCTGGTCATGACTCCCATGAAACCACCGGGTACCGACACCCGCCCCACGACGACCGCCGCCCCGGGGCACGCCCCGGCCGACGGGCCGGGTCGCGTAGACGGGGCGCGTAGTTCTACGGGCGACCGCGAGGGAGCCGCTGCAACAGGCTGGGATCTTCAGGTGCCGCCGAGACCGCCGACGCCGCCGAGGCCGCATGGAAGGGATCCGGCCACGGGTATTCCTCCTCCACGCGAGCGCACACGACACCCTGCCGCCTTGCCCGGCGGCCCTGTTGGGCCGGTTCCGCCTCCGCCGACGCGCCCCATCCACCACGACCAGAGGAGAACGCGATGACCGAACGCCCCGAGGGCGCGCCGGCGCGACCACAGCCGCAGGACCAGCCGTCCGCGTCACCGGCCTGGCCGCCACCGGCGCAGGCCGGCCCGGAGGGCCCCGCGCAGCAGCCCCCGCCGGTCGCGCCCCAGCCGCAGCCGGCGCCACCCCCGGGGCAGGCCCAGCCGCAGACACCGACCCCGACTCTGGCACAGGCGCCCACCCAGGCCCACATACCGGCGCAGGCAGCCACTCCGAGCGCCTACCCCTACCCGAACCCCCAGTCGCCGGGCGGTTACGGCCCCCCGGTCGCCCCCGTACCCGTCCAGACCAACCCGTACGGCCAGCCGCCGGGCGGCTATCCGCCTCTCGGCGCCCCGCCCGCGCAGGGGGCCGGCGGACGTGCCGTGCTGTGGGCCGTGGTGGGCGCGGCCGTGGCCTCCGCGGCGTGGGCCGGCGGCGTCTTCCTCCTCGGCAAGGACGACACGGAGGCGGACCTGCGCGGCTATGAGGCCAAATCCAACCTCTGCTCCTCGGTCGACTACTCGTCGTTCAAGAACGAGTACCCGGAGGAGGACACGTCTCCCGTGAACAACTCCCTGGAGCACGAGGCCCTCGACCAGAACTACTGCAGCATCTCCCTGAAGACCTCCTCGTCCTCCACCCTCTCCGACGCCTACTTCTCGGTCCAGATGGACCTCCACAAGAAGACCGACCCCGGCCCCGAGTTCACCGCCCTGTGGTCCGAGTACGACCAGCGTTACGACGACTACGACGTGGACGAGGTCACCGGCTTCGGCGACGAGGCGTATCTGGTCACCGAGGACACCACCTCCGGCGACGACACCAGCGGCAGCCGGTCGGCCACCCTCGCGGTGCGCGACGGCTGGATGACGTACGAGATGCGCTGGAGCGCCTACGGCTCCTCCTACGACGACGTGGCGATGCCCGAGGTCGACGAGGTCGTGGAGTGGCTCAAGAACGACACGAGCGCGACCCTGGACAACCTGCGGGAGTCGAACGGCATCTAGCGCCGCGGCGAACGTTGCCTGCCGCGGCACCTGGCCGCGCACGGGCACGGCACGGCTGGAGGCGGGGCGTCCGTGAACGCCACCGCCTCCAGCCCCTCTCGCACCCGTGTCAGCTCACTCGCCCTTCGCCTTGGCGTAGTCCTTGGCCATCTGGCCGGCGAAGTCGTACAGCAGGACCTGCTCGTCGCCCACGACCCACGCGTCGTGCCCCGGCGGGCACACGAAGGCGTCGCCGGGTCCGACCTCGCCCTCACCGCCGTCGTCCATGCGGATGTGCATGCGTCCCCGGACGACATAGCCGTTGTGGTGGACCTGGCAGCTCTCCGTGCCCGCGATGGGGGCGACGGACTCGGTCCAGCGCCAGCCCGGTTCGAAGGTGGCCACGGCGAAGTCGAGCCCCGTCAGATGGACGGCCTCGAGGTGACCCCGTGGGAAATCGCGCCGCTCGTCCGGTTTCTCGACCGTCTTGATCTCCAGCATGACGGCTCCTTCCGTTCCGTCCCACCCCACCATCGTCCGCCTGTCAAGCCGGGGCCGCCAACCGGGGAGCGGCGTCGCCGGAGGTGCCGGGGTGGGGGGAGCGTCGTGTAATGGGGAGGCGGGAGATCGCTCCCGCTGGAGAGGCGATGCGAGCGAGTCGTTCCGGTGGGAAGCGTGGGGAGAAGGCCGCGGGGGGACGGCTGCGGCGGATCGGCCGGTGGTGCGCCCGGCATTTCGTGGTCGTCATAATCGCCTGGCTGGTGGCGCTCGCGGCCCTGCAGGTGCTGAACCACCTCCACGGCGGGGACTACTCCGACGACTTCTCCCTCCCCGGTGTGCAGTCCCCGGAGGGTCTGGACGTGCTGAAGAAGCACGATCCGGCGGTCGGCGGCTACAGCAGTCGAATCGTCCTGCACGACGGGGACAAGGCCCTGACCTCCCTCGGCTCGTACGGCTGCTCCTCGTCCCGGCGGTGATGACCCTCCTCGGCCGTCACGGCTGGTGGACCCCGCACTGGCTGGACCGCGTACTGCCGCACATCGACGCGGAGGGGGACACGACCGAGCGGTCGGTCCCGACAGGGCGGGACCGACCGCTCAGCGACTGACTCGCCTCACCGCACAGGTGATCGACGGTACGTCAGAAGGTCAGCTTCCAACTGTTGACGTAGCCGGTGTCCAGGCTGGCCACGTCCTGGACCCGCAGCTTCCAGGTGCCCGCGGCGGTCTCGGAGGAGGCGTCCACCGTGTATGTCGCCTCCACGTTGTCGGCCGAGTCGGACGACGAGGAGTTCTTGAGCCGGTACGCCGTGCCGTCGGGGGCCACGAGGTCGACGACCAGGTCACCGCGCCAGGTGTGGACGATGTTCACATCCACCGAGAGCGTGCTGGACGCCGCTCCGGCCCGGTTGACGTTGATCGGGGACTCCACGGTGGAGTTGTCGGGGATCTGGTAGTCGGCTGTGTTCTCGAAGACCGACTGGTTGCCCTCCTCGTCCACCCGCCAGGCGAAGCTCGCCGTCCCGGTCTCGTCGGCCGCGTCCGTCACGGTGACCGTCGGCGTCCAGTTCCCGGCCGTGGTCGGCGTACCCGAGACGCGGCCCGTGGCGGCGTCGATGGACAGACCGTCCGGCAGACCGGTGGCCGCGTAAGACAGGGCGCCGGCGTTGGTGGAGGACGCCTGGACGTCCAGCGTGACCGTCTGGCCGACCAGGGAGTACTGGGCGGCCGGCGGGACCACCGTCACCCCGTCGAGGATCCTGGGGCCGACGTTGATCGCGGCCCAGGCGTTGGCGGTGTTGTTGTAGGTCACCGAGCCGAGCCCGTACAGGTCGGCGGCGGCCTGCAGGGTGGCGGTGCGGGCGCCCGCGTAGTTGGTCGTGGACGTCATGTACGTGGTGAGCGCCCGGAACCAGATCTTCTCGGCCGCCTCCCGGCCTATCGGCGTCACCGGCAGCCCGTCGTACGTGGGGGAGTCGTAGGAGACCCCGTTGACGACCTTGGCGCCGCTGCCCTCGGAGGCCAGGTAGTACCAGTGGTTGGCCGGACCGGAGGAGTAGTGCACGTCGACGGAGCCGAGCGAGGAGGACCAGTAGTCTCGCGACGAGCCGTCCTTGCTGGGCTTGTCCATGTAGCGCAGCGGCGTGCCGTCGCCATTGATGTCGATCTTCTCGCCGACCAGGTAGTCCCCGACGTCCTCGGGGTTGCCCGCGGCGAACTCCACGGCGGCGGCGAAGATGTCGGAGGTCGCCTCGTTCAACCCGCCCGACTCACCGCTGTAGTTGAGGTTGGCGGTGACCGAGGTGAGCCCGTGGGTCATCTCGTGGGCGGCCACGTCGATCGAGGTCAGCGGGTTGGCGTTGCCCGACCCGTCGCCGTACGTCATGCAGAAGCAGGAGTCCTGCCAGAACGCGTTGACGTAGTTGTTGCCGTAGTGGACGCGGCTGTACGGGGCGACACCGTCGTTGCGCAGCCCGTTGCGCCCGTGCACGTTCTTGTAGTAGTCCCAGGTCAGCGCGGCCCCGTAGTGCGCGTCCGCCCCGGCGGTCTCCAGGTTGGCGGTGGTCCCGTCGCCCCAGATGTCGTCGGAGCCGCTGAACAGGGTGCCGGTGCCGGACGAGCCCCGGTTCAGGTTGTACGTGCGGTGGTTGCCCCGGTCGGCGTCGGTCAGCGTGTACGACGAGCCGGACTGGCTCGTGCCGAGCGTGACCGTGCCGCTGTAGCGGGTGTTGCCCGTGCCGGTGTGCACCGCCTCGTACTCGAACAGCTTCTTCCCGGTCTGCGCGTCGGTGATGACATGCAACTCGCTGGGGGTGTCGTCGTGCTGGAAACCGCTCACGACGGTCTCGTAGGCGAGCGTCGGGGTGCCTTTCGCGGCCCAGACGACCTTGCGGCTGCTGTCCGGCTCGGTCTTGGTGGAGCCCTCTTCCTTCGCCGCCGCCAGCGCCTGCTTCTCGGCGGCGGCCCTGCTGACCTCGGCGCTGAGGTCGGAAACCTTCAGTTCGGCCTTGTGGGCCCGGGTGACGCCGCGCACCGCACCGGACTTGGAGGCGTGGACGACCAGGTCGCCGCCGAGCACGGGAAGACCGGCGTAGGTGCGCTCGTAGCGGGTGTGCACGGAGCCGTCGGCGTCCTTGACGACATCGCGGACGCGCAACTCCTCCTTGCCGCCCAGCCCGAGGCGGTCGGCGGTCCGGTCCGTGGCCTTCTCGGCCTTGCGGATGAGGCTCTCGCGCTGAGTGGGAGTGAGCTGCGCGGGCAGTGCCCCGCGGTCCGGCTTCGCGGCGGCGGGACGGACGGTGCCTTCTCCTCCGTCACCGCGTGCGTTCGCCGGGGCGCCCGGGGCGGCGACGGCGACTACCGCCGCCGCGACAACGAGCGCGGCCATGGCCGAGGTACGTCTGTGGGGGGTGGATCTCACGCGAACTCCTTTGCTGCGGCCGACGTTGGACGAGCGGCCGTACGAAGGACCCGGTGCACGGGTCGAGGCACCGGGTGGAGCAGGGAGTGCTGCGATGCGGGTGCGCGTGCGCCGTCGTGAGACGGGATGAGCACAGAGTGACAGACTGAGCCCACTATGTCAGGGGCATATCAAGTGTTTGGCCGGAAAGTGCGCGCCTGCCGAACGCCGGTGACCAGGCGGTTTCCGGCGGCGGCCCGCACCTCGGCGTCCTCCATAGGGTCGTCCCGCAGCCATGTCAGTCGCTCCCGCACGTGCGGGAGATCGGGTGCGTGCGCGATTCCCAGCAGACGGGCGTTCGCTTCGCAGTCCCACAGCGACTCGGTGAACGCGAAGTCGAGTCCGGCGGGTGCGACGGCCGCCAGCGCCTTCAGATAGGCGGGACGCTCGTACGAGTGGGGGGTACGCAGCCAGAGCCGGCGCAGCACCGGGGCGGCCTCCGCGCCCGCCGGTCCGAAACGGGCGATCCCCGTGGCCAGTTGGTCGGGCCCGCACCACTGGCGTGCCTCTTCGTGCGCCGACAGCTCCGCCATCAGCGCGGGCAGATCCTGGACCGTGCCGTGCTGCGCCAGCACCCGTACTCCGATCCACGACAGCGTCGGCCGCCCGTCCACCGCCCACGCCCGTGCCTCGGGCACGGCGAGCGGACCGAGCCGCAGCACCGCCGCCCCGAGCCCGGGCAGGGGCAGTTCACCGTTCGCCTCCGCAAGGTCGGGTACCAGCGGGATCAGCGCCGGCTCCGGCGGACGCCCGGCCAGGGCCCACAACGCCTGCCTCTTGGCACCCCGGGGCGAACCACCGTCGGCGAGGACGGCCAGCAGCCGGCTCCTGCTCGGCCCGATGTCGATCGTGTGCGTCCGGTGCGCCGGTACCGGCGCGTTCGCTCCGGCTCCCGCCCGCCAGCGCACCCAGGGCTCGGAGCGCCACAGCCGAGGCCGGTCCCCACCCAGTCGCTCCCGTGCGACGCCGGCCAGGTCGTCCCACCACTCGACGGGCCAGGCATGCGCCACCGACTCCAGCACATCGGCCCAGTGCTCGCCCTCACGGACATACCTCCGCAGCCCTTCCCGAGCCTCGACCGACCCCGACAGTGCCAGCAGCTCCAGAATGCCGGTGGCCCGCTCACACTCGTCGTCGTCACCCGCCAGGAGGGCGAACACCGGCTCAAGGCCGAGCCCCGACTCCCGTACCAGCCGGGCGAGATAGAGGTCGCGGTCGTCCACGGTCATGTCCCACCGCCAGTCCTGCCGCACGACCTCGGCCACGGGCTCGGCCGAAGTCCCGAGCTCACCCGGAGCTCGCAGCGCGCCCAGCCCTCGCCCTCGTTGCAGCAGACCCTCCAGCGAGCGTGGGGAGGCATAGGTCCGGTCGTCCGTGGAGAGGTCACTCATCACCGCGAAGCCTGCCCGAGACGCCCCACCGGCGGCCAGCCGTTTTCCGTCGGGTTCGCTGACTCGCCCGCCCGGCGCCCCGGCGACGGCGGGTGCCAAGTAGGGGCGTGGGCGTGGGGGATGGTGGCGCCCCACGCCCACGCACCGGCTCACATCACGGCGTCACGGGGCGACGGCGTCACGGCTTGCGGGCGAGGCCGCCGTGTTCGGCGATGACCTGGGGGGCCGGGGCAGTGGGGTCGGGGCGCCAGAGGGGGACGGAGACCACGCCGGGATCCAGGAGTTCCAGGCCGTCGAAGAACGAGGTGATCTCGTCGGCGGTGCGCAGGTTGTACGGGACCGCGCCGCTCTCGTTGTACGCGTCCTGGGCCGCTTCGAAAACGGGGTCGACGCCGCGCGAACCGTCGTTGATGGAAAGGTAGCTGCCGGACGGCAGCGCCCCCATCAACCGGGTCACGATGGAGCGTGCCTCGTCGTAGGTGCCGATGTGCCCCAGGATGTTGCTGAGGATCAGAGCGGTGGGCCGGCTGAGGTCGAGTGTGTCGGCGGCGGCCTCGAGGATGCGGTCCGGGGTGTGGACGTTGGAGTCGACGTACGCGGTCGCCCCCTCCGGCGTGGAGTAGAGCAGGGCGCGGGCGTGCGCCAGGACCATCGGGTCGTTGTCGACGTACACGATCCGGGTCTCGGGAGCGATCCGCTGGGCGACCTCATGGGTGTTGTCGGCGGTCGGCAGGCCCGTCCCGACGTCCAGGAACTGCCGGATGCCCGCCTCGGCGACCAGGTACGTGATGTTGCGCCGCAGGAACGCGCGGCTGCTGCGGGCGATGGTCACGATGCCGGGGAACACGGCGGTGTACGCGTCGCCGGCCTGCTCGTCGACGGGGTAGTTGTCCTTCCCGCCCAGCCAGTAGTTCCAGATACGGGCCGAGTGGGGCACCGAGGTGTCGATCTTCTGATGCGCCGCCGGTCCGGGCGTGGTCGCGTGGTCGGTCATGTCTACCGTTCGTCTTTCAGCCGAAGCGAGGAGTTCCAGACACAACCTACGTCCCGACGCCCTTGTTCCGTACGTCAGTTCCCGTTTCCGGTGGGTCGATGTCGGGGAGGTCGCGCGGCCGCGCGAGGGGAGAGGGCGAGCGGTGTGGGGCGCGGGGCGCGAGGCGCGGGGCGAGGGGGGCGTAGGGCCGAGCTGCGGGCTCGATCTCACGCCAGGGCCTCGGTGACGAAGGCGAGTTGCCTGAGGAGGATCCCTCGGGGCGGAACTTCTCGGCTCGAACAGGCGTCCTTCCGGTGGAGGCTGTACACATCTGGTGTGCGACGGAAGTGGGTTGCCATGACGACGAACGACTCGGGCAAGCTCGAGACCACCCTGGCCGACGGACGACGTATGACCCTGTCGCTGCCTCCGACGGACGCGGGATGGGCCGCCGCCGGAATCAAGGCCCTCCAGCCAGTCCCGCCCACGCACACGGGCCGGGGTGAGGAGCCCCCCGCACTCCCCGAGCGCCCCGTGCTTCCGCTGGAGGTGGCCCTGCTCGGCCTGGGCGCCTAGGGCACGCTGATCGTCGACCGACCGGGAGGGCGGGCCCTGTGACCGACCCTCGCATCGAGGAGGAACCGGCCGAACACCTGCGCTTCCGCCGGTATCTCACGGCACTGGAGGCCGTCGCGGAGGCGGACGAGGCCGAACTGGTGGCGGCCGTCCTGCGCGACGAGGACGCGGCGATGGCCCAGAGCGCGGTGGTCCGCCATCTCGACCGCCGGGCCGCCCGACTGCTGCCCGACTCCCGGTTCACGGCATGGGTCCACACGATGACCGGTGTGGTGGCCGAGCGGGCCTTCCTCGTCCGCCGGCTGCGGGAATGGGCCCTGCTCGGCGCGATCGCACGGGGCGAACCGTGGGCTCCCGAGGACATCACCACGGCGTCCGACTGGTTCCAGCGCACGGCGGTGACCGAACGGGCCGCCGCCTTACCCGAGGCCCTCACCCTGCTCGCCGAACACGGACGCACCCGCCGCGTGCGGAACGCGGCGACCCTCCGGCTGCCGAGCCGGTCGAGCACCGTACGTCCCTCGGCCTCGGTCCCGCCTCCCTCGGGTTGATCGCCCGGCGCGGGTGACCGTTTCATGGAGAAGCGCGTTGCGGAGTTCGGCTGGTATGCATGACCGCGACACCGCCGAGGGTCCGCATCCGCCGACCGCCTCGCCGACCCGTGGAGTGGAACACACATGCCTGACGGATGGGAATGGGACGGCACGCTGTTCCAGGGGAGTGCCGCCTACTACGAACGCGGCCGGCTCCCGTACGCGGTGGGCTTCGCCGAGACGCTCGCCGACGCACTCGCCCTGGACGGCCGGGGCAGACTCCTCGACGTCGGCTGCGGGCCAGGCGTCGTGCTGCTCCCGATGGCGAGGTTCTTCTCGGAGGCGGTCGGCGTCGACCCGGACGAGGACATGCTCGCCGAGGCCGAGCGACGGGCCGCCCGTCGCGGGGTGACCAACGTGCGCTGGGTGGCCGCCCGCGCCGAGGATCTGCCCGCGGGACTGGGCGAGTTCCGGGCCGTGGTGTTCGCCCAGTCCTTCCACTGGACGGATCGTGACCGGGTCGCGGCGACCGTGCGGGAGATGCTGGAGCCGGGCGGCGCGTTCGTCCACATCAGTGAACTCAAGGACCCGCCGCCCGACCCGACGCCCCTGCCGTTGCCCGCGCCGCCGTACGACCGTGTCGGAGACCTCGTACGCCGGTATCTGGGCCCGGTGCGCCGGGCGGGGCAGGGACAGCTCGTCAACGGCACACCGAGCGGCGAGGACCTCGTCATCGCGCGTGCCGGGTTCGAGGAGTACGAGCGGCATGTCGTACCCGCAGGTGAGGTGGTCACCCGCACCACGGACGACATCGTCGCGTGGGCGTTCTCCCGGTCCGACTCCGCGCCGCACCTGTTCGGCGACCGGCTGGAGGACTTCGAGCGGGATCTGCGTGTTGTGCTGGGGCGGGCCGCACCCGACAACCGGTTCGCGGAACGCCCTCCGGCGACCGAGATCAGGATCTGGCGGAAGCCACCCGCTTGAGCGATGCCTGCCTGGACGCCGTCAAAGCCTGTGCCCGTGCCCGTGTCGATGCCCAGGGCGACGCCGACGACAGCCGGAGCGGCAGTGGGTAGCGGTGCTGTCGGTGACCGCTGTTAGTCTCCGGCCCGGGAGAGATCGACAGGCGCGGCGCTGGGGGCGGGCGGATGAGCAGACTGGTGTGTCCGCTGTGTGGTCAGCAGGTGGCGGCGACCCGGCAGGGGATGGCCCGGCATCAGCGGCCGGACGGTGCGTCGTGTCCGCCGGACGGCGGTGGCGCGATCAGTGCCCCCGTTCTTGGCTGCGGCGCGGTGGCCGCCAGTGTGGTGGCGGCGGTCGTGTCCGGGTCGTGGGCGGTGCTGTGGGTGGGGCTGCTCGCCTCGCTGGGAGTGGTGGTCTGGAGGGCGAACTTCAGCACCACCGCCAGGGTGGCCGCCGCGGACAGGGACGCGGTCCGGGTGGTCGCCGATGGGGCCGCGTCGGCGCACGCGACCCCGCCCGTACGGGACGTCGGGGAGGACGCCGAGCGGCTGTTGGAGGAGTTGCCGCCGTTCGGCTCGACCGTGGAGGACGCCGTCGCCGCCTGTATGGCCCGGCTCGGCCCGTTCGACCCGCAGCCGCTCACGGTGCGGTTCACCAAACTGGCCCGGGCCCATGTCGCCGCAGACGAATGGATCCTCGGCCTGGCCATCGGCCCGGGGCAGGATGCCTCCGACAGCGGCCGGTCCTTGGCGATCGTCACCGACCGGGCGCTGGTGGTGAAGGACCGTGACGTCGTCTACCGCGACGACGCCCCGGAGATCCAGCCCGGTGCCCACGGTTTCCTGGCCTCCGGCGCGCGCACCTTCCCCTTCTCCACCAACCACGGCCTGGAGACGGCCGTCGCCGCCCGTGAACTCGCCGCCTCGTCCCGCCGTACGGCCACCGTCCCTTCCGGCAGGCCACCCGAGCGGTTGATCCGGGAGGCCCGCGACGCCGAGCTCATCGCCGCCGAGTGGATGCGCTACCTGGGCTTCGCCGACGCGGTCGCGACACCCGTCGGTGCGGACAGCGGTATCGACGTCGTCAGCGCCCGTGCCGTCGCCCAGGTCAAGCTGGAGGGCAAGCCCACGGGTCGCCCGACCGTGCAGCAACTGCACGGTGTCGCCGCCCACGAGGGAAAGACGGGCGTCTTCTTCTCCGCCGCGGGCTACACACCCCAGGCCCGCACCTGGGCCGGGACCAGCGGGACGCTCCTGTTCCGCTTCGACCGCCAGGGCGGGGTGGAAGCGGTCAACTCCGTCGCTCACGACCTCCTGGCCGAGGCCGATGCCCGAGGCGGTCGGGAGGCGGGTCGGTAAGTGGCCGGGTCTGTAGGCGGTCGGGTCGGGTCGGTAGGTGGCCGCGTCGGTAGGTGGTCGGTGGCCGGTCGGCAGTCCGCGGGTGGACTGCCGGTGGTCCGTCAGCGGTCCGTCAGCGGTAGGTCAGCGTTTCGGTGATCAGCTTGATGACCTGGGGGGCCTGGTCGACCAGGTAGAAGTGGCCGCCCGGGAAGGTGTGCAGGGCGAAGGGGCCGGTCGTGTGGTCCTGCCAGGCGCTCACATCGTCCGAGGGTGCCTTGGGGTCGGTGTCGCCGGTCAACGCCGTGATCGGGCACGACAGTCGGTGGAAGCGGTCGGGGCGGTACAGCTCGGCGGCGCGGTAGTCGCTGCGAAGAGCGGGGAGGATCATGCGGAGCATCTCGTCGTCGCCGAGGATGCGGGTGTCGGTGCCGGCCAGCCGTTTGATCTCGGTGAGGAGGGCGTCGTCCCCACGGCGGTGCACATCGTCCTCGGCGCGGAAGCGGGAGGGGGCGCGTCGGCCCGAGGCGAACAGCATCGCGGGTACGACGCCGGCCTGTCGCTCCAGGAGGCCGGCGAGTTCGAAGGCGAGTGAGGCGCCCATGCTGTGACCGAAGAGGGCGAGCGGGCGGTCCGCTTCCTGGAGGACCAACGGCAGCAGCCGGTCGGCGAGTTCGGGGATCGTCTCGACGCAGGCTTCCAGGCGGCGGTCCTGACGTCCCGGGTACTGCACCGCAAGCACGTCGATCCGTGGGGAGAGGGCCTGGGACACGGGGAAGTAGAAGCTCGCCGATCCTCCGGCGTGCGGCAGGCACAGCAGCCGCACGGCACTGTCCGGAGCGGGGTGGTAGCGGCGGATCCACAGATCCCTGTCGTCGGTCTGCACGGTCACCTGGTGGCTCCGGGGGTTCGGGGCTGGCGGTCCTCGGACGCTAACAGTCACCGGCGACCCGTCGGCTCGGGTCGGCCCCCTGACCCCACCCCTAACCTCCGGGGTGGAGGTCAGGGGTGTTGCCGGGCACCCGTGACCGTCTCTACTTGAATCTATAAATATCCAGGACCGCTCGGCCCGCCGTCCTGCGGCTGCCGCTGCCCGCTCCCTGGTGAACATCCGCACGGCTCCGACCCCAGGGGGTTCCAGTGACGGACGAAGCACGGCTCGTCGAGTACATCCGTACCATGACGGGCGATCTCCGCAAGGCGCACAGACGGCTCAAACGGCTGGAGGACGCCGACAGCGAACCCATAGCCGTCGTCGGTATCGGATGCCGTTTCCCCGGCGGCGTCAACGGCCCCGACGAGCTGTGGCGGCTGGTGGAGGAAGGCCGGGACGCCGTGGGGGCCATGCCCGGGGACCGGGGCTGGGACTTCGACGCCCTGTTCGCCCCCGGTGACGACCGGCTCGGCACCAGCCGCGCCCGGGAGGGCGCCTTCCTGTACGACGCGGGCGAGTTCGACGCCGGGTTCTTCGGGATCTCCCCGCGCGAGGCGCTCGCGATGGATCCGCAGCAACGGTTGCTGCTGGAGGTCTGCTGGGAAGCGCTGGAGCACGCCCAGATCGTGCCCGCCACCCTCGGCGGCAGCCGCACCGGCGTCTACGCCGGGATCATGTACCACGACTACGGCGGCGAGTTGTCCACGCTCCCCGACGAGGCGCAGGGACTGCTGTCCACCGGAATCGCCGGCAGCGTGGTCTCCGGCCGGGTCGCCTACACCCTCGGCCTTGAGGGCCCGGCCCTCACCGTCGACACGGCCTGTTCCTCCTCCCTGGTCACCCTGCACCTGGCGGCCCAGGCGCTACGGACCGGCGAGTGCGAGCTGGCGCTGGCCGGCGGTGTCACCGTGATGTCCAGCCCCTTCACCTTCGTCGAGAGCACCCGGCAGGGGAACGTCGCCCCCTACGGACGTTGCCGTTCGTTCGCGGACGCCGCCGACGGCACCGCGTGGGGCGAGGGCGCGGCCGTACTCGTCGTGGAGCGGCTGTCGGACGCGCGGCGCCACGGGCATCAGGTCCTCGCCGTGATCCGGGGCACCGCCGTCAACCAGGACGGCGCGTCCAACGGGCTGACCGCACCCAACGGCCCCTCCCAACAGCGCGTCATCCGCCAGGCGTTGGCCAACGCCCGGCTGACCGCCGCCGACGTCGACGTCGTCGAGGGGCACGGCACCGGCACCCGGCTCGGCGACCCCGTGGAGGCACAGGCACTGCTGGCCACCTACGGCGCGGAGCGGCCCGAGGGACAACCGCTGTGGCTGGGGTCGGTGAAGTCCAACCTGGCGCACCCCCAGGCCGCCGCCGGAGCCGCCGGTGTCATCAAGATGGTGATGGCGATGCGGCACGGGCGGCTGCCGCGCACGCTCCACGTCGACCGGCCGACACCGCAGGTGGACTGGACGGCCGGAGCCGTCGAGCTGCTGACGGAGTCGCGCGACTGGCCCGACCTCGGCCGCCCCCGGCGGGCCGCCGTCTCCTCGTTCGGCGTGGGCGGCACCAACGCCCACGTGATCCTCGAACAGGCCCCGCCGGACGGCGAGTCGGACGTCACCGCCCCGGGGGAGCCGGATCGGTCCCGTGCGGAAGACGGCGGAGGAGCGGTCGACGCTGCGGCCCCGCGAGCCACCCCCGCCACCACTCCCACCACCCCCACCCCCACCCCCGCCACCCGGCCCCTCCCCGCCGTACCCGTCCTCGTCTCCGCCCGGGACGCCGGAGCGCTGCGGGCGCAGGCCGCCAGGTTGCACGAGTACGTGGCCCGTGCCGCCGACGCCGACGGCCCCCGTCCGCTGGACCTTGGCCATGCCACCGCCACCACCCGTGCCGCGCTGGAACACCGGGCCGTGGTCGTCGTGGCGGACGGCGACGACCTCGCCCGGGGCCTGACCGGGCTGGCGAACGGGGAACCCGCCCCCGGCCTGGTGACGGGACTGGCCGACGAACAGGTCTGTGCCTTCCTGTTCACGGGACAGGGGGCCCAACGCCCCGGCATGGGCCGGGAGTTGTACGCCGTCTTCCCGGTCTACGCCGAGACCCTCGACTCCGTCTGCGCGGAACTCGACGACCATCTCGAACAGCCCTTGCGGGACCTCATGTTCGCCGAGCCCGGCACCGACGAGGCCGCGCTGCTGGACGAGACGCGGTACACCCAGGCGGCGACGTTCGCGATGGAGGTGGCGCTCTTCCGTCTGGTGGAGAGCTGCGGGGTGACGCCCCGCCACCTGGCCGGGCACTCCATCGGCGAACTGGCCGCCGCCCACGTCTCCGGCATGCTGACGTTGCCCGACGCCTGCGTCCTGGTCGCCGCCCGGGGCCGGCTCATGCAGGCCCTGCCGGAGGGCGGCGCCATGGTGGCGTTGGAGGCCACCGAAGGGGAGGTCGCTCCGCTGCTCGCGGGCCAGGAGGACGCCGTCGCGCTGGCCGCCGTCAATGGTGAGCGCTCCGTGGTGGCCTCCGGCACGGCCGCGGCGGTCGCCTCGATCGCCGCGCACTTCGCCGGCCTCGGCCGCCGCACCCGGCGCCTGCGTGTCTCCCACGCCTTCCACTCGCCGCTGATGGATCCCATGCTCGACGACTTCCGTGACGTCGTACGGAAGCTTGAGTTCCGTCCGCCGGTCGTTCCCGTCGTCTCCAGCGTCACCGGCGCCCTCCAGGACGACGACGAGTGGAGTTCGCCGGAGTACTGGGCCCGCCAGGTCCGGGACACCGTGCGCTTCCACGACGTGACCCGCGCGCTGCGGGACGCGGGTGTCACCACCCTGTTCGAACTGGGCCCGGACGCGGCGCTCACCGCCATGGCGGACGGCGACGAGGACACGGCGCGACCCGTGGCGGCGCAGCGCCGCGACCAGCCCGAGGCCCGCGCCCTCGTCACCGCGCTCGCCCAGTTGCACGTCCGTGGCGTCCCTGTCGACTGGGCGGCCCTCTTCGCGGGCCGGGGCGCACGACGGGTGCCGCTGCCGACGTACGCCTTCCAGCGACGGCACTACTGGCTGCGGCCCAAGCCGGGCGCGTCCGCCACCACGGGCGCGGCCGGGCTGCCCACCGCCGGGCACCCCCTGCTGGGCGCCGCCGTCACCGTCGCGGGTACCGGCACCCTGCTGCTGACCGGCCGCCTGGGCCTGGACACCCATCCCTGGCTCGCCGACCACGCGGTGGGCGGCTCGGTCCTCGTCCCCGGCACCGCCCTGCTGGAGCTCGCCCTGCACGCCGCCGCACGCCTGGAGGCCACCACCCGTACGGCCCTGGCCGTCGGCGAACTCGTCCTCCAGGCCCCCCTGGTCCTGCCCGCGACCGGCGGTGTCCGCGTCCAGGTGGTCGTCCGCGAACCCGACGCGGACGGACGACGCGCCTTCCGGGTCGTCTCCCAGCCGGAGACCGCCGACGGAGACGACTGGACCACCCACGCCGACGGCGTCCTCGGCACCGAACAGCCGGAAACCGACCCGGGCACGGCGACCCCCTGGCCCCCGGCGGACGCCACCCCCGTGGACACGACCGCCCTCTACGCCCACTTCGCGGCCGGCGGCTTCGACTACGGCCCGGCCTTCCAGGGCGTCCGGCGCGCCTGGCGGCACGGCGACGAGGTGTACGCCGAGGTCGCCCTGCCCGAATCGGTCGCGGGCGCCGCCGACTTCGCGCTCCACCCCGCGCTCGCCGACGCCGCCCTGCACGCCGCCGTCTTCGCGGGCGGCCCGTTCGCCGAGGCGGCCGGCGAGGCCAGGTTGCCGTTCGTCTGGGACGGGGTCACCCTGCACGCCACCGGCGCCACCGCGCTGCGCGTCCGGATCACCCCCACCGGACCGGACGGCTTCGCCCTCGCGCTCGCGGACCCGACGGGCACCCCCGTGGCGACGATCCGCTCGCTGACCGTCCGCGCCGCCCCCGACCTCGCCGCCCCGGCACCCACCGCGTCGACGGACGACCTCCACCTGCCCGGCTGGGAAGAGGTGCCGCTGCCGGCCGAGCCCGCCGCCCCGGCCGACCGCTGGGCCCTCGTCGGAGACCCGGGCCGACTGCCCGCCCTGGACGCGGCCGTCCACCACCCCGACGCCGGCACCGCCGCGCGGAAGGCCGACCAGGTCCTCCTCGCGCTCGACGCCGCCCTCCCCGCCGACACGGAACCCGGCGACCTCGCGGCCGTGGCGGCCGTCCACACCGCGACCGCGCGGGCCCTCGACACCGTGCGGGGGTGGCTGGCCGACCCCGCCGACGACGGCGCCGCCCGGCTGACCGTGCTGCTGCGCGGCGCCGTACGCGTCGGCGCCGAAGAGGGCGCCCCCGATCCGGTGGCCGCCGCCGTGTGGGGGCTGCTGAGTTCCGCCGCGCACGAGAACCCCGACCGGATCGGCGTCGTCGACTGGGACGGCGACCAGGCCTCGGCCGCCGTCCTCACCCGCGCCGTGGCGTTCCCGGAACCCCGGCTAGCCGTGCGCGCGGGCACCGTCCACGCGCCCCGGCTGCTGCCCCTCTCCCGTGACACCGCGCTGCTGCCGCCGTCCGGGCCCGCGCCCTGGGTCCTGGACCGGGCGGGCGAGGGCGCCACCATCGACGACCTGGCGCTCGTACCGGCCCCCGACGACCTCGGCGCACCGCTCGCACCCGGCCGGGTACGGGTGGAGGTCCGCGCCTCCGGGGTGAACTTCCGGGACGTCGTCGTCGCCCTCGGCCTCGTCCCCGGGCTGCGCGGCCTCGGCGGAGAACTCGCCGGCGTGGTCAGCGCCGTGGGCCCGGACGTGCCCGGCATCCGACCCGGCGACCGCGTGCTCGGCCTGGGCCCCGCCACCTTCGGGCCGGTCGCCGTCACCGACCACCGCTGGCTGGCCCCGATGCCCGACGGCTGGACCTTCGAACAGGCCGCCGCCGTACCGATCGCCTATCTCACCGCCTACTACGGCCTGGTGGACCTCGCCGGTGTCCGCCCGGGACAGCGGGTCCTCGTCCACGCGGGCGCCGGAGGCGTCGGCACAGCCGCCGTCCAGCTCGCCCGCCACCTGGGCGCCGAGGTGTTCGCCACCAGCAGCGCCGGAAAACGGCAGGTGCTCCGGGCCGCCGGGCTCGACGACGCCCACACCGCCGACTCGCGCAGCCTCGACTTCGCCGACCACTTCCGCGAGAGCACCGGCGGGCAGGGCATGGACGTCGTCCTGGACTGCCTCGCCGGGGAGTTCGTCGACGCGGGCCTCGGCCTGCTGCCGCGCGGCGGCCACTTCCTGGAGATGGGCAAGACCGACATCCGCGACCCGCGGGCCGTGGCCGCCGCCCACCCCGGCGTCGCCTACCAGGCGTACGACCTCCAGGAGGCGGCCCCCGACCGGATGCGTGAGATGCTCCGGGCGGTCCTCGACCTCTTCGCCGCAGGAGCGCTCACCGCGCCGCCGCTGACGGTCTGGGACATCCGCCGGGCCCGCGACGCCTTCCGCGCGCTCAGCCAGGCCAAACTGGTCGGCAAGGCCGTCCTCACCGTGCCCCGCCGGACCGACCCCTCGGGCACCTTCGTCGTCACCGGCGCCGGTGGTCACCTCGGCGGTCTCGTCGCCCGGCATCTGGTCGACCGCCACGGCGCCCGGCATCTGCTGCTGCTCAGCCGCCGGGGCCCCGACGCCCCCGGGGCCGCCGAGACCGAGGCCGAGCTGCGGGCGGCCGGCGCTGTCGACGTCACGACCCTGGCCTGCGACACGGCCGACCGCGACGCCCTGCACACCGCACTGGCCGGGCTGCCGGCCGACCGGCCGCCGACGGCGATCGTGCACACCGCCGGCGTCCTCGACGACGGCATCGCCGCCGGACTCACCGACGAGCAACTCCACCGCGTCCTGCGGCCCAAGGCCGACGCCGCCGCCCACCTGGACGCCGTCACCCGTGAACTCGGCCACGACCCGGCCGTGTTCGCCGTGTTCTCCTCCGCCTCCGGCTTCACCGGCAACCCCGGCCAGGCCAACTACGCGGCGGCCAACGTCTGCCTGGACGCCCTCGCCGCACAGCGCAGGGCCCGAGGACTCGCGGGTGTCTCCCTGCTCTGGGGCGCCTGGGAGCAGGCCGGCGACGGTATGACCGCCAAGCTCGGCGACACCGACCAGCGGCGTATGGCACGCTCCGGGCTCCGCGCCCTCGCCCCCGACCAGGGGCTCGCCCTGTTCGACGCCGCCCTGGGGGTGGACGCCGACGCCGTGGCACCCCTGGCACTGGACACCGCGGCCCTGCGCGGACAGGCCGAGGCGGGCACCCTGCCCGCCGTCTTCCGCGCCCTGGTCCAGGCCCCCGTCCTCAGGCGCGCCGCCGTCGCGGGCACCAAGGAACCCGACCTGGCCGAACGACTGGCCGGACTCTCCGACCGCGAGCGCGAGCGGCTGCTGCTGGACCTCATCACCACCCACACCGCCACCGTCCTCGGCCACGGCTCACCCGACTCGCTGGGCTCCCAGCGGACCTTCCGCGAACTCGGCTTCGACTCCCTGACCGCCGTGGAGCTGCGCAACAGCCTCGGCGCGGCGACCGGACTGCGGCTGCCCGCGACCCTCGTCTTCGACCACCCGACCCCCCAGGCGCTGGCGGAGCTGCTGCGCACCGAACTCGCCCCTCCCCAGGCGTCACCGGCGCAGGAGGCGCTGGCCCTCCTCGACGGCCTCGTCAGGCACCTGGAGAACGTCTCCGACGACGACCCGGACCGCAGGCACCTCGACGAACGGCTGCGCCGGGCACTGGAGACCTGGAGCCGACCGGACGGTACCCCCACCGACCACGACCACGACCACGACCTCGACACGGCCTCCGACGACGACCTCTTCGCCATGGTCGACGACGGAGCCCGGCCGGCCTGACCCGGCCGGAATCCGCTCCCGACGGCCCCCACCCCGCCGGGAGCAGGCACCACACCCCCACCTCGAGGAAAGTGACGCACGCATGCCCAGCACATCCGCCGAACCCGGCAGCGCCACCGAGAACAAGCTCCGCGAGTACCTCAGGCGGGCCATCGCCGACGCCCGTGACCTCCGCGAGCGCCTGCGGCGGACGGAGGACCGGGTACGGGAGCCGATCGCCGTCACCGGCATGGCCTGCAGGTTCCCCGGCGGGGTCGCCACCCCCGACGACCTGTGGCGCATGGTGGCCGACGGTGTCGACGCGATCGGTCCCTTCCCCCGCGACCGGGGCTGGCCGCTGGAGGACCTGTACGAAGCGGCCGGCGGCGCCTCCTCCTCGGTGACCCTTGAGGGGGGCTTCCTCGATGACCCCGCGGGCTTCGACGCGGAGTTCTTCGGGATCTCCCCGCGCGAGGCGCTGACGATGGATCCGCAGCAGCGGCTGCTGCTGGAGGTGTCCTGGGAGGCCGTGGAACGGGCGGGAATCGACCCCCACTCGCTGCGCGGCAGCCGGACCGGCGTCTTCCTCGGCGGCGGAACCGAGGACTTCGCCGGTCTGATCGCGAGGAGCCGTGACGCAGAGGAGACCTCGTCGCTGACCGGCACGACCAGCAGCGTGATGTCCGGCCGGGTGGCCTACACGCTCGGTCTCGAGGGCCCGGCCCTGACCGTTGACACGGCCTGCTCCTCCTCCCTCGTCACCCTGCACCTCGCCGTGCAGGCGCTGCGGACGGGGGAGTGCGACCTGGCACTCGCGGGTGGTGTGGCCGTCATGTCCACCCCCGGCATCTTCCCCGAGTTCGCCCGTCAGGGCGGCCTCGCCTCCGACGGCCGCTGCAAGGCCTTCGCCGACTCGGCCGACGGCACCGGCTGGGGGGAGGGTGTGGGTGTGCTGATGGTGGAGCGTCTGTCCGACGCCCGCCGGCACGGCCGGCCGGTGCTGGCCGTGATCCGTGGTTCGGCGGTCAACCAGGACGGCGCCTCCAACGGGCTGACCGCGCCGAACGGTCCGTCCCAGCAGCGGGTGATCCGCGACGCCCTGGTGAACGCGGGCCTGTCGCCCACGGACGTGGACGCGGTGGAGGCGCACGGCACCGGGACCCAACTGGGAGATCCCATCGAGGCGCAGGCACTGCTGGCGACGTACGGGCAGGGCAGGCCGCAGGACAGGCCGTTGTGGGTCGGCTCCGTCAAGTCCAACATCGGCCACACCGTGGCGGCCGCCGGTGTGGGCGGCGTGATCAAGACAGTGATGGCGCTGCGGCACGGGGTGCTGCCCAGGACCCTGCACGTGGCCAAGCCGACGCGGCAGGTGGACTGGTCGGCGGGCGCGGTGGAGGTGCTGACGGAGGCCCGGCAGTGGCCGGAGACGGGGCGTCCCCGTCGCGCCGGCGTCTCGTCGTTCGGGATCAGCGGCACCAACGCCCACATCGTCCTCGAACAGGGCGACGGGACACCGGGCACGACCGTGGGCACGTCCGTGGACACGACCGCGGACGGGAGCCAGAGCACCGGGCCCGTGCCCTGGCTGCTCTCCGCACGCGGAGAGACCGCGCTGCGGTCCCAGGCGGCGAAGCTGCTCATCGGCCTGGAGAACCACCCCGACGTACGCCCGCAGGACGTCGGTTTCTCGTCGGCGGTCTCCCGTGCGGCACTGGAGCACCGGGCCGTGGTGGTGGGTTCGGACCGTGAGGAACTGCTGCGGGGTGTGGCCGCGGTCGCGGCGGGGCGGTCGGACGCGGGGGTGGTGCGGGGGCGTGCGGGCGGCGGTCCGGGGCCGGTGTTCGTGTTTCCGGGGCAGGGGTCGCAGTGGGCGGGGATGGCGGTGGAACTGCTGGAGTCCTCGCCGGTGTTCGCGGCTCGGATGGCGGAGTGTGAGGAGGCGTTGTCCTCGTTCGTCGACTGGTCGCTGGCCGAAGTCCTGTGTGGGGGCGGCGAGTTGGTGCAGGTGGATGTGGTGCAGCCGGTGTTGTGGGCGGTGATGGTGTCGTTGGCGGAGGTGTGGCGGTCGTACGGGGTGGAGCCTGCGGCGGTTGTCGGGCATTCGCAGGGTGAGATCGCGGCGGCTGTGGTGGCGGGGGCGTTGTCGTTGGAGGACGGGGCGCGGGTGGTGGCGCTCCGGTCGAAGGCGATCCTCGCCCTCTCCGGCCGTGGCGGCATGGCGTCCGTGCGGCTCCCGGTCGACGAGGTACGCACCCTGTCCCCGTTGGTCGACGGCCGGGTGGAGGTGGCGGCGGTCAACGGGCCGTCCTCCGTCGTGGTCGCCGGTACTCCGGACGGTCTGGACCAGGTCGTCGCCGAGGCGGAGGCGCGGGGAGCGCGCGCCCGGCGTATCGCGGTGGACTACGCCTCTCACTCCGCTCAGGTGGAGGAGATTCGGGATGAGTTGGCCGGGCTGCTGAGGCCGGTGGAGCCGGCCGCGTCACGGGTGGCTTTCCACTCATGCGTCACCGGCGGCCCTGTCGACACGGCCGGGCTGGACGGCGCGTACTGGTTCCGGAACCTGCGGCAGCCGGTGCTGTTCGAGCAGGTGACGCGTGCCCTGCTGGAGCAGGGGCACGGGCTGTTCGTGGAGGTGAGCCCGCACGCCGTCCTGACGGGAGCGGTGCGGGAGACGGCGGAGGAGGTCGGGCGTGAGGTCGCGGTGACCGGCACGTTGCGGCGGGGCGAGGGCGGGCGGGAGCGGTTGCTGCTGTCGCTGGGGGAGGCGTACGTACACGGGGCGCCGGTGGACTGGCAGGCCTGCTTCGCCGGTACCGGAGCGCGACGGGTGGACCTGCCCACGTACGCCTTCCAGCACCGGCGCTACTGGACGGAGATGCCGGCGGCGCGGTTCGGCGACGCGGCCCTCGCCGGGCTGGGCCGGGTCGACCACCCCTTGCTCGGTGCCGTCGTGGAACCGGCCGACGGGGACCGCACGGTGTTCACCGGGCGGCTCTCGCCGAGGGAGCATCCCTGGACGGCCGACCACGTGGTGCACGGCACCGTCATGCTGCCCGGTACGGCCTTCCTGGAGCTGGCGTTGTGGGTGGGCGAGCGGATGGGGACGCCCCGGGTCGACGAACTCGTCCTCGCGGCACCGCTGTTGCTCAGCGAGTCGGAGCCGGTGCGGTTGCAGATCGTCGTGGACGACGCGGACGAGGACGGCCGGCACGCGGTGCGCTTCTTCTCCCGTACGGAGTCGGGCGGCGAGGAGTGGACCCGGCACGGCAGCGCCGTCCTGGGCGGGTCTCCGCAGCCGGAGTTCGAGCTGGGCGTGTGGCCACCGGCCGGGGCCGAACCGGTCGAACTGGACGGTCTCTACGAAAAGATGGCGACCGCAGGGTTCGGGTACGGGCCGGCCTTCCGAGGGCTGCGGGCCGCGTGGCGGCGCGGCGACGAGGTGTTCACCGAGGTCGGGACGGACCCCGTGGACACCCGGGGCGACGGGTTCGTGGCGCACCCCGCGCTGCTGGACGCGGCTCTGCACGGTGTCAGTCTGCTTTCGGGCACGCTCGACGGTGGCGCCCGGCTGCCGTTCTCCTGGTCGGGTGTGACGGCGTACGCGGCCGGTGCCGCGTCGCTGCGGGTCCGGCTGGCGCCGACCGGGGGCGACGGGCTGTCCCTGTACGCCGTGGACGCGTTAGGCGCGCCCGTCCTCGCCGTGGACGAACTCGCCTTCCGCCCGGTCTCCCCCGACCGGTTGGCAGCGGCGGCCCCCGCGAGGCCGGACGGGCTGTTGCGTGTCGAGTGGCCGGAACTGCCGGTGCGCGTCACGAGCGCGGGGACGTACGTCCAACTCGGGGACCAGGGGTTCGGCGATGTGGCCGAGTTGGACGCCGCGCTCGCCGGGGATGGACCGAAACCGTCGGCCGTGGTCGCCCGCTGCCCCGTCACCGCCGCCGACGCGCCGGCCGAAGCCGCCGGACGCGCCACCATCTGGGGCCTGGACCTCCTGCGGGACTGGCTGGCCGCCGACAGGCCCACCGAGCCGCCCCTGGTGATCGTCACCCGGGGCGCCGCACCCCTGCCCGGCACTCCTCCCACCGCCACGGGGACCGCCCACGCCGCCCTCGTCGGCCTCCTACGGTCGGCCCAGACGGAGGAGCCGGGCCGGATCATCCTCGTGGACGAGGCCCCGGACGACCGGCCCGCCCCATCCCCGCTCTCCGGGGTCCTCACCGTTCCGCTTACGTCGACTGACGGCGTTCCCGTGCCGGTGCAGTCCGTTGGGGGTCTTCCCGTCCCGGTCCGGTCGGCCGATGGCCCTCCCGCCGCGGTCTCGTCGGTTGAGGGTGTCGCCGTCCCGGTTGCGTCGAGCGGAGGTGATTTCGTTCCGGTTCCGTCGGCTGGGGGTGTCGCCGTCCCGGTTGCGTCGAGCGGAGGTGAATCCGTTCCGGTTCCGTCGGTTCGGGGTGTCGCCGTCCCGGTTGCGTCGGCCGGGGGCGCATCCGTCCCGGTCTCTTCCGCCGGAGGCGTTCCCGTTCCGGTGTCGGTCATCGGCTGTGCCCTCACCTCTGCCAGGCTCGACGCGGTCCTTGCCTCCGGAGAGGCCGAAGTGGCGGTGCGTGGGGACAGGGTGTACGGGCGGCGGCTGGTGCGGGGCGGTGGTGAGTCCGACGGGCTGCGTCCGCCCGCCGGGGGCGCGGGGTGGCGGCTGGACGTCACCGAGCCCGGGTCGTTCGGGAACCTCGCGCTCGTGCCCGACGAGGCCGGCAGCGCCGAACTCGGCGAGGGGCAGGTGCGGGTGGCCGTGCGGGCGGCCGGGCTGAATTTCCGGGACACCCTCATCGCGCTCGGTATGTATCCGGACCGGGCCCGACTGGGGAGCGAGGGGTGCGGGGTGGTGACCGAGGTGGGTCCGGGCGTGACCTGGCCCGCTCCCGGTGATCGGGTGATGGGCACGCTCGACACCCCGTTCGCGCCGCTGTCCGTGGCCGACGCCCGGCTGCTCGCGCCGGTGCCCGTCGGATGGACCGACGCGCAGGGCGCGTCGGCCACCGTCGCCTTCCTCACCGCGTACTACGGCCTGGTGGACCTGGGCGGGCTGCGCGCCGGCCAACGGGTCCTGATCCACGCGGCGGCGGGCGGCGTGGGCTCCGCCGCGGTCCAGCTCGCCCGCCGGCTGGGGGCCGAGGTGTACGCGACGGCCTCCCGGCCCAAGTGGGACGCGCTGCGCGCGGCCGGACTCGACGACGCGCACCTCGCGGACTCGCGGACCCTGGAGTTCCGTGACGCGTTCCTCACCGCCACCGACGGCCGGGGCATGGACGTCGTCCTCAACTGTCTGGCGGGCGAGTTCACCGACGCCTCCCTCCACCTGCTGCCGCGTGGTGGACGGTTCGTCGAGATGGGCAAGACCGATCCACGGGACCCACGGCGGGTCGCCGCCGAACATCCCGGGGTCGGTTACCGGCCGTTCGACCTGGCCGACGCGGGGCCGGAGCGGATCCAGGAGATCCTGCGCGAACTGGCGACCCTGTTCGCCGACGGCACGCTCACCCCGCCCCCGGCGACCACCTGGGACGTCCACCACGCCCCACGCGCCTTCCGGGCGCTGGCGCAGGCCACACTCGTCGGCAAGGCCGTACTGACCCTGCCGCCCGCCGGGTTCGCCCCGGACGAGACCGTGCTCGTCACCGGTGGCACCGGCACCCTGGGCGCCCTGGTCGCCCGGCGCCTCGTCACCCACCACGCGGCCCGCCACCTCCTCCTGCTGTCCCGCTCGGGACCCCGGACGCCCGAGGCACAGGCATTGCGCGACGAACTGGTGACGGCGGGCGCCCGCGTCGAGATCGTGGCCGGTGACATCGCGGACGACGACGCGGTGCAGCGGCTCCACGACGTCCTCGCTCGCCTCCGGGTACGGCTGGGCGGCATCGTGCACTGCGCGGGCACCACCGACGACGGTGCCCTCGGCTCCCTGACGGCGGACCGGCTCACCCCGGTGCTCCGGCCCAAGACGCACGGGGCCTGGAATCTGCACCGGCTCACCGAACTCCACCCTGAGATCAGGCAGTTCGTGCTGTTCTCCTCGGCCGCCGCCACCGTCGGCTCACCGGGCCAGGCGAACTACGCGGCCGCCAACGCCTTCCTCGACGCCCTCGCCCACCACCGGCGGGCGCGAGGCCTGCCCGCCCTCTCCATCGGGTGGGGCCTGTGGGAGCGCGGCAGCGCCCTCACCGCCCATCTCGACGCCACCGATCACCGGCGGCTGCGGTCCGGCGGCTTCCGGGCCCTGCCCACCGAAGAAGCGCTCGCCCTGTTCGACGAGACGCTGTCGGGCAGGACCCCGGACCCCGCTGTGGTGGCCGCGCCGGTGGACGGCGCCGCCCTGCGGGCGCGGCACGCCCGCGAACCGCTGCCGGCGCTGTTCCAGCCCCTCCTCGGCCCGTCCGCCACCCGAACCCGGCGCCGGACCGCCGCCCAGGAGACGCACGAGCCGGGGGCGGTGCTGCGCAGGCGCCTGGCCGCCATGCCGGAGGAACGGCGCACGAGCACCCTGCTCGCCATGGTGCGCGGCGAGGTCGCCGCCGTGCTCGGGCACGCCGGCGCTGGACTGGTGGACACGGACCGTTCGTTCCGTGAGATGGGCTTCGACTCCCTCACGGCCGTCGAACTCCGGAACCGGCTGAACGCCGCCACGGGGCTACGACTTCCGGCCACCCTGGTCTTCGACCACCCTCGACTCGACGCGCTCGCCGCCCATGTGTCGGCGGAACTCGCACCCGGCGGGACCCCTACGGCCACCGCGACGGCCGGCGTCGAGCAGGAGGCGGAGATCCGCAGCCTCATCATGTCCGTACCGTTGGCGCGACTGCGCGAGAGCGGCCTGCTGGACCCGTTGCTCGCCCTCGCCGGCGGCGGGACGGCACCGCCGCAAGCGGCCGTACGGGCGGCACCCGACCAGAGCGACGAGATTCGATCCATGGACGCGGCCGCTCTGGTGGAAATGGCCAGATCCCTTTCCACAGGAAGCGATGTGGACGGAGAACTGACGCGTAATCATACTTCTCAGTGAACTCTGAGAATCTTTACACGTCGCATCAGGAGCGTTTTCGGAATGCTCACTTCCATGGCTGCTGTGCCTTGGCTATGTTGGTTGCCGAGTCCGTTACCGACGCGTTTTGACGGGGGCCACTGAAGGTATCGGGCAGTTCTACAGACCGTCCGGCGCGCTCTGCGATCGTTCTGGGTTGGGTCCACAGAACACGCAGGACACGGTGGGGTGTGATTGGGGTTAGGTACATGTTGTTTTCTGGCAGAGACGACAAACTGCAACTCATGAAGTCCCTCCTCGCAGAATGTGAACGTGGCTCGGCCACCACCGTGGTATTAGAGGGCGGCGCCGGCAGCGGGAAAACCGCCCTCATGGACGGCTTCGCGCACCACGCCGCGGAAACCGGAGCCACCGTTCTCGCCGCGGCCGACATCGACTGTCTCACCGCCGCATGGGCGGAGTGCACGGGCCCGGGGGGCGCGGCGGAGGGCAAGGAAGCGCCGGACCTGGACGACCTGATAGCGACCTTGGCCGAGAGTTCCCCCGTGGTCGTCTGCTTCGACAAGCCACAGGATCGCGAGGCGCCGCACTGGCGCCGACTGCTGGAAGCGACCCGGCGCCGGCTGCGCAAACGCCCCGTCATGCTGGTGCTCACCCTCCTGCCGTTCGGCGGCTGCGAGGGCGGCGTGCACTGCGACCTGCTCCGACAGCCCAACCTCCACCGGATCCGGCTCGGCATGCTGGACCGGGAGAAGACCGTGGAACTCTGCGAGAAACTCCACGGCGGCCCGCTGGACGACGAGGCCCGCGAGGAGCTGCACGCGGTCAGCGGCGGCAGCCCCCTGCTCGTGCACGCCCTCGCAGAGGAGCTGCACATGCGGGCACGCTCCGGGCCCGGAGCGCCCTGGCCCTACCCCCGCGGTCTGTACGCCCAGGTGGCCGTGGACTGCGTACGGGGCAGCGGGCCGTTGGCCGACTCCGTCGCCTTGGGGATGGCCGTGCTGCGCGAGTTCTCCGACCTTCCCGGCCTGGTGGCCGTCCTGCCTCTGGACAGCGCGGAGATCGTGCGCGGTGTGAACCTGCTGCGCGAGGCCGGTCTCGTCGACGGCTGGCGGCTGCGGCACCCGGTGATGGAGGCCGCCGTCCTGGAGCAGGCGGGGGCCGACCGGCGGGCCGAGGTCCTGCTGCGGGCCGCGGAACGGCTGCGGGAGCGCGGCGCGGGCGCCCGGGTGACCGCTCGCTACCTGCTGGAGATCGGCGAGGCCACCGAGTCGTGGCAGGCGGCGACCCTCCAACGGGCCGCCGACGAGGCCCTGGCAGCCGACGACACCCCCTTCGCCCTGGCCTGCGTGGAACTCGCCCACGACTCCACCACCGACTGCTGGGAACGGGCCAGGCTCGCGCTGAAACGTTCCGTGGTACTGCTGCGGACCGAGCCGTGGCGGGTCGAGCAGCAGTATCTGGAGAAGTCGGGGTGGCCGGACTGCGACCACGGAGCGGGCGCCTGCCCCGCGCAGGTGGTGCTGACCGCGCTGCTGCAGATCGGGTGCGGCAGGCTGGAGGACGGCCGGGCGTTGCTGCGCGGCGTGGCTCCGCCCGTCTCGGACCTGGGCGAGGAGGGGCCGCGGCGGGATCACTTCCACGAGGGCTGGCCCTGGTTCTTCTGTCTCACCCCCGGCATACCGGACGCCTGGTCCCTGCGGATGTCGTCCGAGCGGACCGCCTGCGGAGAGGGGCACGACATCGGCGGCCGGATCTCGGCCGACGGCGTCACGCTCACCGTCTGCGTCAACCGCCACCACGTCCGGGCGCGTGCCGTGCACGAGATCGAGGAGCACCTGGGCGCCTGGACCCTCGGTGACACCACCCTCGCGCTGATCGTGCCCGAACTGCGCCATCTCACGGCCGCCGGCCGGCCCGACCTGGCCGACGCGTGGTGCGAGCACTTCCGACGCGTGGCGGCCGAGCGCGGCGTCGAGGGCTGGCGTCAGCTCTTCACGGCACTGCGCGCCGAGAGCGCCCTCGCCCGGGGCAGGCTGACGGAGGCGGAGACATACGCCCGGGAGGTCATGGAACTGGGCGGAGACGCGGCGAGCCACTGGCTGTGCGGCGGGGTCCTCACGGCGCTGATCACCGCCTGCACCGCGTCCGGCCAGTACGAGGAGGCCGTACGGCTGCTCGACCGGCCCGTCCCCGACGGCTTCTTCCGCAGCGTCTACGGGCTGGACTACCTCAGGGCACGAGGCCAGTTCCTGCTCGCCGTCGGCCGGCCGCATCTCGCGCTGTCGGACTTCCTGGCCGTCGGCCGGTACACCGAGCGCTGGGAGCTGTCCCTGCGGCACCAATCGACCTGGCGGATCGACGCGGCCGAGGCCTGGCTGGCGCTCGGCAACCTCCGCGAGGCCGAACAACTGCTCTGCGCCCACGAGGCCGAAGCCGGGGCCGACGACGCCCTGGTCACCGGGCTGTGGTTACGGGTCCGGGCCCAGGTCGCAGAGGCGTGCGAGCGGCCCGGACTGCTCACCCTGGCCGCCGAGCAACTGCAGGCATCCGGCAGCTCCTGGGAACTGGCACGTGTCCTCGTGGACTTGGCGGAGGCCTACCAGGACCTCGACCAGTCCGCCCGCGCAGATCTGACGCTCCGCAAGGCGCAGCAACTCGCCGAGGAGTGCGGGGCCGCCCCGCTGAGGGAGCGGATCGCCTTCCTCGGGCTCGCGGACGAGCGGCAGGCCCTACGGTCCGCGCGTGGGCCCGTCCGTGTCCCGGACCCCGCCGCGAAACTCAGCGAATCGGAAAGGCGCGTCGCCGTGCTCGCGGCCCGGGGCATGACCAACCGGGAGATCTCCACGGAACTCTTCATCACCGTCAGCACCGTCGAGCAGCACCTCACCCGCGTCTACAAGAAACTCGACATCACATCCCGACAGGAACTCCCGCTGCACATAGAACTGGGGTTGCCGGAAACCGCCTGAACCGATGTTCCGGGGTCGGATAGGGGTTGTCGGGAGCAACGGACAATGCCAGATTTCCCTCAGACGGTGAACCCACGAATAAGAGGTTTTCGGCATGGTCAATTTCAAGGTGTTGCTGACCGACGGCCCCTCCTCCTTTCCGGATGAGGAAAGGGTCCAGTTCACCACTTCGCTCACGGAGAAGATCAAGCATCGATTCGGCGCGGGATACGAGCACTTCGTCCACAAGGGGGAATTCACCACGATCGACGGCGAAGAGGTCGCCGTCTTTCGCTGGACGACCCGGACCGCCATCGCGGAATGAGGGGCACGGCCGACATGGGTTCTGTGACTGACGCGGTGCTCGCGCAGGCGGCCCCCGAGGAGCTGGAACACGCGGCTCTGCCCGAGGAGTTCACCGCCGCACACCTGCGGATCGAGGACGTGGACGTCTTCCGGGGCGTCGCCGACAAGGACGTACGCAAGACGCTCCGGGTCGGTCCCGTGCCGATGCCGGAGCCGGCCCCCGACGAGGTGCTGATCGCCGTCATGGCCAGCTCCATCAACTACAACACCGTCTGGTCCGCCACCTTCGAGCCCCTGCCGACCTTCCGCTTCCTCGCCTCCTACGGCCGGCAGGGGGGCTGGGCCGCCCGCCACGACCAGCCCTTCCACGTCCTCGGATCGGACGCGGCCGGCGTCATCGTGCGGGTCGGCTCGGCGGTCCGGCGCTGGCGGGTGGGAGACCACGTGCTGGTGAACGCGGCCTGCGTCGACGAGCAGGAGGCCGTCACCCAGGGCGACGGCATGCTCGGTGAGCACCAGCTCGCCTGGGGCTACGAGACCAACTTCGGCGGCCTCGCCCACTACTGCCTGGCCCGCGCGAGCCAACTCATCCCCAAGCCCGCCCACCTCACCTGGGAGGAGGCCGCGTGCGTACCCGCGTGTGCCGGCACCTCCTACCGGATGCTGGTCTCGGACCGGGGAGCCCGGATGAAGCAGGGCGACGTCGTGCTGATCTGGGGCGCCACCGGCGGGGTCGGCGCCTACGCGGTGCAGTTCGTCAAGAACGGCGGCGGCATCCCGGTCGGTGTCGTCGGCTCACCGCGCAAGGCGCGGGCCCTGCGCGCCCTGGGCTGCGACATCGTCATCGACCGCTCCGAGCTCGGTCTCGGCGAGCACGAGGGCGACGACTTCGAACAGGCCATCGCCGACGGCAAACGCCTCGGCTCGGCCATCCGCCGCGAGACCGGCGAGGACCCGCACATCGTCTTCGAGCACGTGGGGCAGGCCACCTTCGGGATGTCCCTGTTCGTGGTGCGGCGCGGCGGAACAGTCGTCACCTGCGGCTCCAGCACCGGATACCGGCATCGCTACGACAACCGCTACCTGTGGATGAAACTGAAACGGGTCATCGGCAGCCACGTGGCCAACCTCCACGAACAGTGGGAGTGCGCCCGGCTGTTCGGCCAGGGCCGGATCATGCCCGTGATGTCCTCCCTCTTCCCCCTGAGCGAGGTGGGCGAGGCAACCCGGCTCGTCCAGCGCAACGATCACATCGGCAAAGTGGGTGTACTGTGCCTGGCCCCCGAACCCGGACTCGGCGTCACCGACCCCGAACGGCGCGCCCGCATCGGCGAGGACCGCCTCAACCCCCTGCGCCCCTTCGCCGCCGACGCACCCGGCGCCCTGGCGGTGGCGCGATGACCACCCGCATCGGCATCCTCGGCACCGGCTCCTACCTGCCCAAGGAGGAGATCACCAACGAGGAGATCGCCCGCAGGGTCCCCGGTATCACCGCCGAGTGGATCGGCCGCCGCACCCTGATCACGGGACGCCGCTACGCCGCACCGGACGAGGCCACCTCCGACCTCGCCCGGCACGCCGCCACCGCAGCCCTCGGCGACGCGGGCGTCACCGCGGACCGGATCGACCACCTCATCGTCGCCACCTCCACCGGCGACGCACCCCTGCCGCCCACCTCCTCCCTGGTGCAGAGCGCGCTCGGCGCCCACCGCGCGGCCTGCTTCGACCTCAACATCGCCTGTGCCGGCTTCGTCTACGCACTCGATGTCGCCCGCGCCCTGGTCGCCCAGCGCCCCGGCACCCTCGCCCTCGTCATCGGCGCCGACCTGTACTCACGGTTCCTCGACTACACCGACCGGGGCACCGCGGTCCTCCTCGGCGACGCCGCCGGCGCCGCCGTGGTGGGCGCCGTGCCCGAGCCGTACGGCATCCTCGACGTCGAACTGTCGGGCCGGGGCGACGCCCACGAACTGATCTGGATCGAGGGAGGCGGCAGCCGCGTCCCGGCCTCCGCGGAGACCGTCGCGAACGGCGGCCACCACCTGCGGATGATCGGACGCGGTGTCGCCGACTTCGTCATGACGAACGTGCCCCCGATGATCCGGCCCCTGCTGGAGCGCACGGGCACCGCACTGGGCGAGATCGCGCACTTCGTACCCCACCAGGCCAACGGAGTCCTCCTCGGTGAACTGGTCGAACGCTGCGGCCTCACCGGCGCCCGCACCCACACCCCGCTCGTCAAGTACGGGAACATGGGCGCCGCCTCGGTGCCCGTCGCCCTCGACGAGGCCTCCCGCGCCCGGCTGCTGGGCGACGGCGACCTGCTGCTGCTCGCCGGGTTCGGCGCGGGCATGGCGGCCGGACTCTGTCTGCTGCGCTGGTCCGCCTGACCACCCCCGGCAAACCCGTACCCCCTCACAGAAGGAACGCGTGCAGTGACCGAAGCCCCCGCCCCCGAGGACGTCGACCTCCCCCTGGCGCGCCAGTGCCCCTACGCGCCGCCCGAGCAGTACGTCACCTTCCGGGCCGGTGAAGCCCCCACCCCGGGACGGCTCTACAACGGCCGACGGGTCTGGCTCGTCACCCGCTACGACCAGGCGCGCGCCGTACTCCACGACGAGCGCTTCAGCTCCGACATCACCCACCCCGGTTATCCCGTCTACGCCGGGGCGTTCGAGGGCTTCAGGGCGTTCCCCCTGCTCAACACGATCGACCCGCCCCTGCACACCGTGCACCGCAAGGCCCTCGTACGGGAGTTCACGCTGCGACGGGCGGAGGACCTGCGCCCCCGGATGCGGGCCAAGGCCGACGAACTGATCGACGCCATGGTCGCCGGAGGCGAATCCGGCGACCTGGTCGGGCAGTTCGCCGAACCGTTCTCGGCGAGCATCACGTGCTGGGCGCTCGGCATGGAGTACGCCGACATGCGCGCCTGGCTCGCGAGCACCGACTCCGGCGGCGGTCCGCCCAAGGACCCCGAGGAGGCCGCCGCCGAGGCGGGCAAGGCGATCCTCGCGCTGCAGGAGTACTTCACCCGTTTCGTCGACGCCAAGGACGAGGATCCCGGCGACGATCCGATCAGCCGTGTGATCAGCCGGCACGTCGTCACCGGAGCACTGAGCAAGGCCGAACTCGCCAACCTCTGCTTCGTGATCTTCACGGCGGGCCAGAAACCGGTCCAGACGATGCTGACCGTCGGGGTCGCGCTGCTCCTCGAACGACCCGAGCAACTGGCCGTTGTCCGACAGGACCCGGAGGTCCTGCCGGCCGCCGTCGACGAGACGATACGGATGGTCAGCCCGCTGGACCTGATGCCCCGGTTCGCACGGGAGGACGTCGAGGTGGGCGGACAACTGATCCGCGCGGGTGAGGGCGTCATCGTCGCGGGCGGCGGAGCCAACCGGGACCCGGCCGAGTTCCCCGTCCCCGACCGGTTCGACGTGCGCCGTGCGGCCCGGGGGCACCTCGCGTTCGGTTCCGGCATCCACCACTGCCTCGGCGCCAACCTGACGAGTGTCGCCCTCGAAGTCGCGTACGGAACTCTCTTCCGCCGCCTGCCGGAACTGCGGCTCACCACCTCGCTCGACGAGGCCTACACCCTGCCGAGCTGGCACCCGGACATCCCGCACCTGCCGGTCGCCTGGTGACCGAGGGCGCCGCGCGCCTGCCTCTCACCGGGTGACCGGAGGTCCGCCACGGTACGACGAAGTGGCCGCCGACCCTTCACGGGATCGACGGCCACTTCGGTACCCCGCGTGCACGGGAAGGACGGTCAGGACGCCGACACGTCGACCAGCAACCGGCGCGGGCCGACGACGTTCTTCGGGTGGTGGTACGCCACCGCGTCGTCCTCCGCCACCACGGACAGGTGCGGGAACCGGTCGAGCAGCAGGTTCAGCACGATCCGCCCCTCCAGACGGGCCAGCGGGGCGCCCATGCAGAAGTGGACGCCCTGGCCGAAGCCGAGGTGACGACCGCCCTGGTCGCGGTGGAGATCGAAGGCGTCCGGGTCGTCGAACCGCTCCGGGTCGCGGTTGGCCGCCACCGTCCACAGGGTCAGCACCTGACCAGCGGGGACGGACACACCACCCACCAGCGACTCCTTCGTGGTCATCCGCACCAGCCGGGAGAACGCCGGGCGCAGCCGCACCGCCTCCTCGACCGCCGCCGGCACCAGTGACCGGTCCTCGCGCACCTCCGCCAGGGCCTTCGGGTTCTCGTCCAGGCACAGCACCGTGCTGCCCAGCACCGCCGTCGTGGTGATGTGACCGGCCAGCAGCAGCGTGCCGACGAAGCCGACGATCTCGTCGTCCTCCAACCGGCCGTCCTCCGTACGGGCCGTGACGAGCTGGCTGATCAGATCGTCCCCGGGCGCCGCACGGCGCACGGCGATCTGCTCCAGCATGTACGCCCGCATCTCCGTGGCCGTCCGCACGAAGGAGAGGATGTTCTCCTCACTCGGCAGGGCGCTCTCACCACCGCCGTTCGCCGAGATGAAGGCGAGCCCCCACTTCTCGAAGAGCGGCCGGTCCGTCAGGGGGATGCCGAGCATCTCCGCGATCACGAACACCGGCAGGGGATGGGTGACCGCCTCCACCAGATCGAACCGGTCGCGGCCGGCGACCGCGTCCAGCAGACCGGAGGCCAGCTCGGTGATCCTGGGCTCCAGACCGGCCACCAGCCGTGGCGTGAACGCCTTGCTGACCAGCGAACGCAGCCTGCGGTGCATCGGCGGATCCATTCCGACGACGTTCCCTTTCGCGATCCAGCCCGTGTCCGGGTGGGTCGGAATGACAGCGGACATGTCACTGGAATATGTCGCCGTGTCGGACAGCACCCGGGAGACGTCGGCATGGCGGAAAACATGCCAGAGGCCCGGGAAGGCATCGGGAAGAACCGGACTCTCCCGCCTGTTCTTCGTCAACCAGGCGAGCAGCGACGGGAAGTCGTCCTGTGTTTCGGGCATCGGAGACTGCTGATCGGTGGTCATCGTCTCGCTCCTTCGGGAGGGAACCGGACGGTGAGCCGGTCCCGTCCGGCGGAGCCTAATGACCTCCCGTAATACCGAACACCCCTAGCCGCTCCGACCCGCCCCCGGAACCCTCACGACGACCCCCCTAACCGTTCCGTCCGGGCTTGTGCGCCGCAATGCCGGGTCCATAAATTCCCTCGGTATCAACGGTCACCCGAGCTCCCGGAGTTGGCAATGAGTGCACAGCCCATTCAGTCCTCGGACGACGCTCTTCGGGATTCCGTTCCCGCCGACAGTGGTGAAGTCGTCTTTCCCGGCCGCGGTGAGCCGGCGCCAGAAATGCGGCAACTTGATTTCCTGCTGGGGAATTTCCGTATCGAATACACGAACCTGACCACGGAAAATGTCACCACCGGTGAGGCGACCTGCTCCACCCGCCCGCTCGCCGACGGCCGGTTCTACGAACTGACGCAGCGCATCCCCGTGCCCGGCATCATCGCCACCTGGCTCATCGGCTGGAGCGACGTGGACAAGGCGTTCGCCAGCTTCTACTACGACGACTGGGGCCACCACGGCGTGTTCGCCGGCCCCGGCTGGGTCGACGGCCACTTCAGGCTCACGGGCGACAGTGCCGTCTTCGGCGCCCGCCACGGGTTCGTCGAGGACTTCGAGGTGATCGACGACGACCACGTCGTCAAACACGGCTATGTCGTCGTCGGCGACGACCTCGTCCCCGGCGACATCCTGCACTTCCACCGCGTCTGACCGGCCCACGGCGAGCGTGCCGTCTCCGTACGTTCTGGACCACAGGGAGGGAAACGGATGACGGGTGCGTCCGAGGCCATCGCCGTCGTCGGCATGGCATGCCGACTGCCCGGGGCCGGCGACCCGGCGGAGTTCGCGGAACTGCTCGCCCGAGGCGGCGACGCCGTCGCCGAGGTACCCGCCGAACGCCGCTCCGTCGTCCCCGACCTCCCCGGGCTCCCCGCCCGCGGCGGATTCCTGGCCCGCGTGGACGAGTTCGACGCCGCCTTCTTCGGTGTCTCCCCGCGCGAGGCCGCCGCCATGGACCCGCAGCAGCGGCTGCTGCTGGAACTCGGCTGGGAGGCGCTGGAACACGCCGGCACCGTCCCCGCCGGACTCGCCGGCACCCGCACCGGTGTCTTCGTCGGCGCCCTCGCCGACGACCACGCCCGGCTCCTGCAACACCACGGCCCCGACGCCCTCACCCCGCACACCTTCACCGGGGCGCAGCGTTCCCTGCTCGCCAACCGTGTCTCGTACACCCTCGGTCTGCGCGGTCCGAGCCTGACGGTCGACACCGGCCAGTCCTCCTCCCTCGTCGCCGTCCACCTGGCCGTGGAGAGCCTGCGCAGCGGCGAGTGCACGCTCGCCCTCGCCGGCGGCGTCCACCTGATCCTGTCGCCCGAGAGCACCCTCGCCGTCGCCCGCCTCGGCGCTCTCTCACCGGACGGCCGCTGCCACACCTTCGACGCCCGTGCCAACGGATACGTCCGGGGCGAGGGCGGTGGCCTCGTCGTCCTCAAGCCGCTCTCCCGGGCGCTCGCGGACGGCGACCGCGTCCACTGCCTGATCCGTGGCAGCGCCGTCAACAACGACGGCGGCGGCAGCGCGCTGACCGTCCCCGACCCCGAGGCACAGCGCGAAGTACTCCTCCTCGCCTGCGAGCGGGCGGACACCGACCCCGCCGATCTCCAGTACGTCGAACTCCACGGCACCGGCACCCCGGAGGGCGACCCCGCCGAGGCCACCGCGCTCGGCCGCGCCCTCGGCGCCGACCGCCCCGCCGACCGGCCCCTGCGCGTCGGCTCGGTCAAGACCAACATCGGCCACCTGGAGGGCGCCGCCGGAATCGCCGGACTCCTGAAGACGGTGCTCTGCCTGCGCGACGCCCGCCTCGTGCCGACCCTCCACCACGAGATCCCGCACCCCCGCATACCGCTGCCCGACCTGGGGCTCACCGTCCAGCGCACGGCCGAGCCCTGGCCGGAGGGCGACGGGGAGCGGGTCGCCGGTGTCAGCTCCTTCGGCTTGGGCGGTACCAACTGCCACGTCGTGATGACGAGTTGGACGGAGAACGCGGGCGCGGGCCCGAGCGGAGGCACGGGTTCCGCCGCCGGGGGCCCGCGGACCGCCGCGGTCCCGGCCACGGAGGGGCACGCGCCCGGCGTGGTGCCCTGGGTACTGTCCGCGCGCACCCCCCGGGCGCTGGCCGACCAGGCGCGGAGGCTTCTCCAGGCCGCACCCGAGGCCTCGGACGCAGCCGACACCGGTCACGCCCTGCTGACCACCCGCACTCTCTTCCCGCACCGGGCGGTGGTGCTCGGCGCCGACCACGGTGCCAGGCTTCGCGGCCTCGCCGCGCTCGCGGCGGGCGAACGGACGCCCACCGTCATCACCTCACCCGGTCGGGAACCCGCCCGGACCGGGCCCGGCCCCGTCTTCGTGTTCCCCGGCCAGGGCTCCCAGTGGGCCGGCATGGCCGTGGAACTCCTCGACGGCGAACCCGCGTTCGCCGCCGCCTGGGACCGCTGCGAACAGGCGCTCACCGCCGAGGTCGACTGGTCCCCGACCGGCGTGCTGCGGGCAGCACACGACGCCCCCGCCCTCGACCGCGTCGAGGTGCTCCAGCCGGTCCTGTGGGCCGTCATGGTCAGCCTCGCCGAGGTGTGGCGTGCCCACGGTGTCGAGCCCGCGGCGGTCGTCGGGCACTCGCAGGGGGAGGTCGCCGCCGCCTGCGTGGCCGGCGTGCTCACCCTCGCGGACGGCGCGCGGATCGCAGTACGCCGGGCCGAGTTGATCGGGCGTCGCCTCTCGGGCGGGGGCGGCATGGTGGCCGTACCCGAGTCCGAGGAGTGCGCCCGCGCCCGGCTGACGGCCCTCGGCGGACGCGTCGAGCTCTCCGCCGTCAACGGCCCGGGCGCGGTCGTGGTGGCCGGCGCCACCGACGCGCTGGAGGACCTGCTGGCCTCCTGCCGAGCCGACGACGTCCGTGCCCGCCGCGTCGCCGTGGACTACGCCTCCCACTCCTCCCACGTGGAGGTCATCCGGGCCGAACTCCTCGACACCCTCGCGGAGATCACCCCGCTGCCCGCCCGTGTGCCCCTGCACTCCACCGTGGACCGGGGGCAGGTGGTCCTCGGGGACAGCGGGCCCCGGCTGGACGGCGCCTACTGGTACCGGAACCTGCGCGAGCCGGTCTCCTTCGCCTCCGCCGTCGTCGCCCTGGCCGAGGCTGGACACCACACGTTCATCGAGATCAGCCCGCATCCGGTGCTCACCACCGCCGTGGCCGCGACCGTCGAACACACCGGCGCCGCGCCGGTGGTCGTCCCGACGCTGCGCCGCAACCACGGAGGCCCCGCCCAGTTCGCGGCCGGCCTGGCCCAGGCCTTCGTCGCGGGAACGGAGGTGGACTGGACGGCCGCCCTCGCCGGACACCGCCCGGGCCCGCCCCTGGAACTGCCGACCTACCCCTTCCAGCGACGACGTCACTGTCTCGGACCCCTCGACGGGGCTGCGGTGAGGGGGACGGCTGGGGCGGGTGGGGCGGTTGGCGTGACGCCCACCGCCGGGGCGCCCGACGTGACACATCCGGCCGGGGTGACTGGCGCGACTCGTGCGACCGGCACGGCCGACGCACAGGCGTCGTACCCGCGCGGCGGCCCCCGTGAACTCCTCGACCTCGTCCGCGCCGAAGCCGCCGCCGTCCTCGGGCATGACGCGGTGGCGGACGTCGACCCGGGGCTGACCTTCAAGGATCTCGGCTTCGACTCCCATCTGGCGCTCGAACTGCGTACCCGGTTGAACGCCGCGACGGGTCGGCGACTGCCCACCACCCTGCTGTTCGACCACCCCACGCCCACGGCGGTCGCCCGGCACCTCGGTGAAGAGGCCGGGGCGGAGCGGACACCCCCGGTGCCCGGGGCCTGGTCCGGGTTCGCAGCCGCGCCGGTCGCCGAGCCGATCGCCATCGTCGGCATGGCCTGTCGACTGCCCGGTGGGATCCGCGACCCCGAGGGGCTGTGGCAGGGCCTCCTGGACGGAATCGACGCGATCTCCGCGCCGCCCGCCGAGCGCGGCTGGGACGACGAGGGCCGTCGGGGCGGCTTCCTCGCCGACGCCGCCGACTTCGACGCCGACCTCTTCGGCATCGCGCCGCGCGAGGCCCTGGCGATGGACCCCCAGCAGCGGCTGCTCCTGGAGACCGCGTGGGAGGCGCTGGAGCGGGCGGGTATCGCCCCCTCCTCCCTGCGCGGCACCCGGACCGGCGTCTACGTCGGCGCCATGTCGCAGGAGTACGGCCCCCGCCTCCACGAGGCCCCCGACGACCTGCGCGGCCACCTCCTGACCGGTAACACGGCCGGTGTCCTGTCCGGCCGGCTCTCCTACGTCTTCGGCTGCGAGGGCCCGGCCGTCACGGTGGACACCGCCTGTTCGTCCTCGTTGGTCGCCCTGCACCTGGCCGCCGAGTCCCTGCGGCGCGGCGAGTGCTCGATGGCGCTCGCCGCGGGGGTGGCGGTGATGGCCACGCCCGGCCTGTTCGCGGAGTTCGCGCGCCAGGGCGGGCTGGCGGGGGACGGGCGGTGCAAGGCGTTCGCGGCGGGGGCCGACGGCACCGGCTGGTCGGAGGGCGTGGGCGTGCTCCTCGTCGAGCGGCTCTCCGACGCCCGACGCGACGGCCATCCCGTCCTCGCCGTCCTGCGGGGCTCGGCGGTCAACCAGGACGGCGCCTCCAACGGCCTCACCGCCCCCAACGGCCCCTCCCAGCAAGGGGTGATCCGCGACGCGCTCGCGGGTGCCGGACTGTCCACGGCGGACGTGGACGCCGTCGAGGCACACGGGACCGGGACGCGGCTCGGCGACCCGATCGAGGCGCACGCGCTGCTGGCCACGTATGGGCAGGACCGTGAACGGCCCCTGCTCGTCGGCTCGTTGAAGTCGAACATCGGCCATGCCCAGGCCGCCGCCGGGGTGGCCGGTGTCATCAAGACGGTCATGGCGCTGCGGCACGGGGTGCTGCCGCGCACCCTGCACGTGGACCAGCCGTCGCCGGAGGTGGACTGGTCGGCGGGGGCGGTGGAGTTGCTGACGGAGGCCCGGGACTGGCCGGAGACGGGCCGTCCGCGCCGGGCGGGGGTGTCGTCGTTCGGGATCAGCGGGACGAACGCCCATGTCGTCCTGGAACAGGCCCCGGTCGCCGTCGCCTCGAACTCCGCAGCCGCTACGGCCGCCACTGCCACTGCCACTGCCACCGCCGACAACGGTGCCGCCCTGGGCCCCGACGCCGATCTGGACGTCGGCACCCGACCGGACACCGGGCCGGACCGGCCCGCCGGCTCCTCGCCCGGCGCGGCCCCCGTACCGCTCGTCCTGTCCGCCGCGACCGAGGAGGCGCTGCGGGCCCAGGCGGGGCGGCTGCGCACACGGCTTGCTGACGCCTCGGCGCGGGTTGCCTCTGCCGGCGCAGAGGGACGCGAGGTGCTCGGGGGGATCGGCCACGCGTTGGCGGTGACACGTGCCGCGCTGCCGTACCGTGCCGTCGTCCTCGCCACCGACCGGGAGGAGGCATTGGCCGGTCTGGACGCGTTGGCCGCGGGGAGCGAGTCACCCGTGGCGTTCCGCGCGGTGGCCGCCGAGGGCCGGACCGCGTTCCTCTTCACGGGCCAGGGGAGCCAACGGGCACGTATGGGACTGGAGTTGTACACCGCGCTGCCCGTGTTCCGGCGGGCTGTCGACGACGTGGCCGCCCACCTCGACACCCATCTAGCGCATCCCCTGGCCAAGGTGCTGGTCGCGGAGACCGGTCTCCTCGACCGTACCGAGTTCGCCCAGCCCGCGCTGTTCGCCCTCGAAGTGGCCCTTTTCCGGCAGTTGGAGCACTGGGGGATCACCCCGGACCACCTGCTCGGCCACTCCGTCGGCGCGCTCGCGGCGGCCCAGGTCGCCGGGGTGCTGTCGCTGCCCGACGCCTGCCGGCTCGTCGCGGCCCGTGGCCGGCTGATGCAGGCGCTGCCCGAGACCGGTGCCATGGCGGCGGTGGAGGCGACCGAGGCGGAGATCCTGGCCGAACTCGACGGACACGCACACGAGATCGGCCTCGCCGCCGTCAACGGCCCCACAGCCGTGGTGGTCTCCGGCGACGCGGGGGCCGTGGCCCGCACCGCAAGCGACTGGGAGCGCCGTGGGCGCCGTACCCGGCTGCTGCGGGTCTCGCACGCGTTCCACTCGCCCCACATGGACGCGATGCTCACCGACTTCGCGGAGGTCGCCCGCTCGGTCACCTTCCACCGGCCGGCCCTCTCCATGATCAGCGACCTCACGGGCGAGCCCGCGACGGACGACGAGCTGTGCTCGCCCGGTTACTGGGTCCGCCATGTCCGCGAGACCGTCCGCTTCCACGACGGCGTCCGCCGACTGCGGGCCCTGGGTACGACCCGGTACGTGGAGCTGGGCCCCGACGGTGTGCTCAGCGCCCTGGTCAGGGAGTCCCTGGCCGAGGAGGAGCGCGACGCGGGAGAGAGGGGCGCAAGGGCCGGCGCGGCGGCGCGGGGTGACCGGCCGGGGACGGGTGTGGGTACGGGGAGCGAGGGGCCGGGCGCGGACGCGAAGGGCGAGATGTCGGGCGCCGGCGCGGGCGCGACGGGTGAGGGGTTCCGTGTGGCCGGGCGGCGGGTCGAACCGCTCGTCGTGCCCGTGCTGCGCCGGGACCGGCCGGAGGCGTCCAGCGCGGTGGCCGCCGTGGCCCGGTTGCAGGTGAGCGGCCACTCGCCCGACTGGGGTGCTGTGTTCGAGGGACACCCGCCCGCTCCTCCCGAGGCCCTGCCGACCTACGCCTTCCGGCGCCGCCGCTACTGGCTGGCCCCCACGAAGTCCCCGGCCGCCACCCCACCGGGCGCGACGCCGCTCGGCCACCCCCTGCTCTCCTCGGCCGTCACCCTCGCGGATTTCGGGCACACCCTGCTGACAGGCCGGGTCTCTCCGAGCGACCAGCCGTGGCTCACCGACCGCACGGTCCACGGCAGGGTCTCCGTCCCTGACACGGTCCTTCTGGACCTCGCCGTCACCGCCGCCCGCGAGACCGGTGCCGGACAGGTCGCCGAACTGCGGCCCACGGCACCGCTGGTGCCGCCCCCGCACGGGGCGCTGGAGCTACAGGTCACGGTCGGCCCCCAGGACGGCGTGCACGGACACCGCCCCGTGACCGTGCACGCCCGCCCCGAGCACGGCGACTTCGGGTGGGTCCGCCTCGCGGAGGGCGCGCTGGCCGCCGCGGCGCCCGTGGCTGCCCCCGCCGCCGAAGCGGGGGAGTGGCCGCCCGACGGCACCGAGGCCGTGGACGCGCGGCTGCTCGCGGACGGGTACGACCAGGGGGCCGGCGTCGCGTACGGTCCCGGCCTCGGCGGTGTGCACGCGGTGTGGCGGCGCGGCAGGGAGCTCTGGGTCGAACTGGAGGCTCCGCACGCCGACCTCGTCGCGGCCGGGGACTTCGGGCTGCACCCCGGGCTGTTGGAGGGAGTGTCGCGCGTCCTGCGGCTGGTCCGGCCGGGCGGTGACGGGGGGTGGTACGGGGCGACGTACCGAGATGTCAGCGTGCCGGGCACGGCGGCCGGACGGCTGCGGGCCCGGATCACCCCGGCTGCCGACGACGGCTTCACCGTCCGGATCACCGACCTCGCCGGACGGGCGGTGGCATCCGTCGGCACGCTTACCCCCAGTCCTCCGCCCCTCCCCACCGAGGCTGCCGGGTACTACGACGACGCCACGCCGTACGAGCTGGCCTGGCGCCCCGTCGACCAGCCTCTCGGCGCGCCACCCACCCGCTGGGCACTGCTCGGCGAGCCGCGCCGCGCCCTCGCGGCGGCGCTGCCGGGCGCGCAACGGCATCCCGACCTCGCCTCCCTCACCGCCGCGGGAACCCTCCCGGATGTCGTCGTCACCCACGGCGGCACCGGCCGGAGCGGGTCGGAGGTGATGGCGTCGGGGAGCGTCGTGAGTGCCCGGGGCGGAGTGACGGCAGCCGCTCCCGCCGGGGGCCCGGCGGCGGTTGAGCCTGTCGATGGCTCGGGGGCAGCCGTCTCCGCCGGGGGTGCGGCGGTGGCCGAGCCTGTCGGTGACGTGGAGGCAGACGCCCCCGCCGACGGCCTGGCGTCAGCCGCGCGTGCCGCCGCGCACCGGGCCATCCGGCTGGTTCAAGCCTGGCTCGCCGAGGACCGTCTCGCCGACACCCGGCTGGTCGTCGTCACGCGACGGGCGGTCGCGGTGGACGACGGGCCGTGCGAGCCGGACGAGGCTCCGGTCTGGGGCCTGTTGCGCACGGCGCAGACCGAGCATCCCGGGCGCTTCCTCCTGGTGGACCTGGACGACGACCCGGCATCCTCCGCGGCCCTCCCCGCAGCGGTTGCCTGCGGTGAACCCCAGATCGCGGTACGTGCCGGCCGACCGCACGCCCCCCGCGTCGTCAGGCCCGCTGCCTCCCCCGCACCTGCCCCGCGCCGGAACAGGGCGACCCCCCACCACAAGCGGGCCACCCAGGACGCGCTCCCGGCCGACCTCGAACGCGATGGCGGCACTCTGGACCCGCATCAGGACGCCTCCGCATTCGACGGGGCCGTGCAGGACCCGCAGCGGGCCATCGCCGTACCTGATGGGGTCACCGTGGATCCGGAGCGGGCCATCGCCGTACCTGATGGGGTCACCGTGGCCCCTCAGCGGGCCATCCCCACACCGCGTGCAGCCACCGCCGAACCACATCGCGCCGCCCCCGACTCGCATGCCGCCGCCCCGGCCCCGCACCCGGCCGCCTCCGCCTCCGGTCGAGCCGCCCCCCACCCGAGCGCGACGCCGACCGTCTTCGACCCCGTCGGCACCGTCCTCGTCACCGGCGGCACGGGCGCCCTGGGACGTCTCGTCGCCCGGCACCTGGTCGCCCGGCACGGCGTCCGCAACCTCCTGCTGGTCAGCCGGCGGGGCGCCGACGCCCCGGATGCCGGCGAAGCCCTCGCGGCGCTCGGCGCGGTCGCGGACGTACGGGTCACCGTCGCCGCCTGTGACGTGGCGGACCGCGACGCGCTCGCCGCCGTGCTCGCACGGATCCCGGACGCGCACCCGCTGACCGGCGTTGTGCACACGGCGGGCGTACTCCACGACTCCGTCGTCGAGGCGATCGACCCCGGCGATCTCGACCGTGTACTGCGGCCCAAGGTCGACGCGGCGTGCCATCTGCACGAGCTGACCGCCGAGGCCGACCTGTCCGCGTTCGTGCTGTTCTCCTCCGTCTCCGGCATCAACGGGGCGGCGGGGCAGGGCAGTTACGCGGCCGGAAACGCCTTCCTGGACGCGCTGGCCCAGTCACGCCGCGCGCGGGGGCTGCCCGCCGTCTCCCTCGCGTGGGGGCCATGGGCTTCCCCCGGCGGCATGACCGGCGGACTCACCGAGACCGATCTGCGCCGGATGCGCCGCAGCGGCCTGCTGCCGCTCGAACCGGAGCACGCTCTCGCCCTCCTCGACGCCGCACTGGGCCGGCCGGGCCCCGCGCTGCGGCTGCCGCTGGCCCTGTCCTCGGCGGTCGTACGACGGGCGGCGCACGAGGGCGAGGCGCTGCCGCTCTACCGTGAACTGGCGGGCAGCGCCTGGCGCGACCCCGCCGGGGCCCGCCCCCGGCCCGGCGAGGACGCGCACGCCGGTGCCACGCCGGTACGGCTCCCGACCGTGGCCGGGCGCTCCGCCCCGGAACAGGAGGCCGTCCTCCTCGAACAGGTCCGGGCACATGCGGCGGTGGTGCTCGGCCATCGCGACGGACGACGGGTGGACGCGGCCCGCACCTTCAAGGAACTGGGCTTCGACTCCCTGATGGGCGTCGAACTGCGCAACCGGCTGACCGCCGCGAGCGGCCACCGCATGCCCGCCGGGCTGCTGTTCAACCAGCCCACCCCGCTCGCCGTGGCCCGCTATCTGCGCACCCGCCTCGCCCCGCCGGACCGGTCCGCCGAAACCGGAGGAACACCTGCGGACGGAACACCACCGGCGGACGGCGACGGCCGCCGTCACGGCGGGAACGGCGCGCACCTCGTGGAGAACGGCGCCCGTCCCGGCGCGAACGGTACACGTCTCGGCCCGAACGAGGCGGCACCCGCCGACGGTGGCGACGGGGGCGGCGGTGGCGACGACGGTGGGGGCATCCGGGCCGCACTCGGCACGGCCAGCGTCGACGAGATCTTCTCCTTCATCGACCGGGAACTCGGCACCGACCGGGAACTCGGCACTGACCGGCAGGAGCGCGGCGAATGACGGACATGGCGGCAGCGGAATCCGAGAAGCTGGTCGCGTACCTCAGGCGTGTCACGGCCGAACTGCACGAGACGCGGGGCCGGTTGCGCAGGGCCGAGGACAGCGCGCACGAGCCGCTCGCGATCGTCGGCGTGGGCTGCCGACTGCCGGGCGGGGCCGACTCGCCGCAGCGGCTGTGGGAGTTGGTGGCGGCGGGCCGGGACGCCATCGGCGAGGTCCCTGCCGACCGGGGCTGGGACGTGGCGTACCCGGGCGGCTTCCTGCCGGACGTCGCCGGATTCGACGCGGGCTTCTTCGGTATCTCCCCGCGCGAGGCCGCTGCCATGGACCCCCAGCAGCGCCTGCTGCTGGAGACCGCCTGGGAGGCCTTCGAACGCGCCGGGATCGCCCCCCGCTCGCCCGCGTCCCGGCGGACGGGAGTCTTCGCCGGGCTGGTCGCCCAGGAGTACGGCCCGCGCCTGGACGAGGCGTCCGACGACACCGGCGGACATGTGCTGACCGGCACCACCGCGAGCGTCGCCTCCGGCCGGATCGCCTACACCTTCGACTTCGACGGCCCGGCGGTCACCGTCGACACCGCCTGCTCCTCCTCCCTGGTCGCCCTGCACCTGGCCGCCCAGGCGCTGCGGCGCGGCGACTGCGACCTGGCCCTGGCCGGCGGCGTCTGCGTGCAGCCCACACCCGGTACGTTCCTGAACTTCGAACGGCAGGGCGGCCTAGCGGCGGACGGCCGCTGCAAGGCGTTCGGCGCGGACGCCGACGGCACCGGCTGGTCCGAGGGCGCCGTGCTGCTCCTCGTCGAGCGACTCTCCGACGCCCGCCGCAACGGCCACCCGGTCCTCGCGGTCGTCCGGGGAACGGCGGTGAACCAGGACGGCGCCTCCAACGGTCTCACCGCGCCCAGCGGACCCGCGCAGGAACGCGTCATCCGGGCCGCGCTCGCCGACGCCGGACTGACCGCCGCCGACATCGATGCCGTCGAGGCGCACGGCACCGGAACCCGGCTCGGCGACCCCATCGAGGCCGAAGCGCTGCTCGCCGTGTACGGCGCCGGGCGCCCCACCGACCGGCCGCTGTGGCTGGGTTCGCTGAAGTCGAACATCGGGCACACCCAGGCGGCCGCCGGAGCGGCAGGCGTCCTCAAGACCCTGCTGGCGATGCGGCACGGCCTCCTGCCGCCCACCTTGCACGCCGACGAGCCCACCCGAGAGGTGGACTGGTCCGACGGAACGGTACGCCTGCTGAGCGAGGCACGGCCGTGGCCGAGGACGGGGCGGCCGCGCCGGGCGGGCGTGTCGTCGTTCGGGATCAGCGGCACCAACGCCCATGTCATCCTCGAACAGGCCCCCGACGACGCCGACTCCGCAGCCGCCCCGGAACCCACGGAGGCCGCCCCCTTCGCCACACCACCCCTGCTGCCCTGGCCGCTCACCGCCCGCTCGCGGGCCGCGCTGCGGGACCGGGCCCGCACCCTGCACCGGCGCCTGGTGGACGACGCCGACACGTCCGCGGCCGATGTCGCCTGGTCACTGGCGACCACCCGGGCGTCCATGGAGCACCGTACGGTCGCGCTCGCGCACGACCGTGACGGTCTGCTCGCCCTGCTCGCGCGGGCCGCCGAGGGCGCCGCCCCGCAGGGCCTCGTGCACGGCCGGCATCCGGCCCCGGAACCCGTCCGCACCGTGTTCGTCTTCCCCGGCCAGGGCTCCCAGTGGGCGGGAATGGCGGTGGAACTGCTGGACGCCTCACCGCTGTTCGCCCGCCGTATGGCGGAGTGCGAGGCCGCCCTCGCCCCGCACACCGACTGGCGGCTCACCGACGTCCTGCGCGCCCCGGACGCCGCCCGGCTGCTGACCCGTGTGGACGTGGTGCAGCCCGCGCTGTGGGCGGTCGTCGTGTCCCTCGCCGACCTGTGGACCGCCTGCGGGGTACGGCCCGACGCGGTCGTCGGCCACTCCCAGGGGGAGATCGCCGCCGCGGTCGTCGCCGGCGCGCTCACCCTCGACGACGGCGCCCGCGTCGTCGCCCTGCGCTCCCGGGCCCTGACCGAACTGCCGGACCGCGGCGGCATGCTCGCCGTGACCGAGCCGGCCGAGGCCGTACGCGCCCGTCTGGCCCCCTTCTCCGGCCGTCTGGACATCGGCGCCGTCAACGGCCCGTCGTCGACCGTCGTCACCGGCGACGAGACGGACCTGGACGCCCTCGCGGCCACCTGCGCCCGCGACGGCGTACGCGCCCACCGCGTCAACGTCGACTACGCGTCCCACTCTTCACGGATCGCCGCCCTGGAGGACCGGATCACCGGCCTCCTCGCCCCCGTACGCCCCCGCCCCGGCCGTATCACCTACTACTCCACGCTCACCGGCGGCCGTCTGGACACCACCGGGCTCGACGCCGGCTACTGGTACCGCAGCCTGCGTCACACGGTCCGGTTCGAGGAGGCCACCCGGGCCGCACTCGACGACGGCCACACCGTGTTCATCGAGGTCAGCCCACACCCCGTCCTCGTCGGCGCCGTCCAGGGCACCCTCGACACCGACGAGAGGGCCGCCGCCGTCTTCGGCACCCTGCGCCGGGGGCCCGGCGGCCGGCCCGAGCGGTTCGTGCAGGCCCTCGCCGAGGCGTACGCGCACGGAGCGGCCGTCGACTGGACGGCACTGCTCACCGGCACCGGCGCCCGCCGCGTCGACCTGCCCACCTACCCCTTCCAGCGCTCCCGGCACTGGCTGAGCAGGCCCACGACGGCCGGCCCGGACGACCCCGCGACGGCCGCGCTGTGGGAGGCCGTGGACCGGGACGACGTGCCCGGAGTGGCCGGGCAGTTGCGCGTACCGCCCGACGAGGCCCTCGCGAACACCGTGCGAGCGCTGGCCACTTGGCGGGCCGACTCCCGTCGGACCACCGCGATCGACCGCTGCCGCTACCGGGTCGCCTGGAAGCCCGTCCCCGCCCCGGAGAGCACCAGCCGGCTCACCGGCACCTGGGTGCTGCTGACCCCCGCCGAGGGCTCGTCCGTCATCGGTTCGCTCGAGGGCTCGCCCGGTACCGGTGCGGCCGACGGCACGTCCCCGGTCGATCCCGCGTCCGTCGCGCAGGACACCGCTGCGGCCGGTCGCACCGGCTTCCCGGACGCCGTCGACCCGGACGGCGGTGCCGACTCGACGAACGGCACCCCCCTCGCCGATCGCTCGACCCTGGCCGACGGCACCGGCTCGATCGGCGCCACCGGCTCGATCGGCGCCACCGGCTCGGTGGGCGGTCCCGCCCTGGTCGACTGGACGGCCGGCGCGCTGCTCGCTCACGGGGCCGCCCGGGTCGAACGGATCGCCGTCGGCGCCGCGACCGGGCGTGAGGAGCTCGCCGGGCTGCTGCGCGCCCACACCTCCGCGGCCGGTGTCGTATCACTGCTCGGCACCGACGTACGTCCTCATCCCGACCACCCGGCCGTGCCGGTCGGTACCGCGGCCACCCTGACGGCGGTTCAGGCGCTCCTGGACGCCGATGTCGCCGGTCCGCTGTGGTGCCTCACCCACGGCGCGGTCACCACCGGTGCGGACGGCGGACCCCCGGCCGTCGAGGCCGGTGACGCCGTCGAGGGGCCCGATGCCGAGCAGGCCCGGATCTGGGGGCTCGGCAGGGCAGTGGGGCTGGAGACGCCCGGTGTCTGGGGAGGGCTCGTCGATCTGCCGGTCCGGCTCGACGACTCCGCGGCCCGAGTGCTCGGCGCGGTCCTCGCCGCCCCCGGCGACGAGCAGGAATGGGCGCTGCGCGCCACGGGCCCCCGCGTCCGCCGCCTCGTCCGCGCGCCACGGACCCCCCCGGGCCCCGCCCGCGACTGGAAGCCTCGTGGCACGGTCCTGATCACCGGCGGCACGGGCGCCCTGGGCGGCCATGTCGCCCGCCGGCTGGCCCGGGAAGGCGCGGACCACCTCGTCCTGACCGGCCGCCGGGGAGCCGAGGCGCCGGGAGCCGCCGAACTGGCCGAGGAACTCCGCGCGCTCGGCACCCGGGTGACGCTCACCGCCTGCGACGCCGCCGACCGCGACGCGCTGTCCGCCGTGCTCGACGCGATCCCCGCCGAGCACCCCCTCACCGCCGTCGTGCACACCGCCGGTGTCAGCGCGCTCGGTCGGCTCGACACCGCCACCCCCGCCGATCTCGCCACGATGGCGGCCGGCAAGGTGAGCGGCGCCGTCCACCTGGACGACCTCCTCGCCGACCGCGAACTCGACGCCTTCGTCCTCTTCTCCTCCGGCGCCGCCGTATGGGGCGGCGCCCGTCAGGCGGCCTACGCCGCGGCCAACGCCCACCTCGACGCCCTCGCGGCCCGCCGCCGTGCCCGTGGCCTGACCGCCACCTGTGTGGCGTGGGGCAGTTGGGGCGGTGGCGGCATGGTCGACGCCCGGATCCAGCGTGTGTTCGAGCGGATCGGCGTACGGGCCATGAACCCGGACACCGCTGTCGACGCGCTCTTCGACGCCGTCGCCCACGACGAGACCCGGCTGACGGTCACCGACATGGACTGGCGGGCCTTCGCCACCGGCTTCCGTCTCTCCCGGCGCCGCACGCTCCTCGACGACATCCCCGAGGCCGCCGACACACCACCGTCCGCCGAACCCGACGCGCACGTCGGACCACGCACGGCCGAGGCATCCGCCCTGGCGGACGCCCTGACCCGTCTCACCGACCGCGAACGCGACCGGCGCCTCCTGGACCTCGTGCGTACCTCCGCCGCGACGGCACTCGGCCACGCCGACGCGACCGAGATCGGCCCCACCGCCACCTTCCGTGACCTCGGCCTCGACTCGGTGACCGCCGTGGATCTGCGCAACCGGCTCGCCACCGCCACGGGCCTGACCCTGCCCGGCACCCTGGTCTTCGACCACCCCACCCCCACCGCCGTGGCCGCCCGGCTCCGCACCCTGCTCACCGCCGAGGCGGACCCGGCACACGAACCCGCGGCGAGCCGCACGCAGCATCACGAGACGGATCACGAGACAGGTCACGAGACGGATCCCACGGCAAGCGCCGTAACAACCCGAACACCTCCTTCGCCCCCCGCCCCGGCACCCGTCGACGACCCCGTCGCCGTGGTCGCCATGTCCTGCCGACTGCCCGGCGGTGTCGCCTCGCCCGAGGACCTGTGGCGACTGGTCGTCGAAGGCCGCGACGGCATCACCGCCTTCCCGGCCGACCGGGGCTGGCACACCGCGGGCCTCGGCGACGGGCGCCCTCTCCCCGGCGAGGGCGGTTTCCTGGACGACCTCGCCGGCTTCGACGCCGCGTTCTTCGGCATCTCGCCTCGTGAGGCCCTGGCGATGGACCCGCAGCAGCGGCTGCTGCTGGAGGTCTCGTGGGAGGCGGTCGAACGGGCCGGCATCGATCCGCTGTCGCTGCGCGGCAGCCGCACCGGCGTCTTCGTGGGAGCCGGGCACTTCGACTACGCGACCCTCGCCCTCACCACGGAGGAGGGCAGGGACTACGCCCTCACGGGCTCGGCCGGCAGCGTGCTCTCCGGCCGGATCGCCTACACCCTCGGCCTGGAGGGCCCGGCGGTCACCGTCGACACGGCCTGTTCCTCCTCCCTCGTCGCCCTGCACAACGCCGTGCGGGCCCTGCGCGACGACGAGTGCCGTCTCGCTCTCGTCGGCGGCGCCGCCGTCATGGCCACCACCGCCGCCTACGAGGCCTTCGCCCGTCAGGGCGGCCTCGCCGCCGACGGCCGCTGCAAGGCGTTCGCGGACGCGGCCGACGGAACGGGATGGTCGGAGGGTGTGGGGGTTTTGGTGGTGGAGCGGTTGTCGGACGCGCGGCGCAACGGTCATCCGGTGCTGGCGGTGGTGCGGGGTTCGGCGGTGAACCAGGACGGTGCCTCGAACGGTCTGACGGCGCCGAACGGGCCGTCGCAGCAGCGGGTGATCCGGGACGCGTTGGCGAGTGCCCGGCTGTCGCCGTCGGACGTGGACGTGGTCGAGGCGCACGGTACCGGCACCCGGCTCGGCGACCCGATCGAGGCACAGGCCCTGCTGGCGGCGTACGGCCAGGACCGTGAACGGCCTCTCTACCTCGGGTCGTTGAAGTCGAACATCGGACACGCCCAGGCGGCGGCCGGCGTGGCGGGGGTGATCAAGACGGTCATGGCGCTCAGGCACGGAGTGCTGCCGCGCACCCTGCACGTGGACCGGCCGACCCGACAGGTCGACTGGTCGGCGGGAACGGTGGAACTGCTCACGGAGAACAGGCCCTGGCCGGACACGGGCCGCCCCCGTCGTGCCGGCGTCTCGTCCTTCGGTGTCAGCGGCACCAACGCCCACCTCATCCTCGAACACGCTGACGAGGAAGTGCCGGGGGCCGACGCCGACCTTGGCCGCGTCCCAGGCCGCCCACTTCCCGCCCTGCCCCTGCTGCTCTCGGCCCGTGGAACCGGCGCCCTCCGCGCCCAGGCCGCCCGTCTGCGCGACTTCCTGCACGACGGGACGGACAAGCCCGCCCCGCACGACGTCTGCCTCACCCTCGCCGCGCACCGCGCCGCCCTCGACCAGCGCGCCGCCGTACCGGCCACCGACGAGAAGACCCTGCGCGCCGCGCTCGACGCGCTGGCCGAGGACCGCCCCCACCCCGGCCTCGTCCGGGGGACGGGTGGCGCCTCGAACGGCGGTCTCGCGGTGGTCTTCTCGGGCCAGGGAGCACAACGGGTCGGGATGGGCCGTGGGCTGTACGAGGCGTTCCCCGTCTTCGCGGGAGCCTTCGACGAGGTGTGCGCGGCCTTCGACGCAATGGTGCCGGGGTCGCTGAAGGAGGTCGTCCTCGACGGCCCCGGTGAGGTGCTGGAGTCCACGGAATGGGCGCAACCCGCCCTGTTCGCGCTGGAACTGGCGCTGCTGCGGCAGGTGGAGTCATGGGGCGTGCGGCCGGACGTCCTGATGGGGCACTCGCTGGGCGAACTCGTCGCGGCTCATGCGGCGGGGGTGTGGTCGCTGGAGGACGCCTGCCGGGTGGTCGCGGCGCGTGGCCGGCTGATGCGGGCGCTGCCGACGGGGGGCGCGATGTGGGCCGTGGAGGCGCGGGAGCCCGAGGTGCCGCAAGACGTCTGCGTGGCGGCGCTCAACGGACCCTCCTCGCTGGTGATCTCGGGTGCCGAGGACGCGGTGCGGGAGGTCGCCGACAGCTTCGCCGCGAACGGGCGGCGGGTCAAGCGGCTGGCGGTCGGCCACGCCTTCCACTCCGCCCTGATGGAGCCCATGTTGGACGACTTCGCCGAGGTGCTGGCCTCGGTGACGTTCCACCGCCCGACCCTCCCGGTCGTGTCGAACGTGACCGGCGAGGTGGCGGGAGGAGAGCTGTGCACCCCGGAGTACTGGGTGCGGCATGTGCGGGCGACCGTACGGTTCGCCGACGGCGTGCGCGCGCTGCGCACCCAGGACGTGGGCACCGTCCTGGAGGTCGGCCCGGACGGCTCGCTCGTCGCCCTCGTCGAGGAGACCGCACCCGGGACGGCCGCAGTCGCCGCGCTGCGCCGGGACCGGGACGAGGCCGTGGCTCTGCTGTCCGCGCTGACCGAACTGCACGTGCGCGGTACGGCCGTGGACTGGCCGGCGGTGTTCGCCGGGACCGGGGCGCGACGGGTGGACCTGCCGACGTACGCCTTCCAGCACCGCCGCTACTGGCCCGACACCGCCGTGGGCGCGGCCCCGGCCGAGGCACTCCGGGCCGCCGGCCTGGGCACGGCCGACCATCCGCTGCTGCGCACCTGGCTGGTCCGGGCCTCCGACGGAAGCGTGGTCGCCACCGGAAGGATCACGCCCCGGACACAGCCCTGGCTCGCGGACCACCGGGTGCTCGGGACCGTCCTGCTGCCCGGAACCGCCTTCGTGGACATGGTGTGCTGGGCCGGCCGGCGCCTCGGCTGCCCGGAGTTGTCCGAGCTGGCCCTCTCCACCCCGCTGGCCCTCTCCGACGAGGAGGCGGCCGATCTGCAACTCGTCGTCGGCGCCCCGGACGAGGAGGGCCGTCGTACGGTCGCCGTCCACTCCCGGCCGGCCGCCCCCGACGGCGACGGCGACGACCCGCCCTGGACCCGGCACGCCGAGGGCACCGTCGCCCCGGCCGGAGGCATCGCTACCGCCGCCACGACCGGTTTCTCCTGGCCCCCGGACTCCGCCGTACCGGTGGCGCTCGACCACTTCTACCCGGGGCTGATCGAGGCCGGGTTCGACTACGGGCCCTCCTTCCAGGGCCTGCGCTCGGTGCTGCGGACCGACGACGGCACGCTGTACGCCGAGGTCGAACTGGCCGAGGACGACCGCGACGCCGCCGCACGCTTCGCCGTGCACCCCGCCCTGCTCGACGCGGCCCTGCACGCCCTGGGTGTGGACCTGCCGCCCGACGCCCCGGCCCGGCTGCCGTTCGCCTGGAACGGCGTACGCGTCCACGCGACCGGTGCCGATGCCCTGCGGGCGCGCCTGGTCCGGGACACGGACGGGGCCGTGACCCTGACGGCGGTGGACGTCGACGGCGCCCCCGTGGTCACCGTCGAGGGTCTCGTGCTGCGGGAAGCGGCGGCCGACCGGCTGCCGGGTGGCCCGGCATCCGACCGCGATGCCCGCGACGCCCTGTTCCGTATCGAGTGGACGGCTCTGCCCGTGCCGGTGGACGTGACCCCCGTCGAGCCGGTCGTGCTGCCGATGACCGACGGGGGGAGCGTCGACCTCGCCCGGATCGACGGCCTCCCGGACGCCGTGGTGGCGCACTGCCCGTCCGGCGGCGTCGACGACGTCACCGCCCGCGTCCTGCGGCTGCTTCAGGAGTGGCTGGCCGATGAGCGGTACACGGCCGTCCCGCTGGTGGTCGTGACCAGGCGGGCCGCCGTCGTGGCGGAGCCGGGCACCCGGGTGTCGGCCTCCCGGCACGACGAGGCGATGGACGCCACCCTCGGCCAAGCCGCCGCCGCCGGCCTGATCCGCGCCGCCCAGGCCGAACATCCGGGCCGCGTCGTACTGGTGGACACGGATGACGAGCCGGTCCCGGCGGTGCTCGCCGGTGCGGATGGCCAATCGGCCGCTGTGGGCCCTGTCGGCCCTGTCGGTCCCGTCGGTCCTGTCGGCGAGGGCGACGCGGACGGCGCGGACGGCGAGGCGGTCGCGGTCGGCGAGGCGGTCGCGGTCGGCGGGATGGATCGCGCCTCGGCCGCTGTCACGGCCCAGGGCGGCGGGGGCGTGACCGGTCTGCCGCTCGCCGAGGTTCTGGCCTGCGGCGAACCCGACCTGGCCGTCCGTGCCGGACGTGTGTACGGCCGACGGCTGGTCCGGGTGGAGACCGGGGCGTCGCTGCGGGCACCGGTGGGTCCATGGCGGCTGGACGCGGTTCGCCGCGGCTCGATCAGCGGACTGGCGCTGGTGCCTCACCCGGACGCCGAGCGGGAGTTGGCCCCGGGCGAGGTGAGGGTCGCCGTAAGGGCCGCCGGGGTGAACTTCCGGGACGCGATGATCGCTCTCGACATGTATCCCGGAGAGGCCGACCTGGGCATCGAGGGCGCCGGCGTGGTGCTGGCGACCGGCCCCGAGGTCACCCGGTTCGCGCCCGGCGACCGGGTGGCGGGCATGCTCGACGCCGCGTTCGCACCCGTCGCCGTCACCGACCAGCGGCTGCTCGCGCCCGTGCCCGACGGATGGACGTTCCTGCGAGCCGCCGCCGCGCCCGTGGCGTATCTGACCGCCTGGTACGGGCTGCGCGACCTCGCCGGGGTGGGGCCCGGCAGCCGGGTGCTCGTGCACGCGGGAGCGGGAGGAGTGGGTTCCGCCGCCGTACGGCTCGCCCGCCATCTGGGGGCCGAGGTGTACGCGACGGCCTCCCGCCCCAAGTGGCAGGCGCTGCGCGCCGCCGGACTCGACGACGCGCACATCGCCGACTCCCGTGACACCGGTTTCCGCGAGCGGTTCCTCGCGCACACCGCCGGGGCCGGTGTGGACGTCGTACTGAACTGCCTTGCCGGTGAGTTCACCGACGCCTCCCTCGAACTGCTGCCGCGCGGCGGTGTGTTCGTGGAGATCGGCAAGACCGACCCCCGCGATCCCCACCGGATCGCCGCCGACCACGCCGGTGTCCGTTACCGCGCCTTCGACCTCGGCGACGCGGGCCCCGACCGTATTCAGGAGATCCTCACCGAACTGTCCGCGCTCTTCACCGACGGATCCCTCGTCCCGCCGCCCGCGACGGCCTGGGACGTCCACCGGGCCCCCGAGGCGTTCCGGGCCGTCGCCCAGGCCCGGATCGTCGGAAAGGCGGTCCTCACCGTGCCCGCCGTGCCCACCGTGCCCGCGTCCGAGGGGACGTACCTCGTCACCGGCGGCACCGGCACCCTGGGCGCGCGGGTGGCCCGCCACCTGGCCGCCCGGCACGGCGTGCGCCGCCTGGTGCTCACCTCGCGCTCGGGTGACCGGGCCCCCGGCGCGCCCGTCCTGAGCGCCGAACTCGAAGCGCTGGGAGCCGAGACACACATCGCCGCCTGCGACGTCGGCGACCGGGCGGACGTGGCCGCGCTCCTCGACCGGCTCGCCGCCGAAGGCCACCGCCTCACCGGCGTCGTGCACTGCGCCGGCACCGTCGACGACGGGGTCCTGACCTCCCTCACCCCGGAGCGGACCGCCCGCGTCCTGCACGCCAAGGCCCATGGCGCCCGCCATCTGCACGAGCTCACCCGCGACCTGGACCTGTCCTCCTTCGTCCTGTTCTCCTCCGCCTCCGCCACCTTCGGCAGCGCCGGCCAGGCCAACTACTGCGCTGCCAACGCCTGCCTCGACGCCCTCGCCGAGCGCCGCGCCGCCGACGGGCTCCCGGTCACCTGCATCGCCTGGGGACTGTGGGCCGAGTCCAGCGGTATGACGGCCGCACTGGCCGGGCGGGACCGCGAACGGCTCCTGCGCACCGGCACCACCACACTCCCCACCGAACGGGCGCTCGCCCTGTACGACACCGCGCTCGCCGTCCCGGTCCCGGTCGTGACCGCGGCCCCGCTCGACCTGGCCAGGCTGCGCGCCGCCCACCGGGACCGGCCCGCCCCCGCCCTGCTGTCCACCCTGCTGGGCCCGACTTCGCGCCGCGCCGCCGCACGCCGACCGGCCGCGACCGGCAACGACTTCACGACCACGCTCACCGCACTGCCCGACGAGGAACGCCACGCACGCGTCCTCGCCCTCGTGGTGGAGCGCACCGCCCAGGTCCTCGGACACACCTGCTCCGACGAGGTCGACCCCGACCAGGCGTTCAAGGACCAGGGCTTCGACTCCCTGACCGGTGTCGAACTGCGTAACCAGCTCAAGGCCGCCACCGGCCTGGACGTCCCCGCCACCCTCGTCTTCGACCACCCCTCGCCCACAGCGCTCGCCGACCACCTCCTGGGGCGGCTCGTGCCGACCGGGCCGAGCCCGAAGGAGCGGCTGCGCCGGGATCTCGACCGGCTGGAGACCACCGCCGAGGCCCTGACCGACGACGCTCCGGCCCGTGCCGAGGTGACCGAACGGCTCCGCCGGATCCTGCACCGGCTGGAAGCCCCCACGACCGCCCCGGCCGGTCCCCCCGACGGCGACGGGACACCACGCGCGGCCACGACCGACGAGGCACTCCGCGCGGCCACCGCCGACGAGGTGCTGGCCTTCATCGACAGCGAGTTCGGCGACCTCACCTGACCCCCTTCCCGTACGTACGGCCGAATCGGAGTACCCGTGGCGAACGACGACAAGGTTGTTGACTACCTCAAGCGGGTGACCGCCGACCTCCAGCGCACCCGCGGCAGGCTCCGCGAACTGGAGGAGGGCCGACGGGAACCCGTGGCGATCGTGTCGATGGCCTGCCGCTTCCCCGGCGGGGCCGACACCCCCGAGAAACTGTGGGACCTGGTCCACGAGGGCCGGGACGCCATCGGCGCCTTCCCCGCCGACCGGGGCTGGCGCACCGACGGCCTAACCGACGCCGGGGCCCGCCTCGAAGGCGGATTCCTCTACGGAGCCGGCGACTTCGACGCGGAGTTCTTCGGTGTCTCGCCTCGCGAGGCCCTGGCGATGGACCCGCAGCAACGGCTGCTCCTGGAGACCTCCTGGGAGGCCGTCGAACGCTCCGGACTCGACCCCGCCGACCTCAAGGGCACCGACGGGGGCGTGTTCGTCGGCATGACCGACCAGAAGTACGGCCCCGAGGACGACGAAGCGCTCCGCGAGGTCCAGGGCCACATCCTCACCGGCACCACCAGCAGCATCGCTTCCGGCCGCCTCGCCTACTTCTACGGACTGGAGGGCCCCGCGCTCACCGTCGACACCGCCTGCTCCTCCTCCCTGGTGGCCCTCCACCTGGCGGTACGCGCCCTCCGCGCCGGCGAGTGCTCCTTCGCCCTGGTCGGCGGCGCCGCCGTGATGGCCAGGCCCGGACTGTACGAGGAGTTCCTGCTGCAAGGGGGCCTCGCAGGGGACGGCCGGTGCAAGGCGTTCTCCGGTGCGGCGGACGGCACGGGCTGGGCCGAGGGCGTGGGCGTCCTGGTCCTGGAGCGCCTGTCGGACGCCCGCCGTGCCGGGCACCGCGTCCTGGCGGTCGTACGGGGCTCGGCGGTGAACCAGGACGGTGCCTCCAACGGCCTCACCGCTCCCAACGGCCCCTCCCAGCAGCGGGTCATCCGCGCGGCCCTCGCCGACGCCGGCCTCGGCCCCGCCCAGGTCGACGCCGTCGAGGCCCACGGCACAGGCACCCGCCTCGGTGACCCCGTGGAGGCACAGGCACTGCTGGAGACGTACGGTCAGGACCGCGAACGGCCCCTCCACCTCGGCTCGTTGAAGTCGAACATCGGGCACGCGCAGGCGGCGGCGGGCGTCGGCGGAGTCATCAAGACGGTGCTGGCGCTGCGGCACGGCGTGCTGCCGCGCACCCTCCACGTGGACGAGCCCACGGCCGAGGTGGACTGGTCGGCGGGCGCGGTGGAACTGCTGACGGAGGCGAGGCCGTGGCCGCGGACCGGCCGGCCGCGCCGGGCCGCCGTGTCCTCGTTCGGGATCAGCGGCACCAATGCCCATGTCGTCCTGGAACAGGCACCCACCGAGACGCCTGTGGAGCTGCCGACCGACGAGGGCGGCCGAGCCGGGGAACCCGGCGAGGACGCCCCCGTGGCGCTGCTGCTCTCCGCGCGCACGCCCGACGCCCTGCGGTCACAGGCCGCACGCCTACGCGATCACATCAGCGGCAACGGCAACGGCAACGGCAACGGCAACGGCAACGGCAACGGCAACGGCAACGGCAACGGCAACGGCAACGGCGAGGGCCACGGCAACGGCGATGGCCACGACAAGGGCCAGGGCAATCGTCACCTCGGCCACACCGGCCGTACGGGCCACCTCGGCGACGCCCGACGCACCGATCTTGCCCCTCGCTCCGACGGAACCGCTCGCCCCGGGGACACCGAGCGCACCGATGGCCCCAGGGACACCGAGAACACCGACGGCATCGACCACACCGACGGCATCGACCACACCGCCCGCGGCGACGCGCTCGCACCGCGCGCGCTGGCCCGGGTGCTGGCCGGCCGCCGTACCCGGTTCACGCACCGCGCCGTCGTCGTCGGCACCGACCGCACCGACGTGCCCGCCGCGCTCGACGCCCTGGCTCACGGTCTACCGGACGCCCGCGTGGTACGCGGCACCGTTGCCGCACCCGGACCACTGGCCTTCCTCTTCACCGGCCAGGGCGCCCAACGCGTCGGCATGGGACGCGAACTCCACGCCACGCACCCGGTGTTCGCCGAGGCCTTCGACGCCGTGCGCGCCCGGCTCGATCCGCATCTGGACCGGCCGCTCACCGACGCCCTCGCCTCCGAGGAACTGCTCGGGCAGACCGTCTACACCCAGACCGCCCTGTTCGCCGTGGAGACCGCCCTCTTCCGGCTCCTCGAACACTGGGGGCTGACCCCCGACCACCTGCTCGGCCACTCCATCGGTGAACTCGCCGCCGCGCACGCCGCAGGAGTGCTGTCCCTCGACGACGCGTGCACCCTGGTGGCGGCCCGCGCCACCCTGATGCAGGCGATCCCCGAGGGCGGCGCCATGCTCGCCGTCGAGGCCGCCGAGGACGACGTCCCAGCGCTCCTCGACGCGGTGGACGCGACGGGCACGGCGGGCCGCCTCGCCATCGCCGCCGTCAACGGCCCGCGCGCCACCGTGCTGTCGGGCCCCGCCGAAGCGGTGGACACCGCCGCCGCGCTCTGCGCCGAACGCGGACTGCGTACCCGTCGCCTGAAGGTCAGCCACGCCTTCCACTCCCCGCTGATGGAACCCATGCTGGACCGGTTCCGTACGGTCGCCGAAGGGCTCACCTTCCACGCCCCGCGCATCCCGGTCATCTCCAACGTCACGGGCCGTCCGGCCACGGAGGAGCAACTCCGTTCGCCCGAGTACTGGGTGCGGCACGTCCGTGAGGCCGTCCGTTTCCACGACGGTGTCCGCCTGCTCGGTGAACTCGGCACCGCCGCCTGCCTGGAACTCGGCCCCGGCGGCGCCCTGAGCGTCCTCGCCCGCGACTGCCTGCCCGACGGCGCCCCGGCCTTCGTCCCCTCCCTCCCGCACGGCCACCACGAGCCCACCGCCCTGCTGACCGCCCTCGGTGACCTGTACGTCCGAGGCGTCACCGTCGACTGGACCGCCGTCCTAGGGACGTCCGACGGAGCCGCCATGCACGCGGCGGACCTGCCGACGTACCCCTTCCAGCGCACGCGCTTCTGGCTGCCGGCCACCGCCGGAACCGGCACCCCGCTGCTGACCGCCCCGCCGGCCGCCGTCACGGCGACCGCCCCCGACGCGCCGGGCCGCGGCTTCGACGTGGATCTGGTCCGTGCCGTCGCCGCCGCCGTGCTCGGCCACTCCGCCTGCGACGCCGTCCCACCGGACCGTCCCTTCAAGGATCTGGGCTTCGACTCGCTGTCCGCCGTACGGTTCCGCGACCGCCTCGCCGAGGAGACCGGACTGCCGCTGCCCGCGACCCTGGTCTTCGACCACCCGACACCGGAAGCGGTCGCCGCCCTCCTCAACGGCGAGCACGCGGACCACCGCGCCGCCGTCCGCACGCGTGCCAGGGACGAACCCCTCGCCGTCGTCGGCATGGCCTGCCGCTACCCCGGCGGGGTCACCACCCCCGAGGAGCTGTGGCGGCTCGTAGCCGAGGGCCGCGACGCCGTCACCGCCTTCCCCCGGGACCGGGGCTGGGACCTGACCGCGCTCCGCCGCACCGGCGGCGCCACCCCCACCACCGGCGGATTCCTGCACGACGCAGCCGAGTTCGACGCCGACTTCTTCGGCATCTCACCGCGCGAGGCGCTGGCGATGGACCCGCAGCAGCGTCTGCTCCTCGAGACCTCCTGGGAGGCGATCGAACGGGCCGGTGTCGACCCCCTCTCGCTGCGCGGCACCCGCACCGGCGTCTTCGCCGGCATCGCAGGCTCCGACTACGCAGACGTCCTCGCCGCCACACCCGAGACCGAGGGCCACATCATGACGGGCACGGCGGGCAGCGTCGTCTCCGGACGGGTGTCCTACGTCCTCGGTCTGGAGGGCCCCGCGGTCACCGTCGACACGGCCTGCTCGTCCTCCCTCGTCGCGCTGCACCTCGCCGGCCAGGCGCTGAGGGCGGGGGAATGCGACCTCGCCCTCGCGGGCGGTGTCACCGTCATGAACACCGTCGGCGGATTCCTGGAGTTCGCCCGTCAGGGCGGTCTCGCCGGGGACGGTCGCTGCAAGGCGTTCGCGGAGTCGGCGGACGGCACGGGCTGGGCCGAGGGCGTGGGTGTCCTGGTCCTGGAGCGGCTGTCGGACGCCCGCCGCAACGGACGCCGGGTCCTGGCCGTGGTGCGAGGTTCGGCGGTGAACCAGGACGGTGCCTCGAACGGTCTCACCGCCCCGAACGGACCGTCCCAACAGCGTGTCATCCGCGACGCGTTGGCCGGGGCGGGGCTGACGCCTTCGGACGTGGACGCGGTGGAGGCCCATGGGACCGGGACCCGGCTGGGCGACCCCATCGAGGCCCAGGCCGTGCTGGCGACATACGGGCAGGAACGCGAACACCCCCTCTGGCTGGGCTCGTTGAAGTCCAACATCGGTCACAGCATGGCGGCCGCCGGTGTCGGCGGTGTGATCAAGACGGTGCTGGCGCTGCGCCACGGCGTGCTGCCCAAGACCCTGCACGTGGACGAACCGACACGGCAGGTCGACTGGTCCGCCGACACCGTACGGCTCCTGACGGACCACCGGCCCTGGCCCCGGACGGGCCGCCCGCGCCGAGCCGGCGTGTCCTCGTTCGGCATGAGCGGCACCAACGCCCACGTCATACTCGAACACGACCCGGCCGAGCCGGTTCCCGCGGGCGACGGCAGCCAGGGCACCGTCGTCCGGCCCTGGCTGCTCTCCGCACGTACGCCCGACGCCCTGCGCGCCCAGGCCGCTCGCCTCGCCGCTCACCTCGACCACCACACCGACGCCTCACCGGCCGCCGTAGGCAGCGCGCTGCTCCACAACCGGTCCCTCTTCGAACACCGCGCGATCGTCATCGGAGCCGACCGCACCGACCTGCTGACCGGCGTACGGTCCCTCGCCGACGGGACGGCCACCGCCCCCACGGTGATCACCGGAGCAGCCCGCACGGTCGGTCGCGGCCCGGTGTTCGTGTTTCCGGGGCAGGGGTCGCAGTGGGCGGGGATGGCGGTGGAACTGCTGGAGTCCTCGTCGGTGTTCGCGGCTCGGATGGCGGAGTGTGAGGAGGCGTTGTCGTCGTTCGTCGACTGGTCGCTGGTCGAAGTGCTGCGTGGGGGCGGCGAGTTGGTGCAGGTGGATGTGGTGCAGCCGGTGTTGTGGGCGGTGATGGTGTCGTTGGCGGAGGTGTGGCGGTCGTACGGGGTGGAGCCTGCGGCGGTTGTCGGGCATTCGCAGGGTGAGATCGCGGCGGCTGTGGTGGCGGGGGCGTTGTCGTTGGAGGACGGGGCGCGGGTGGTGGCGCTCCGGTCGAAGGCGATCCTCGCCCTCTCCGGCCGTGGCGGCATGGCGTCCGTGCGGCTCCCGGTCGACGAGGTACGCACCCTGTCCCCGTTGGTCGACGGCCGGGTTGAGGTGGCGGCGGTCAACGGGCCGTCCTCCGTCGTGGTCGCCGGTACTCCGGACGGTCTGGACCAGGTCGTCGCCGAGGCGGAGGCGCGGGGAGCGCGCGCCCGGCGTATCGACGTCGACTACGCTTCGCACACCATCCACGTCGAGCGACTTCACGACGAACTCCGCACCTCCTTGAGCGACTTGAGCCCCGTGGAGTCCACCCTCCCGTTCTTCTCCACGGTCACCGCCGACCGGCTCGACACGACCGGGCTGGACGCGGAGTACTGGTACCGCAACCTGCGCTCCACGGTCCGTCTCGAACCCGTGGTGCGGGGCCTGGTCGAGTCAGGGCACCCCGTCTTCGTCGAGATCAGCCCCCATCCGGTGCTCACCGCCCCCATCGCGGAGACGGCCGAGCAGGCGGAGGCCGAGCCGCTGGTCGTGGGCACGTTGCGCCGTGGTGAGGGTGGCCTCGCCCGCATGTTCGCCTCGCTCGCCGAAGTCGCCGTCACCGGCGTACGCGTGGACTGGGCACCGGCCTACGCCGATCACGCGCCCCCGTCGGCTCATGGGCCCGCATCGCCCCCCCACCCCCCGTCGGCTCACGAACCCGCACGGACTCATCGGCCGGCTTCCGCCGTCGCCCCGGTCGAGCTGCCGACCTACGCCTTCCAGCGCCGGAGGCACTGGCCGCAGGCGCTCCCCCGAATGCCTCTCGCGGACCCGTCGCACCAGGAGTTCTGGCAGGCCGTGGAGGAGCAGGATCTCACCGCCCTCGCCGCCACCCTGGACCTGCCCGCCGACGAACCGGCGCTGCGCACGGTGCTGCCCGCGCTCTCCTCCTGGCGCCGCGACCGGCGCGAGCGCACCACCGTCGACGCCTGGCGGTACGCCGTCGACTGGCGCCCGCTCGACCTGCCGACGGCGCCCGCCGTCCTCCCGGGCACCTGGCTGATCGCCCTCCCGGAGGCCCTGAGGGACGATCCGGCTCTCGTCGCGGCTGCCGAGGCGGTACGGGCACGTGCCGAGCACGCCGTGACCCTGACCGTGACGCCACAGGACGACATCGACACCCTCGCGGCGAGGATCCGCGAGATCGAGCCGACCGGCGCGGTGACCCTCACCGGCGCCGACACCACACCACACCCGTCCGGTCCCGTCGTACCGACCGGTCTCGCCACGACCCTCACCCTCCTCCAGGCACTCGTCGCGACGGGCACGACCGCCCCGCTGTGGTGCCTCACCCGGGGTGCCGTGGGCACCGCCGACGACGCCGGGCCCACCGACCCCGCCCAGGCCGCCGTATGGGCGCTGGGCCGGTCGGCGGCCGTCGAACTGCCGCACCACTGGGGCGGCACGGTCGACCTCCCGGCCACCGTCGACAGCGCCGCCACCGACCGTCTCCTCGCCGTGCTCGCGGGGACCGAGGGCGAGGACCAGATCGCGGTGCGGCCCACCGGAGTCCTCGCCCGCCGACTCGTCCACGCCGCCCCCTCGGCGCATGGCCACACCGGCTGGACACCGCGCGGCACGGTGCTGATCACCGGCGGCACCGGCGCTCTCGGCGCGCATGTCGCCCGCTGGCTCGCACGTGACGGAGCCGAGCACCTCGTCCTGCTCAGCAGGCGGGGCGCCGCCGCGCCCGGAGCCGAGGAACTGCGGACCGAACTGGAGGAGGCGGGAGTGCGGGTCACGGTGCTGGCCTGCGACACGCAGGACCGCGCCGCGCTGGCCGCCGCCCTCGCCGACGTCCAGCACGACGGCGACCTGATCCGGGCCGTCGTGCACGCCGCCGGCGTGGGCGTGCTCGGGCCCGTCGCCGAGGCCTTGTTCGACGACCTGGTGACCGTCCTCGGCGCCAAGGTCACGGGCATCGCAAACCTCGAAGCCGTACTGGATCCGGACCAGTTGGAGGCGGTCGTGTACTTCTCCTCCATCACCGCCGTCTGGGGAGCCGGCGACCACGCCGTCTACGCCGCGGGCAACGCGGTGCTCGACGCGCGCGCCGAGCGGCGCAGCGCTGACGGTGTCCCCACCCTGTCCGTCGCCTGGGGGCCCTGGTCCGGCGGCGGCATGGTCTCCGACACCATCTACGACCAGCTCCGCGCCACCGGCCTGCCCGTCATCGACCCCGAGACGGCGATCACCGCACTGCGCACCGTCCTCGCCGACGGCGAGACCTCGGTCGTGCTGGCCGACGTCGACTGGCAGCGGTTCGCGGAGGTCTTCACCACCGGCCGCCCCAGCCACCTCCTGGACGACATCCCCGAGGCCCGGCCCGCCGCCCCCGAGGAACCGGCCGGCGGCGCCGCCCCGGCCTCGGACCTCGCCCGCCGCCTCGCCGACCTCGACGGAGCCGCCCGCACCCGCGCCCTGCGCGACCTGGTGCGCGAGCACGCCGCCGCCGTCCTCGGCCACCCCGACCCCGACGCCGTGGACCCGCGACGGGCTCTGAAGGAACTGGGCTTCGACTCCCTCACCGCCGTCGACCTGCGCAACCGCCTGGCCGCCGCCACCGGCGTACGGCTGCCCAGCACCCTCGTCTTCGACCACCCCACCGTCACCGCACTCGCGGTCTTCCTCGGCGAGAAGCTCTTCGGCGGCCGGGAACGCCCCGCGCCCGTGGTGGCCAGGACAGCCGCAGACCGCGACGACACCGTCGCCGTCGTCGCCATGGGCTGCCGCTTCCCCGGCGGCATCGGCTCCCCAGAGGACCTGTGGCACGCCCTCGCGGAGGAAGCCGACCTCACCGGCTCCTTCCCCACCGACCGGGGCTGGCCCCTGCACCGGCTCCACGACCCCGACGAGACCACCCCCGAGTCCAGCTACGTCGACCGCGGTGGTTTCCTCGGCGACGCCGCGCTGTTCGACCCGGTGTTCTTCAACATCTCGCCGCGCGAGGCGCCGGCCATGGATCCTCAGCAGAGGCTGCTCCTGGAGACCTCCTGGGAGGCCCTGGAACGCGCCGCCATCGACCCGTCGACCCTGCGCGGCAGCCGTACGGGCGTCTACGTCGGCATCAGCGAACAGGGCCACACCGCACGGCTGCTGGACGCGGCGACCGACGTCGAGGGCTACTTCGCCACCGGTGCCGCCGCCAGCGTCGCCTCCGGCCGGATCGCCTACACCCTCGGCCTGGAGGGCCCGGCGGTCACCGTCGACACGGCCTGTTCCTCCTCCCTTGTCGCCCTGCACCTCGCCGTGCAGGCGCTGCGGGCGGGGGAGTGCGACCTCGCGCTCGCGGGCGGCGCCACCGTGATGTCCGAGCCCGCCTCCTTCGTCGGCTTCAGCCGCCAGCACGCCCTCGCCCGCGACGGCCGCAGCAAGTCCTTCGCCGCCGCGGCCGACGGCTTCGCACTCGCCGAGGGTGTGGGGGTTTTGGTGGTGGAGCGGTTGTCGGACGCGCGGCGCAACGGTCATCCGGTGCTGGCGGTGGTGCGGGGTTCGGCGGTGAACCAGGACGGTGCCTCGAACGGTCTGACGGCGCCGAACGGGCCGTCGCAGCAGCGGGTGATCCGGGACGCGTTGGCGAGTGCCCGGCTGTCGCCGTCGGACGTGGACGTGGTCGAGGCGCACGGTACCGGCACCCGGCTCGGCGACCCGATCGAGGCACAGGCCCTGCTGGCGGCGTACGGCCAGGACCGTGAACGGCCTCTCTACCTCGGGTCGTTGAAGTCGAACATCGGGCATACGCAGGCGGCGGCCGGTGTCGGTGGGGTCATCAAGACCGTCATGGCGCTGCGGCACGGGCTCCTGCCGAAGACGCTGCACGTGGACGAGCCCACACCCGAGGTGGACTGGCCGTCGGGGGCCGTGGAACTGCTGACCGAGGCCCGGCCGTGGCCGGACGCGGGGCGTCCGCGCCGGGCCGGGGTGTCGTCGTTCGGGATCAGCGGTACCAACGCCCACGTCATCCTGGAACAGCCCGAGCCCGAGCCCGAGCCCGAGCCCGAGCCCGAGCCCGAGCCCGAGCCGAAGTCGAAGCCGTCGGGGTCCGCGCGATCGGCCGTAACGGGACCCGGTGACCCGGCGCCCGCCGTCCTCCCGTTCGTCGTCTCCGCCCGGGACGACACCGCCCTGCGCGCCCAGGCCGCCCGTTACGCCGCCTTCCTGGCCGACCGCCCCGACATCCGGCTACCCGACCTGGCCTTCTCCCTCGCCACCACCCGGGCCGTCCTGCCCGCCGCCACCGTCCTGCCCGCCGCCGGCCACGAGCAGCTTCGCAGGGCCCTCACGAACCTCGTGGAGAACGGCGCCTCCACCACCGACGAACCGTCGGGAGGCAGGCTCGCGGTCGTGTTCTCCGGGCAGGGAGCGCAGCGAGTCGGGATGGGGCGTGCCCTGAGCGAGACGTTTCCGGTGTTCGCCGCGGCCTTCGACGAGGTGTGCGAGGCGTTCGAGGGGCTGTTGCCGGGCTCGCTGAGGGACGTCGTCCTCGACGGTCCTGCCGAGGTGCTGGAGTCCACGGGATGGGCCCAGCCGGCGTTGTTCGCGGTCGAAGTGGCGCTGTTCCGACTGCTGGAGTCGTGGGGGGTGCGGCCGGATGTCGTGATGGGGCACTCGCTGGGTGAGCTGGTGGCGGCCCATGTGGCGGGGGTGTGGTCGCTGGAGGACGCGTGCCGGGTGGTCGCGGCGCGCGGGCGGCTGATGCAGGCACTGCCGCCGGGCGGTGCGATGTGGGCGGTCGAGGCCGAGGAGTCGGAGATCGGCCGGGACGGGGTGCCGGGTGAAACACCGGTCTCCGGTGAAACACCGGTCTCCGGTGAAACACCGGTGGCGGTGGCGGCGGTCAACGGTCCGTCGTCCCTGGTCCTCTCCGGTGCCGAGAACGCCGTACGTGAGGTCGCCGACCGTTTCGCGGCCGAGGGGCGGCGGGTGAGGCGGCTGGCGGTCAGCCACGCCTTCCACTCCGCCCTGATGGAGCCCATGTTGGACGACTTCGCCGAGGTGCTGGCCTCGGTGACGTTCCACCGCCCGACCCTCCCGGTCGTGTCGAACGTGACCGGCGAGGTGGCGGGGGAGGAGCCGACGACCCCCGGTTACTGGGTGCGTCATGTGCGGGCCACCGTCCGCTTCGCCGACGGGGTCCGCGCCTTGCGGGCCCAGGACATCGACACCGTCCTGGAGGTGGGTCCCGACGGCTCGCTCGTCTCCCTGGTCCAGGAGACCGCCCCCGAACTTCTCGCGCTGGCCGCCGTCCGCAGGGGTCGGGACGAGACGCGCTCCCTGGTCACCGCGCTGGGACGACTGCACGCGCGGTCGGTGGCCGTGGACTGGCCGGCCTTCCTGTCCGGTACGGGGGCACGCCGGGTGGAGCTGCCGACGTACGCGTTCCAGCGTCGCCCCTACTGGCTGGAGACGGTCCGTCAGGGAGAGGATCAGGCGATCTTCGACAACGGCGAGGCCTTCTCCGAGCATCACTCGGTAGAGGGCCGGCCCCTGGGGCAGCACCACGGCCAGGGAAGCGGCCCGAGCTCGACTGGGGAGCTCTACACGACGACCTGGCAGCCCGTGGACGGCGACGCGCCTCCGGCCGAGGGGCGTTGGGCGGTGCTCGGACAGCCGGACGCACGGGCAGGGACCCTGGCCAAGGCCCTCGCGCTACACCCCGGGAACGTGGTCGAGGTCCATGGCCACCCTGAATCCGTGGCAGACGACGCCGAGTTCGTCCTGCTGGCTCTGGACACCCCACCCGGTGACGCCCGAGAGGGCGGCGGCCCCGACGCCGTACGCCACACCACGTACGACACGCTCGCCCGTGTCCAGGACCTGCTGGCACGCGACGGGTCGGCGCACTCCCGTGTGGTGATCGTGACGGGCGGTGCCACCACCGGCGACCCGGCCGGGGCAGCCGCATGGGGGCTGCTGCTGTCGCTCCAGGCCGAACGCCCCGACCGGTTCCTCCTGGTCGACCTGGCAGACGACGGCACCGACGCGCCTGCCCTGGCGTCCGCCGTGACCACGGCGCTGTCCCATTCGGAAGCCCAAGTCGCGGTGCGCGGGGGAGAGTTGCATGTGCCTCGGCTGGTCGTCGTCCCGGACTCACCCGCCGATCCGTCCGTCGGTGCGTACGGCACGGTTGTCGTCACCGGCGGCACCGGGGAGCTGGGCGGGCTCGTCGCCCGACGGCTGGCCACCCTCCATGGTGTACGTGACCTGCTGCTGGTCAGCCGGCGCGGGGCCGATGCCCCCGGAGCCGACGCGCTCGCGGCCGATCTGGAACGGGCGGGCGCCCGTGCAGTGTTCGCCGCCTGTGACGTGTCGGACCGCGACGCGCTGGCCGCGGTGCTCGCCGAGATCCCGGCCGACCGGCCGCTGACCGGTGTGGTCCACACGGCGGGAGTCGTCGACGACGGAGTGATCACCGCGCTCACACCCGAGCGCGTGGACACCGTCCTCGGCCCCAAGGCCGACGCCGCCCACCACCTCCACGAACTGGTCGCCGACCGGGACCTGTCGCACTTCGTGCTCTTCTCCTCCGCCGTCGGCACACTCGGCGGCGCCGGCCAGGCCAACTACGCCGCCGCCAACGCCTACCTGGACGCCCTCGCCCGCCGACGCCGGGCCCGGGGGCTGCCCGCGACCTCGCTGGCCTGGGGGCTGTGGGGCACCGGCGGAGGCATGGCCGGCCGGCTCGCCGACATCGATCTACGGCGCCTCGCCAGGGCGGGCGTGCTGCCCCTCGACGCCGAGCAGGGGCTCGCCCTGTTCGACCGGGCGTGGGCGGGCGACGAGGCGGTCCTGGTGCCGATGCGGACCGACCCCGCCGTCCTGCGGGCCCGCGCCGCCGCCGGCATGCTGCCTCCGGCCCTGCGCGGCCTGGTCCCCCGGGCAGGGGCGCGGCCGGGCGGGACGGTCCGGCCGCAGGATGTCGGCGGCAGCGCGCACCCCTCGAGCGGGGCTCCGTGCGGTGCGTTCAACGGTTCGCCCCACGGTGCGTCCAACGGCTCTCCGTGCGGCGCGCCGGCCGACGCCGTTCACGCCGCCCGGCTGGCCGCGCTGCCCGCCGCCGAGCGCGCCAGGACGCTGCTGGACCTGGTCAGGGCGCGGGCGGCCGCGGTCCTCGACTATCCGTCACCGGACAGCCTCGATCCGCGCCGGTCGTTCCGCGAAGCCGGGTTCGACTCGCTGACGGCGGTGGAGCTGCGCAACAGCCTCGCCGCCGCCACCGGGCTGCCGCTGCCCGCCGCCCTCGTCTTCGACCATCCCAGCCCCGCCGCCCTGGCAGAACAGCTGGAGCGGCACCTCCTCGACCACACCCGACCGAAGGACCCCGAACGGCGGCCCGCGCTGCCCGCCCTCCTCGACCAACTGGAGGCGGCGCTCGCGGAACTGGCCACCGACGACCCCGAACGGCCCCGGGCCGCCGCCCGACTGCGGACCCTGGCCGGCGTGGGCACCCCCGACGGCGGCCCGGACGGCGCGGGCGGTGCCGACGTGGACGCACGACTCGCCACGGCCTCGGACGACGAGTTGCTGGACTTCATCCGCACGGAACTCGGCAAGGAGTGAACGGTTCACATGGCTGATGACAAGGAACTCCGCGACTACCTCAAGCAGGTCGCCGCGGAACTGCACCGGACGCGCAAGCGCCTGGGCGAACTGGAGTCGGCGGCCCGCGAACCGATCGCCGTCGTCGGCATGGCCTGCCGCTACCCGGGCGGAGTGCAGTCGCCGGACGACCTGTGGCGGCTGGTCGCCGAGGGCCGCGACGCCATCGGCCCCTTCCCCGCCGACCGGGGCTGGGACCTGGCGGCCCTGTACGACCCCGACCCGTCGAAGGAGGGCACCTGCTACGTCCGCGAGGGCGGCTTCCTCGACGACGTGGCCTCCTTCGACGCCGCGTTCTTCGGGATCTCGCCCCGTGAGGCCCACTCCATGGACCCGCAGCAGCGGCTGCTCCTGGAAAGCTCCTGGGAAGCGCTGGAGCGTGCCGGCATCGACACACGGACGCTCAAGGGCAGCCGCACCGGCGTGTTCGCGGGCGTCTCCCAGCAGGACTACGCCACCCTGCTCACCGCCACCGAGGGCCGCATCGACGGGCACGGCTCCACCGGTGTCTCCAACAGCGTCCTGTCAGGGCGGATCTCGTACGTCCTCGGGCTGGAGGGCCCGGCGCTCACCGTGGACACCGCCTGCTCGTCCTCGCTGGTCGCCCTGCATCTGGCGGTACGGGCGCTGCGGGCCGGCGAGTGCGATCTGGCGTTGGCCGGCGGGGCCACCGTGATGACCACACCCGATGTGCACGTGATGCTCTCCCGGCAGGGCTCACTCGCCCCCGACGGGCGCTGCAAGGCGTTCGGAGCCGTGGCCGACGGCGCCGGCTGGAGCGAGGGCGCCGGTGTGCTGGTGGTCGAGCGCCTGTCGGACGCGCGGCGCAACGGGCACCCCGTGCTGGCCGTCGTCCGGGGGACGGCGGTGAACCAGGACGGCACCTCCAACGGGCTGAGCGCCCCCAACGGGCCCTCGCAGCAGCGGGTCATCCGGGACGCCCTCGCCGACGCCGGGCTCACCGCCGCCGACATCGACGCCGTCGAGGCGCACGGCACCGGCACCCGGCTGGGCGACCCCATCGAGGCCGACGCCCTGCTCGCCACGTACGGTGCCGCCCGCCCCGAAGGGCGCCCGCTGTGGCTGGGCTCCCTGAAGTCCAACATCGGGCACACCCAGGCCGCCGCCGGTGTCGGCGGGATCATCAAGATGGTGCTCGCGCTGCGGGAACGCCTGCTGCCGAAGACCTTGCACGCCGACAACCCGACCCCGTTCGTCGACTGGTCCGCCGGCACCGTACGCCTCCTGGACGAGCCCCGCCCCTGGCCGGCCGGCTCCGCCCCGTCCCGTGCCGCCGTCTCCTCGTTCGGAGTCAGCGGCACCAACGCCCACATCGTCCTGGAACAGGCACCCACCACCGACACGCCCACGCCCGCGGCCCCGCCGGCCCCGGTCTCCGCCGCGGCCGGCGCGGTGCCCGGCACGGCTCCCGCCGTCCTGCCCGCCGTCCTCTCCGCCCACGGAACCGTCGCGCTCCGTGCTCAGGCCGGTCGGCTGGTCGGGCAACTCACCGACGGTGGGCGCGCCGGGGGCGTCGCGGACGTGGCGTACTCGCTCGCCACCACACGTACGCCCCTCGACCGGCGGGGCGCCGTTCTCGCCGCCGACCGGGACACGCTCCTCGCGGGCCTCACGGCACTCGCCGAGGGACGCCCGCACGACAGCGTCGTCGAGGGCACCGCCGTCACCGGCAGGACCGCGTTCGTGCTGCCCGGGCAGGGCTCCCAGTGGCTCGGTATGGCCCGTGAACTCCTCGACAGCGAACCGGCGTTCGCCGAGAGTGCCCGTGAGTGCGCGGCTGTGGTGCGGGAACTGGTGGACTGGAACGTCCTCGACGTACTGCGCGGTGAACCCGGCGACGTGGACCCGGACCGTATCGACGTCATCCAGCCCGTCCTGTTCACCGTGATGGTCTCGCTGGCCCGGACCTGGCGCGCGTACGGCGTCGAACCCGACGCCGTGATCGGTCACTCGCAGGGCGAGATCGCGGCCGCCCACCTCGCCGGTGGCCTCACGCTCGCGGACGCCGTCCGCGTCGTCGTCCTGCGCAGCCGCGCCCTGCGCACCCTGACCGTACGCGGCGGCATGGCATCCGTTCTGCTCCCGGAGGACCAGGTCGGTGCCCGGCTCGCACCGTGGGCCGACCGCCTGTGGATCGCCGCCGTCAACGGCCCCGCCTCCGTGGCGTTGACCGGTGACCCCGACGCGTGCGACGCGTTCGTGGCCGCCTGCGCGGCGGACGGTGTGCAGGCCCGTCGTATCCCCGGCGCCGGCAGCCCCGGCCACTCCCCGCACGTCGAGGCGCTACGGGAACGGCTGATGGCGGACCTCGCCGCCCTCCGGCCGCGCAGCGGCGACGTGCCGTTCTACTCGACCGTCACCGGCGGCCTGTTCGACACGGCCGGGCTCGACGCCGCCTACTGGTGCCGCAACATGCGTGAGCCCGTCCGCTTCGAACCGGCCGTCCGGGCGCTCCTCAACGACGGCCACCGGCTGTTCGTGGAGCCCAGCCCGCACCCCGTGCTGGTCAGTTCCCTCCAGCAGTGCGCCGAGACCGGTGAGCACGAGGTCACCGTCACCGGCACCCTCCGGAGGGGCGAGGGCGGCCCCGGCCGGCTGCGCACCGCCCTGGCCCAGGCCTGGACCGGCGGCGCGCCCGTCGACTGGCCGCGTGTCTTCGCCGACACCGGCGCCCACCGCGTCGACCTGCCCACCTACGCCTTCCAGCGCACCCGGCACTGGCCCGACGGCCCGCGCCGTACCGCCGACGTCACCTCGGCCGGGCTCGGCCCGGTCGGCCACCCCCTGCTGGGCGCGCTGGTGCGGCTCGCCGACGACGACGGAGCCGTCCTCACCGGCCGGATCTCCCCGCACGACCACCCCTGGCTCGCCGGATACCACATCGGCGACCGTGCGGTCCTGCCCGGCACCGCCTTCGTCGAACTCGCCGTCCTCGCCGGTGACCAGGTCGGCTGCGGCCGCATCGAGGAACTCACCCTGCACACCCCCCTGTCCCTGCCCCCGGACGGGGCCGTCGCCCTCCAGCTCAGGGTCGGCGCCGAGCGCGCGGGCCGCCGCACCCTCACCATCCACGCCTCCCTCACCACCCCGGACACGAACGCCCCCTGGACCCTCCACGCCTCCGGCACCCTCGTGCCGGAGACTGGCGCCTTCGTGCCGGAGACCGGCGCCCTCATGCCGGAGACAGGCGCCTTCGTGCCGGGGACTGGCGCTTGTGGTCCCGGAACCGATGCGCCCGCCTCGAAGACGGGCGCCCTCGCTATGGGAGTCGGCCCCCGCGCCTCGGAAGCCGCCCCTGAGGATTCGGAAGTCGGCGCCTCCGCCTCGCAGGTCGCCCCCGTGGCCTCGGAAGTCGGCGCCCTCGCCCCCGAGGCCACCCCCTTCGGCTCGGAAACCGGCGCCCCCGTCCCGGCCACCGACCTCCCCGTCCCGCAAACCGGCACCCGCGCCCAGAACCTGACGGCCTGGCCACCACCCGGCGTCACCCCCGTCCCGGTCGACGCCGTCTACGAGCGGCTGGCCGCCGACGGGTTCTCCTACGGGCCCGAGCGCCGTCTGCTCGGCGCGCTGTGGCGTGGCGACGGTGAGGTGTACGCCGAGGTGGCGCTGCCCGAAGCGCAGCGTGCCGAGGCCGGTCGGTTCGGTCTCCACCCCGCACTGTCGGAGGCCGCGCTGCACGCCCTGTGCGCCCTCGGCGACGGCCGGGACATGGCCGTACCGTTCTCCTGGGCCGGCGTCGAACTCCACGCCACCGGCGCCGCCCGGCTACGGATCCGGCTGACCCGCACGGGCGAGCGCACTGTCGCGCTGCTGCTCGCCGACCCCACCGGCGCCCCGGTGGCCGTCGCCGACTCCCTGCTGCTGCGCCCCGCCGGCCCGGCCGTACTCCTCACCGAACCCCCGGCCGAACGCCTCGACCGCGTGGAGTCGCCGCCCGCATCCTTGCCCCGCCCGGCCCGCGGACGCCGCACGGCCGCCGCCGACACCGCCGTGGACGACGACCCCGGCTCGCTGCGTGCCCGTCTCGTTCCGCTCACCGAGACCGAGCGCTCCCGGGCCTTGCTGCGGCTCGTCCGCGACAGCGCCGCCGCCGCCCTCGGGCACACGGACGCCGACACCGTCCAGGCGAGCCGGCCCTTCAAGGACCTCGGCTTCGACTCGCTCACAGCCGTCGACTTCCGCAACCGGCTGTCCGCCGCCACCGGACTGCGTCTGCCCGTCTCCGTCGTCTTCGACCACCCCTCGCCCCGCCGTATGGTGCGGGCCCTGTACGCGGAACTGTTCGACGACGCATCCGCCGCCCCGGCGTCGTCGCGGGCCACTCCCGCCCCCCGGCGCGCGGTCGACGACGAACCCCTCGCCCTCGTGGGCATGGCCTGCCGCTTCCCGGGCGGTGTCACCAGCCCCGAGGAGCTGTGGACTCTGCTCCGCGAAGGCCGCGACGGCATCACGGGCTTCCCCCGGAACCGGGGCTGGCGCGTCCAGGACACCGCACGCGGCGGCTTCCTCGACGACGTCGCCGGATTCGACCCCGGATTCTTCGGGATCACCCCGCGCGAGGCGCTCACCATGGACCCCCAACAGCGGCTGCTCCTGGAGACCGCCTGGGAGGCGATCGAGCGCGCGGGCATCGACCCGACGACGCTGCGCGGCACCCGCACCGGCGTGTACGTGGGCGCCGCCGGACTCGGTTACTCACTCCTCTTCCCGCCCGGTTCGGAGCAACTGGCCGGATACACCGTCACCGGCACCGCCACCAGCGTGATCTCCGGCCGGGTCTCCTACGTCCTCGGCCTGGAGGGCCCGGCCGTCACCGTGGACACGGCCTGCTCCTCCTCCCTGGTGGCCCTGCACACCGCCGTGCAGGCGCTGCGTGCCGGCCAGTGCGACCTGGCGCTGGCCGGCGGTGTCTGCGTCATGCCCGACGCGTCCCTCTTCGCAGACTTCGAACGGCAGGGCGGCCTCGCGACGGACGGCAGGTGCAAGGCGTTCGCGGCGGCGGCCGACGGCACCGGCTGGTCCGAGGGCGTGGGCCTGCTGCTGGTGGAACGGCTCTCCGACGCCCGCCGCGAAGGACACCCCGTCCTGGCCGTCGTGCGTGGCTCGGCGGTCAACCAGGACGGCGCCTCCAACGGCCTCACCGCCCCCAACGGACTGGCCCAGCAACGGGTGATCCGCGACGCGCTGGCCGACGCGGGCTGTGCGCCGTCGGACGTGGACGCCGTCGAGGCCCATGGCACCGGCACCCGCCTGGGCGATCCCATCGAGGCACACGCACTGCTCGCCACGTACGGCCAAGAGCGCGAACGGCCCCTGTACCTCGGCTCGTTGAAGTCCAACATCGGGCACACCATGTCGGCGGCAGGCGTCGGCGGCGTCATCAAGACAGTGCTGGCGATGCGCCACGGAGTGCTGCCCCGCACGCTGCACGTCGACGAGCCGTCCCCGCGGATCGACTGGTCGACGGGGTCGGTGGAGCTGCTGACCGAGCCCCGGCCGTGGCCGGACACCGGCCGTCCGCGCCGGGCGGCCGTGTCGTCGTTCGGGATCAGCGGCACCAACGCGCACGTCGTCCTCGAACAGGCCCCTGCCGAGGCCGCCCCCGGGGAGGCGTCGGCAGGGGAAGCCACCCCCGGGGAGGCATCCGTCGAGGATTCCCCGAGGAACGCCGTCGAGAGCGGCCTCGCCACCCCGATCGGCACACCGGCCTCCACACCAGCGTCCGCACCAGCCCTCACACCGGCCACCACCCTCCGCCCCTGGCCCCTGATCGTCGCCGCGCACGACGAGAACGCCCTACGCGCCCAGGCCACCCGGCTGCTGGACCGTCTGCGGCACGACCCAGGCCTGGGCGTGGCGGACCTCACCCGCTCCCTGGCCATCACCCGAGCCGCCCTCGGCCACCGGGCCGCCGCCGTCGTCCGCGACCGGGCCGGGGCACACGACGCCCTCACGGCCCTCGCCGCCGGCGCACTGCCGCCCGGCCTGATGCGCGACACCGCCCGCGAGGGGGCGCTGGGGATGTTGTTCACCGGACAGGGCGCCCAACACTTCGGCATGGGGCGCGACCTGTACGCCGCCCATCCGGTGTTCGCCGAGCACTTCGACGCCGTGTGCCTCCACGTGGATCCGCGACTGCCGCGCCCGCTCGCCGAGATCGTGTTCGGCACCGGTGCACAGGGCCCCGACCCGGAGGCCGTGCACCGTACCGAGTACACCCAGCCGGCGCTGTTCGCCTTCGAGACCGCCCTGTACCGGCTGCTGGAGAGCTGGGGTGTGCGCGCCGACTACCTGCTCGGCCACTCCGTCGGGGAGCTCACCGCCGCGCACCTCGCCGGAGTGCTGACCCTGCCCGACGCCTGCCGGCTCGTCGCCGCCCGCGGCCGTCTGATGCAGCGGCTCCCGTCCGGCGGGGCCATGCTGGCCGTCGCCACCGACGAGAAGCGGGCCACCGAGGCACTGGAGGACCACCCGGACGCCGTTGTGGCCGCCGTCAACGCGCCGGGTTCCGTCGTGCTCTCCGGACCGGCGGAAACCCTCACCGTCCTCCGCGACCGCTTCGTCGAACGGAACGTACGGGCCAGGTTCCTGTCCGTCGGCCATGCCTTCCACTCGCCGTTGATGGAGCCGATGCTCGACGACTTCGCCCGGGTCGTCGCCGGACTCGACCTCCGGCCGCCGCGCATCCCCGTCGTCTCCGACCTCACCGGGGAACTCCTCACGGCCGAGCAGGCGTGCTCGCCCGACTACTGGGTGCGGCACGTCCGGGAGACGGTCCGGTTCGCCGACGGGGTGCGCACCTTGGCCGCCGAGGGAGTGACCGTCCTGCTGGAAGTCGGCCCCGACGGGGTCCTCACCGGCTCGGCGCACAGCTGCCTGGACGCCCACGCCGATGCCCATGCCGACGCCGGCACCGGCGCGGACGCGGAATCCCCCGTGTGCGTCGCCGCACAACGCAAGGACGCTCCGGCGGACGAGACCCTGGTCGCCGCTATCGCCCGCGCCCATCTCGCGGGCACCCCCGTCGACTGGGCCGCGGTCTTCGCCGGTTCCGGCGCCCGCCGCGTGGACCTGCCCACCTACCCCTTCCAGCGCGCCCGTTACTGGCCCGAGCCCCGTACGGCCGGAGCCACCGGCGACCTCACCGCGCTCGGCCTGAGCCCCACCGCCCACCCGCTGCTCGGCGCCCGCGTCACCTGCGCCGCCGACGGCACCACCCTCTTCACGGGCGAACTGTCCACCGCGGTCCAGCCCTGGCTCACCGACCACGCCGTGCTCGACACCGCCCTCTTCCCCGGCACCGGATTCGTCGAACTCGCCCTGTGGTCCGGCCGACAGCTCGACTGCCGGCACCTGGACGAACTCACCCTCGCCGCCCCCCTGCTGATTCCGGCGGACACCCCCGTCCAGCTCCAGGTCACCGTCGGCCCGGCGGACGACTCCGGCCACCGTGCCCTGTCCATCCACTCCCGCACGGAGCCCGACGACACGTGGACCGCCCACGCCGAAGGCACCCTGACCCCGCACACGCCCGGCGCGCCCACCACGGCACTCCCCACGGCGTGGCCCCCGAAGGACGCCGAGCCTGTCGACCTGGCCACCTTCTACGAGGACCTGGTCGACTTCGGCTTCACCTACGGCCCGGCCTTCCGCGGCCTGACCGCCGCCTGGCGGCGCGGCGACGAGGTCTTCGCCGAGGTACGGCTGCCCGAGCCCGCCGGCGGTGGCTTCGCCGTCCACCCCGCCCTCCTCGACGCCGCCATGCACTCGCTGGCGTTCCGCCCCTGCGCGCCCACCACCGGCGGCCCTCTGCTGCCCTTCGCCTGGAGGGGCGTCACCGATTACGCCCAGCAGGCGACCGTACTGCGCGTGTGTGTCCGCGACGAGGCCGCGGACCGGGTGTCCGTGGAACTCACCGACGCCTCCGGGCGCCCTGTCGCCTCCGTCGCCGCCCTTCACATGCGGACCGCGACCGCCGACGGACCGCAGACCCCGCGCATCCGCCCCGAATGGCTGCTGCACACCGAGTGGACCCCGCTCGACACGGCGCCCCCGGACGCATCCGCCGGTCGGCTCCCGCGCCACTTCACGGTTCTCGGCGACAGTGCGGCGTACGCCCACGCCGGACCGCTGCTGCGGACCGCCGAGACCGTCGAGCACCACCCCGACCTGGACACCCTGCGCACCGCGGGCACCCTGCCCGACGTGGTAGTCGTCCCGCTGCCGCCCACCGCACCCACCCCGGCCGCCGCCCGCGACGCCGTGCACCGAACCCTCACCCTCCTCCAGCGCTGGACGGCGGACAGCAGCCTGACGAGCACCCGTCTGGTGCTGTGCACCTCCGGCGCGATCCGTGCCTCGGCCGACGAGACCGTGGCCGACCCGGCCGGCGCCGCCGTCTGGGGCCTCGCCCGCTCCGCCCAACTGGAGAACCCCGGCAGCGTCCTCCTCGTGGACCACCTGCCCGGCACCACCACCCCCCTGCCGCAGGCCCTCGCCCAGGCCCTCACCCACGACGAACCCCAACTCGCCCTACGCGCCGACGAGATACGCGTACCGCGCCTGACCAGGCTCGCTCCCGCCGCCGTGCCGACGGGCGCCGTCCCTGTCGTGCCGACGGGGGGCGATCCTGTCGTGCCGACGGGCGCCGACCCTGCCACGCCCACAGACGCCCACGCCACCAAACCGACGGGCGAGGACTCCGCCACGCCCACGGACCGTGGCCCCGTCGCCTCGGCGAGCGGCGTCTGGCCCACCACCGGCACCGTGCTGATCACCGGAGCCACGGGCACCCTCGGCCGCCTAGTCGCTCGGCATCTGGTCGCCCGGCACGGCGTCCGGGATCTCCTGCTGGCCGCCCGCCGGGGTGCCCGAGCCCCCGGAATGGAGGAGCTGATCTCCGAACTCACCGGCCTGGGCGCCACGGTGCGCGCCGAAGCCTGCGACATCACCGACCGGGTCGCGCTGGCCGCCCTGCTGGACACCGTCCCGGAGCTGAAGGCCGTGGTGCACACCGCGGGCGCCGTCGACGACGCCACCCTCACCGCACTCACCCCCGCCCAGCTCGACGCGGTCCTGCCCGTCAAGACGGAGGCCGTGGAGCATCTGCACGAACTGACCGCCGACCGGGACCTGGACGCGTTCGTCGTCTTCTCCTCGCTGGCCGGCACGATGGGTGGCGCCGGGCAGGCCAACTACGCGGCGGCCAACGCCTTCGCGGACGCCCTGTGCGCACGTCGCGCCGCCGCCGGACTCCCCGCCCTCTCCCTCGCCTGGGGTCCCTGGCAGCGCGGCGAGGGCATGACGGCGGGCGTCGCCGACAGCGATCTGAAGCGCATCGCGCGCGTGGGACTGCGCCAGCTCGACCCCCGGGAGGGCATGGCCCTGTTCGACGCGGCGCTGACCACCGGCGAGAGCGTCGCCGTCCCCGTACGGCTGGACACCTCGGCCCTCGAACCCGGCTCGCCCACGACACCCGTACTGCTGCGCTCGCTCGCCGCCGGAACCCGCCCGGGCGGCGGCGACCCGGCCGCCCCGGCGTCGGGACTGCGGGAGCGGCTCCTGCCGCTGTCCGCACCGGACCGCACCACCGCCCTGGTCGAGTTGGTGCGGGCCGAGGCCGCCACCGCCGCCGGCCTCCCCTCGGCGGACTCCGTCCCCTCCGGCAAGCCCTTCCAGAGCCTGGGCTTCGACTCCCTCATGGCCGTGGACCTGCGCAACCGCCTCTCCGCCCTGACCGGCCTACGCCTGCCCGCCACCCTCGTCTTCGACCACCCCACACCCAAGGACCTGGCCGAACTCCTCCACTCCGGACTGGACCTGACCCCCACCCAGGCTCCCGACCCGGCCCTCCTGGCTCTGGAGTCCCTGGAGACGTCCCTGCGCACGCCCACCGAGGACCCCGCCCGCCGGACCTCCCTGGCGCTGCGCCTGCGCGTGCTCCTCACCAAACTCGAAGGGACACCGGGCAGCAACAGCGCCGGACCCGCCGTCGCACCCGACGCGGGCGACGACACCGACGACGACCTCAGCACCGCGAGCACCGAGGAACTCCTCAGCCTCATCGGGGACGAGTTCGGCATCCGGTGAGACCGGCCGACCGAGGCGGCGGACGCCACGCCACCCCTTCCCCCGTCCCGTCGGATTAGGGGGCGGCCACCCCGATTCTGGGGCTCCCACGCCGGACCCGGCGCCGTAGCGTCACGACCACCGCCCCCCTTCACGTCACGACCACCGCCACCCTTCGCGTCCCACCACCTCCTCGCACCCGAGCACCGCCCACTCGCGTCCGGTCCTCTCCCCCTGCGCCCGTACGTCCCGGCGCTCTCCCTCCCGCTCCTCCCCGCGCTCGTTCACCCCCCAAGGAGACCGATGCCCCTCGACATCGAAACCCCGCTGCCCTACCAACGCGACGCCGTCTGCCCGTTCGACCCGGGACCCCGACTGCGCGAGGCGCAGCAGAAGGATCCGGTGCACAAGTGGCGCCTCCCGAACGGCCAGGACATCTGGGTCGTCACCCGCTACGACGACGTACGGCAGATGTTCACCGACCCGCGCCTCAGCAGCGCCCTCACCCCGCTCACCCTCATGCTCCCCGGCATCGACGACGACCAACTGGAGGTGTCCCCGGGCAGCTTCGTCAACATGGACCCGCCGGAGCACACCCGGCTGCGCCGCACCGTCGCCTCCAGCTTCACCGCCCGGCGCATGCGGGAACTCACCCCGCGCCTGGAGCGGATCGCCGAGAACTGCCTGGACGGCATGGAACGGACGGGCCCGCCGGCGGACTTCATGACCGCGTTCGCCTTCCCCTTCCCCCTCTTCGCCATCTGCGAGCTGCTCGGCCTCTCCGACGAGGAGCGAGCCGAGTACGTCGCGCTCACCGCCAAGGCGGCGGCGGGCCTGGCCGCCACCGCCGACGAGGTCAAGGACCTCGTCGGCGCCGCACACCGTTTCATGCTGGACATCGTCACCGCCCAACGGGCCAACCCCAACGACGGCATGATCGGCATGCTGGTCAGCGAACACGGCGACGAACTCGACGACGAGGAGATCGTCGGCATCAGCAACATGTTCCTGTCCGCCGGCTTCGACACCACCGCCAACACCCTGGGCCTCGGCCTCCTCGCCCTCTTCGACAACCCCGGTCAACTAGCCCTGCTCCGTGACGACCCGGCCGTCCTCGACTCAGCAGTCGAGGAACTCATGCGCTACCTCAGCGTCATCTCCGCCACCAGCGGCCGCACCGCCACCGAGGACCTGGAGATCGGCGGCGTCACCATCAGGAAGGGCGAGTACGTCGTACCGGCCCTGGCCGTCGCCAACCGCGACCCGGCCCACTACGACGACCCCGACCGACTCGACCTCACCCGCACCCCGGCCCAGCAGGTCGGCTTCGGCCACGGCATCCACCGCTGCACCGGCGCCACCATGACCCTGCTGGAGATGAAGATCGCCTTCCCCGCCGTCCTGCGCCGCTTCCCCGGACTGCGCCTGGCGGTACCGCGCGAGGAACTGGCCTTCCGCGGCTACAACATGGTGCACGGCGCCCTCAGCATCCCCGTCGTCTGGTGAGCAGTCCCCGTTAGGGGGTGTTTCGAAAGTCCCGCACAGCACCCACGGCGCCCGGCACGCTCCCCCACTCTCGGCTTCGCTCGAGCGGGAGGTGCCCCACCGCCGCACCGGCCGAAAGCCCAAGTACGTCCAGTACGAGGACTTTCGTCCGGCACGCCGAGAGCACGCACCGGACACCGCGGGCACCGCGGGCACCGCACAGGACTTTCGAAACGCTCCTCAGCAGCCCACCCGATCAGGCCCATAGCGTCCACCACCAGCGGCAGAACAAGTGGGAGCCCGAGGCATGAACACATCTCTCGACGAGGTCATCGACGCACTGCGCGCCTCCCTCCTGGAGAACGAGAGGCTGCGCCGGCACAACCGCCGGCTCACGTCCGCCGCCACGGAGCCCCTGGCGATCGTCGGCATCGGCTGCCGCTTCCCCGACGGGGTGAACCACCCGGAGGACCTGTGGCGGCTGGTCGCCGAGGGCCGCGACGCCATGACCGGCCCGCCCACCGACCGGGGCTGGGAACACCACCCCACCTACGATCCTGGCCACCAGGGGGCGTTCCTGGCCGGGGCGGGCGACTTCGACGCCGCCTTCTTCCGTATCTCGCCCCGTGAGGCCCTGGCGATGGATCCGCAGCAGCGGCTGCTGCTGGAGGTCGCGTGGGAGGCGGTCGAACGCGCCGGCATCGACCCGTCGGCACTGCGCGGCACCCGCACCGGCGTCTTCGTCGGCGGCGCCACCCAGGAGTACGGCACCCTCCTCGGCGACTCCCCGGAGAACACCGACGGCTACGCCCTCACCGGCCTGCCCGCGAGCATCATGTCCGGCCGGATCGCCTACCTGCTCGGTCTCGAAGGGCCCGCCCTGACCGTCGACACGGCGTGCTCCTCCTCCCTCGTCGGCCTCCACCTCGCGGGCCGCTCCCTGCGCGCCGACGAGTGCGACCTCGCCCTCGTCGGCGGTGTCCTCGTGATGACGAGCCCCACCATCTACGGCGAGTTCGACAGCCAGGGCGGATCCGCGTCCGACGGCCGTTGCAAGGCGTTCGCGGACACCGCCGACGGCACCGGATGGGGCGAGGGCGCCGGTGTGCTGGTGGTGGAGCGCCTGTCGGACGCCCGCCGTCACGGACATCCGGTGCTGGCTCTGGTGCGGGGCTCGGCGGTGAACCAGGACGGTGCCTCGAACGGTCTGACCGCTCCCAACGGACCGTCCCAACAACGGGTCATCCGGGACGCGTTGGAGAGCGCCGGACTGTCGCCGTCGGACGTGGACCTGGTCGAGGCCCACGGTACCGGCACCCGGCTCGGCGACCCCATCGAGGCGCAGGCCCTGCTGGCCACATACGGGCAAGGGCGGCCGGAGGAAGGGCCGTTGTGGGTCGGCTCGGTGAAATCCAACATCGGCCACACCCAGTTTGCCGCCGGGGTCGCGGGAGTCATCAAGACGGTCATGGCACTGCGGCACCGGACGCTGCCCCGTACCCTGCACGTCGACGAGCCGACACGGCAGGTCGACTGGTCGGCGGGCGCGGTGCGGGTGCTCACGCGGCAGCGGGAGTGGCCGACGACGGGCCGACCGCGCCGGGCGGGCGTGTCGTCCTTCGGCATCAGCGGCACCAACGCCCACGTCATCCTCGAAGAGGCACCCGAGACCGACCCGGCCCACTCGGACGAGACCCGGCCGGCGCACCTGGACGAGACCCGGCCGGCGCACCTGGACGAGTCCGGGCCGGGGTCTGTGGACGAGTCCAAGCCGTTGCCGGACGACGAGATCGCCCCGGTGTCCGCCGCAGCCGACGCGGGCACCCGGCCGGCGTTGCCCGCCGTGCCCGTGGTGCTGAGTGCCCACAGCGAGGCGGCCCTGCGCGGCCAGGCGGCACGTCTCCTCGCCCACCTCGACCGCCGTCCGCGTCCGCGCCTGCTGGACCTGGCCTTTTCCCTGGCAACCACCCGTGGCCGCCTGGAGCACCGCGCCGCCGTCACCGCCACCGATGTGCCCGCCCTGACGGACGGACTGCGGGCGCTCGTCACGGGGGAGGACGCGCCGGGCCTGGTGCGGGGTGCCGCGTCGGACGGTGGCCTGGCGGTGGTGTTCTCCGGCCAGGGTTCCCAGCGGGTCGGGATGGGCCGTGGGGCGTACGAGTCGTTCCCGGTCTTCGCCGCCGCGCTGGACGAGGTGTGCGCGGCCTTCGACGGGATGGTGCCGGGGTCGTTGAAGGAGGTCGTCCTCGACGGTCCCGCCGAGGCGCTGGAGTCCACCGAATGGGCGCAGCCCGCGTTGTTCGCGCTGGAAGTGGCGCAGTTCCGCTTGGTCGAGTCATGGGGAGTGAAGCCGGATGTGGTGCTCGGGCATTCTTTGGGCGAGGTGGTCGCGGCTCATGTGGCAGGGGTGTGGTCGCTTGCTGACGCGTGCCGGGTGGTGGCGGCGCGCGGGCGGCTGATGGGGGCACTGCCACCGGGCGGCGCCATGTGGGCGGTGCGGGCCGAGGAGTCGGAGGTCCCCCGGGACGCCGGAGTGGCCGTGGCGGCCGTGAACGGTCCGTCGTCGCTCGTGCTCTCCGGTGCCGGGGAAGCCGTACGCGAGGTGGCCGAGCGGTTCGCCGCGCAGGGGCGGCGGGTGAGGCGGCTGGCGGTGAGCCATGCCTTCCACTCCCCGCTGATGGAACCGATGCTGGACGACTTCGCAAAGGTACTGGCAGGCGTGCGGTTCGCCGATCCGGTGACCCCGGTGGTCTCGAACGTGACCGGCGCGGTGGCGGGGCAGGAGCTGTGCACCCCGGAGTACTGGGTGCGGCACGTGCGGGCGACCGTACGGTTCGCCGACGGGGTGCGCGCCGCGCGGGAACTGGGCGTGGGCACGGTGCTGGAACTCGGCCCGGACGGCTCGCTGGTCTCCCTGGTGCGGGAGACCGTGCCGGAGATGACGGCCGTCGCGGCGCTGCGCCGGGACCGGGACGAGCCGGTGACCCTGCTCTCCGGCCTCGCCGAGGCACAGGCGCACGGCGCGGCCGTCGACTGGCGGGTGGTGTTCGCCGGCACCGGGGCCCGCCGGGTCGATCTGCCGACGTACGCCTTCCAGCACCGCCGCTACTGGCCCGACACACGGGTGGCCGCCGGGCGTGGCCGGGTGGTGGACGACTGGCGTTACCGGGTCACCTGGCGACGCCGCGAACCGACCGGGAACAGGACTTTGACGGGCCGCCGTTGGCTCCTGGTGGAACCGACGCCGACCGCCGTCGGCACCCGGGTGGCACGCGCACTGCGGGCGGCCGGCACCGAGGTGGAGGTCGCGACCGGTGTCCCGGCCGACGACTTCACCGGTGTCCCGGCCGACGACCGCACCGGTGCCCCGTCCGACGACTTCGCCGGCGTCGTGGCGCTGCCCGGCACGATCGAGGACGCCGTCACGCTCGTGCGGGCGCTGCGCTCCGCCGGGAACAAGGCCCCGTTGTGGTGGCTGACCACGGACGCTGTCGCGGTCACGTCCGGCGACACCGTACGGCCCGAGGTCGCGCAACTGTGGGGTCTGGGCCAGGTCGTGGGTCTTGAGGAGCCCACCTGGTGGGGTGGTCTCGTCGACCTGCCGGCCGCATGGGACGACGGGACGGGGGAGTCGCTCACGGCGGTCCTCGCGGACGCGGTCGGCGGCGAGGACCAGCTCGCCGTACGCGGGACGGAGGTGTTCGCCCGACGTCTGGTACGGGCGCCGCTGACCCGGCGTGACCCGGCACGGAAGTGGAAACCACGGGGCACGGTCCTGGTCACCGGCGGCACGGGCGGCGTCGGCGCTCACGTGGCCCGGTGGCTGGCCCAGGAGGGCGCCGAGCGGCTCGTACTGACCAGCCGTCGCGGCGCCGCGGCACCGGGCGCCGAGGCGCTGGCCGAGGAACTGCGGGCCCTCGGCGCCGAAGTCACCCTGACGGCCTGCGACATGGCCGACCGCGACGCCGTCGCCGCCGTCCTGGCGGACGTACCGGCGACGACCCCGCTGACCGCCGTCGTCCACGCCGCCGGCATCGTGCGGTACACCAAGGTCCGCGATCTCACCCCCGATGAGATCGACGAGGTCGTCACCGGCAAGGCGGCGGGCGCCCGTCATCTCGACGAACTCACCGCCCCCCTCGACCTCGACGCGTTCGTCCTGTTCTCCTCGGGGGCCGCCACCTGGGGCGGCGGCTCGCAGGGCGCCTACGCCGCCGCCAACGCCTACCTCGACGGCCTCGCCCACGCCCGCCGCGCCCGAGGGCTGCCCGCCACCTCGCTGGCCTGGGGCACCTGGCGCTCCGCGGGCATGGCGGCCGACCTGGACGAGGAGTCCCTGGCCCGGATGGGGCTCGCCCTCATGGACCCGGCGTCGGCACTGTCCGTCATGCGGGAGGCGGTCGAGCACGGCGAGACCTGCCTCACCGTGACCGACACCGACTGGTCCCGCTTCGCCCCCGTCTACGCGGGCGCCCGGCACCGCCCCCTGATCGACGACATCCCGGAGGCCGCCCGCGCCCTGAGGAGCGAGGCGGACACCACGGACACCCCGGCCACCACCGGCAACCCGGACGGCACCGGGGCTGCGGCGGACACCGCCGGCGCGGGCGGCGCGCTGCGGCGACGCCTCGGCGGCCTCGTCGAGGGCGAACGGCACGCCCTGCTGCTGGAGTTGGTGCGCTCGCGCGCGGCGACGGTGCTCGGGCACCCGGACGCGGCGGAGGTCGCCGCACACCTTCCGTTCAAGGATCTCGGCTTCGACTCACTGACCGCCACCGAGCTGCGCGACCGACTGAACACGGCCACCGGCCTGCGCCTGCCCGCCACCCTCGTCTTCGACCACCCCACCCCCACCGCGCTGGCCGAGCACCTGCTTCACGCGCTGCACGGCGACGCCGACCCCGGCACCACCCCGACGGTCGTCGTACGGCGGACGGACCACGATGAACCCTTGGCGATCGTCGGCATGGCCTGCCGCCTCCCGGGCGGCGTCACCGGCCCCGATGACCTGTGGAGACTGCTCACCGAGGGCCGCGACGAGATCTCCGGCGTGCCCGACGACCGGGGGTGGGACGCCTGGGGCGCATCCGGTGGCGCACAGGGCGGATTCCTCACCGACATGGCCGGCTTCGACGCGGAGTTCTTCGGGATCTCCCCGCGCGAGGCGCTGGCGATGGATCCGCAGCAGCGGCTGCTGCTGGAGGTGTCGTGGGAGGCGGTCGAGCGGGCCGGCATCGACCCGTCGTCTCTGCGCGGCACCCGCACCGGCGTCTTCGTCGGCGGCTCGCCCACCGGTTACGGCACCCTGCTCGGCGACGCCCCCGACGCCGGCGGCTATCTGCTCACCGGTAACAGCGGCAGTGTCATGTCCGGCCGGATCGCCTACGCCCTCGGCCTCGAGGGCCCTGCCCTCACCGTGGACACGGCCTGCTCCTCCTCCCTGGTCTCCCTGCACCTGGCCGGTCAAGCCCTGCGCCGCGGTGAGTGCGACCTGGCCCTCACCGGCGGCGTCGCCGTCATGCCGACACCGGGCGCCTTCGACGAGTTCGCCCGGCAGGGCGGTCTGGCCCCGGACGGTCGCTGCAAGGCCTTCGCCGACGCGGCGGACGGTACCGGCTGGTCCGAGGGCGTCGCCCTCCTCGTGGTGGAACGCCTGTCGGACGCACGGCGCGAAGGCCGTCCGGTGCTCGCGGTGGTACGCGGCTCGGCGACGAACCAGGACGGGGCGTCCAACGGTCTCAGCGCCCCCAACGGCCCGGCGCAACAACGCGTGATCCGCGCCGCGCTCGCCGACGCCGGGCTCACCCCCTGCGACGTGGACGCGGTGGAAGCCCATGGAACAGGGACTCGGCTCGGTGACCCGATCGAAGCCCAGGCACTCCTCGCGGCCTACGGGCAGGACCGTGAACACCCCCTACACCTCGGGTCGTTGAAGTCGAACATCGGGCACACCCAGGCGGTGTCCGGGGTGGCCGGTGTGATCAAGACTGTGCTGGCGCTGCGGCACGGAGTGCTGCCGAAGACCCTGCACGTGGACGAGCCGTCCAAGGAGGTCGACTGGTCGGCCGGCGCGGTGCGGTTGCTGACGGAGCAGCGGGAGTGGCCGGAGACGGGACGTCCACGGCGGGCGGGGGTGTCCTCGTTCGGCATCAGCGGCACCAACGTCCACGTCGTCCTCGAACAGCCCCCGGAGCCCGGCACCACCACCGAACCCACTCCGGCTCCGGGCGGCGTCCCCTGGGTGCTGTCCGGGCACACGGAGACCGCGCTTCAAGCCCAGGCCGCCTCACTGGCCGACCACCTGACACGGCATCCGCACCTCGCCCCCTGGCCCGTCGCCCATTCCCTCGCCCTGTCCCGTGCGGCACTGGAGCACCGGGCCGTGGTGGTGGGTTCGGACCGTGAGGAACTGCTGCGGGGTGTGGCCGCGGTCGCGGAAGGCCGCCCCGACGCGGGGGTGGTGCGGGGGCGTGCGGGCGGCGGTCCGGGGCCGGTGTTCGTGTTTCCGGGGCAGGGGTCGCAGTGGGCGGGGATGGCGGTGGAACTGCTGGAGGCCTCGCCGGTGTTCGCGGCTCGGATGGCGGAGTGTGAGGAGGCGCTGTCGTCGTTCGTCGACTGGTCGCTGGTCGAAGTGCTGCGTGGGGGCGGCGAGTTGGTGCAGGTGGATGTGGTGCAGCCGGTGTTGTGGGCGGTGATGGTGTCGTTGGCGGAGGTGTGGCGGTCGTACGGGGTGGAGCCTGCGGCGGTTGTCGGGCATTCGCAGGGTGAGATCGCGGCGGCTGTGGTGGCGGGGGCGTTGTCGTTGGAGGACGGGGCGCGGGTGGTGGCGCTCCGGTCGAAGGCGATCCTCGCCCTCTCCGGCCGTGGCGGCATGGCGTCCGTGCGGCTCCCGGTCGACGAGGTACGCACCCTGTCCCCGTTGGTCGACGGCCGGGTTGAGGTGGCGGCGGTCAACGGGCCGTTCTCCGTCGTGGTCGCCGGTACTCCGGACGGTCTGGACCAGGTCATCACCGAGGCGCAGGCACGTGGCGCCCGAGCTCGACGTGTCGAGGTGGACTACGCCTCCCACTCCGCGCAGGTCGAGCGGCTCGGGGAGGAGATCCCGGCGGTCCTGGCGGACATCGCCCCTGCCCCCTCCTCGGTGCCCTTCCATTCGACCGTCACCGCCGAACGGTTCGACACGACCGGACTGGACGGCGAGTACTGGTACCGCAACCTTCGCTCGACCGTCCGTCTCCACACCACGGTCATGGGGCTGGTCGAGGCCGGGCACCGCGTCTTCGTCGAGATCAGCCCCCACCCGGTGCTGGTCGGCGCCGTGCAGGAGACGGCGGAGGCGGTCGGCCGCGAAGTGGCCGTGACGGGGACGCTGCGTCGAGGCGAGGGCGGCCCTCGGAGGTTGCTGCTCTCGCTCGGGGAGGCCTATGCGCGGGGGGCGCCGGTCGACTGGCAGACACGCTTCCGCGAGGCCGACGCCGAGACGCAGGCTGGATCCGTGACGGGGGCCGAGAGCGACACGGAGGCCGCCCCCGAGACCCGGAGCGACTCCGAGACCCGGAGCGACTCCGGAACCGGGAGCGGCTCCGGAACCGGGAGCGGCTCCGAGGCCGGGAGCGGCTCCGGAACCGGGAGCGGCTCCGGAACCGGGAGCGGCTCCGAGGCCGGGAGCGGCTCTGGGCCCGAAAGCGATTCTGAGATCCCGACCACGTCCGGGACCCTCGCCCGGCTCCCACTCGTCCCCCTCCCCACCTACGCCTTCCAACACAAGCGTTACTGGCCCGAGACCCTGTCGCTCGGCGGTGCGCCGAGCCGTGCGGTCGACGACTGGCGCTACCGAGTCGTCTGGCGGCGAGCCGGCCTCCCCGAGGAGACACCCCTCCCGGGCCGCTGGCTGCTTCTGACATCCGACGCGATCGCCCCCAGGGTCGCTGAGGCACTCCGGGCGGCCGGAGCCGAGGTCACGATCGCCACGGAGATCGTCGCGGGTGACCACACGTATAACGGCGTCATCGCGTCCCCCGGCTCCCTCGGCGACGCCGTCACCTTGCTGCGAGACCTGAGCGTCGCCGGTGTGAAGGCCCCGCTGTGGTGGCTCACGGAGGGCGCCGTCGTGGTCGCCGCGGACGACGCCGTACGCCCCGAGGCGGTGCAGCTCTGGGGGCTCGGGCAGGTGGTGGGCCTGGAGCACCCCGAATGGTGGGGTGGCCTGATCGACCTGCCGGCCGTCTGGACCGAGAACACCGGCCGGCGGCTGGCGGCCGTACTCGCCGGGGCCGGTGACGCGACCGGGGCCGAGGACCAGGTGGCCGTACGGGAGTCCGGCGTGCACGTACGACGGCTGGTGCGGGCCGTGGCCACGGGACGCGAGCCCGAGCACGCCTGGTGTCCGCGCGGAACCGTCCTGGTCACCGGTGGCACGGGTGGCATCGGCGCCCATGTCGCCCGATGGCTGGCCACGGAGGGCGCGGAGCACCTTGTGCTGACGAGCCGTCGCGGCGCGCGGGCGCCGGGTGCCGCCGATCTGGGCCGGGAACTGGAGGCGATGGGGGCGCGGGTGACGTTCGCGGCCTGTGACGTGGCGGACCGCGAGGCCCTGGCCGCGGTCATGGCGGACATCCCGGAGGGGGAGACGCTCACGGCGGTCGTCCACGCCGCCGGTGTCGCCACGTTCTCCGAGGTCCTGGCCATCGAGCCGGAGGAACTGGCGGCCGGCACGGCGGCGAAGACCGAGGGCGCCCGGCATCTCGACGAGTTGACCGCCGGTCTGGACCTGGACGCGTTCGTGCTGTTCTCCTCGGGCGCGGCCGTGTGGGGCAGTGCGGGCAACGGTACGTACGCGGCGGCCAACGCGTATCTCGACGGGCTCGCCCATGAGCGGCGGGCCCGCGGACTGACGGCGACCTCACTGGCCTGGGGCGGCTGGGCGGGCGGTGGCATGCTCCAGGGCTCGGAGGCCGTGGCCGGACAGCTCGAGCGGATGGGGCTTCGGCAGATGCAGCCCGAACTGGCCATCGAGATCATGCGGGAGGCCGTCGGACACGGCGAGACCACCCTCACCGTCAGCGACATGGACTGGGAACGGTTCGCCCCCGTCTACGCGCTCGCACGCCGCCGTCCGCTGATCGAGGAGATCCCCGAGGCCGCCCGCGCCCTGCGCGGCCAGGGCGAGGTCGGCGAGGATGCGACGGCCGACGCGAACGCCGCCGCCCGGATGCGCGAGAGCCTCACGGGACTCACCGACCTCGAACAGCGGGACGCCCTGGTGGACCTGGTCCGTGAGCACGCCGCCGCCGTACTCGGACACACCTCACCGGACGCCCTCACCCCGGACCGCCCGTTCAAGGACCTCGGCTTCGACTCGCTCACCGCGACAGAGCTCCGCAACCGGCTCAACACGGCCACCGGCCTGCGCCTGCCCGCCACCCTCGTCTTCGACCACCCCACTCCCACGGCCCTCGCGACGCTCTTGTACGAGGAACTGCTCGGCGGCACACCCGACGGCCCCTTGGACGCCCTGCGCGTCCAGCGGGAACTCGACCGCATGGAACAGGCCCTGGCCCCGGCGGTGTCCGGACCCGACCTGGACCCGGACGCCCGCGCCGACATCGCGCAACGGCTGCGCGACCTGGCCGCCCGGCTGAGCGCCACGGACCCGGACGTCACGCCGGGCACCTCGGACGACCTGGAGTCCGCGACCGACGACGAGATCTTCGACCTCATCGACCGCGATCTGGGCGTCGGCTGAAGCCCACTGCGCCGCCCAACCTGCGCCGCCCAACTTCCGCCGCCCAACCTGCGCCGTCCGCCGTCCGCCGTCCGCCGTCCGCCGCCCACCCCGCAGCGCCGCCCGCCGAGCCCCGGCCTGTCGCAGGCCTCCCACCACACCGATCTGGAGTCGACCATGACCGAGGACAAGCTCCGCACCTATCTGCGGCGGGTCACGGCGGAGTTGCGACAGACCCGCGACCGGCTGCGCGAGTCCCAGGACAAGTGGCGCGAACCCCTCGCCGTCATCGGCATGGCCTGCCGCCTGCCCGGCGGCGCCGACTCGCCGGAGAAACTGTGGCAGCTCGTCACCGACGGAGTGGACGCCGTCGGCGGCCTGCCCACCGACCGGGGCTGGGACCTCGACGACCTGTACGATCCCGACCCCGACAAGCCGGGCAAGACCTACACGCGGGACGGCGCCTTCCTCCACGACGCCGGTGACTTCGACCCCGCTCTCTTCGGGATCTCACCGCGTGAGGCCCTGGCGATGGACCCGCAGCAGCGGCTGCTCCTGGAGATTTCCTGGGAGGCCGTCGAACGAGCCCGGATCGACCCCCACTCGCTGCGCGGCAGCCGTACCGGTGTCTTCGTCGGTGGCCTGCCCACCGGCTACGGCGCCCTGCTCATGGACTCCGCCGAGGACCAGGGCTACGCCCTCACCGGCGGCTCCGGAAGCGTGATGTCCGGACGTGTCTCGTACGCCCTCGGCCTGCAGGGACCGGCGGTCACCGTCGACACCGCCTGCTCCTCGTCCCTCGTCGCCCTGCACCTCGCGGCCCAGTCGCTCCGCCAGGGCGACTGCTCCCTGGCGCTCGCCGCCGGCGTCGGCATCCTCGCGACCCCGGCCGGCTTCGTCATCTTCGCCCGCCAGCGCGGCCTCTCCGTCGACGGCCGGTGCAAGGCCTTCGCGAACGCCGCCGACGGCATCGGCTGGGGCGAGGGAGCCGCCGTGATCCTCCTGGAACGGCTCTCGGACGCACGGCGCAACGGTCACCCGGTCCTCGCGGTGGTGCGGGGCTCGGCCGCGAACCAGGACGGTGCCTCCAACGGGCTGAGCGCGCCCAACGGACCCGCCCAGCAACGGGTGATCCGCCAGGCGCTGACGAGCGCGGGACTGTCCCCGGCGGACGTCGACGCCGTGGAGGCCCACGGCACCGGCACCCGTCTCGGCGACCCCATCGAGGCGCAGGCCCTGCTCGCGACCTACGGCCAGAACCGTGAACGTCCGCTGTACGTGGGCTCCTTGAAGTCCAACATCGGGCACACCCAGGCGGTGTCCGGCGCGGCCGGAGTGATCAAGACCGTGATGGCGCTCCGTCACGGGGTCCTGCCCAAGACGCTGCACGTGGACGAGCCGTCCAGGGAGGTCGACTGGTCGTCAGGAGCCGTGGAGCTGCTGACGGAGGCTCGGGAGTGGCCGGAGTCGGGCCGCCCGCGCAGGGCCGGTGTGTCGTCGTTCGGGATCAGCGGCACCAATGTGCACGTGGTCCTCGAAGAGGCCCCGGAACCCGACAGGTTCGCCGAACCCGAGCGGGACGGAGAGCCACGCCGAAAGCCCACACCGGCCGACGAGCCGGGGCGCGACACCGAGCCGCGCCACGAGACCGCACCGGCCGACAAGCCGCGCCACGAGACCGCACCGGCCGACGACCCGGGCCACGCCACCGACCCGAGCCACCTCATCGAGCAGGCCCGAGACGGCGTTTACGCCACCGGCCCGGCCATCGGCACCGTCCCCTGGGTGCTTTCCGCCGCCACCGAAGCCGCCCTGCGCGACCAGGCACGCCGCCTCCTGGAGCACCTCGCCGAGCATCCCGACAGCACCGCGACCGACATCGGCCACTCCCTAGCCACCACCCGCGCCGCCCTCGCCCACCGGGCCGTCGTTCTCGCCGAGACCCCCGCCGGCCTTCTCGACCGCCTGCGTTCCCTGGCCGACGGCAGCGACGCCGCCGGGCTGGTGACGGGAGAGGGCGGCAGGGCCAAAGCGGTCTTCGTGTTTCCGGGGCAGGGGTCGCAGTGGGCGGGGATGGCGGTGGAACTGCTGGAGTCCTCGCCGGTGTTCGCGGCTCGGATGGCGGAGTGTGAGGAGGCGTTGTCGTCGTTCGTCGACTGGTCGCTGGCCGAAGTGCTGCGTGGGGGCGGCGAGTTGGTGCAGGTGGATGTGGTGCAGCCGGTGTTGTGGGCGGTGATGGTGTCGTTGGCGGAGGTGTGGCGGTCGTACGGGGTG
>NZ_JBIBEN010000010.1:0-67328 GCF_042955065.1 Streptomyces sp. NPDC012510
CCACCCCCCAGGTCATGCGTTCGACAGGGGGCAAAAGTCATGCCGGGCCCGGAGGCCAGCGGCCCTCTTGCAGGACCGCAAAAAACATAACGGGGTCGGCGTCTGGAATGTCGTGAGTTTCAGCAACACCGCCGGGGCCGCGGGAGCACCGATGAAAGTGCTGCTGCTGCTCCGACCGGACGGGCGGCATCGTGATCACGATGCCGCCCGTCCCGTGTTGCGCTCAACGGCGCGGCGGTCGACATCACGTGCGGTCTTTCCTGGCTCGCGGACGCCGAGGCCAAGGCGACCAGCTGGATCACCGCCAACCAGCTTCCCGCGTACCTGGCGGAAGTTCAGCCCCGTCGCCTGGCGGAGTTGGTCAAGACCCGGGAACTGGTGACCAAGCGCCTGACCTCGGAGAGCGAGCGGCTGCTCCTCGATGCTGCGGTGGCCTCCGAGAAGGAACGGAGGGGCGAGAAGCCCAAGGAGTCCTCCGCGAGCCTCCACCGCAAGGCTGCCGAGCTTGATGTACGGCTTCGAAAGCGTCTCGCACTTTCTCGGTTAGGTGCCCTGATGGGACGGTACGGGCAAAGTCCGGCCGCACCGAATGGCTCTGTTGCGGGACCCATCTCCCTCGGTGCGGAGAGCGCGCACGGTTGGGTTCGTTAGCTTTCGGCAGGGGGAAAGGCCGGACCACTACTGCAGTGCGTGGACCGCGGCTGAGAACACCGGAGGCATGCGGGACGCTGCGGGGACGATGAGGCGGGCGGTGCCAGGACGGCGGCTCGCGGTCAGCAGGGCTCCGGTCAGCAGACGGTGGCGTCGGGTCAGCCGGGCCCAGGCGCGCTCGTACTCCTCCGGTCGCCCGGCGGCCAGGCAGCGGACGGCTGCCCCGGCCGTCGCCAGCGCGAGGGCGATGCCCTCGCCCGTGAGGGCGTCCACGTAGCCTGCGGCGTCGCCGACGAGCAGGACACGGCCGGCGGTTCTGCGCCGCACCCGCTGCCGCAGTGGTCCGGCGCCGCGTACCTCCGTCGCGGCCGGGCCGCGCAGCGACGCGGTGAGCGCCGGGAAGGCGGCCAGGTGCTCGTCGTACCCGCGACGCCTGCGGCTGAGGACCGCGACGCCCACCAGGTCGTCACCGACCGGTGTCACATAGGCCTCGCCGTGCCGGGACCAGTGGACCTCCACGAAGTCCGTCCACGGTTCGACGCGGTAGTGCCGGCGCAGTCCGTAGCGGCCGTGGGGGCGGCCCGGCAGTTCCAGCCCCAGGCCGCGGCGCACCGGGGAGTGCAGGCCGTCGGCGGCGATCAGCCAACGGGCCGTGATCCCGGCGGCGGTGACCGTGTCCACGCTCTGGCGCACCTCGCCGACCTTGCCCGGCAGCAAGCGCACGCCGAGGCCGAGAGCGCGCTCGCGCAAGGCGGAGTGCAGTGTCGTACGGCGGATCCCCAGCCCGCTGCGGTCGCGGAAAGACGCTTCGGCGCGGACGGTGCCGTCCACGTAGCGGATGCCGCGCAGTTCGCGGCCACCGACCTCGACGCCCAGTGCCCGCAGCGCGGCGACACCGCCAGGCATGACTCCTTCGCCGCAGGCCTTGTCCACGGGCCCGGTCCGGGGTTCGACGACGACGGCCTCCAGGCCGGCGAGCGCGGCGTGTATGGCAGTGGCCAGACCGGCCGGCCCACCGCCGGCCACCAGTACGTCGATCACACCGGAGCCGGTGTGATCGGCGTGGTCGCGGCGGTCAGCGCCCGGTTCTCGCAGCGGATGCGCACAGTGAGCAGGACGGCGTTGAGTACGGTGAACACGGCCGCGGTGGCCCAGGCAGTGTGGACGAGCGGCAGGGCCACGCCCTCGGCGACGACGGCCACGTAGTTCGGATGCCGCAGCCACCGCCACCGGTAGGGGCCGCTCGTCACCAGCGGCATGCCGGGTACGACGATCACCTGGGTGTTCCACCGGGGCCCCAGGGTGTTGATGCACCACCACCGCAGTGCCTGGGCGCCCGCCAGCACGGCCAGCATCGGCCAGGCCAGGGCGGGTACGAAGGGCCGGTCGGCCAGCCACGCCTCGGCCGGGCAGGCGATCAGCAGGCCTGTGTGGAGGGCGACCATCGCCGGGTAGTGGCCCTGCCCGGTCACCCTCGCGCCGCGGGCGGTACCCCACCGCTCGTTGCGGCGGGCGACGACGAGTTCGGCGACGCGCTCGCCGGCGACGGCGGCCACCAACAGTCCGTACCAGATCATGTGTCCTTCGTGTCCTTCGTGTCCTTCAGCGGTCCGAACTACCAGCGCAACAGGACGAGTTCGCAGGCGAAGCCGGGCCCCATCGCCAGCAGCACACCCGGCGTGCCCGGCGGCGGGCGGCGTTCGGCCAGGGTGTCGCGCAGTACGTGGAGCACCGACGACGAGGACAGGTTGCCCACGTCGGCCAGGTGACGCCAGGTCACATCGAGCGCCTCCTCCGGCAGGTCGAGGGCCTCGGTGACGGTCTCCAGGACCTTGGGGCCACCCGGGTGGCAGACCCAGGCGGTCACGTCCTTCGGCTTGATCCCGTGGTCGCTGAGAAACCCCCCGACGTCATCGGCGAGGTAGCGGCGCACCACATCGGGGACCTGCGGGTCGAGGACGACCTGGAAGCCGGAGTCCTTGATGTCCCAGCCCATGACCCGCCCGGTGTCCGGATACAGATGGCTGCGGGTGTCCACGATCGTTGGGCCGGATGTCTCCTCCTGACGGTCCGCGCCGCAGGCGACGACCGCGGCGGCACCGTCGCCGAACAGTGCGGTGGCGACCAGGTTGGCCATGGAGGCGTCGTCGCGCTGGAAGGTGAGCGAGCACAGTTCGACCGACAGCAGCACCGCGACGTGGTCGGGCCGGCCCAGCAGGTAGTCGTGCATACGGGCCAGGCCGGCGGCGCCGCCGGCACAGCCCAAGCCGAACAGGGGCAGCCGTTTGACGTCCGGCCGCAGTCCGAGGTGGCCGACCAGCCGTGCGTCGATCGAGGGGGTGGCGATGCCGGTGACGGAGGTGAAGATCAACAGGTCCACGTCGGCTGCGGACAGCCCGGCCAGGTGCAGTGCCTCTCGGACGGCCTTGGCACCCAGGTCGGTGGCCGAGGCGATGAAGACGTCGTTGGCGGCGCCGAATCCGTCCAGGTCCCCGTACCGTTCGAGCGGCAGCGTCATGTGCCGCGAGCGGACCTTCGCGCTGCGGTGCAGCCGGTCCAGGACCCGGCGGTCGGCGCCCTCGGGCAGGCAGGTGCGGGCCACCATGTCGGTGATCTCGGACTGGGCGCGACGGTGCGGCGCGAGGGCACCGTGAACGGCGGCGATCCGCGTCATATCGTTCCCGTCGGGTTGTCAACTCGGGTGAGTCGCTTCCCACGTGTTCCCCGAGCCGGGGCTTCGACACCATGAATCGCCCGTCCGGCCGTTCCTCCCCGGGGCGCGTGCTCCAGCCGAGTGGGCCGGGGCCGCCTACGATCGACCGGGTGGGCACTCCCGAACAGTCGATGGTCGGCGGCCCGGCCGCGAGTCGGGCCGGCCGGGTGGGCGGCCTGGCCGGGTCGTGCCACCCCGGGCCTGTTGTGGCGGTCACCGCCCTGATGACAGCGCTCGCCGTCACTGCAGGCCAGAGCGCCGCGCGTTCTGTTCTGACCGGAACCGCCGTTCTGGCCGGTCAGTTGTCAGTCGGCTGGTGCAACGACGCGTTCGACGCGCGCCGGGACATTGCGGCCGGCCGCCGGGGCAAACCGGTCGCCGACGGGGCGGTCGGTGTGACGGAGGTCTGGGTGGCCGCGTATGCCGCGCTGGCGCTGTGCGTGCCGCTCTCGCTCGCCTGTGGACTGTGGGCGGGCGCCGTTCACCTGACCGGAGTCGCGGCGGCGTGGGCCTACGACCTGCGGCTCAAGGCGACCGCATGGTCCTGGGCACCGTACGCGGTGGGCTTCGCCGCGCTCCCGGCGTTCGTGGCACTGGGGCTGCCGGGGCAGCCGTGGCCGGCCTGGTGGGCGGTAACCGCCGGGGCCCTACTGGGCGTCGGCGCCCATCTGGGAGACGTACTGCCGGACATCCGCGGAGATCTGACGACGGGCGTACGGGGATGGCCGCACCGGCTGGGCCCGGACGGCACCCGGCTGCTCCTGCCGGTGCCGCTGGTGGCCGCGTCCGCGGTTCTGGTGCTGGGGCCCGCCGGACCACCCGGCAGGTGGGGAGTGGCGGCGCTGGCGGTGGCCGTCCCGGTCGCGATGGCTGGGACGGTGCTGGGACGCCGCCGGGAGCGGGCGGCGTTCGCCGCAGCGGTCGCCGTGGTGGTGGTGGACGTGGCATTGCTGCTGCTGCGCGGCACCGGAATCGCCTGACCCTGCCGCCTCGCCGGCCGTCAGCCTCACGCCCCTGCGGATGAAGGTGTCCACTCACAGCCCCTCGCCGAGCGTGAGCTGCGGTTCCTCCAGCCGCCCGCTGATGTCGCCGGAGCGGGCAGCGGATGAGTTGCCTCGGTCCGGGACAACGACGACCGGACCCATCCCGGTGCCCTTGCACGGCATCACTCGGCCCGGACAGGTCATGAGGCGGGGCAAGCGTGCGACAGCCGGGCGCATCAGGAGTTTGCTTCCTTGCCGAGGGTGGACCGTAGTTTCTGGTGTGCTTCTCCAGGGCCGCCGCCCTCCTGCCCTTCCAGCAGGGCTGCTGCGATGGCGTCCAACTTGCGCTGGACGGCGCGTTCGGCCCGCAGTTCGGAGTTCTTCAGCAGCGCCACCAGGAGCAGGGTCACCGCCGACATTGTCTCGCCCACGAAAAGGAGCCAGGTGATCGGCAGGCCGATCACGTGCAGCGTGACAGCCACGGCGACCAGGATCAGGCAGATTTCGAAGAACGTTGCTGAACTGGTGAACCGTGAGGCATTCTCGGCCAGCCTCTCAAACGGCTTGCTCCGCGAGCCTCCGCGGTCGGACGGATGCTTGAGAATCATGCCCATTCTCTACAGCGGACGGTGGCATGCCCGAGGGCTGCCACGCCCGGCCAGGACGCGGACCATCCCCGCGGGTTCGGCGAGATTCCGTCCTGGTACGCGGTGAAGGGTTCTTGGTCGACGCGATGGGCGCCGTGACGGACTTCCTGGAGGTGGGCCTTCGACGGGAGAGGGCCCAGGCCTGTGCTCGGCCAGCGCAAGCTCAAGGCGAACATCCGCAGCGGGAATCTCGGCAAGCCCGGCAGCAAGCGCCGCCGCAAGGCCGAGTCCAAGCCGATCGGTTTTCCGCCCCGATGCCGCGCAGCCGTATGACGATCGCTGCCTGTCCTGGCAGGTCGATGAGTAGACGGTGAGCATCTGGACCATGTCCGGGCGCATTCGCGGGGTTCGGTTCGCCGGCTCCGAGCAGGGCCGCAAGCTCCTTGCCGAGCGCCGCAAGGGCGAAAGTGAACGAAAAGGCGAACCGGGTCGGTCAGGCGTGCTGTGTCTGCCGGGGGTGCGGGGACGCCCACGCCGACCGGAATGCTTCCTGCACGATCGCCCACCGCGGCGAGAACGCGTGGAATGCGGGGCGTGAGTCACGCGCCCCTGCCACCCCATAGCCGGATGTCTGGACGGAGGAGCCAACCCGGCGGCCAGTTGGGCACTACCTCCAGGCCCGGCCCTTCAGGGCACGGGTGAAGTTGACCTCGTCCGGAGGAATGAAGCCAGGGAGCATCACGAAGCCGTTGAGCGGTGGGCAATCGGTTTTTCCGGTAGGTCGTGCGGCTCTGGATCGGAGGATCTTCGACTCCGGTCCCGCCGTGCAGAAGCCGGCGCGGCACCGTGAGACCCGAGTGAAGGAGTCGTTGTCGACCTGGCCATGCGCTGGGCACAGGGGGCCCGCAACCGGGATGATGAGCGAGCTGGCTGCGTCGATCGCCCAAGGGGAGTGGCAGTTGATGAGAGCGTGTGTTGTCGGGGCCGGCCCCGGGGGAATCGTCACCGCCAAGATACTGCTGGAGAACGGCTTCGACGTCACGGTCTTCGACAAGTACCAGCAGGTCGGTGGAATTTGGTCATCGGGAGGCTGCTACGACGGGCTGGCCAACCAGTCCGCGCTCCGCATCTTCGAGTTCGCGGACCTGCCCAACCGCTTGCACTTCGCCAGCGCGGCGGACACGCAACGCTACTTGGAGAACTACGCCGAGACCTTCGGCGTGCTGGACCGCGTTCGACCCGGCACCGAGGTGATCTCCATCCGGCCGGTGGACGGCCCTGGGCGGGTGGGCGCCTCCGGCTGGTCGATCGACTCTCGGCCCGCTGGGGACAAGGCGGCGGAGGTTCATCGCGAAACATTCGACTACGTCGTTGTCGCCACCGGGGCTCATCATCATGCCCAGCTGCCCGAGCTGCCAGGGCGTGAATTGTTTCGTGGGACCGTGCTGCACTCCAACGAGGTGCGGGCGGGGACGTTCGCCGGCCGGCGCGTGGTCGTCGTGGGCGGCGGCAAGTCCGCGTTGGACCTGGTCACCCGCGCCGCACGCGAGGCGGCCTCGGCCACCCTCGTGCAGCGCAAGGTGAACTGGATGGTCCCCGAGCGGTTCCTGCTCGGTCTGGTCGGCTACAAGTGGATCCTGTTCACCCGGCTCGGTGAGGCGCTCCTGCCCCGTTACCACGATCCGGCCTGCATCCGTCCGATCGACCGCATCGACGAGCGGGTCAAGCGAGCCCTGTGGTGGCTCATCACCCGCGACACGCTGTTGTCCACCGGGCTGTACCGGCTACCGAGGGAGCTGCGGCCCGCTCACACGCTCCCCTTCCACCTGGCTCACGCGGGAGTGATGCCACGCGGCTACGTGCGGGCCGTCCGCCGCGGGCTGATCGCCCCCAGGATCAGTGCGGTCGAGGAGTACACCGACAAGGGGCTGCGACTGGCGACCGGCGAGGAAGTGGCGGCGGACGTCATCGTGTTCGCCACGGGGCATCACAAAGTCTTCCCCTTCCTGGATCCGAGAGTACGAGTGCACGATTCCGCCGGGCGGCTGCGGCTCTACCGAGGCATCGTGCCACCCAGCGCCGACCGGCTCGGGTTCGTCGGTTTCCGGCAGGTCTTCAACAACATCATGGGCATGGAACTCACCGCGCACTGGCTGACCTGCCATTTCCAGGCGTCGCTGCGCACCGCCCCGAGCGAGCAGGAGATGCGGGAGGCCATCGACGCTCGCCTGGCCTGGCAGGAACAGGTGCTGCCAGGCTCCGGCGGCTACGACTTCGGCCCCTACGACATCCACTGCGCGGACGAACTCATGCACGACATGGGATTGCCGTCCCACCGCGCCGGCAACCTACTGGCCGAATACCTGCTTCCCGGCGGACTCGCACACCGCTACGCGGGCCTGACTCGATCGGGTTCGGCGAAATGAACGCGGGGCATGAGCGGCCCCGATGGCGTGATCGGTAGTAGGTGACCACCCGTCAGTGCTGGATCTCGTCGGTCACCCAGCTCGGGGAATCCCGTCGGGGGAGGTCGGGCCCGCCTCGGCCGTTTACGCTCTTTTGACGCTCTGAGGGCCTGACACCCGCCCGAAGGACCGCGAAAAGCCAACTGGCCTGCGGGTTCTCCCGCTCCCTGCTTCATGTGACGGGATTCCGATGACGCATCACATGGAGATTCCGCGCTCGGGTACCTTGGCGGTTGTCTTAACGGAGTTTGGCGGACACGAACAGGGACAATCCCAACCGTCAGGTCCGCTTGGGTCTTGCGCATCGTCGAACAATTTCGATCGCGGACGTTGCGACGGGGCGGCGGGCCGCTGCCCCGCATGTGGTCCGGATCTCGGTCCTGAAGGTGATCACCAGCGGCACGCACGGCTGGGCGGGACCCACGCCGGACTCCGAGAGGAAGTCTCCTCATAGGCGCGGGGGAGCACCGTGGAGACGTGAGCTCCCCCGCCCTGGACGTCCGCGGTGCGCCCGGTCACTCTGTGCACCACGGGGTCATGAACGCTGGGCTACCGCAGGACCCGCCCGCCACTCCATCTCACCCGGATTCTCATACATGGCCTCCAGGTCACTGGCATCTTCGGCCCGCGAGGGGCGACCGCCACTGGTCGGCCGGTGGCGGCGTCCACCAGTTCTGGGATGCTGCGAGTTTCGGCCACTCGGGCGGACGGACGCCACCGGCCCGCTGTGTGGATGCCTGCGTGAACCGTTGACTCGGCAGCGCTTCGGAATCTACCGTCCGTCCGAATTCGCGAGCATCGTTCGGCATTCCGGACGATCGAGGGGTGGGCCATGAGCGATGAACCACGCTGGAGCAGAAGGAAGTTACTCGTCGGCACCGGAGGGCTGGCGCTGGGTGCGGCAGGCTGTGCCGCACCCTCCTTCGGGGCCGAGGGGAAGACCCGGTTGCGTTACTGGCACCTCTTCGGTGGGGGTGACGGCGCCAATATGACCGCGTTGGTCGACGCGTTCGCCAAGGAGCATCCGGCGATCGACCTGGAGGCGACCCAGCTTCAGTGGGGTACCCCGTACTACACGAAACTGAGCATGGCGGGGGCCGGCGGGCGGGCGCCCGAGGTCGCGGTGCTCCACCTGGCGCGGCTCGCGGGGTTCGGGCCCGGGCGACTCCTCGACCCCTTCGACCTGGATCTGCTGCGTGCACTGGGCGTGGGCCCCGACCAGTTCCCCGAGGACATCTTCACGCGCGGCACGGTCGGCGGGCAGCAGTACGCGATCCCGCTCGACACCCACCCCATGGTGCTCTACTACAACACCGACGTCTGTGAGAAGGCCGGGCTGCTCGGCCACGGCGGTCAGCTCCAACCCATTCGCAGCGCGCGGGAGTTCATGGACGCCCTGCGCGCCGCGAAGAGGGCCACGGGCGCGCCCGGGCTGAGCGCCGAGACGACCGGACCGGACTGCGTCATGCCCTGGCGGCTGTTCGCCACCTTCTACTCGCAACTGGGTGGCACGGTCCTGTCCGCGGACGGCAGACGCCTCACGCTCGACGACGGCAAGGCCCTGGAGATTCTCGAGTTCATGGCCCGGCTCACGGCGGAGGGGTTGATGGTGCGCCGTGTCGACTACCCGGGCGCCATAGGGGTGTTCAACGCCGGCAAGACCGCCTTCCATCTCAACGGCGAGTGGGAGGTGTCGACTTTCACCGCCGCTGAGCTGCCGTTCTCCATGACCCGCGTACCCGCGCTGTTCGGGCGTCCCACTGCCCAGGCCGACTGCCACACCTTCGTACTCCCGCACCAGGAAGGGCGTTCGGGCGGGGCGAGCGAGGCGGCCCACACCTTCGTCGCCTGGATGCTCAAGCACTCCGTGGAGTGGGCCAAGGGCGGCCATGTCCCCGCGTATCTGCCGACGCTGACGCGACCGGACTATCTGGAGCTGGAGCCGCAGTCCGCGTACCGGTCCGTCATCGACGACGTGGTCCTCGACCAGCCAGCCTGGTTCGCGGGCTCGGCCTCGCCGATGTGGATCCAGCTGGGCGCGGTCTTCTCGGGCGTACTCACCGGATCGCGCACGCCGTCGGGCGCACTGCGCGAGGCGAAAAAGCGGCTGCGCAAGCTGCTCGACACCCCCGATCCGCTCGGTAGTGGTCGCGTCGGCGGCGCGCTGGGCAGCGAGCCACTTGTCAGCGAAGGAGGTGCCGTGTGACCACGACGACCGCGACCGTCGTCCCGGGATCGGCGGAGCGGTCGACGGGGCGACCTGTCACCGTCCGCCGTAAGTGGACCGAGCACGGCCTGGTGTTCATTGCCCCTTTTTTCCTCACCTATGCGCTCTTTCTGCTCTGGCCGCTGGTATCCGGCATCGGGATGAGCCTGCGCAGCGACAACATCACGGGCGAGGGGGGAGAGTTCATCGGCTTCGACAACTACACGGAGGCGTTCCAGGACCCCAACGTCTGGTCGTCGCTGTGGAACACGATCTGGTTCACGATCCTGTCGACGGTCCCCTTGGTGGTGACGGGCTTGGTCCTTGCCCTGCTCTCGCACCACCTGCGGTTCGTCCAGTGGTTGTGGCGGCTCTCCTGGTTCGCGCCCTTCCTCCTGCCGTCGGGCGTGATCGGACTGCTCTTCCTCTGGGTGATCTTCCCCTCGGACTTCGGCCTCGCGGACCAGCTGCTCTCCGGGTTCGGCCTGCGCCCGGGGATCGGCTGGCTGACGGACGAGCGGTACGCGATGCTGTCGATCGTGGCGGCCACCGTGTGGTGGACGGTCGGCTTCAACTTCCTTCTCTACCTGGCCGCGTTGCAGTCGATTCCTCAACACTTGTATGAGGCCGCCGAGTTGGACGGTGCGAACGCGTGGCGACGGCTGCGGCATGTGACCCTCCCCCTGCTGAAGCGCACCACGGGAGTCGTCCTGGTTCTCCAGATCCTGGCCTCCCTCAAGATCTTCGACCAGGTGTACATCATGACCGGCGGTGGCCCCGACGACTCGACCCGCCCGATCCTCCAGTACGTGTACCAGGCGGGCTTCACCGGCTACCGCATCGGCTACGCCTCGGCGGTCTCGTACCTCTTCTTCACCCTGATCGTGATCGTGTCGCTGGTACAGCTGCGGTTCTCGCGGCGGAGTGGGGAGTCGGCATGAGCGCGTCACTGTCAACGGACGAGTGCCGCAAGGTGCGGTGGACCCCGGGCCGCTGGGTCATGCTGATCGCGGCCCTGCTTCTGACGGTGGTGTGGGTCCTGCCCCTTGCGTGGGCCCTGGCGACGTCCTTCAAACCGGAAGGCGAGGCGACACGGACGCCCCTGCGCTGGCTCGGCTCCCACTTCACCTTCGACGCGTACCGGAAGGTGTGGGACGCGGGTGATATCGGACGTTGGATGTTGAACACGGCGTACATATCGGTGATGACGACGATCCTGACGGTTCTGCTGTGCGCGATGGCGGCGTACGGCTTCTCGCGCACGACGTTCCGTGGCCGCAAGGTGCTGTACGCCGTCGTCCTGGCGGGAATCATGGTCCCGCCCCAGGTCTTGATGGCCCCGTTGTTCGCGGAGATGGTGCAACTGGGGCTGGTCGACACGTACTGGGGTGTGATCCTGCCCCAAGTAGCCGTCCCTGCCATGGTGTTCATTTTGGTCAAGTTTTTCGACGGCGTCCCCCGCGAACTGGAGGAGGCGGCCTTCGTCGACGGCGCGGGCCGCTGGCGCGTCTTCTGGACGATCGTGATGCCCCTGTCCCGTCCGGTCCTGGCGGCGGTCGGCATCTTCACGTTCATCTCGACCTGGAACAACTTCCTCTGGCCGTTCCTCGTGACCACGGATCCGGGCGGTATGACGCTCCCTGTGGGCCTGGTCAACGTCCAGACGTCCTACGGCCTCCGCTACGAGCAGATGATGGCGTCGGTCGTCATCGCCGGCCTGCCACTCCTGATCGTCTTCGCGCTGTTCCAGCGGCAGATTGTGCGGGGGGTGGCGCATACGGGGCTGGCAGGGCAGTGAGGGGCGGTCTACTGGGGCGTGCTGTGCCCGGTGATCGGAACTCCGGAGGCGTCCACGTGGCGCACGGTCGAGCAGCGAGGCGGACGACGTGTCTCGCGGGACTGGCCGGGACCTGAACGGGCTTGCCGGGGCACTGGGGGTGCGGGCCGGACGGCGAGGTCGTGCATGGGGTGCAGGTGTCATCCTCCCTGTGCGGCGGAGGGCCGTGGGGCTGCTGCGCCGCCCGGCTGCGAGAGCAGGTCGGTGCCTGGGTGGAGCGGCTTCGCCCAGGAGGTGTCGAGTGACCCGCGCGACGGGGTGAGTGTCGCACGCGATTCGATGACCGTCGCGATTCGATGACCGTGGGAGGGGAGTTGCTGCGCGAACGCTTGACGCGCAAGGTGTTCGATTCTACCTTCCGGTTCGAAGATGTGACCGATGTTCACCCTGTCGAACATGCAGGCCGAGCGCACTCAGCGCTCAGAGCACGCCGAACACGTCCTACGGGCCGTCTCTCTCCCCCACGCAAGGAGGATCCGCGTGAGCCTCACCTCCCGCACAGGCGCTCGCAGAACCACCCGCAGAACCGCTCCCCTCGTCGTCCCCGCGGCGATCCTGCTCGCACTCGTCCCGACTCCGGCGTCCGCGTATCCGAACCCTGGCACCGTCTCCGGCTCGATCATGGTCCACGATCCGACGATGATCCGCACGTCGTCGGGTCAGTACCTCCTGTACGCCACCGGCGGCGGCATCAGCAACCGCACCTCCACCAACCGCATCGCGTTCAGCGGCGGCGCGGATGCCTTCTCCAGCAGGCCAAGCTGGTGGCGCACCTACTCCTCAGTGCCGGAGGCCTGGGCACCCGACATCTCGTTCCACGGCGGCAAGTACCTGATGTACTACTCCGTCTCGACCTTCCGCTCGCAGAACTCGGCCATCGGGCTGGCGACGTCGGCGACCGGCCGGCCGGGCAGCTGGACCGACCAGGGCATCGTCTACACGTCGCGTACGTCGAACGACTACAACGCCATCGACCCGAACCTCTTCGTGGACGACGACGGCAAGTGGTGGCTGTCCTTCGGCAGTTTTTGGACCGGGATCAAGATGATCCAGATCAACCCGGCGACCGGGAAGCAGCTCTCGTCCAACACGACCCGCTACTCGCTCGCCTCCGGCCCCACCAACACCGGGGCCGTCGAGGCCCCGTACATCGTGAAACGCAACGGCTACTACTACCTGTTCGCCTCGTACGACACCTGCTGCGCCGGCGTCAACTCCACGTACAAGGTCAAGGTCGGCCGGGCCACCAGCATCACCGGCCCGTACCGCGACAAGAACGGCGTCGCCATGCTGAACAACGGCGGTACGCCCGTGCTGGAATCGCACGGCCGGTACATCGGCCCCGGCGGGCAGTCGATCATGAAAGACGGGGACGGCGATCTGATCGTCTACCACTACTACGACGGCCAGGCCAACGGCACTCCGAAGCTCGGCATCAACTCTCTGAACTGGGGCAGCGGATGGCCCGTCGCCTACTGACCCTGCTGGCGGCCCTCCTGCTCGCGCTGTCCTTGGGCCAGCCCTCGGCGAGCGCTGCCTCCTTCGCCAACCCGGTCAAGGCCCAGAAGGGTGCCGACCCCTGGATCTCCTACCACAACGGCAACTACTACCTGGTGACGACGAGTTGGACCGACGCCATCACCATCCGCAAGTCGTCGACACTCGCCGGTCTCTCGACAGCGCCGAGCGTCCAGGTGTGGACGGGTGACGCGGCCTCGCGCTGCTGCAACATCTGGGCACCGGAACTGCACTTCCTGAACGGCCGCTGGTACCTGTACTACGTCGCGGGCCAGAACGTCTCCGACTACAACCCCACTCAGCGCTCCCACGTCCTGGAGAGCGCCGGCTCGGACCCGATGGGCCCGTACACCTACAAGAACCAGCTCAACAGCGCGTGGATGCTCGACCCGAGCGTGGCGACCATCAACGGAAGCCTGTACCTGTTCGGCAGCACGAACGGCGGCACGCAGAATCTCGTGGCCGCGCGGATGTCCAACCCGTACACGGTCAGCGGCTCCTTCTCGACGATCTCCACGCCCACACACGCCTGGGAGCGCTCGGGCGGCACGGTCAACGAGGGCCCGGAGATACTCCAGCGGGGCGGTCGTACCTTCCTCGTCTACTCGGCGAGCGGCTGCTGGACGCCCGACTACAAGCTCGGCCAGCTGGAGCTGACCGGCTCCAACCCCCTGGCCGCCTCCTCCTGGACGAAGAAGTCCACGCCGGTCTTCCAGCGCGACGACGCGAACGGGGTCTACGGGCCGGGGCACCACGGCTTCTTCACCTCGCCCGACGGCACCGAGAACTGGATCGTCTATCACGCCAACGACAGCACGAGCGACGGCTGCGACAACGGCCGGACCGCGCGGGCGCAGAAGTTCACCTGGAACTCGGACGGTACGCCGAACCTCGGTACGCCGGTGCGGCTCGGCGCCTCGCTCGCCGGGCCCTCGGGAGAGCCGTCGTCCGCCTCGACGACGTACACGGTCGTCAACCGCGGCAGCGGCAAGTGCCTGGATGTGGAGGGGAGTTCGAGCGCCGACGGGGCCAATGTACGCCAGTGGACGTGCGGCGGCGGCAACAACCAGCGCTGGCGCCTCGAGGACCTGGGCGATGACACCCACCGCCTGGTCAACGTCGCCAGTGGCAAGGTGCTGGACACGGAGAACTGCTCCTCGGCCGACGGCGCGGACCTGCGCCAGTGGTCCTGGCTGAACAACACCTGCCAGCGGTTCCGGTTCCTCGCCACGAGCGGTGGCTACGTACGGATCGCCAATCAGGCCACCAGCAAGGTCGCCCATGTCGCCGACTGCTCCACCGCCGATGGAGCCGACGTACGACAGTGGGCGTGGCAGAACAACAACTGCCAGCAATGGCAGCTCAAGCCCGCCTGAGCGAGCCCCCACGGCGTAAGCCGCGACCGGGAGGACAGGAGACGCGCCGGCAGACGCCCTCTGCGACGCGGCCCGGTTCTCCCGGCCGGCCCAGGCCTCGTCGCGGGAAGGCGAGGCCTGGGCCGGTCAGAAAACTGGACGCACCGGAGGTGAGGTCCACTGCGGCCGGCGTCATACGTCCTGTCCGGCTGCGAGGCGTCCTTCGCCACGGTCGTCGCGGCGGCGCAGCAACGGGGCGAATGTCGCCGGCGTCATACGTCCTGTCCGGCTGCGAGGCGTCCTTCGCCACGGTCGTCGCGGCGGCGCAGCAACGGGGCGAATGTACCGTCGGCTACCCCTGGACCGATCGCGACGAGGTGGTCGTGATCGTGCTGGACTGACGCGGCCTCGCCCGGCATGACGTTGGTGAAGCCGACCACTGGACCGGCGACGACAAGAGCGCGGCCGACGGGTCAACGCTGCGGCTCTAACTGAGGAAGCTCAACCGAACCCGACGATCCGTGTCGCCCGGTGTCCAGCTGAACGCCCGCCGCCCAGGTCGAAGGACAGCGGGCTGACTGATCATGAGTCGCGGCAAGGTTCCCGCCACCGCGTGAACGAACCCGGGCGCGGGAACACAGATCGCTTCTCCGCGAGCCCTTGGGCGGGCCGTCGATCAGCTCACGAGGTGTGGACCTCCAGTGCGGCGCGGACCGCCGACTCCAGGGCGCCCTCGATCCAGGCCGGCTTCAGGGAGGTGTGGTCGCCCGCGAAGTGCATCGGGCCCTCGGGCACGGGGATGGAGGGCACCAACTCGGTGTGCTGGCCGGGCAGCAGTACGGACGCCTCTCCGTAGGCGTAGGGGTCGCGCAGCCAACTCTGGGTGCGCCCGGCGCCGGTGTAGAAGACCTCTACGCGCTGTCCGTAGACCTGTTGCAGTCCGCACAGGGCGAGCGGATAGCGGGTCTCGTCGTCCAGGGAGTCCCAGCGGAGTGCGTCGTCCGCCCAGCTGTAGGAGGCCAGCACCACTCCGCCGGAGCTGCCGGGCACCGGGTGGGAGGGGTGGTACATGAACCGGTTGGCGCTGTCCGACACCGAGCCGCCGCCCACGACGTGTGCGGCCTGGGGCTGGTCGCGGGAGGCGGCACGGTTGGCGGCGTAGTGGGTGCGTTGGCCCGCAGTGATGTGGCCGTCCGGCACGGAGGGATGGGCGCCGAGCAGGCTGCCGTCGGCTGGTGTGCGGCCGGTGCGGTAGGCGTCGTACAGCTTCGGGTCGATCCGGCCCAGCTCGCGTTTCCAGTCGGCCTCCGTGAACTCCCACCAACGGCGGCTGAACTCCAGGAGCACCTTCGTGGCGCTGTCATAGTGCAGTTCCGCGACAGCCCGGCGCTTGCGGTACGACATCAGGGGGCTGATCTGTACGTGCCGTAGACCGGAGAAGGGCACCGTGACCACGGCCGCGTCCGCGGTGAACTGCTGGCGCAGCACTGGGCCGTCGCGCCCCTCGGAGACCGTGTCCACCCACACCTGAGGGCCCTTGCGGCCGACGTGTGGAGTGTCGGAGGAAGGACGGTCAGGATCGTAGTACTCGACGCGGGTGACCCGGCGGTCGAACCGGACCGTGTCGCGTACCTGCGCAAGCAGCGCGTCCGGCAGCACCGCCGTGCCGCCCTCCAGCTCCCAGAAGGCGGTGTCGGGGCTGATGAGCGAGGAGCCGATGAAGCTGTGGATGAACGACAGGGGCAGGCGGGACGTGAGGTTCTCCAGGGTGCCGATCAGGTCGACCGTGCGCTCGTCCAGCCCGGCGTGCTCGGTCAGGAAGCGGAACATCGACCAGTCGCCGAATCGCTGGATGACCCTGGCCCAGCCCCGCACCCGTTCCGGCAGCGGCTTGTCGACCCGCTTGCCATCGGCGTCCACGGTGCTGAACTCGTCGCGCACCGGATCCAGCACCGACCGAAGGATGGTTCCGGCGGGGGTGTCCCAGCGGGCGCGCGGCACACCGAACGACCGGTTGATGCGGCGGGGCGCGCGGGCGTAGTCCGCACGCCGCATCCGGATGCCGTTGACGTAGATCCAGGTGCGGTTGGCGGGCCGACCGTCACCGTCGACGTCAACATAGTGGAAACGCCGCTTCTTCAGGTCCAGTTGGTCGATCAGACCCATCACCAGCGGGTGACTGGAGGGCAGGCGCATTGCGCCCGCCTCGGCGTACTGGCGGGGGTCGGCGAAGGGCTGAGCCGCCCGTTCGTGGCCGCCGCGACGGAACGTCTTGATGCGTCCGCCCGCCCGGTTGCCGTTCGCCTCGAGAACGGTCACGTGGTGGCCGGCCCGCTTCAGCAGTAACGCCGTCACCAGACCGGCCGGGCCGGCCCCGACGACGAGGACCTTCTTGGGTGTGGCCGTTCGCTGAGGGGGCAGCCCGTCCTTGAGTACCCGCTCGTAGCGTGGAACCAAGGGGCGGTCGTGGTCGTCCACGACCAGCAGGGCCCGGGCCACAGCCAGGCACCTGTCGAACTCCGCGCCCCGGGTGGGCGACGGTGCGGCAGGGACGGCCTGTACGGGCATCGCCGCGGCAGGCCCGCCACCGGCCAGGGCCGTGGCCGCCGCAGCCGTCCCGGCTGCCGTCGTGAAGCTGCGCCTGGACAGGCCTGGACCTGCCACGACGGCTCCGTGATCTTCAGTCATGACCCACTTGTATCGGTCGGCGGACCCGACTCGCCCACCTGCGCCGGGACATCGCCCCGAACGGGGGATGCCAAGTCATAGCGCTGACGCCCTGTTCCGACGTCCACGGACCGGCGCTCTCTGCAACGTTCCCGAAGGGATGAAAAACCGCCGGTGATCGGCGCGTCACGGCCGCCTCGTCGGCACACTTCCGTGTGGCCGTGACCGGTCGGTGGGGGAGCAGCGGGGCAAACCGGAGCGGCGTGGCTGCCGCTGCCGGAACCCGGCGGAACAGGGGGCAGGCATGGGACGAAAGGCCGAACTCACGGGCAGGGCACGGTACTGGTTCGACACCACCTTGGCCCGCGGTACCTCCGCGCTCGTCGGCTGGCTGGCCTTCGGCTGCCTCATGGTCGTCCTCCCGGCGAGCGCCGTGCTGGTGTGGACGGACCCACGTGTGCCCGCGTCCCGCTCGGAGCGGTTGGCAGAGATCTGGCGTCTCACCGGTGAGACACTGCGGCTCGGCGGGGCGACAGGCCCGCTCCTGCGCGTGCTGTTGTCGGTACTGCTCGCCCTGGTCGCCCTGGTATACGTCTCCACTCTCGTCGGTCTGATCACCACCGGACTCACTGAACGGCTCACCGCACTGCGGCGGGGCCGCTCCACCGTCGTCGAGCAGGGGCACTCGGTGGTGCTGGGCTGGTCCGAGCAGGTGTTCACGGTGGTGAGCGAACTGGTGGCCGCCAACGCCAACCACCGGTACGGCGCGGTGGCCGTGCTGGCTGACCGGAACAAGACCACCATGGAGGAGGCCCTCAGGAGCAAGGTGGGGACCACCGGCCGCACCCGGCTGATCTGCCGTAGCGGTCCCCCCACCGACCCCGCCCTGCTCGCCCTGACCAACCCCGGCGCGGCCAGCGCTGTGCTGGTGCTGCCCCACGACGATCCGTCGGGGGACCCGGAAGTGGTCAAGACGCTGCTGGCGCTGCGGTCCGCACTCGGCGAGGGGGAAGGCCCGCCCGTCGTCGCCGCCATCAGAGACGACCGGTACGGGCTGGCGGCCACCCTCGCCGCGGGAACGCGCGGCATCGTCCTGGAGAGCGACGCGATCACCGCCCGGCTGATCGTCCAGTCCGCCCTCCGTCCCGGACTCTCCCTGGTGTACCGAGACCTCCTGGACTTCGCCGGAGACGAGTTCTACCTCACCCTCGACCCGGCCCTGACCGGCCGCTCCTTCGGCGACACGGTGCTGGCCTACGCCACCTCCAGCGTGGTCGGCCTGCTGCGCGACGGCAGGCCCTTGCTCAACCCGCCGCCACAGACCCTGATCGGCCCTGGAGACCGGCTGATCGTCATCACGCGGGACGACGACACCGCACGGCTCAGCGACTGCTCCGGGCTGGTCGACGCATCGGTGATGACGCCCTGGCAGCCGGCGGGCATCCGGCCCGAACGGATCCTGATTCTCGGCTGGAACCGGCGGGCCTCGCTCATTGTCGACCAGTTGGGCCGGAACGCCGGGCACGGCTCGGTCATCGTCGTGGTGGCGGACCGGGCGGAGGTGACGGCCGAGCAGGTACGGCAGGCCGCTACAGACGTCGCACCCCGGCTGACCGTCACGTTCCGGCCTGGAGACGTCACCCGGCCCGAGACACTTCGGTGCCTGGAGATCGACTCGTACGACAGCGTCGTCGTGCTCGGCCCGGACCCCGTTGCGGGACAGCAGCCCGAAGAGGCCGACAACCGGACCCTCGTCACGCTCCTCGTTCTGCAACTACTGGAACAGGAGACCGGACGGGAGCTGCCGGTGGTCACCGAGATGACCGACGACCGCAACCGGACGCTCGCGCCCGTCAGCCCCGGAGCCGACGTGATCATCAGTGGGAAACTCATTGGCCTGTTAATGGCGCAGATCTCCCAGAACCGGCACCTGGCGGCCGTGTTCGAGGAGTTGTTCTCCCCCACCGGCAGTCAGGTCCACCTGCGACCGGCGTCGTCGTACGTCCTGCCCGGCTGTGAGGCGTCCTTCGCCACTGTCGTCGCAGCGGCGCAGCAGCGGGGCGAGTGTGCCATCGGCTACCGCCGCCACGACCGGGCCACAGCTGTTCCCGACCATGGAGTGCGCATCAACCCGGACAAGAACGAGCGACGGTGCTGGACCGATCGCGACGAGGTGGTCGTGATCGCGCGGGACTCTTCGCCCGTCCGCTGCTGATTCCCGGGCGGCCGAAGAAGGGGCATTGGCCTTGGTGTCCGGCACGTCGAAGGTGGTGCCGTCCACCGCGACCAGTTGATGCCCCGATACCAGGCCCGCTCGTGTCCTCGGCCGCCACCGGCCGGCATGGCACCCTCGGCCGGCTCATGCACCGCCGCCTCCCGGCCCGCGACTAGGGCATAAGCGGCAAGCTGCCTAGATCAAACGCCCACTGAGGCCGGCCCGTCCCATGGGGACGGACCGGCCTCGAGCGTCTACGGGGTCACGGTCAGCGCGGGCGCCATGTCGGCGTTCGCGTTGGTGAGTTTCCCGGAGCCGGTGGCGCCTTCGGAGCTGACGAAGCGCAGCTCGTGGTTGGTGCCTCCCGCGTTGCCGACGGCGAGCAGCAGGGTGGGCTGCTTGGCCGCGTAGGCGTTCTGGACGAAGGAGGTGATGTCGACGGTGATGTCGCGGCCGTCGATGGCGTTGCCCTGATGGGTGCCGCCGCCCTCCGCGACGATGGTCGAACCGAGGGTGAAGGTGGCCGACTTCGCGACAGAGGAGTTCGTCGCGGTGAAGCTCGGCCGGTTCTGCCAGGTCATGGTGTTAACCGGGCAGGACGTGCCGCCACCGGTGCAGGTGGTGTCGCTGACGGGTTGCACGAGGAGTTGGTCGGTGTCAGTCGACGGTACCGACGAATAGCGGTGGCCGACGTAGGTGAGATGGAGTGTCGCCTGGGTCGGTGCCTTGGTGAGGCCGTTGAGGGGGAACCGGATGTAGGAGAGCTTTCCGTCTCCGGATCCTGTGGTGTACTGCTCGCCCATCAGGCCGACCCCGGTGTTGCGGGTGATGAGGGTCAGGTCCGAGGAGGAGTTCTTGGTCTGGTCGCCCCACCACGCACCCACCCAGGTGTCGCCGTCGGCGAGGGCGCCGGCCTTGACGTTCTGGGTCTGGCCGTTCGCGTCCGTGTAGGTGCTGGTCAGCGTGCCGATCCCGCTCGGCGCCAGCGGGAACTGGCTGGAGTACTTGACGAGCTGGCCGCCGACGCGGAGGTTGTTCAGCGTCACGTTCGTGGCGCCGTTCAAGGGGCTGCTGTTCGTCTTCTGCTCCGTGAACCACACGTTGTCGAGCTTGAAGGTGCTGATCGGGGTCTTGGTGTACGTGTACGTGGTGCCCGACCCGTCAGGGTTGGGGGCGAACCCGTAGGTCTCCTGATCCTCGGCGGTGATGGTCTGGGTGGACCCGTTGCCGCCGTTGAGCCTGATCGGTCCCGACCCGTACCGGGAGGTGTCGAACGAGCTGTTCTTGATCACGATGCTCGAGATACGCGGGTACGGCTTGGGGCTGTTCTGAGTGAAGATGCCGCCGGCACCCTGCGAGATGGAGTTGAAGTTGTCGAACGTGTAGTTGTTGAGCTTGTATCCCCACGAACTCCATCCGATGCGGATCGAGTTACCGGCGCCGGAGGACCAGCTCAGCGTGTTGCTGACCGAGATGTTCTTCGATTCCGCGTTGTCCCAGTGGTAGCTGTCGAACCCGAGTTCGTCGGCGACGGCGTCGTGGGCGCCCACCGCGTTGGCATAGCCCTGGATGTCGGGGGTGGAGGTGCCGAGCTGGAAGTTGCCCCACACGCCGCTGGCCATCGGGGCGAATCCGTCGCTGGGGTTGTAGTGGCCGGAGGCGAACGCGTCGTCGTTGCCGAGGGTGAAGACGCCGTTGGCGGTGATGTCCTGGCCGCTCGCGAAGTCGATCCCGTCGATCCACGGCTGGGGGTACGGGGTGAGGCCCTTGATGTTGTTGAACGTCACCCTCTTGGCGGTGTGGGTCTCGTAGTTCCACTGCTTCGAGTCGCGCAGGTAGGTGTCGTTGAACGTGATGTCCGACGAGTGCATGACCATGACGCCGCCCTGGTGCTGGCTGCGGTAGGCGTCGTGCGAGTCACCGACGCTGCGGGCGTTGTAGTTCGCCACGCCGTTGCCGTCGAACATGCCGCGGCCGTCGATCTCGACGTTGTTCGAGTTGACGATTGCGACCGCCGGCTCGAACGCCTCCATGTACCCCTGGATGCGGTTCTTCACCAGGGCACCTTCGTCGGTGTAGATCTTCAGCTTGCCGCCCTTGAGCTTGCTGCCGTCCACACCGTTGACCAGGAGACCGGACGATATGTACGTACCGTTCGGGAAGTAGAGCGTGTTGAGCGCCGTGGGGTTGGCCTTGATGGTGTCGATGGCGGCCTTCAGGGCGTACGTGACGTCGTTGGCGGTCATCGTTCGCACGTTCGGGTACCGCACGTTGACGGTGCTCGCGCTCACCAGGTTCCCGGCCGCGGTCTTCTGACCGGCGGGGATGGCGGTGCCGTTGACGGTCTTGCCGGCCATGGAGCTCGTCGTCGCGGCGGGAGCCTTCTGAGCCGTGCTGTTCGGGTGGGCCGCGAGGTACTTCGCGGCGAACTCCTGGAAGTTGAGGACACCGGTCTGCAGGTTGACGCCGGAACCGTCCGGTGCGCTCGTGGTGTTCGGACGCCGCGCCGGGTCTTCCAGACGGTCGTTGATGACCGCCAGGTAGGGCTGTCCCGTCACGCTGGTCGAGTCGCCGTTGACCATCACGATCGCCTGGTTCAACCCGGCTTCGGCTGACATCTGGAACGTCAGGGTGTGCTTGTCCGCGCTCACCGAGACGCTGCCGGGCGGGTAGTAGCGCGCCGGGTAGACGTTCACCGTGTCGATCGTGGTGCTGGGCAGCGTGACCGTGATCGTCGGTGTCCGGGAGTCCGACGCGAAGCGCGCGACGTCGAAGTTGTTGCGGTTCGCGGTGTACCGCACAGCCTGGACGGGCGTGCCGGCGACTTGCACCTGGTACTTGGTGGACGCCTGGTCCGGGGACGTCGTCGTACCGCCTCCCACTCCCGTCGGTGCGTACGTGTGGACGGTGGTGGCGGCCTGTGCGGGGGCGGCGCCGGTGAGCATGAGGCTAGCCGCCGCGATGGTGGCACTCGCGGCGGCCGCGATGACGCGTTTCACGCGCGATCTGCGTCGGGCTGTGGCGGGGTTCGGGTCGGCGCCGTCGCCGGCCGGTCGGATCATGCCTGTCTCTCCTCAGGACGAGACCTTCGCAGGTCTGTTCAGGCGCTCCCCGCCAGCCGGAGACGGCGCGGAGCATGCGCGACGCCGCGGCCGGGTGCGGCCGTCGGCGCTGTCGCGACCGAGAGGACCACTACGGCGCCTCGAGGGCGATGGCGCCGAGTGGCGTGGGGGGTGGTTCCGCGCGGTGAGCCGCAACGGTTCATCTCGTTGACCGATCCATGTGACCGGTGTGGCCGGGATGTTAATGTCGCATTTCTGGAGCCGTCAACGGTTCCGTCGCCTTTCCGTTGGTGAACCGGGTGTGACGTGGCCCCTTCTCGCGGCGTGTACGTAACCGCTGGATCACGACAATCCGACTAAGTCTTGCTCTGTTGCGACAGTCGACCTACGCTGTCGCCACTTTCGTGGATCGATACATGTTCTGGGGGTGCGGCTCGTGGTGACGATGGCGGAGGTGGCCGCTCGGGCGGGAGTCGCCAAGCAAACCGTCTCCAACGTGGTGTCCGGCAAGAAGGTGCGGCCGGAGACCCTGGCGAAGGTGAACACGGCGATAGAGGAACTCGGCTACAAGCCGAACCTGGTGGCGCGCTCGCTGAGAACCGGCAGCACGTCGACCGTGGGGCTGTTCGTGCCGCGGGTGGCCAACCCCTTCTATTCGGAAGTGGTCGAGGAAGTCGAGAACGTGCTGGTCGGCCATGGGTACAACCTGCTGCTGGCCACGACCCGCGACGACCCCGACTACACCCGGGCCCATCTGGAGAACCTCGCCGCGCGCTCGGTGGACGCACTGCTGGTCGCCGGGGACAACGGCGTCGAACAGCAGCTGCCGATGCTCGTCGAGGCCGCCTTCCCGGTCGCGCTGTGCGCCTGGGAGGGAGACATGCCCACCGCGCTGCCGGTGGTGTCCATCGACTACGAGCACGCCGGGTTCCTGGCCGGGCGCTACCTGAGGGATCTCGGCCACCGGAACGTCGCGGTGATCGCCGATCTTCCCGCGCACTCGCCGCGCGTGCGCGGATTGCGCCGGGCGTTCGCCGACGACGGGCTGGCCATCGACGACCGCCAGGTGTTCGCCTGCACCAGGGACGACGCCGCCGGCGGGTTCGCCGCGGGCTGTGCGGCGCTGGAGGCGGACCGGGAACTGACGGCGATCTTCGCCACCCACGACGTCCTGGCCGTCGGTGCCATCGAGGCGGTCGTCCGGTCCGGGCGGCGGGTCCCCAGTGACGTCAGCATCATCGGCTTCGACGACATCTCTCAGGTCGGACAGATCCAGCCGGCGCTGACCACGGTCACCTTTCCGAAGCGGGAGATGGCCCAGCAGGCCGTCGAGCTGCTGCTGCGCGCCGTCGACTCCGGTCGGCCGCCGACCAACGTACTCACGCTGCTGCGCCCGACCCTTACCGTCCGGGACAGCAGCGCCGCGCCCCGCGCGACCGGATAGCACCTGGCTCCGCTCGACCTGCGCGTTGCCCCCCTATGAGCGAGGGCACGGTCCTGCCCGGCCGGCTCCCGGTCACCGCTACCAGTCCCGACAGAAAGCACCTCCACTGATGAAAGACCTCGACCCCCACGCCTACGTCGAAGACCGGTCGCCGGGCACCGGACGTCTGCGGCCGCGCGCCGCGTTCGCCACCGACCTGCCCGCGATCGCGCTCGACGGCGACTGGAGATTCCGACTGGCGTCAGGGCTGGACGACCTCACCGGGGATCTCGCCGCGCCGGACTTCGACGACAGCGCCTGGGACCTGCTCGCCGTGCCGTCCTGCTGGCAGATGACCGGCCTGCCCGGCGAGCCGCGCTACGGTGCCCCGGCCTACACCAACATCCTGTACCCCTTCCCGGTCGACCCGCCGCGGGTGCCCCGGCAGAACCCGACCGGCGAGTACCGCCGCGAGTTCGACGTTCCGGACGGGTTCCCGGCATCGGCCGCGGTGCTCCGGTTCGAGGGCGTCGACTCCGCGTTCGCGGTGTGGCTCAACGGGATCCGGCTCGGCGACGGCAAGGGCAGCCGGCTGACCACCGAGTTCGACGTCTCCACCGCTCTGCGGCCCGGCCGGAACGTACTCGCGGTCCGCGTGCACCAGTGGTCGTCCGGCAGTTACCTGGAAGACCAGGACATGTGGTGGCTGTCCGGGATCTTCCGGTCGGTGTCCGTGGCCGCCCGCGGTGTCGAGGACTTCTTCGTCCACGCCGCCTACGACCACACCACGGGGCAGGGCACCCTGGCCGTCGACGTCACCGCCCCTACCCGGGTGTCCCTTTCGGTGCCCGAGCTCGGCATATCCGGCGCCGATCCGGCCGGCCCGCACGTGATCGACGGCATCGAGCCGTGGTCGGACGAGGAGCCGCGCCTGTACACGGGGGAACTGGTCTCCGAAGCCGGGGAGCGGATACCGCTGCGCATCGGCTTCCGCACCGTTGCCGTCGTGGACGGTGTCCTGACCGCGAACGGCAGGCCGATCTCCCTGCGGGGCGTCAACCGCCACGAATGGCATCCGCTGACGGGGCGGACCCTGACCGAGGACACCATGCTGACCGACGTGCTGCTCATGAAGCAGCACAACATCAACGCGGTGCGCACCAGCCACTACCCGCCCGACCACCGTTTCCTGGACCTGTGCGACGAGCACGGCCTGTGGGTGTTCTGCGAGGGCGACCTCGAGACGCACGGCTTCGAACCCGGCGGCTGGCGGCGCAACCCCAGCGACGACCCCGCGTGGCGCGAGGCCTACCTGGACCGGGCCGAGCGGCTGGTGGAACGCGACAAGAACCACCCCTCGGTCATCGTCTGGTCGCTGGGGAACGAGTCCGGCACCGGGGCCAACCTGGCCGCCTCGGCCGAGTGGATCCGGCAGCGCGACGACAGCCGCCCGATCCACTACGAAGGCGACTTCGCGAGCTGTGCGTACGTCGACCTGTACTCCCGCATGTACATCGGCGTGGACGAACTGGCCGCCGTGGGACGCGGCCAGGAGGCACCGACGGCTGATCCGGCCGACGACGCGCACCGCCGCACCCTGCCGGCCGTGCTGTGCGAGTACGGACACGCCATGGGCACCGGCCCGGGCGGGCTCTCCGAGTACCAGCAGGTCATCGAGGCACATCCGCGCCTGGCCGGCGGGTTCATCTGGGAGTGGATCGACCACGGGATCGCCCGGCTCACCGGGCAGGAGGATCCCCACTCGTTCTACGCCTACGGCGGTGACTTCGGCGAGGAGGTCCACGACGGCAATTTCGTCGCCGACGGGCTGCTCTTCCCCGACCGCACGCCGTCGCCGGGCCTGGTCGAGTACAAGAAGGTCATCGAACCGGTCCGGATCCGCGTCGACCCGGCGACCCGGCAGATCGACGTGCACAACCTGCACCACGTCCGCGACAGCGGCTACCTGGACTTCCGGTGGTCCGTCGAGGACGGCGGCGAGCCGGTGGGCTCCGGCGACCTGACCGTGCCCGCGGCCGCTCCAGGTACGACGACGACGATCGCATGGCCCGCCGACGTCACCGCCGCGCTCGACGCGGCCCGCAAGAACGACTCCGGCCACGAGGTGTGGCTGACCGTGACCGCGGTGCTCGCCGCCGACGAGACCTGGGCCGGGGCCGGCCACGAGATCGCCTGGTCCCAGGGGCTGGTCGTGGCTCCGGCCGCCTCGCCGGTGCCCTTCACACCGGCGCCGGCGATCGCCCACGACGGGTACATCGCACTGGGTCCCGCGCGGTTCGACGCCCGCAGCGGGGTGCTGACACGGCTCGGCGACCTGGAGCTCGACGGTCCGCGACTGGACGTCTGGCGGGCCCCGATCGACAACGACCTGCTCAGCGCCTTCGGTGAGCCGCAGACCGACGCTTGGTTCGCCGCCGGACTGCACCGGATGCGCCACGACGTCCTGGGTGTCGAACCCGACGCGTCCGGCCTCACGGTCACCGCCCGGCTGGCCGCCGCCGGGTCCTCCTGCGGGCTCGGCGTGGTATACCGCTGGACGGCCTGCGAGACACCGCATGCGGGCCAGGCCCGGCTCCGGCTGGAAACCGTCGTCACCCCCGACGGCCCATGGTCGGTGCCGCTGCCCCGACTGGGCGTCGCGATGTCGCTGCCCGGCACCGACGCCGAAGTCGAGTGGTTCGGTCCCGGGCCCGGTGAGGCCTACCGCGACTCCCGCGCCGCGGCTCGCGTCGGCCGCCACCGGTCGACCGTCTCCGCGATGCAGGTTCCCCAGATCCGCCCGCAGGAGAACGGCAACCGCCACCAAGTCCGCCGCGCCGGGATCACGACCCCGGTTGGCACCCTGCTCATCACCGGCGACCCGGTCATCGACCTGACGGTTCGTCCCTGGAGCACCGAAGCGCTGGCCGCCGCGGCCCACCAGCACGACCTGGTCCGCGACGGCAGACTCCATCTGCACCTCGACCACGCGCACCACGGTCTGGGCAGCGCGGCCTGCGGCCCGGGCCCCTTGGCACCGGACGTCCTGGGCGCGGTCACCACCGCGTTCGGCGTGGAGTTCAGCACCGGCCGATAGGCGGGCCTTGCCCGCCCGCCCATCGGCCATCCAGCAAGTCAGCCCCTGTCACAGAAGGTTTCCTCGCATGAACAACACCACCATACGCACCCGCAGACTTTTGACGATCACCACCGCGGCGCTCCTCGTGGCCGGCCTCGGCGCGTGCAGCAGCACCAAGAGCACCTCCGACACCGCCGAGAAGACCAAGGCCGGGCCGGTGAGCATGGAGTTCTGGGGCTGGGCCGGCTACGAGAAGATCGTCGACCAGTGGAACGCCTCCCACCCGAACGCCAAGGTCACCTTCAAGAAGATCCCGTCGGGCGGCACGGGCGGCTACACCCAGATCAGCAACGCGATCACCGCCGGCGAGGGCCCGTGCCTGGCCCAGATCGAGTACCAGGCCATCCCGTCCATGCTCGTGAAGAACACGGTCATGGACATCACGGAGTACGCGAGCGCCGACATGGCCAAGTTCGTCCCGTCGGCGGTCTCCGCCTCCAGCATCGGCGGCAAGATCTACGGAGTCCCGGTGGACGTCGGCCCGATGGTCCTCTTCTACCGCAAGGACCTGTTCGAGAAGTACGGCATCACCAAGCCGCCGGCCACCTGGGCCGAGTACAAGGCCGACGCCAAGAAGGTCGCCGCCGCCGATCCGAGCGTGAAGTTCGGCAACGGGCCCAGCGAGGGCAACGATCTGGCGGCCTACACCCTGCAGACCGGCCAGTCCTGGTACTCGGCCAAGGGAGACAGCTGGACTGTCAGCATCGACAACCCCGGCACCCGCAAGGTCGCCGAATTCTGGCAGGACCTGCAGGACAAGGGTCTGGTGTTGTCGAAGACCGGCAACGCCTGGGACCCGAAGTTCAACAAGGCCGCCACAGCCGGCAAGGTGCTGACGTTCGTCAACGCGTCCTGGGCCGCCGGCGGCATCAAGTCGGACCTGAAGGGCCTGTCAGGCAAGTGGAGGGTCGCCCCGATGCCGACCTGGGAGGCCGGCGACGGCAAGAGCTCCAGCAACGGCGGCTCGGCCACCTCGGTGATGACCGGGTGCAAGTCGCCCCGCGAAGCCGCGCAGTTCGCCGCGTTCCTGTCCAGCGACCCGCAGGCCGTGAAGACGGGCATCGAAAGCGGGCTGTACCCGGCGTCGAAGGCCGGACAGGAAGACCCGTCGCTGAAGGCAGGTGACCCGTACTTCGGCGGTCAGAAGGTCGGCGACCTGTACAAGGCCTCCGCCGCGCAGGTGCCCAGCACCTGGACCAACGGCCCGACCTATCAGCAGGTCCAGACGGACCTCACCGGCGCCATGGGCAAGGGCACCCTGCCGGACGCGGTCACCAAGGTCCAGGCCTCGACGGTCGCCGCGATCAAGAAGCTCGGACTGTCGGTGACCAACGGCTGAGTCAGCGGGACTCCAACCGCCCCGAAGGATCCCCGCGGCGCCCGTACCGGTGCCGCGGGGACCCGCTCCCTGACGACGAACCGCCCAGCGAGGTTTCCATGAGCAGTCCCAGCAGCACCCGGGCCGCGTCACCGCCGCGGCCGGTGCCCGCGGGCACCCCCCGGGTCTCCGCCTCCGGCCGGCCTCGGCGCACCGGCCGCCGTACCGCGTTGACCGCGTCGGCTTTCCTGGCGCCGTTCGCGGTGCTCTTCCTGACCATGATGGTCGCGCCGATCTGTTACGCGATCTACCAGAGCTTCTTCACCGTCCGCCGCACCGGGCTGTTCGGCGGTGCGCAGTCCACGGAGTTCGCGGGACTGTCCAACTACGCCGCCGCCTTCGGCGACCACGACTTCACCGCGTCGATCGTCCGGGTCGTGCTGCTGGGCTGCGTCCAGGTCCCGGTCATGCTCGGCCTGGCCCTCCTGCTCGCGCTCCTGCTGGACTCCCGCTCGGCCCGGCTGCGGAAGACCTACCGGCTCACGTTCTTCCTGCCCTACGCGCTGCCGGGTGCGATCGCCGCGTTGATGTGGTCCTTCCTCCTGGCGAAAGACCTCTCGCCGTTCACCGGACCGCTGTCCCACCTCGGCATCGACGTCGACTTCCTGTCGCCGTCGTGGGTCCCGTTCTCGATCGGGAACATGATCACGTGGGGTTGGACCGGCTACAACATGCTGATCATCTACTCCGCGCTGCAGACGATCCCGGCGGAGGTGATGGAGGCCGCCGCGCTCGACGGCTGCACCGGATGGCGCCTGGCGTGGGCGGTGAAGATTCCGCTGGTACGTCCCGCGCTGGTGCTGACCACGATCTTCTCCATCATCGGGACGGCGCAGCTGTACACCGAGCCGGCGGTGCTGGTCAGCGCGCGCATCCCGGGCGTCGACCCGAAGTTCTCCCCGATCATGAACGCGACCCTGGGCATGGACGTGGGCGGCCAGAACCTGGCCGCCGCCCAGTCCGTCGTGCTCGCGCTGATCACCCTCGTGCTCTCGTTCGGCTTTCTCAAGTACAACCAGCGCAAGGGAGCGATGGCATGAGCGTGATCTCGGCCGGCCGACCGACCAGACCGGCCCGCAGCGGCACCGACCTCGCGAGCAAGGTCGCCGTCAACGGCATGCTGGGCCTGATGGCCCTGTACACGCTGATCCCGCTGTGGTGGCTGTTCGTCTCCGCGACCAAGGGCTCGGGCTACCTCTACACCGGTACGCCGCTGTGGTTCTCCCACTTCGACCTGGTCACCAACATCAGAGACGTGTTCAGCTTCGAGGGCGGCATCTTCTCCACCTGGCTCGCCAACAGCGCGCTGTACAGTTTCGTCGGCGCCACCGTCGGCACCCTGCTGTCCGCGATGGCCGGCTACGCGCTGTCCAAGTTCAGCTTCCGCGGCCGGGAAAGCGTGTTCAACGTCGTCCTCGCCTCTGTTCTCATCCCGGCGCCGATGTTCGCCCTGCCGTTGTTCCTGCTCATGGCCAAGCTCGACATCACCAACTCCTACTGGTCGGTGCTGCTGCCCAGCTGTGTCAGCCCGTTCGGCGTCTACCTGTGCCGGATCTTCGCCGCGGCGTCCGTCCCGGACGAACTCCTCGAGGCCGCACGGCTCGACGGGGCAGGCGAACAGCGCACCTTCTTCCGGATCGCCCTGCCGCTGATGTCCCCGGCACTGGTGACCGTCTTCCTGTTCCAGTTCGTCGGCATCTGGAACAACTACCTGCTGCCCTCGCTCATGCTCAACACCTCCTCACTGCAGCCCGTCACGGTGGGCCTGGTGCAGTGGCGCGCGCAGTTCGCCAGCGGAGTGCCGCCGTTGCTGCCGATCACCGGTGCGTTCCTGTCGCTGATCCCCCTGCTCGTCGCCTTCATCAGCCTCCAGCGGTTCTGGCGCAAGGGCCTGACCGCAGGCGCCGTCAAGTAGCGGGTTCGATGCCCCACCCCACCCCCATCCCGAACCGCAAAGGACCACTGCATTGCCCCGCGCCCACATCGAGCTCGACAGGCGGGCCGTCATCGCTCCCGTCCGGCGCCGCACCTTCGGCTCGTTCGTCGAACACCTCGGCCGCTGCGTGTACACCGGGCTCTACGAGCCGGAACACCCGAGCGCGAACGACGAAGGGTTCCGTATGGACGTCGTCGCGCTCGTCAAGGAGCTCGGCAGCACGACCATCCGCTACCCGGGCGGCAACTTCGTCTCCGGCTTCCGCTGGGAGGACTCGGTCGGCCCGCGCGACAAGCGCCCGGTGCGCCGCGACCTCGCCTGGCACTCACTGGAGTCGAACGAGGTCGGCCTGGACGAGTTCGCCCGCTGGCTCAAGCTCACCGACTCCGAGCTGATGCTCGCGGTGAACCTCGGCACGCGGGGCATCCAGCCCGCCCTGGACCTGCTCGAGTACGCCAACCACCCGTCCGGTACGGCGCTGTCGGACCTGCGTATCGCCAACGGCACGCCGGAGCCGCACGACGTACGCATGTGGTGCCTCGGCAACGAGATGGACGGGCCCTGGCAGACCGGCTTCATGACGGCCGACGACTACGGCAAGATCGCCGCCCGCACCGCAGGCGCGATGAAGATGGCCGACAAGGACCTCGAACTCGTGGTCTGCGGCTCCTCCGGCTCCTGGATGCCGACCTTCGGCGACTGGGAGCGCACGGTGCTCGAGCACACCTACGACCACGTCGACTACGTCTCCTGCCACGCCTACTACCAGGAGCTCGACGGCGACCTCGGCTCCTTCCTCGCCTCGGCGACCGACATGGACTACTTCATCGACACCGTCGTCGCGACCGCCGACCACGTCGGGTACAAGAAGCGCTCCAAGAAGAAGATCAACATCTCGTTCGACGAGTGGAACGTCTGGTATCAGAAGGAGCACCACGAGTCCGACGAGGTCAACGACGAGTGGCGGCACGCCCCCCGGCAGTTGGAGGACGTCTACTCGGTGGCGGACGCCGTCGTCGTCGGCAACCTTCTGATGACCCTCCTCAAGCACAGCGACCGGGTCACCTCCGCATCGCTCGCGCAACTCGTCAACGTGATCGCGCCGATCATGACCGAGCCCGGCGGCCCGGCCTGGCGGCAGACGACCTTCTACCCGTTCTCGATCACCAGTCGGCTTGCCGCCGGTGAGGTGATCCGGCCCGCGATCGAGGCGCCGACGTACACGACGGCACGCCATGGCGAGGCGCCTGTCGTCGACGCCGTCGCCACCGTCGACGAGGACCGCGCGGCTGTCTTCCTCGTCAACCGCGACCTTTCGCAGACCACACACATCACGGTCGATGTGCGCAGCCTCGGATCTTCGCGCATTCTGGAGGCGGTCACACTCGCCGACCCGGATCCGTATGCGAAGAACACACTCACCGAGCAGAACCGTGTGACCCCGCATGCGAACCCGAGCGCGGTCCTGTCCGACGGCCAGCTCAGCATCGAGCTGCCGCCGGTGTCGTGGACCGCGATCGCGCTGGGCTGAGACGCCATCCATAGCGGTGTTCGTCGGCGGCCGACCGCCTGACCGCCTGACCGCGGGAGAACCGATGCATGACAGCAGGGCCTCTTGGTGTTCGGGGGTGCGAACCGAACCGATCACCAGGAGGCCCTGTTGCCGCACTCTTTCTGGCTTGCGGGCGTGGAGTCCAACTCGCCGTCCCTTTCGTGTGACTGCCTCGCGCACAGGTTCGGCAAGGGACCCGGACTCACAACCCGCACATGACCAGGGGCGGCGGACCGAGACCCCGTCCGCCGCCCCGCTCACCGGGTCAACTCACCGGGGCGACTCACCCCTTCAGCGCCCCTTGAAAACGGGCGCCCTCTTCTGCATGAACGCGCTCATTCCCTCCCTCTGGTCCTCCGTCGCGAACAGCGCATGGAACACGCGCCGTTCGAAAAGAAGCCCGTCGTGCAGCCCGGTCTCCAGGGCCCGGTCGACCGACTCGCGGGCGGCAGTGACGGCCGGGCGGCCGTAAGAGGCGACGGTTGCGGCGGCTTCCGTGCTCTCGGTGAGGACGAGGTCGTCCGGGACCACCCGCGACACCAGCCCCGAGGCCTCCGCCTCGCGGGCGTTCATCGTGCGGCCCGTGAGGATCAGGTCCATGGCCTTGGCACGGCCGACCAGGCGGGTAAGCCGCTGAGTGCCGCCGATGCCGGGGATCACCCCGAGCTTGATCTCCGGCTGGCCGAAGACCGCCGACTCGCCCGCGATGATCAGGTCACACATCATCGCGAGTTCGCAACCGCCGCCCAGCGCATAGCCGTTGACCGCCGCGATCTTCGGCGTCCGGAATCCGGCGAACTCCTCCCAGCCCGCGAAGTAGTCCTCCGCGGCCATGTCCACGGCCGACTTCCCGGCCATCTCCTTGATGTCGGCACCGGCCGCGAAGACCTTCTCCGAACCGGTGACGACGAAGCAGCCGACGTCCGGGTCGCGGTCCAACGGACGTAGTACTTCGAGGAGTTCGGCCAGCAGCTCGCTGCTGAGGGCGTTCAGGACGTGCGGCCGGTGGAGTCGTACCGTGACGACGCGGTCATGACGTTCGATCTTGAGGGTGTTCATCGACTCTCCCTCTCCCCTTCACTCCTGACGGTCTGTTACGAGTCCCAGATCGCGCCGTACGCGGGAATGCCGCGCCGCTCGAGACCGTGAACGACCTGCCAGGTCAGCTTCTTATTGGAGATGCAGATGACAGCTTCGGCACCGAAGTCGCGGTACGCGGTGTACGCGAGCCGCACCATGTCCGGTTTGCCGTGCTGAGAGGTGTCCCAGACCAACGCGTTCGGCTGCACGGCGAGAATCTCGTCGACCAGGCCGTCGCCATAGGTCCTGCGGGGATCACGCGTCGCCCACACGAGCAGTGAGGGAACCTCGGCGGCCAGCAGATGAGGCAGGCAGGGACCGATCCCGCTGCCGGTGGCGACGTAGATCACCTTGCTGAACAAGGTCTCGATATTGGCGACCCCGGCCGTGGTGATGCCCTTGACCCAGACCTTCGGGGGCGCGTCGTCGATGAACGAGCCCGTCCAGTCGCCTGCACGGGAGATGGTCAGCCGGAAGCCGGGTTCGCCGGGTGAGGGCACGTTGGCGAAGGAGTGCCACTCGGTGAGCGGGCTGCGGCTGATGGCGGTGGAGGACCCCGCGAAGGGGGTCACGCCGTGGTCGAAACGGGCCAACGCGACGTGCGCGGAGGGCCGTTCGATCCGTACGTCCACCTTGCGCAGCCGCAGCCAGGGCAGGGCGACGCTGAAGGTGACCACGGCCAGCACCCCGAGGGCGACCGGCCCCTGCGCGCCCAGCAGCGTATGTGTCCAGAACAGTGCGAGGGCGCTCCAGCCGCCGAAGCGGTGGATCTTCTCGAAGTGGTCGTGGAAGCGGGAGCGGAAGAACGGCAGGGCGGTGCCGACGATGACGACGAGCAGAGCGACGAGTACCCAACTCACCGTGATGAGCGGCAGGTTGGCGCCATCGGCGGTCGTCACGACCGCCCCCGCGAGGAACCACACCGCTCCGGCCAGTGCCCCGCCCACGTGCAGTCCGCCGAAGTGGTACACCTTCCCGAGCGTCCACCGCGCCTTCAGCGGCCAGCTCGTCGGAGCCCAAGTCGCCAGCCGGAAGAAGAGGTTGATGACGTACTGCTGCCGTACAACCACCGCGAGCGCGAGGTTCACGAGGGACGCGTAGCCGATGGCTTCGGCGTTCGGCACCCAACCCATCGTCAGCACGGCGATGTTGGCCAGCATCACCAGGGCCGCCAGGCGGTTGTAGTGCATCAGGCGGGGGTGCTTGAGGAGGCGGCGGGGCGCGGACGTGAGCGGAGGGAGTACGGCGAGAGCCGCAGGAGGGGCGGGAGACCCTGCGTGCGTGGCACCTCCCACCTCGACGGATGAGGTCTCAGCGGATGAGGTCGCAGGGGATGAGGTCGCAGCGCACGGGGTCTCAACGGACGAGGCCTCAACGGACGACGGCATCAGGCCGCTCCCTCTCGCACCACCGACACCGGCAGCAGTGGTGCTCCCTCGCCATGAACCGTCACCGCCCGCGCGGCCTCCTCCCGCTCCTCCGCCAGCCGCAGCAGGGCCGCCCGGTCGACCTTGCCCCGGCCCGTCTCCGGCAGCGCGGCCACCGGGATGACCATGGCCGGCACGCAGTAGTACGGCAGTACGTCGGCCACCGCGCGCCGGGCCGTGTCCGGGTCGACGTCGGCCGGGCAGACGAAGGAGATCAGGCTGCGGGCGTCCCGTTTGAGCGTGATGGCGCGGGAGCAGCCCGCCACCGACTCCAGCACCGAGGAGACGGAGTCGAGTTCCACGCGGAAGCCGCGGACCTTGACCTGGTCGTCGGTACGGCCCAGATGCTCGAGTTCGCCGTCCGGCGTCCAGCGGCCGAGGTCGCGGGTACGGAACATGCGGCGCCCGCCGCCGAGGAAGGGGTCGGGGGCGTACCGCTCGGCGTTCAGCGCCTCGTTGTTCAAGTAGCCCGCCGATACGCAGTCGCCTCCGGCCCACATCTCGCCGACCTCCCCGATGGGCAGCGCACGCTGGTGCTCATCGAGGACGTACACCGTGTTGTTGGGAGTGGGGCGGCCGATCGTGAGCAGTGCGTCGTCCACACGGTGTCGGCGCATCGTGTTGACGATCGTCGTCTCCGTGGGCCCGCAGGAGTTGTGGAAGGCGGCCCGCCGGGCCCAGGCGTCCGCGAGCGGGCGCGGGCACGGCTCGCCCGCGACCGCCACCGTCCGCACCTGGGGGCAGCCCGCCGGGTCGATCCCGGACAGCACCGTCGGCGTCGCGATCAGCACGTCCGCCGTACGGGCCGCCGCCGCGACGTCCTTGCCGCGGACGACGAGCGTGCCGCCGTGGGCGAGACAGCCGAGGATCTCCCAGGCGGCCATGTCGAAGGCGATGTTGAGGAGCTGGGCGACCCGGTCACCGGGGCGGATGCCCAGGTCACCGGGCTCGGTGAGGAGGATGTTCGCGACGTTGCGGTGGGTGACCTTCACCGCGTTGGGCTTGCCGGTCGTGCCGGAGGTGAACAGGACGTAGCACCCGTCGTCGGGGCGTACGGGCCGCGCGAGACGGACCGGCCCTTCCGTGGAGAGGTTGGCGAGATCGTCATCGAGCGTGATCAGCCGGTGTCCGGTGTCAGCCGGAGGCACCCGCAGCGTGTGCTCCGACTGAGTGAGGACGACCCGGATTCCGGCGGTGCGGATGACGTGCCGCAACTGGGCGGCGGGGGTGAGGCCGATGTCCTGTGGGACGTACGCGGCGCCGGCCTTCAGCGTGCCGAGCAGTCCGACGAGCATCGGGATGGAGCGGCGTACGAAGAGGCCGACGTGATCGCCGGGCCGTACGCCTTCCCGCAGGAGTCTGGCCGCGAGCCGGTCGGCACGACGGTTCAACTCGCCGTACGTGATCGTCGTGCCCTGGTGCTCGGCGGCGACTGCGTGCGGCGCGACGGTGGCGCGCCGTTCGACGGCGTGGTGGACGAGGGGGTCGGGGACGCGGACTTCAGGACCTTGGCCGAACTGCCAGAACAGGGCCCTGTCTTGGAGGGACAGATGGCTCAGGGGCATGCTTCACAGACCTCCTGGCTGCGTGGGGAGAAGATGCCTCGGGCGACTGAACGCTGACGTGCGTTGCTATGTCGAGCATCGTGCGGAGGTGCAGGGCCGCACCACCGGAGTGCGGTGGCGGCTCCAATAGTTTCCACGTTCAATGTGGGCGGCGTCGCTGGGAAAACAAGTCACATGACTGGACTGACAGCACACCGACAGCTTTCGTACGGGCGGACGACAGAAACCACACGTACAGCGTGTGTAACGGGACGCGTTGACCGAGTGGATCGAGATGGAGATGATCGGCCTCGCATGGCAGGGTGCCGCCCGCACGTCCAGTCAGAAGCGTTTCCAACCTCGGTGATCGGCAACAGCTCGCCGTCCAGGATCACGAACGCCTTGGTGGAGGCGGCCTTCACGGCCTCGGCGAGTGTCGGAGCGAAGGAGGCCAGGACGTCGACGGCCTCGGCGACGTACCGGTGGGCGGTGCTGATGCCTACGCCGAACCCGGCAACGAGCTGGGCGTAGGTGTGACCGCAGCGCAGAATTCAGCCGCTCCCGCACCAGATCCGCGCCGTGTACGGCGAGCTCATGCCCCGTACGCCACCGCGCTTCCTGATCGCCGACGATCCGGGCGCGAGAAAGACGATCATGGCTGGGTTCTGCATCAAGGAGCTCCTGCTGCGCGATGACGTCAAACAGTGCCTCATCGTGGCTTCGGGAGGCCTGGTCGATCAGTGGCACGACGAACGGTGACCGGTCGTTGCGGCTGCCCTCCGGGGTAGTGGCGGAGGGGTGTGAGCGGCAGGTCGTCACCCGCCTCCCGACCGGTCCGGGACGCGGTGCCGAATCGCCTGGGCGGCCAGGGTGCGATGACAGACCTTGCCGGTAGGGCCGAGGGGCATCTCCTCCACCACCAGGAGGAGTTCGGGGAGTTTGCGGCGGGCCATGCCGCGGTTCAGCAGGTGGGTGGTGAGGTCGGACAGGGTGGGGGCGGGGGCGCCGGGTGCCACGCGGAGGCAGGCGCACAGGCGTTCGCCGAGGGCCGGGTCGGGTACCGGGACGCAGACCGCCTCGGCCACCGCTGGGTGGCTGCCGAGTTCACGTTCGACCTCGGTGAGGCTGATGTTGAGGCCGCCGCGGATCACGATGCGCTTGAGCCGTCCCAGAACGTGCAGCCGTCCGTGCTCGTCCAGCCGGCCGAGGTCGCCTGTGCGCACCCAGCCGTCCGACGTGCGGTAAAGGGCGTCCAGTTCCGGCGCGTTGACGTAGCACATCGGCGTCATGGGGCCTTGGGCCTCGATCTGGCCCGTGTACCCGGTGGCCAGGGGCGTGCCGTCGGGGCCGGCGATCCGGACGCGGGCGACCGCGGGGTCGGGGGTGCCGACGCTGGCGTCGGGTGGGAGGTACTCGCTCGCGGTGTGGCAGTTCACGCCGTCCGAGGAGCCGTAGACGGTCACCACCGGCCGGGCGAACCGCCGGAGGCACGCGTCAGCGGTCGCCGCGGGCAGCGCCGCGCCGCTGGAGACGACGGCCCTCAGCGACGAGGTGTCCTCGTCGGGCCGGGGTGGGAGGTCGGCGAGCCGGCGGAGCATCGTGGGTACCGCGAAGAGGTGGGTGGGGCGGTGCTCGGCGACCAGCCGTAGGGCGCCCTCCGCGTCGAACACCGACTGCACGATCAGGGTGCCGCCGAGGGTGGCGACGGTGACGGGCGTGCCGAGGGAGCCGAAGGAGGAAGCCAGCGGGACGAGGACGAGGTGACGGGGCGGCACCGAGGAGTCCGGGTGGAGCGCCCGGACGTAGCGGGCCCTGCCGCCGGCCAGGGCGTGATGGCTGTAGGCGACCATCTTCGGCTCGGCCTCGGTACCTGAGGACACCAGGATGCGGGCAGGGCCGTACGGATCGGCGGCCGGCCGGTGCCGCGGGCCGGGCCGGACCGTGGGGTACGGGGCGTGCAGCCCCTGGGTCCGTCCTTCGCCGGGGCCGGGTACGAACACGGTGCGGAGGTGGGGAAGACCCACGACGAGCCGCGCCTGCGGCACTCCGGTGAGGACGGCGCCGCGGGCCCGTGAGCGGGCGAGCAGCGCCCGCAGGTCATGGTCGTCACCGCCCGGGGGGAGCGGGAGGGCCACCGCGCCGATCGCGTACACGGCGAGTTCCGCGGCGACGGCGTCGCGGCAGTTCGGCAGCCGCAGCGCGACCAGGTCCCGGGCCCCCAGGCCCGCTTGCTCGAACACGGCGGCGATGCGGCGCACCTCGGTGTCGAGGGCCGCGTAGGACAGCGCACCGGCGTCGTCCACCAGCGCCTCACGGTCCGGGTGTTGCCGCACATGGGCGGTGAACAGGCTGTACAGGTCGGTGTCCGGGCACACGCCGGCCGCAACCCAGGCCCGTCGCCGGTCCCGGGGGACGTGGTCGGGGAAGGGGACTCCGGCGCGTGAGATCCACACCGGTTGCTCGGTACCCGTTGTACCCGTCGTACCCGCCGTCTCCGGTGCGTTGGGGGCGGCTGTCATGCGAACTCCCACGGTGTGTACGGGCGGGCGTACTCGCTTGCGGAGTCCGGCGGTGCGACGGCCGTCCGGAAGGCGGTGTCGTGGGGCAGGTCGGACAGGTCGGTCCGCACGGGTGTCGCCGTCAGCCCCGCGTCGGCCAGCCGCACCCGCCACTCCTCGGTCGTACGGCGGGCGAAGCGGGCCGCGATGTCCTGCGCGGACGCGGTGTCGGCGCCGTCCAGGATGTGGCGCACCACCTCGGGGCGCTGCCGGGCACCGGGGCCGAGGTAAAGGTGGCCGTCCGCCGTGAGCAGCGGCCGATCCAGGGGGGTCCAGCGGACCCGGTGCGCGGGACGGGGGACCAGGGCAGCCGCGGAGAGCAGACAGGAGTGGACCTGGCTGCCCTGGTGGGTCGCCTCGCGAACCGCCAGCGCGGTCAACACACCCTGGGCGCACACCAGCCCGCCGAGCACGTCGGTGAGGGTCATCAGGGACGGGGCCGGGGGTTCGTCGGCCGGTCGTACCGCGGCTGCGAGTCCGCTGTGCACCTGGGCGAGGTAGTCGGTGCCCACGGGCGGCCGGTCACCGAAGGCGTCGCCGAAGCCGGATGCCCAGGCGTACACCGGAGCGGACCTCCGGGGCAACAGGTCGGAGGCGGCCAGACCGAGACGGGAAGCTTTCCCGGGGGCCCAGTTGTGCAGGAACACATCGGCTTCGGCGGCCAGGGTGCGGACGGTGCGGCGGCCGTGTGCGGTGGTGAGATCGGCCTCGACCACCGGCTTGCCCGCGTTGAGTGCCAGGAACCGGGCCGAGCACTCTCCCGCCAGCGGGGGGAGCCAGCGCATCGGGTCGCCGCCGGGCGGCTCGATCCGTACGACGTCGGCGCCCAGCAACCGCAGGAGGTGACCGGCGAGCGGACCCTGCACCCTGCGGGTGGACTCCACGACCCGAATCCCGGTCAGCGGCAGGGCGGCGTCGCGGGCCGGGCGCGGGGAGGGGAATCCGTCGGCGCTCTCCGCAAGCGGCCCATGGCCCCCTGCCGGTTTCGGCCAGGGGGACAGTTCCCAGGGCTCGGGGTGGACGGCGGGGGCCGGGTCGGAACGTACGACGAGGAGGCTGACCCCGCTGTGGTGTGCGGCGGCGCGAAGATCCGGCAGCGTGCAACGGCGTGCGGCCTGCCGCAGCGCGTCGGGCAACGGACAGACCGCGGTGGCGAACCGTTGCTGGAAGGGCAGCCAGCCGCGGCCAGCGAGGGCGGGCGCCACACCGAGCCGGACCCAGAACTCCCGCCAGGCGTCAGGGTCGAGGGTCTCGATCTCCACCCGGACGCCGTCGGACGTGACCAGGGTCGCCAGGCCGCCCGCCTGCCTCGCGGAGCCGGGCGGGAATGAGGATCCGGGCGGGTCACCGCTCCCCCCGGCCGTCGCGGCGGCCAGGTACTGGCCGACTGCCAGCAGCGCTCCCTGGGCCACCGAGGTCCTCACCTCGCACAGGTCCAGCCCGCGGGCCCGCCCGACGCGCAGGGCGGTGGCGCCCACGGCGGCGAGCACCCCTGCCACGACCGAGGCGTAGTCGACTGCCAGCGGGGAGGGCCCGCCCGTGGCCCGGCCGTGGACGTGCATCAGACCGCAGGCGGCCTGCACGGCGCGCTCGTCCGGGAGTTCCGTCGCGACGGGGCCCGCCCACTCGATGCGGAGTCGCACCGGGTCCGGGCAGGCGCCGGCCCCCTCCGGCAGGGCCTGCGCGGTGTGCCGCAGCAGACGCTCCGCGATCGTGGTGGCAACGGCAGGCCGGGCCTCGGCCCGCAGTCCCGGCGTCACGGTCGCTCCTCGGCGGGCCGCCGGCCCTGTACGGAGTAAAAGACGCTGGAGGCGGCGCGGAAGGACGGGTCCCGCATCAGCTCCCGCACCCGGTCCAGGTCGTCGTCGGTCATGCCCTGCTCCTTGAGCCGGTCCCGGAGGTTGTGGGTGTGGTTCAGTTGGAGCCCCAGGCCGGGGTCCTGCGGGTGTCGTACGCCGATGTGGAGGTGGACGTCGAGGGCGGTCAGTCCGGCCGCCCGCATGGCGGCCGGTACCTTCCGTGCCCAGCAGGGGTCGCCGCCCGCAGCGCGCAGCGCCGCCGTCTTGGCCTCGAGGAACCGGACGTACAGTGCCTCGGCCGGTGGGTTCGGGGTGAGCAGCGGCGGTTCGTAGGAGGCGTCGATCTCGTCGATCTGCAACAGGCCGCCGGGTTTGAGGGCGCGCACCAGCTTGCGCAGGACGGCGTCGCGGCAGGGCACGTGCTGCAGGGTCAGGCGGGCCACCACCAGGTCGTAGGCTCCCGCCGGGCCCTCCGGGAGCGGGTCGCGGGCCACGTCGAGGGCAGCGACCTCAATGCCCGGGCCGGGTACCAGGTCGCGGGGGTCGAGGTCGGTGGCGAGCACGGAGCCGCCCGGTGCGACCCGGTCCGCCAGCCAGCGCGCGATGCTGCCACCGCCGGCACCGACCTCCAGACAGCGCCAGCCCGGACCGACGCCGGCGGCGGCGAGCCGGGGCAGGGTCACCGGGTCGTACGCGGCAGCCAGGCAGCGGTGCTGGTCGCGGCTGTGCGCGGTGCCGTTGCCGAACACCGCGCGTGCACCTTCCCGGGCGTAGGACGGCTCCCGGGCGCAAGACGGCTGGGACACGGTATGGGGAGGCGGCTGGGACACGGTATGGGGAGGCGGCTGGGACACGGTATGGGGAGGCCGCTGGGACACGGCAGGACTCCTCTCGGCACGTGGTGGCTTGTCAGGTCGTCACGTGATGGCTTGTCAGGCCCAACTCGTAGGTGGTGTCCTGTCAGGTCCAGCGGCCGGTCCCGGTGACCGCGATGCCGGTGAGGCGCCGGGCCAGGGCGGCGCGGCGAACCTTGCCGGTGCCGGTGCGAGGGACTTCGTCCCAGGTCAGGACCGCGGGCTGACGCATCGTCGGCAGCCCCTCGACGGCCCGTTCCCAGGCATCCGGATCCAGCCGGCCGTCGGCGGTGACCACGGCCGGCAGCGGATCGCCGTCCGGGGCGCCGACGATCACGCATTCCAGGGCCTGTGGCAGCCGCTGCTCCAGCAGATCCTCGGTCCGCAGGCAGCTCATTCCGGGCAGGGAGTCGGCCTCGCGGTCCAGGACGCTGACGCTGCCGTCACGGTGGTGCACCCCCACATCACCGGAGGACCACCAGTCGCCGACGCGCTTGGCATCCCAGCGTTCCTGTTCACCGACGTAGCCCAGGGCGAGGGCCGGTGTGCGGATCAGGAGCAGACCCGGGCGGCCGCGTGGCACCGGGCGCAGCGTGTCCGGGTCCACCACGCGCAACCGGGTCCGGCCCGGCACCGGACGGCCCAGCCGACGCGTCGTGGACGCGGCGTCCGGTGCGAGCGCGGAGCTCCGCGTGTGGAAGCGGAACGTCAGAGGTCCGGTCTCGGTCTGACCCCAGCCCTGCATCCACAGCGGGTGGGCGCGGCGGCTGGCGGCAAGGTACGCGCGCAGCGCGGGCGGGTGCATCGCGTCGTAGGTGCTGATGTACAGGCGGACGCGCCGGAACGGGTTGTCCAGCCGTGCGGTGAGCGGCCGCAGCCGGACGTAGGTGGCGGGCAGCGCCTCCACCACGGTGGGCGGGTACGCCCGCAGCAACGGATCGGCGGTGTCCGGGTCGTCGCCGGTGAGGACCACGACCTTGGCGGGTGCGAGTGCCGTCACCACCGCCGTCCAGCAGAAGGTGCGCCCGTGTGCGTACGCGCTGGCGTTGCACAGGATGTCGTCCCGGCGCAGGCCGATGCGCGGGTAGCGCACCGCCTCCAGGCGGGCCAGCTTGTGCACGAGTGTCCGCGTGGAGTGGACCACGAGTTTGGGCACGCCGGTCGTCCCCGAGGTGTGGTGGATGACCAGGGGCTCGTCCTCGTGACGTCGTACCGGCGCACCGGGGTTGGAGCCGTCCAGTGCGGGGAGGTGGACGGCGCCCGGCACGGCGGTGTCGACGGTGATGAGGACGGGGGCCGCCGCGGCGGCGTCCCGACAGCGGGCCAGCACTCCGGATGTGGTGATCAGCGCGGCCGGCCGCAGCCGACGCAGCAGGGTGAGGAGGTCCGGGGTGTCCAGTCGGGCGGACAGTTGGGCGGGCACGGCGCCGACCCGGACGGCGGCGCAGGCGAGCAGGTCGTAGTCCCAGTGGTTGTCCTTCACGATGGCCACACGGTCTCCGGGCCGGACCCCGGCGTCGGTGAGCCGGGAGGCGGTGGCGCGGACCAGGGCGGCGAGCTCCGCGACGGTCCACCGGGTGCCCGCCCGCGGGGCGATGTCGAAGGGCCGGTCCAGGTGGAACACGGTCCGGGCACCGCCCGCCGCCGCCTCGTCGAACAGGGTGCCCATGTCATGCGGTCGCACGGATCTCCTCCGCTCGGTGGGGGCCGGACGGCGGGCGCCGCCTCAGCCTGCTCAGGACCCGGGACGCGGCCAGCGCCCCCGCCCGGACGGCACCTTCGGACGCGGGCCGCAGCATCACCCAGTCGCCGGCGTACTCGACGGCGCGCACCGGGCGGGCCAGGAAGCCGGGGCGTTCCCGCAGCGCCTGCGGGGTGGCTTCCGGCAGGCCGTGGCGGAAGGCGTGCACGAGATGGTGGAGGCGGGCACCGGCGAGGCCCGGTACGTAGCGTTCCGCCGCGTGGGCGAGCACGTCGGCGGCCTCGTCGGGGGAGGCGTCCATCAGCTCGCGGACCCGGCGCGGACCGGCCACGAGGGTGATCAGCCCGCGGCCCGCGGGGGCCCGTCCGGGGTCCTTGGCGTGGTCGACGACCACAGCGGAGAGCACGTCCTCCTCGACGGCCGGGGTGAGCAGGATGTGCACCGGACGCCGGGCGGGCGGTGCCAGCGGGTGGTCCAGCAGGCAGCTGACCTTCATCATCGGGGTGAAGGTGCAGGCCGTGACGAAGGGGCGCTCGTCGGCGGGGAGGTCCGGGCGCAGCGTCACCGCCACGGGCGCCGGTACGGCCAGGACGGCGGCCCGCGCCCTGACCTCTTGGTCGTCGCATCCGTCGTCGAACCGCAGGACGGCGTGCCCGCCCGCGTCGGTGACCTCCCGCACGGCGCGGCCGGTCACGACGTCGGTACCGGCGGCCAGCCTGCGGGCCAGGAAGTCCATGCCGCCCCGGTAGGTACGCCAGGTGGCGGGGGAGCCGGACTCCAGCAGCAGGCTCACCAGCGGGGCGGCGGCGGAGCGGGCGGTGTCCCAGCCGAAGAAGCCCCCTGCGACCGGCTGGAGGAGGTAGTCGTGCAGGTCGGGGTGGTAGCGGGCGGCCGTCTGCCGCACCGTGGCGGCACCGAGGGGAGTGTGCTCGGGGCGGTCGCCGTCGAACCGGGCGCGGTGGCGTCCGGTCCACGCCGAGAAGGCGACCAGGTCGAGCCGGCCGTGGGCGGACAGCCCGGCTCCGGTGAACACCGCCGTGCTCTCGCCAACGCCGAGGTGGGCGCGACCACCACGCCAGACGGCCACCCCACCACCGACCCGGGGGACGTCCGCCGGGGCGGCGCCCAGTCGGCGCAGCAGCTCCCAGGTGGCACGGTAGCCGCGCGACGCCACCTGCTCGGCTCCGGTGTCCACCGTCCAGCCCTCGTGGCGCAGGCTGCGCATCCGGCCGCCCACCTGCGGCAGATGCTCGTAGACCCGCACCGACAGCCCGGCGCGCCGCAGTTCGTGGGCGGCGGTCAGTCCGGCGATGCCCGCGCCGACAACCGCGACATCGACCTCGGGCGTCATACGGCGGCCCCCGCCGCGACCAGGATGTTGGCCACGGTCATCAGCACCACGCTCAGCCGGTGCACCGCGAAGCCCGTCCGGCGTGCCGTCATGATGTCCGCCCGGACGAATCCGGTCAGGTACTGGCGGGCCCGCAGCACGCTCGCCGGCAGCATCAGCACCACGAACCACCACGGTGCCACCCCGGTGATCGAGGCGACCGCACCGATGGAGAACTCGGTGACCGACAGGGCCCCGATGAAGACGGCGTTGCCCCGTTCGGACACCAACGCCGCCACGGTCGGACGGCCCACCGCCCGGTCCCCGGCGACGTCGTTGGTGTTGGAATAGACCCCGAACATCAGCGGCCCGAACCCGAACAGCACCGCCTGCACCATCAGGAAGCCCGACCAGCCCCCTGCCACCAGGCCGTACGGCACGATCACGAGCACCGCGCCGAGCGCGACGAGGAACACCTCCTGGAAGCCGTGGTAACTGAGCTTCAGGCCGTACGAGTACTGCAGCGACACGGCGAACAGCGCGCCCGCCGCCACCAGCGCCCACAGCGGGCGGTACGGCGCCAGCACGGCGGCGCCCGCCCACAGCACCGCGCCCGCGGCCGCGCAGCCCCAGGCGAAGCGCAGCGCCTGCGGCACCGTCAGCGTCCCGGCGACGAGGGGTTTGCGTGCCTTGCTGCGCAGCGGGTTGTCGGGGCCGTAGTTGGCGAGGTCACTGCCGTCCCGGAAGCCGGTGACGTCGTCCAGGGCGACCATCGCCATGAGGACCGCGATCTCCCCGGCCAGGAACAGCACCAGGACCAGCGCCTGCCGGACCGTGAAGTCGCCGATTGGGAACAGGGCGGCGGAGAGGGCGAGAAGGATTCCGAGGTAGTAGTCGTACACGTCCAGCTTGCCGAGCCGCGCGTAGACACGCAGCATGCCGGTGCGGTGGGCGGCGGGCGCGGAACGGGCGGCCGCGATGCTGTCCGTCATGGGTGACCTCTTGGGATTCTCTGCGTCGGACGGGGGTGCCGCGCGCGGCCCGGGTGACCGGACGGCCCCGGCGGCTGACGTACGTGCTTGTCGGACTTGTCGTACGTGCTCGTCGTACGTCAGGAGTGCTCGGTGACGAACGTGGACACCAGGTCGGCGACGTGTTCGACCTGCGCGTCGCTCAGCAAGTGGTGTACCGGCAGCGCGAGATGACGGCGGGCGGCCTGTTCGGCCCGCGGCCAGCGGGCACCGGGTGGCGCGTAGGGGGCGAAGGCGCGGTGCGCGGGCAGGGGGCGCGGATAGTAGACGTGCGTGGCCACCCCAGACTCGGCCAGGTGGGCGCCGAGGGAATCCCGGTCGGAGGCGAGCACCGTGTACACGTAGAAGCACCGGCCGTCCCGGTCTGGCGGGGGCGGGACCACACCGCGGTCGGCCAGCGGAGTGAAGCGCTCGGTGTAGTAGGCGGCGATCTCCGCCCGCCGTGCCAGCCGCTCCGGGAAGCCGCGGTAGCGGTGCGTCTGGAAGGCGGCCTGGATCTCGTCGAAGCGGCTGTTGAGCCCGATGGCGTGGTGCACGAAGCGCCGCCCGGCCACCTGGCCGTGATTGCGCAGCATCCGCACCTTCTCGCCCAGCTCCGCGTCCCGGGTGACGACCACGCCGCCTTCGCCGGGCATGCCGCAGGTCTTGACCTGGACGAAGGAGTAGACGCCCGCCTCGCCCCACAGCCCGGCCGGAACACCGCGCAGGACGCCGCCCTGGGCGACCGCCGAGTCCTCCACCAGACGCAGTCCGTGCCTACGGGCCAGCTCGACGAAGCTCGGCATGTCGGCCATCACGGAGAACATGTGGGCCGGCAGCACCGCCTTGGTTCGTGCGGTGACGAGCCGCTCGGCATGGTCCGGGTCCATGGTCATGGTGTCCGGCCGGATGTCGGCGAAGACCGGGGTGGCTCCGGTGCCCACCACCGACGCGGCCAGCGGCGCGCACCCGAACGCGGGCACGATCACCTCGTCACCGGGGCCGACGTGCAGAGCCCGCAGCACCAGGGAGAGCGCCGAGGTGCCGCTGGAACACGCGACCACGTCGGCCGCCCCCAGGTCCTCGCGCAGCAGATCCTCGAAGGCCGCGGTGCGCCGACCCAGGATGAACCGCTGCTCCGGGTCCAGGCCCACCTCCCGGACCAGGCCGATGAGCGTGGCGCGGTCGGCTTCGAAGAGGGCGGACGGGAAGAACGGGACGGCGGGAGGGAGCGATGCGGGAGGGAGCGATACCGTCATACGGTCGTCCTCCCTTCGGTGAGGAAGGAGCGGACGGTGTCGCACACGCGGTCCAGGTCGCCGGGGCTGAGATCGGGGTGGAGCGGCAGGGCCACGGCATGCCGGGCCGCCGCCTCGGCGTGGGGGAACTCGCCCGCCTGGTGGCCCAGTTGGGCGAAGGCGGGCTGGTGGGGCAGCGGCACCGGGTAGTAGACCTCGGTGCCGATGCCGTGTCGGTCGAGATGGACGACGAGGGCGTCCCGGTCCTCGGTCTCGATGAGGTAGACGTAGTACACGTCGCGGGCGCCCGGCCCCTCGGCGGTGACGCGGGGCAGGCGGATGACGCCCGGCACGTCCCGCAGGCGGACGGAGTAGGCGTCGGCCAACTCGGCCCGGTACGCGATCTGTTCCTCCAGGAGGGGCAGCTTGGCGAGCAGGACGGCCGCCTGGATGTCGTCCATCTTGCTGTTCACGCCCGGCCACGCGCTGTCGGTCGAGATCGCCCGAAAGTCGTTCAGCGTACGGCCGGTCCTGCCGTGGTGGCGCAGGGCCGCGACGGTGTCCGCCACCTCCCTGTCGTCGGTGAGCACGGCTCCCGCGTCCCCGAGCGCCCCGAGCGTCTTGGAGGGGAAGAAGGACAGCACCCCTCCGGCGCCGTGCAGGCCCGCGTGCACACCGCGTCGGCGCATGCCGATCGCCTCGGCGCTGTCCTCGACCACCGTCAGACCATGCCGCCGTGCGACGGAGGTGACGGCCTCCAGGTCGGCCATCGTGTGGAACAGATGCACCGGCATCACGAACCTGCTGCGGGCAGTGACGGCTGCCTCCAGGGCCGCCGGATCCATCGCGTACGTCTCCGGGTCGATGTCGACGAACTGGGGCCGACCGCCTGCCAGCACGACGGCCGACGCGGTGGCGAAGAACGAGTACGCGGGCACCAGGACGCCGTCGCCGGGACGCAGCCCACAGGCGCGCAGCAGCAACACGAGCGCGTCGGTGCCGCTGTTGACGCCGACCACGTACCGCGCGCCGGTGTAGTCCGCGAGCACCGCCTCAAGCTGTCCGACCTGTTTTCCGTGAGAGAACTTCCCGCTGTGGAAAACCTCCTCCAGTGATTTTTCGATGGAAGGCCACAGCAGTTCGAAGGTTTTGGCCTGAGAAAAGAAGGGAATTGCGTGCGTCGTTCGTTCAGTGGCTGATAATTCGCTCAAATTTCGTCATCCGCCCCGTGGATTCGTGCGTCCCGTGAGCCATGCCGAGACCGCCTGTTGAGTCATGCCGAAACTCAACGCTAATGGGACTCATCGGCCGCGGAGAATGGGAGAGGGGCATCTTCACACGTTGTGAGTAAAGGGCTTCCGTATGTCTTGACCCAATCCTGCCAGGGCAGCAATAGTCCTGCGTCGCAATGGAGTTGGCGCATGGATAGGAGGCAGCCCTGTGCTGCAGCCCCTCGTGGTCGGGCTCGGCCGGTCCGGATCCGGACTGCATGTGAAAACACTGGCCCGGCTGGCCGGGCGGACGGGAAGCACGGGTGATCCACCGGTCGCCCTGCCCGCGATCGGGTGCGACCCGCGCGCCGATGTCCTGCGACTCCCGGCCGAGCCCAGCGAGTTGACCGTCTGCACCACGCTGGATCAGGCGCTGGAGCGCGTGGATCCCGCCACCGCGGTGGCGCACGTGTGCACGCCGCCCCGGTTGAGGCACGCCGTGATCGCGGAACTCGCCGGGCACGGGTTCCGCCGGATGATCGTGGAGAAACCCCTGGCCGCGTCCCGCGACGAGCTCGACGCCCTGATCCGGCTCCGCGACGAGGCGGGCCTCGCCCTCGTGGCCATGGCCCACTGGACCGGCTCCCGGCTCGCGGACCGGCTGCGCCGGCTCGTCCGCGGCGAACAGCTCGGCCCGCTGCGCCGCATCACCGTGGACCAGCACAAGCCACGCTTCCTGCGGTCCCTGACCACCGACGGGCACCGAAGCGCCCTCGACGTGGAGCTGCCCCACTCCCTGGCTCTGGCCCTCGACCTGGCCGGCCCCGCCGAACTGCGCGCCGCGCACTGCTGGGACCTGCGCTGCGAAGAGCGGGAGCTGCCCGGCATGGGTGGTGCCCAGGTGGAACTGGAGCACAGCACCGGGGTGTCCACGCTGCTGCGCTCCGACCTGGGCGCACCCGTGCGACAGCGCAGCGTCGTGTGCGAGTTCGACGGCGGGACGGCCACCGGCCACTTCCCCCTGAGCGAGGACGACGACCACGCCCAGCTCGTCATCACCCCCACAGGTGGCGACACGCCCGCGGCGCCGACCGGAGCCCACGCCACAGGCGGTGTGCCCGGGCCCGGCCGCCAGGTCTTCCGGGACGACGCCCTGACCGACTTCCTGGAAGGCGCCTATCGCGGCTTCCTCGCCGAAGCACCGGACGCCACCGGCTTCGCGCTCGCCTGCGAGACCGCCCGCCTGCTGTGCGCGGCCCGGGACCACTGCGCCGCCGCACCGTCCGCGCGCACCGGGAGCCGCTGAGATGCTCCGACACCGCACCGCCGGGCACGACGCCGCGGAATTCGGGCCCCTGGCCGGGATCGGTGACGAGGCGGCATCCGGTACCGACGGCCAGCTGGCCGCCCTGCGGCACCTGGGCTGGAACTCCATCGAACTGCGCACGCTCGACGGCACCGCACTCGCCGACCTCTCCCCGGCCGCCTTCGCCACCCTGACCCGGCGGCTGGAGGACGCCGGCGTCACGGTGATCGCCGTGGCCTCCAGGATCGGCAACTGGTCCCGTCCCGTCACCGGTGACCTCGCCGTGGACCTCGCCGAACTGGACGTCCTGGCCGAGCGTTGCGCCGCCCTGGGCTGCCGTCTCGTACGGATCATGTCGTACCCCAACGACGGCCTGACGCAGACCGAGTGGGCTGACCGCGTCCTCGCCCGCACCGCCGTCCTGGCGGACCGCGCCGAGCGGGCGGGCCTGGTGCTGGTGCACGAGAACTGCGCGGGCTGGGCCGGGGACCGGGCCGACCGCGCGCTCCGACTGCTGCGCGGCGTCGACAACCCGGCCCTGCGCCTGCTGTTCGACACCGGCAACGGCGTTCCGTACGGCTACCGTGCGCCGGACATGCTGCAGCACCTCGCCCCCTACGTCGCCCACGTCCACATCAAGGACGCCGTCCGCACCCCGGACGGCACCACCGCCTACACGCTGCCCGGTGAGGGCGATGCCGAGGTGGCCGCATGCCTGCGGATCCTGGCCGCCCACGGCTACACCGGGGCCCTCTCCCTCGAACCACATCTCGCCGTGCGCCCCCACGACGGCCTGGTCCGGGCCGGTGAAGAGGCCGGTGACCTGTTCGTACGGGCCGGACAGGCGCTCACCCGGCTGCTGCGGACCGTGGCGGCGCCCGCCCACCGGGTCGATGCGTCGGCGGCACCCGCCCACCCGGACGGTACGGCGTGACCGTACTGTTCACCGACCAGTACCAGAAGCTGCTGCTGGACCTGTTGGGCCTGCCCAGCGTCAACCCGCTGGAGGCCGGAGGGGACGACCCGCCGTCCCGACTGCCCGACCTCCTCGACCGGTACGCCGCAGCCGCCGCCGACGCGGGGCTGCGCACCGTACGGCTCGCGACCGCGCCCGCCGCCTGCCTGGACCGGCCCGGGGTTCCCTCCACCGTCCGGGCCGCCGCTCGCGATCCGCGCTTCCTCACCGACCAGCCCAGCCTGCTGCTGCGGCTCGGACCCGAGCGTCCCCGCGCGGACACGGTGATGTTCAACGTCCATCTGGACACCGTCGCCGGACACAGCCGGCCCGCCTTCGACGGAAGCAGGTTCACCGGCCGGGGCGCGGCCGACGCCAAGGGACCCGCCGTCGCCCTGCTCGCGGGGCTGCGGGCCGCCGCGTCCCACCCCGCCGTCGGACGGGACGTCACCGTCCTGCTCCAGGCCGTCGCCGGGGAGGAAGGCGGCGCCCTGGGCACCTACGGCACCCGCCCCCTGCTGGAAGCAGGCCACCACGGACGCCTCAACGTGTTCTGCGAACCGACCGGTCTGCGCGCGCTGCCCCGGGCGACCGCCTCCATGACCGCCCGGATCACCGTCACCGGTGAGGACGCCGTGGACGACCACCCGGACGCCGGACACAACGCCACCGTGCTGCTCGGCTTCCTCGCCCAGCACCTCGCCGCCCGCCTGGACGGGGCCGTACCCGGCACACGGGTGTGCCTGGCCGGGCTGCACACCGGCCGCACGCACAACCGCGTCCACGGCACCGGCACCCTGCTGGTGAACCTGTCCTACCGCACCACCGCCGACGGCCGTCACCTGAAGGCCGCCGTGACACGGCACCTCACCGACGGTCTGCTCCGCTTCACCGAACTCTTCGCCTCCACCCGGGAGTTCGCCCGCACGGCACGGGACGCGACACGCCTCACAGAGCTCGGCTGGGACAAGCACGGACTGCCCGCCCTGGACAACCACGACCCCTGGGCCGAGGCGCTCCTGGCCCGCGCGGGAGCCCGGCCCGCGGACGGCGACCCCGGCTTCACCTGCGACGCCATCTGGGCCGCCGGTCTGGACGACGCCTTCACCACCGTGCTCGGCCCCGGTGACCTCGCCGCCAACCACGCCCACGCGCCCGGGGAGTTCGTCGACCTCGCCGACCTGGAGAACTTCGCGGGCGTCGTCCACCGCCTCGTCACCCTCTTCGCCGAAGACCACCGACCCGCCCCTCCCAGAAGGAACCCCGTATGACGGCATCCACCGCCTCCCCGGCAACCTCCGACCACGCATCCGCCTCGGCAACGTCCGACCACTCATCCGTCCTCGTCGGCCACGCCGAGCTGCATGCGGCGCTGACGGGCCTGTTCACCGGCCACGGCATCCCGGCCCACAGGGCCCGGCTCGCCGCCGACGCCCTGTGCCACGGCGACCTCACCGGCCTCGACTCGCACGGAGTGTTCAACCTCCCCCGGCTCTACCTGCCGCTGCTGGAGTCGGGGCGCTGCGACCCCCGTGCCGAACCGCGGACCGTCACCGACCTGGGCGCCTGCGCGGTCGTCGACGCCCGCCGCGCACTGGGCCTGTGGGCCGCGGCCGAAGCCATGGACGACGCCGTCGCCCGGGCGCGTAGGCACGGCGTCGGCCTGGTGTCCGTGCGCGGCGCCACCCACTTCGGGTGCGCCGGCTTCCACGCCGCCCGCGCCGCGCACGCCGGGATGATCGGCCTCGTCGCGAGCAACTGCGGCGGCCAGCGCATCGCACGCCCGCCAGGAGGGGCGGTGGCCATGCTCGGCACCAACCCGTTGAGCGTCGCCGCACCCGCTCTCGACGGCCACCCCTTCCTGCTGGACATGAGCACCACCGTCGCGCCCACCGGACGGGTACGCGTCGCCGCCCGCCGGGGCACCGAGGTGCCCGCCGGCTGGCTGGAGGACGCGGCGGGCGACCCGGTCACCGACCCGGCCGCCTTCGACCGCGGCGAGGCGTTCCTGCGCTGGCTGGGCGGTACGGCCGAGACCGGCGTACACAAGGGCTATGGACTCGGTATCGCGGTGGAACTGCTGGCCGCGGTGGTGTCCGGGGCGGCCGTGGGGCCCTCGCCCGCCGCTCTGGCAGGGGACGGCCGGCCGCACGGACGGGACGACGACATCGGCTTCTTCCTCCTCGCGATCGCCCCGGAGGTGCTGCGTCCGGGCACGGACGTCGCCGGCTCGACCCGGTCCCTGTTCGGCGCGCTCGCCGACTGCCCGCCGGTGCCCGGCGGCGCACCGGTGCGTTACCCGGGGTGGCGGGAGGCCGCACTCGCCGCCGAGCGCCGCCGCGACGGCATCCCGCTGCCGGAACACCTGTACCGGGAACTGGCCGACCTGGGCCTCTTCGTCGGCTCTGGCTCCGGGAACCCGCGATGACCCGGCCCCTGCGGCTGGGCGTCGTCGGCCTCGGCGCCATCGCCCCCTACTACCTGGCCGCCGCCGAACGGCTGCCCGGCTGGGAGCTGTCGGCCGTGTGCGACACGCGCGACCAGGCCCTGGAGCAGTACCGGGGCCCGGCGGCCCGCTTCCGCGACCACAGGACACTGCTGACCCGAGCACGGCCGGACGCCCTGGTCGTGGCCGTCCCCAACCACGTGCACCTCCCGGTCTGCCGGGAGGCGCTGGCCGCCGGTGTTCCCGTGTGCGTCGAGAAACCCCTCGCCCTCACCGCCGCCGAGGGACGCCTGCTGGTGGATCTCGCGCGGCGTCGCGGTGTCCCTCTGCTGACGGCGTTCCACCGTCGCTACAACGCGGCCGTCCGCGCGCTGGCGCACCAGGCGGCCGGCCGGAAGATCGTCGCGGTGCGCGTGCGGTACCTGGAACGCATCGAGGAACATCTCGGCGGCGAGGACTGGTACCTCGACCCGGCCCGCTGCGGCGGCGGCTGTGTGGCCGACAACGGCCCGAACGCCCTCGACCTGGTGCGGCTGCTGCTCGGCGACGTCACCGTCACCGGCTGCGGGATCCACCGCGACGGCTCGGGCGTCGACCGGCAGGCAGTGATCCGCCTCAGCAGCCCCACCGGAGCCACCGCGTCGGTGGAACTGGACTGGTCGTATCCGGGAGAACTCAAGGACGTCGAGGCCGAACTGGCCGACGGAGAGGTCCTGCGCGCCGACATGCTGGACGGCCACCCCGGCTTCAAGGCGTCGCTGTGGCACGAGTACGAGGCGATCCTCACGGAGTTCGCCTCCCTCGCCGCCCGGCGCGCCCCGGCCGGGCCGGGAGCGCACGGAGGCCTGCCCGCACTGGAGCTGGTCGAGGCGGCCTACCGCTGCGCCCGGCCCGCGTCCGATGCGGCGCCGGCGGAGGCGAACCGGTGAACCCGGCGGAGGACGGCCCGAAACGTGTGGTGCGGGCAAGCCTGGTCAAGGTGCTGACGCATCACCGCACGGACCGCGGGATGCGGCTGGAGGAGCATGCTGCGCGCTGCGTACGGCGGGACGAGGTGCACGAACTCGTCAGCACCGACCAATGGGACCCGCGCCCCGGCGCCCGGATCGACCGGGTGGGCTTCCTCGGCTTCGCGGAACTGGTGTGCGGCGGTGTGATCGACCGTGGTGACCTGGTGAGCATCGGGGACACGCCGGTCGGCACGGTCCTGGGCTTCGATGCCTGCCACCTTCCGAACCACTACAACATCCTGATCCACACCCCCCGTCCGGTCAGTGGCCGGGACCTGCGGCTTCGGCCCGAGGCCCGTGTCACCTTCGTCCAGGGTCCGGATGAAGGGGGCCTGGGGCCGAAGGACTGACGCCTTCGTCCAGGCGCGGCCCCTTCATGAGGCTTCATGGGGGCCTGCACGGAGCTTCATGGGCCTTCATGGGTGACCCCCCTGAGCGGATACTCAGGGGGGTCACCGGGGCTGGTCCGGCAGGTCAGCCGAGAAGCTCGATGTCCAGTCGGCCGAAGTGGAAGTCGCGGAGCGCCCCCAGCAGTTCCTCCTCGGACAGGCGGCCGTCGCCGTTGGCGTCGATCTGCCCGAACATGTCACCGGCCTGGGAGTCCGGCACGCCGACGGCGGTCAGCCAGGCCCGGAACTCGAGCTGGTCGATCTCGCCGTCGTGGTTGTCGTCGCACAGGCGGATCAGCGCCTTGACGACGGGGGAGAGGGCGCGGTTGAAGCTCGCCTCGCCCTCCTTGAACAGCATGTCCCCCGTGGCGTTGAGGAACTGCTCCCGGCCGATGCCGCCCCCGGCGGGGACTCCGGCCTTCAGGGCCAGGTTCTCGTAGAGTCCCTGGAACGCGTTCAGGAGTTCCCGGACCTCCGCGGAGTCGGCCTTCCTCCCCAGGTTCTGGGCGATCCGGGCTGCCTCGCCCTGGAAGTCGCCGGGTTCCAGCACACCGTTGCCGTCGGTGTCCCACTTCTCGAAACGCTTCACCAGACGGTCGTTGGCGACAGCAGTGCTCATGTGTTCTCCTTCTCGGTTCGTCTCGGAGAGATGACGGACTGCGGCCCCTGGTAAGGGCCGCGACCACGCAGGGCGGTGCCACTGCGGGGGTCTGTGGGCCGGCGGGACACCAGCAGGAAGGTGCCGACCGTGGTCGGCGGGGCGAGGCGTCGGCTGGGCCGGCGAAAAGCGGGCCGCGTCGGTGCCGCAGACGCGGCGGGCGGGGCTGTCAGAGAAGCGTCACCCTGCTGCCCACGGCCTTGCCGCGTGTGTCCAGCACGGCGCAACGGGCTCTGCCCAGCGCTTCCCTCGCGTAGCAGGCGTGGTCCTGCAGCAGGATCGCCACATCCGCCTCACCCAGGGCTTGCCCCAGATCCGTGGCGCGCGGCAGGGACCGATCGTCCACGCTGAAGTCGGCGGCGTACGGATCGTGGTAGAAGACGTCGATCCCCATGGCGAGCAGCCCCGCGGCCACGGGGCGGGCCGGTGACTCACGGACGTCGGCGACATCGGCCTTGTAGGTGACGCCCAGGAGGAGGGCACGTGCGCCCTCGGGCCGGCCGCAGGTTTCGTTGAGCAGTGACAGGGCCCGGTCCACGACATGCCTCGGCATGTGGGTGAGGACCTCGTCTGCGGCTGCCAGCATGCGGAAGGGGAAACCCTGGGACTCGGCCCGCGCGGCCAGGTAGCGGGGGTCGACGGGGATGCAGTGCCCGCCGACGCCGGGACCGGGATTGAAGGGGGCGAAGCCGAACGGCTTCGACGCCGCGCAGTGCAGAACGTCCCAGACGTCGATGCCGGCCTGGTGGCAGAAGAGTGCCACCTCGTCGACCAGGGCGATATTGACGTAGCGGTAGGTGTTCTCCAGGAGTTTGGCCATCTCCGCCTCCCGCGTGCCCCGGGCGAGGACGAGGTGGTCCACGAACCGTCCGTAGAACGCGGTGGCGTACTTCACGCACAGAGCGGTGCAACCGCTCACGACCTTCGGGGTGTTGCGAACGTCCCAGGTCTCGTTGTTGGGGTCGATGCGCTGCGGAGAATACGCGAGATGGAAGTCCTCGCCCGCTCGCAGTCCACTGCCGCGCTCCAGCAGCGGTCTGACGACATCCTCTGTGGTGCCCGGGTAGCTGGTGGACTCGAGGACGACGAGCATGCCGGGGCGCAGCCGGGCGGCGACGACTCTCGAGGCGTCCTGCACCGCGGACAAGTCGGGTAAGCCCTCCGGCGTGAGCCCGGTCGGAACACAGATCACCACGGTCTGTGCGCCGTCGAGGACCGCGGGGTCGGCCGTGGCGCGGAAGCCCGCGTCCAGCATGGCCGCGACCTCGGAGTCGCAGACACCACCGACATGCGAGCGGCCCTCGGCGAGACCGGACACCACGATGCCGGACACGTCGTACCCGGCGGTGGCCAGGCCGGCCGAGACCGCGGCTCGGGCGAGCGGTAACCCGACATGGCCAAGCCCCATGACGACAAGGTCGACGGTCATGCGCAGCAGTTCTCCTGGGTGTGTGTTGGGGGCGGGGCGCGGGAAACGGTGGTTCAGGCCGAGAAGCTGCCGCTGCCGGGCGCCACGTGCGCCCCGAAGCCCGGCTGCACGATGAGGCCGGGCGTCAGACAGAAGGGGTCGCCGTGCACCGTGACCGGCCGGTCCGTGCGATTCATCAGCACGTGTGCGTCCACCGGAAGCTTGTGACAGCCCTGTGGTTCCGGGTAAATGGTCAGCGGCGCCAGTTCCGTCTCGAAAACCACGACCTCGCCGGGTTCCGCCGCCGCGGCTGTACCGGGGGCTGCGGTCCCCCAGAGGAGCACACAGGTCACAGCGAGCAGAAAGGTCCGGGCACCACGCATAAGCGGCCTCCACTGGAATTCTTCGGTCATTCTTTTTCTTCGGTCATTCCCTTCACGCGAAGGACGGTTGAGTACCGAGGTCCCCGCGTGAATATCGTCATCGTCCGTCGGCGCGTTCTTCGTGCATCCGCGGATGGTCATCCTGATCGTGCGTCGTGGCATGGCGCAGTACGGCGTTGAACGCCTTGTCGGCGGCGCCGGTGCCGCGTCGAAGGGGGTGACCCCGGAGACCGTTCTCGCGGGGCCCCTAGCACGGTGGCCGCCGAGACGAGGGCGTTGGCGTTCGCGGCCTGTTCGGCGGTCAGGCCGAAGGCCGCAGGGGAGATATGGGTCGGCGTAGCAGTCGGTGAGCGTGGTGCGGAGCATGGCGACGTGGACGTCGCTGAAGCCGGGCGGCAGGCGGCTGCGGTAGAAGTCGAGGGCCTGCCTGGTCATGAAGACGCCGTCGTCGCTGCGGGGCCACTCCGGGTCGCGCATGGAGTGCCACAGTTCGCGGGCTTTGGCTTACTTCTGGGGCAGGGCGCACTTGCCGGGGGCGCCCGGGTAGTGCAGGACGTGGTGCCAGGCGCACAGGAATCCGACCGCTTCTCCTGCTCGACGCGGATACCCAGGTTCCACATCGGCTCCACCACCTGAGTGGAGAAGACGTAGGCGGCGACGGTGTTCTTTGGGGAGACCGGCTCGTCCACGTGTCGTGGTCCCATTGTCCGGAGCGCTTGTGCAGTGCCCGGACGGAGGCGTGGTGGTGCGAGAAGAACGACTCCGCCCTGCGGACGTCCTCGGCTGTCCAGCTGGGCAGCGGCGCCACGGCCTCGCGCGGGAACTCCTCAAGCCCGGGCGGCAGTTGGGGTCGCCGCGTGGAGAGCGTACGGATGGCGCGGAAAAGGTCGTTGACGTGGAAGATCTGGCCGGAGTCGAGCAGTTCGGCCACAAGGACGTCCACCGGCGGATCACCGAACCTGGTGGCCTCGGGCAGGTGATCGACGGTCATGGGCACAGATGCTTCCCTTTCTGGCGGCCATGAGATGGGAGCGGAACGGTCAAGTCGTGCGGCGTTCCTCGAGAGGAGGAGGCTGCCGAGCTCCGGCGCCTGGAGTCTGTCCGCCTGCCGGAGAAGGATGCGCCGACAGCATGTGGTGTACACGTGTGAGTGAACGGGGCCTCGCTCGCGAGCACGTCGAGTGGCTGCCCAGCCGGCCCGGCCCTCGCCACCGGTCCGAGAGGAGGCGAGCCCCTCTCTGTCAGCCTTGAGACAGGCCGGACGCGCGGTCGCTGGCATCGGTGATCATCCATCTGGCGGGCGATGGCCTTGACCGGTTGGGTCGTCACCGTCCTCACCCCGGCGCAGCGGCCGGAGTGCCGGCGGCGGGACGGCAGGTCTCGATGCGGTCGCACAGCCGGCGATCCGGCAGGCCGAGCCGAGCCGGTCGGCTGCCGCGTGTCGTGCGTGGACGTGTGGGAAGTGGTGCTAGCGCAGGGCGCGGGCCAAGAGGCGCGCGGTGTCCGCGATCAGCTTGTTCTCCGGCGCGGCGTCCTGGTCGAACTTGCGGGACATGATGGAGAGGATCAGCGGGGTGCCGTCATCCGTCCAGGCGATACCCACGTTGTTGTTGGTCCCGTAAGAACCACCACCCGTCTTGTCCGCGACCGCCCATGAGGACGGCAGACCCGCGCGCAGGCGGGCGTTGCTGGTCTGGTTGTGCAGTAGCCAGTGCGTGAGCAGCGCGCGGTCGGTCCGGCTGAGCGCGTCACCGAGGACGAGCCGGGCGTAGGTGCGGCCGATCGCGCGCGGGCTGGTGGTGTCCGTGATCCGCCACGGCTCGCCCGAGTTCAGCTCCGTCTCCCACCGGTCCAGCCGGGTCACCGGGTCACCGAGGGAACGGGCGAAACGGGTGATGGCCGTGGGGCCGCCCAGTTCACGCAGGAGCAGATTGCCCGCGGTGTTGTCACTGTGGCGGATCGTGGCGTCGCACAGCTCGGCGACCGTCATGCCCGTGGCCAGGTGATCTTTTGTCACGTCCGAGTTATCGACCAGGTCGGCCGCGGTGTAGTGGATCCGGCGGGCCAGCACCTCGCCGTCACGGTCCAGGTCGCGCAACACCGCCGCGGCGGCGAGCGTCTTGAACAGCGAACAGATCGGGAACAGCGTGTCGGCACGATGCTGGATCGTTTCCCCAGTGCGGACATTGTGGGCGTAGACCCCCAGCCGGGCCCCGTACTGCTCCTCCAGCGCACGAAGACTGCCGTTGACACCGTCCGACGCGCGGGCGGGTGCGGTCGTGAGCAGGGCAGTGGCGGTGGCCGTACCGGCCACAAGCAGCGTGCGCCGGCTCATCGCAGAGGTAAGAGGGGCGCTTGTGCGTAACATCGTGCACTCCTTCATCAACGTGCGTCAGCAGTTCCGTCAGTGATCGACGCAGCGCCTCGTGCCTTGGTTGCATCCGAGGAAAGGACGATCACCTCTCAGCCTGGAGCAGCGCCAGGCACTCGGAACACGGCGACCGCGGCGTCGGTGTCCAGCCCCGCATGCCCGGCGACCTGCCGGTACGTGGAGGCGCCGGACAGGCTGAGGCCGTCCACCTGGAGGTGCGCCGCAGCGCGCCCGTCAGTTCGGCGGTCCCGTTTGCTCCGACCGTTTACCCGAACACGCGCCGCTGGATCTCCCGCCGGTAGTCCTCCAGCGTCCTGTCGAGATGCGCTGCCGTGGCCTGAGCGGCCTCGTCGGGGCGGCCGTCACGAATGGCCCGGTAGATCGCCTCATGCTCCTCGACCGCCAACTGGGTACCCTCCCCGAGCCTGTCGTGCATCCCGATCGCGCTGGACTGCCGCTGCAGTCGTCGTGCGTCGCGCACGGCGCTGACCAGGAAGGTGTTGTGGGAGGCCGCGGCCACGGCCGCGTGGAAGTCGTCGTCCGCCTGGTTGAACACGTCCACCTGGCCATGGACGAACCCGTGCCGGCACTCCTGCATGGCGAGTTCGATCGCTCGCAGTTCGGCAGGCGTGGCACGGGTGGCCGCGAGGCTGCTGGCGGCCGTCTCCTGGACCCTGCGGAACTCGAACAGCATCAGGACGTGGTCGAGGTCGACGGGTCGGAAGAAGCCGCCCCAGCGACTGGTGATGAGCATGCCCTCGTCGTCCGCGACGAACAGTCCGCGGCCCTTGTGGGCCCGGACGCGGCCGAGCGCCGAAAGGATCTTCACGGCCTCCCGAACGACGGCCCTGCTGGTGTTCAACTGCTGGGCCAGATCGTTCTCCGTGGGCATCCGGTCGCCCGGCACCAGCCGCGCCTCGGCGATGAACTCGAGGATGCGCTCGGCCACGACCTCGTAACCGGGACGGTAGTCACCCCTTCCGTTCGAGTCCTTCGCCGCGGCTGTCGCTACGGGAGATGCCTGCACAGGCGGAGCCGCAGCGAGCGCGGGCGTGTCGTTCATCTGTCCAGCCTCCGGGGAGTGACTGCGAGGAGTGCGGCTGACCGCTGTGAAGCCGCGCTCATCATACACCAGGACCCCAATGAGTCGTACTTATATGCGCGTGAGGCTGCCGCTTAGGTTACCGAGAGAGTCTGTTTTGTCTATATTTGCAGGCTTAATGGTTCGCGAATGTCAAGCTCACACCCATCAGATCATCGAAAAAAAGCCGACCAGACCTCTTGACTGGAACCTTAATAAGGCGACTAATTTCTACCGCGACGGCAGCCGCACAGCCGTCGTCCCCACCCGACGGGATCGGGACGGCCTGGCGTCGCCCCCTCTCACGCGCCGCCCACCCGAGTCGCTCGGGGCGCCCGCAAGCCCAGTGGAGTCGTTCATGACCCTCAACAAGCCCTCAGCCGACCGGAGAAGAGCGCTCGGCGAGAGACGGTCGGCATTGCCGGCCGGCTGCGCGGCTACTGTGATGCTGACCGCCGCCTATGGCGGCGGAGGCACGACCGGTACGACCGCCGAGGACGGCTTCACCCAGGTGCCCAGAAGGACGGCGCGTTGACCGTCCGGGTGGACGCGACCCGCATGGACCCCGCGAAGCTGTACCAGAAGCTGCACCGAGTTCGCTGCTGGGCCTGCTGGGCTTCGACACCTTCGGCGAGGCCATCGAGCCCGGGAACCTGGCGCTGCTGTTCACGGTCATCGCGTTCTGGACCGGGGCGGGCGGCTGGATCGTCGTCATGTACGGCGTGCTGAACAACATCCCCAAGGATGTGATGGAGGCGGCCCACATCGACGGCGCGACTACCTGGCAGACCGCCTGGCAGACCGCCTGGCACGTGCAGATCCCCATGCTCCGCAAGTGGATCGTGTACATGGTGATCCTGGCCTCCGCGGGCGGCGCCCAGCCCTTCGTCGAGCCGAAGCCGCTCTCCCTCGCCAGCGTGGGCGTGGCCGGACGCGACTACTCGCTCAACCAGCTGACGTACGACTTCGCCTGCGAGATGAACAACGTCAACGGCGCCGCCGCGGTCTCGGTGGAGCTCCAGGTCGTCAGTGTGCCGGCCGCCGCCCTCTTCGGAGATCAACGCGGTCGGTCTGTTCGGCACGATGTGGTCGATCACACTGCCGTACTCGTTCTATCCGTTCGGGGTGTACCTGACGTACATCTACTTCACCACCGCCGTCCCGAAGGACCTGCTGGCGGCGGCGCGCATGGACGGCTGCTCGGAGTTCGAGGTCTTCCGCCTGGTGGCACTGCCGCCGGCGACACCGGTCATCGCGCTCGTGGGCTTCTTCAGCTCCGTCGCCAACCGGACCAACTACTTCCTGCCGTACGTGATGCTCCCCGAGAGCGGCCAGATGCCCATCCAGGTGGGCGTCGGCAATCTGCTCAGCAGTGTGCCGTCGTTCAACCCGACCGCCGGCTCGCTCGCGATCGAGCGCCCGCAGCTGGCTCTCGCGACGCTGGTGGCCATCACACCGGTCTTCGTCGTCTTCCTGTTCGCCCAGCGCTTCCTGGTCAGCGGGATGCTCGCCGGAGCCACCAAGGAATGACGCCCTGAGCGGGCCCCACCCGCCCGGCCGTTGGCCCCCGGTACGTGCACCGCAACCCCCGAACGGAGATCCTTCAGATGCCCTCCAGCTCTGCCGACCACACCCCGGGTGAAGAGGACCCGGCCTCCTCGCCCTGCGTCCGGGCCGAGGTGCCTCTGCTGGAACCGCCCGGCTGGGCCGTCGCCCAGCGTGCCCTGTTCGACCTGCTCGACCACGCCTGGCGCCGCTTCCAGCGTGACTTCACCGGCCCGGACGGACGGCTGAACTACACCGGCCCGCTGACCACCCGCGACGGTGTGGACGACTTCTACGAGGTCTTCTTCAACTGGCCCCAGCTCTATCTCCTCGGCGGCGCCGACGACCTGCTCCCCGCAAGTGAGAAGCACTGGGAGGGCGTCACCCGGCAGCTCACCGAACTGAACATGCTGTGCGACGAGTACGAGCGCGGCTACGACTGGTTCCACCAGGGCGAGAGCCTGCTGCTGCTCTACTTCCTGTGCATGGCCGCCCCCGAGCGGTGGAGTGAGCGTGCCCTGCGCTTCGCCGAGCTGTACGTCGACCCGGCGAAGGGCAACTACGACCCCGAGCACCGCGTCATCACCCGCCCGCACAACGGCAGCGACCCCGACCGCCGGGGCCTGTTCGACGGCGACGTCTACCCCTGGCTGGTGAAGGAGGCGGAGACGTACGGATTCCCGCTCGACTGGCTCGCCGAGGCGGCCGGTGGCCCGTTCCCGCTCTCCGAGGACCCGCGGCTCGGCGCGCAGATGCGGGACCGGATGGGCGTCGGCGACACCGCGGTCAACCTCGCCGCCGCCGGACTGGTCCTCAACGCCTGGATCCTGTCCGGCGAGGAGCGTTACCGCGACTGGATCGTCGGGTACGTGGGCGCGTGGCGCGAGCGCACACGTGCCAACGAGGGGCTCATCCCGGACAACGTCAGCCCGGACGGGGTCGTCGGCGGCCTCCTGGAGGGCCGCTGGTACGGCGGCCACTACGGCTGGTCCTGGCCGCACGGCTGGCACAGCGTGGGCCACGCGGCCTGTGTGGCGGCGCTCGCGGCGGCGACGGCCACCGGGGACGACGACTGCCTCTCCCTGGTCGCCACCTCACTCGACACCCTCATCGGCCACGCCAAGGTGATGCCCCACACCGAGGCGGACTCCAGCCTCCCCTCCAAGTGGGCCGTCGAGCTGGGCCCGGACATCCACACACCCACCCCGCATCTGCCGTTCCGGCACAACGACGCGGGCTGGTTCGACTACAACCCGGTCACCCCGCCCGTGCCGGTGGCCCTGTGGCACCACACGGCCTCCGACGCCGACCGCTCCAGGCTGGAGCGGCTGCGCGAGGCCGACGGCATCGACTGGCGCACCGTCCGGCCGTTCCGGGCCAAGGAGGAGTCCGGCCACGAGAAGGCATGGTTCGCCTTCCTCGCCGGTGACAACCCCGGCTACCCGGAGCGGATCCTCGCCGCCGCCCAGGCCCAGGTCCGCCACCGCCTGCGGCGCGTCGACCGCTACCGGGACCTGGACGTGCCCGAGGCCGACATCCATGTATGGCAGCTGTGCAACCCGGTGGCCACCGAAGCCCTCGTGCAGCTCACCTGGGGCGGCCCGCAGGTGCTGTACAACGGCGGCCTGCAGCAGGCCCGGCTGCGCTACCACGACGCCGAGGCCCGCCGCGCCGGCCTGCCGCCGGACGTGGCCGCGCTCGTCAGCTCCATCGACCCCGAGGCGACCACCGTCGAACTGGTGAACCTCGCCCCCGAGGCGGAGCGCACGGTGATCGTCCAGGCCGGCGCCTTCGCCGAGCACACCATCACCGCCGTCCGGTACACGACCTGCGAGGATGACGGCTGGATCGGGGACATGTACGACTACGGGCACACGGAACCGGTGGTCGGCGAGGCGGAGCAGTCCTGCGACAGCAGCTTCCTGACCGTCCGGCTGCCCGCGTCCACCCGCATCCGGCTCACCCTCCGGCTGCGGCTGCGTGCCCACACCGCCAGCTACCGCACACCGTTCGACGCCCCGGGCGACACGGCCGCCTCGGCCCCGGAAGGGAAGATCTGATGAAACGTATCGCCCAGACCATCCGGCTCCGGCCCGAGCACCGCGAGGAGTACCTCGCACTCCACTCCGCCGTCTGGCCCGGAGTCCAAGCCGCCCTGCACCGGGCACACATCCGGAACTACAGCATCTTTCTCCACGGCGACGCGCTGTTCGCCTACTTCGAGTACCACGGCAAGGACTTCGAGGCCGACATCGCGACCCTCGAGGCCGACCCCGAGACCCGGGAGTGGTGGAAGCTCACCGACCCCTGCCAGGAGCCCTGGCCCGACCGGGGCGACGCACGCCAGTGGACGGAACTCACCGAGGTCTGGCACCTGAGCGCGCCCGACGACAGCACCACCGCCTGACAGCTCGTACCGGACCGAACGACTTGGACCGCCCAGTGACCTCCAGCCCCGTCCTCATCGACCCCCACCACCACCTGTGGGATCTCGCCAGACGACCACTGGCGGCAGGCCGCCGACGAGGCCATGCCCATGCTCGCCGAGCTGCGCGAGTAGGGCGTGATCGGCACGATCGGCTCCGGCATGAACCAGTCGGCGATGCTCGCCCGCTTCCTGCGCGAGACCGCCGCCGACGTGGTGATGCTCGCCGGCCGCTTCACCCTCGGTATGCGGACAGCACGGCAGGTGGAACGGAACGTGGAACTCCACCGCGGCGCCGTCCCCCAGGCGCTCTGGGACGAGCTCCGGGACAAGGGGCTGATCAGGTCCTACGTCCCCACCGGGCCGAGGCCCGGGGCACGGGGGGTTCCTCTCATGCCTGACCGGCGCGCCAGGACCGTCCGCCATCGCCCGGCCGATCGATTACGCCCCCGCTCCGTTTCCGTCGGAGGTGAGCTTCACCGTTTCCGACGTCGCGAACCCACCCCCGACCGGGGGTTCTGCCGGTCACCGGCGCGCCTCGGGACCTCCGAGACGCTTCAGGATTGGGCGTGATGAAGATCCGCGTCAACCGCACCGAGAAACACCCAGGAGCCGCCGTATGAACGCCTGCTCGACCGTCCGCACCAGAAGGAGGAGCAGACGATGAACCACCTCGCCCCTCCTCTGCGCAAGTTGTCAGCAGTGCTCGCGTTGTCGGTGTCCGCCGCGCTGCTGACATCCCTCACCACGCCGACCCCGGCCGCGGCCGCCACCCAGGCGACGTACTACGTCTCCCCCAACGGCAGCGACACCAACTCCGGGACGATCTCGTCACCGTTCAAGACCCTGCAGCACGCCCGGGACGTCGTGCGCACGGTCAACGACGACATGACCGGAGACATCAACGTCTATCTCCGGGGCGGCACCTACCCGGTGAGCAGCACCATCAACTTCACCTCGGCCGACTCCGGTACGAACGGGCACCGAGTCGTCTACGCCGCCTACCCGGGCGAGAAGCCGGTCCTCGACGGAGGCGTTCCGGTGACCGGCTGGACACAGCACAGCGGGAACATCTGGAAGGCCACGCTCAACCGCGACAACAAGCTCCGCGCTCTCTACGTCGACGGCAAGCGTGCCCAGATGGCTTCGAAGACGATCAGCTCGGCCGGATGCTACGGGTCGAACTACACGGTCCACGACGACCCCTTGCCTTCCTGGGCCTGGGAGACGGGTGCGGCGTGCGACGCGGCCAAGTACAGTCTCTCCGCCCTGCCTGCCATCGCGTCCAACCAGGACGACGTGGAGATCAAGACGGCGACGACCTGGACCACGGCGATCGTGGGCGTCAGGGAGGTCACCACCAGCTCGGACGGCGCCAACCGCGTGGCCAAGTTCCAGCAGCCGGGCGCGGCCATAGCCCAGTTCGCGTACAACGGTGACTTCAAGGCCGACGGTACCCAGACGTTCATGAACGCGTACGAGTTCCTGGACCAGCCGGGCGAGTTCTACTTCAACAAGACCACCGACACGCTGTACTACTACAAGTCCAGCTCCGAGGACATGACGACGGCGGAGGTCTTCGCGCCGAACAACGTCTCCACCATCCTCAAGATCGCCGGCACGTCCAGGACCGACCACACGCGGAACATCACGTTCTCCGGTCTCACGGTCGAGCACTCCGACTGGAACCTGGTACAGGTGGCGGACTCCGTCTTCCGGCAGGGCCAGCAGGGCAACGTCACCGCGAACGTGTTCGCGAACGACAACTTCCACGCCTTCACATACCGCAACGTCGACCTGCAGCCGGCGATGATCCAGATCGAGAACGCCGACGGGATCAACCTGCAGCGCAACACGGTGCAGCACACCGGTGCCGACGGGATCACCCTGGCCAACGACGTGACCGACTCGCAGGTGACCGGCAACTACGTCAATGACATAGCCGGGTCCGCCATCACCGTGGGACACCCCCAGCACGTGTACATCGGGGACTACACCTCGACCAACCACGAGAAGTACCCGGTGAACGTCGAGGGCATCTGCAAGAACATCACCGTCAGGAACAACTACCTCTACGACAGCGCGGTGTTGTTCAACGGCTCCAACCCCGTCTCGGCGTACTTCGTCGAATCACTGGCCGTGGAGCACAACCGGATCGAGAAGTCCCCGTGGGCGGGCATCTCGCTCGGCTGGGGCTGGTGGAACTTCAACGGAGACTCGGACTCGGTCCGGCCCGGCACGCCGACCACCACGGCGAAGAACAACTCCATCAGGTACAACGAGATCGTCGACACGATGCAGACGCTCGCCGACGCCGGTCCCATATACACGCTGGGCAACCAGCCGGGAACGGAGATCAGCGGCAACTACATGCAGGGTGTTCCGGCCGGCCACAAGTACGGCATCCACCCCGATGAGGGCTCTGCCAACATCAACTTCCACGACAACGTGCTCGACGTGGACCCGGGTCTGACGTCCACCATCCACTCCGGCAACTGGGGCCGCCAGAAAAACCTGTCGATCACCAACACCTACGGCACCGTCAACAAGATCTTCGAACCAAACGTCACGGCCAGCACCATCCAGGACGTGCGCGCGTACGCGGACAACGTGTGGCCGTCGCAGGCGTACGACGTCGCCGTGAACGCGGGCCTGGAGGACGCCTACAAGGACCTCGTCCCCCGCAGCAGGGTGGCCCTGCAGGACTACGCGCTGCCCGCCGCCACGTTCGCCGGCAAGGGTGTGTCGTCCGTCCCCGTCCGCAGCACCGGCGACGCGACCAAGACCCTCTGGCTCGCACCGTCCGGCACCACCACGTTCGCCGTCGGTCCCACGATGACCAAGGCGAGCGGAACCGCGACGGCCATCGACGTTCCTCCGTCGCTCGGTGACTACCGCCTCTACGTCGTGGACGCACAGGGTGCCGCGTCCGTCGCGTCGAAGGCGCTGGTGCGGCAGCGCTGGGCCTACGTCGACGACAAGGCCGCGAGCATGACCTACTCCTCCGGCTGGTCGAACTGGAACGACACCAAGGACTACAACGGGTCCGAGAAGTTCACGAGCGCCTCGGGCAACTACGCCGAGTACTCCTTCACCGGCACGGGCATTCGCTACCTCAGCATGAAGCAGCCGAACATGGGCAAGGTGGACGTCTACCTCGACGGCGCCCTCGCACAGGCGGGCATCGACGCCTACGCCTCGACGGTGACGAAGCAGGTGGTGCTGTTCGAGAAGACGGATCTCGCCGCCGGCCCGCACACGATCAAGATCGTGTGCACCGGGACGAAGAACGCCTCCTCCTCCAACACCGTCTGCGCACTGGACGCGTTCGCCCACATCTCGTTCCCCGCCAAGAACGCCTTCTACAAGGTGCTCAACAAGAGCAGCGGCAAGGCGGTCGACATCTCCGGTGGATCCAACTCCGACGGAGCGAACATCATCCACTGGACCGACAGCGGAGCCCAGAACCAGCGCTGGCGGTTCGTCCCGGTGGGTGACGGCAGTTACGAGATCGTCAGCCAGGACACCGGCAAACTGCTGGACGTCAAGGACAGGCTCACCACGGACGGCGCGGGCATCGTCCAGTGGTCCGACACCAACGGTGCGAACCAGCACTGGACACTGGTCGCCACCGGCAACGGGTACTTCAAGATCAAGAATATGAACAGCAGCAAGCTGCTGGCGCTGTCCTCGGGCGCTCAACTCGTCCAGACGACCGACACGAACGCCGACAGCCAGCTCTGGAAGATGGTGAACGTGGACTGATCAAGGTGAAGCACCCGTGGGGGGGGGGGGGGCCCCCCCGGGGGCCCCCCCCCCCCCCCCGGTGCCACCCCCCCCCCCCCCCACCAAAAAAAAGTCGGGGGTCCAAAAAAGCGGGGGGGGAAAATGGAAGTTAAATGTTTTAAGGG
>NZ_JBIBEN010000010.1:67338-181599 GCF_042955065.1 Streptomyces sp. NPDC012510
ACCACCCCCCCCACCCCCCCCCGCCTGCTTTGTATGTGGGTTACGGTGTATTTTTAATGTGTACCCCCGGGGGGGGGGGGCCCCCCCCCGCGCGGCGCCCCCCCCCCACGGCCATGTCCGCCGTCATTCGATGAAACGTACTCATCGAGGCTGATCCAAAGATGCGGCGAGGAAATAGGCATGTACATGCTTTCCTGGGTAGCGCCGACGCTGAACAGCTGCCCCGCGGACGGAAAGACGCCCTCCATCCTCAACAGGGAAAGAAAAGCAGGTAGATACACCTACCCACGCGCCCATCAGGGCTATGCGACAGCGGCCACCAGCTGTCGACCTGGAAATGAATACTACTCATCATGGTCAAATTGATCTTGTGTGTCGGAACCATTGACGAGGATCCCGCGTGACATCTACTTTCCTCGTCAGAGCCGCGCAGCTCTTCGTTTCGCCCCTTGGTCCTTCCCTGAGGAATCCGATGCTCAGACGCGTCTTCAACGTGGTACATCGCCGACGCCACGGCCTACGGCTCCAGACCGCGTACGTCCTGCCGGCCCAGGGCACCTCCGGCACCGAGTACCTCTACATGGGCGACCGCTGGGGCAACTCCTTCGGGCAGGACGTCAACGCCTCCCAGTACGTCTGGCTGCCGCTGGAGTTCCCTACCGACACCACCATGACCATGGACTGGTACCCGCAGAGCACCGTCGACACCGCCACCGGGAAGGTCGACGGTGTCGGAGCGTGGGAGCCCCTCGCCGCACGGCGCAGCGGCAAGTGCCTCGACGTACCCGGCAAGTCGGTGAACGACGGCGTCCAGCTCACCCAGTACACCTGCACGGCAGCACAAGATCATCCAGTGGGGTTGCTCCACCGGCACCAACCAGCAGTGACAGCTGCAGGGCACCGGCGACGGCTACGTCCGGATCGTCTCCCGGCTGAGCGGCAAGTGCCTGGACATCAGCTCGGCATTCCTCGACAACGGCGCCAAGCTCATCCAGTGGACCTGCGGCGCCGGCGCCAACCAGCAGTTCCAGCGACGGGCCGCCTGACGGCGGGAGCGCAACCGGAGCCCGGCGGGCAGCGGTGCATGCTGCCCGCCGGGCTCCGAACCGTTCCGCACCGGGCCTCTACCCGCGCCCTGGCCGAGGTGCAGAGCAGATCGTCGCGCGCGGCGACAGCCAACTGTCAATTCCTCTTGGGCGCCCTCGCACCCGCACCGGCCGGCCTCGGCGGTCAATCCAGCGCCCTGCCCGTGGTCGTGTCCGTCCTCGGCCTCACGCCGGCCGTGGCGGGCTCCTTCCTCACCCTCTGCCGCCCCTAAAGCCGGGTCCCCGACCCGCTGACCCGGTGCGCCAGAGGTAGAAAACCGCATCCGCCCTCATCGTAAACGCCTCAGGAAACGAGCCTTCATTATGGAAGAAGCACCCTTTGCGGCAGACATTCCGGCCTACGAAACTTTGGCGCTGCTCGGCCGCCTTGTCGAAACCGCGGTGAACCGATCTCTGCAGCAGCAGGCCGGCATCACCTGGGAGGAATACCTGACCCTTTCTCACCTGCACAGAAATCCGCACCATTTTCTTCACATGACGGAACTCGCCACCCGACTCGGATTCTCCAGAAGCCGCGTATCCCGTGCCGTCGCCCGCCAGGAGCTTCGCGGACTGATCACCCGATCGGCATGCCCCAGGGACGCACGCGCGGCCCACGCGACGGTCACCGAACAGGGTGTCACCTTCCTTCTCCAGATCAGGAGCACGTACGAGGCCGCCGTCCGCAGCTGCCTGACGGAACTCCGCGTAGGGGCGGACCGGATGGAGGTCCTGGCGAAGCAACTCCACCCGCTCACTGACCACTACGGCCGGCCGGCGGCGCTCACCGGCTGCGTCGGGGCACCGACGCCACAATGCCGTCCATTGGCCATCACGGAGAGATGAGTTACGAGCGGGTCGGGTCACGAATTTACGACCGAACGGACCCTTCTGACACTTACACGTGTCATAACAGGCTTCAATTTGTCCTGCTCACAGGCCCAAGTGGATCTCGAGCCCACTACATTGATCCACGCGTCTCCAGTACGACGTCGGGCAGCTCCCGCACTCGCACGGGGGCAGCACTTCTCCCCCTGCCTTAACCAAGGCGATTCATCGGATGCTCGGGACTGCAGCGTTGAGTGTCGCTCCCTCTTCAGTCGCATTTCGCGCCGTTCTCTCCGGCATCCGACCCCTCCCCCCAAAAAATGGAAAGCGCGTAAGTGATGAGAATCCTTCAGCGGTTCGGCCCGGGACTCGCCGTCTCCGCGTTGACGGTCGTGCTCAGCACGCCCGGCCTGGCCGCCGCCGACGAGGCGACCAGCAGCAGTGACACCACGTACTACATCTCGCTAGGCGACTCCCTGGCCTCCGGCTACCAGCCGGACGTGGACAAGGACACCGATCTCGCCTACACCGACCAGCTCTACGCGCAGCTCAAGCAGCGCGACCCCGGACTGAAGCACATACGCCTCGGCTGCTCCGGGGAGACGACGGAGTCCCTGCTCAAGGGCGGGAAGTGCGACTACCCGCAGGCCAAGTCCCAACTGGACGCCGCCGTGAAGGCCATGGCCCAGCACCACGGCAAGGTCGCCTACGTCACCCTCAGCGTGGGCGCCAACGACATCCAGGCATGCGTCAGCCCGGCCGGCACCCTCGACGGGGCGTGCCTGAACACCGCCAGCCAGGCCATGAGCCAGAACCTCGCCCAGGTCATGGGCGCGCTCCGCAAGGCGGGCACGAAGAACACCCAGTTCGTCGGCTCGACGTACTACAACCCGTTCCTGGCGAGCTGGTTGCTGGGCGACGCGGGGCAGAAGGCCGCCAAGGAGTCGGCTCCCCTGATCAAGGCCGGCAACGCGGGTATTGCCCAGGTGTACAACTCCACGGGTTTCAAGGTGGCGGACGTGGCCGGGGCCTTCTCCTCGGACGACTTCGGCACCCTTGTCGACCTCCCGAACGCGGGCAAGGTGCCGGTGAACGTGGCCAAGGTCTGTCAGCTGACCTGGGCGTGCACGCCGAAGAAGGATCCCCACCCCAACGCCGAGGGCCACAAGGCGATCGCGGGCGCCTTCGCGGCCGTGCTCTCGACGAGCGAGGCGCCCGGCCCGGGCACGTCTCCGACCCCCACCACGTCGGCCACGCCCGGGACCGGCGAGGGCGGTGCGGGAACGAACGACCCGAAGACGAACGGTGATCTAGCCGAGACGGGCGCGTCGAGCAGCGCTCCCATCATCGCGGGCGCCGGTCTCGCGGTCGTGGTGGCCGGCACCGGCGCGGTCTACTTCGCGCGCAGGCGCCGTACGGCCGGCCAGAGCTGACGGCCAGAGGACACACCCTGAGGAAGCAGGCCGCTCGCGATGTCGCGGGCGGCCTGCTCGTCACCGGGGCCGTTCAGCGGTGCGCGGCCTCCCGAGACGGATCAGCCGCGGAGCCGAACGGCTTCACCCCATTGCACGCGCACGTCAGTACACCTGCGTCCCGGTGAGAGGTGACCCGGCGCGGACGAAGACGGGTATGCGCTCCAGTGGCGCGGCGACGGGCAGCGTCCTGCCCCCCTCGTGTTCCGTCCCGGTCGCGGGGTCGATCCAGTGGACCCGTGCGGCAGGTGGACGGCCCGCTCGCGGGCGCCCGCCTCGACCACCGGTGCGACGAGCAGGTCGGGGCCGAACATGTACTGGTCGTCGACGTCCCAGGCGGTCTCGTCGTCGGGGAAGTCGAGGAACACGCGGGCGCATGGGCGGGGTGCCGTGCGGTGGGCGGTCTCGGCGAGCTCGTGGAGGTAGGGGCGCAGGCGTTCGCGCAGGAGGAGGTGTAGCGCAGGGTCGGGCAGGCCTGTTCGCGGTACGACCAGACCTCGTTGGGGTCGCCGGTCATCCACGCGCTGAACGGCTGGTTCGGTTAGCGGTCACCGTGCAGGCGCATGACGGGGCTGAAGGTGCCGTACTGGAACCAGCGGATCAGCTGTTCCCGGTAGGCCGGGTCGTCCGGTTCGCCGCCCAGGAAGCCGCCGATGTCGGTGTGCCGCGAGGCCGCGCCGCATGGCGGCACGGCCCCCTCTGAACGTCCTGCCTCACGATGTGATGCCGCCGCCCCTCCGCCGAAATCGGCTTCCTGTGGGGCTTTCAGCCCGGGTCCTATGCGGGCACGGGCCTCACAGGGCATGGACCAACCGCCCGGCCTCGGACGCGATCTTCCGCAGCCACATGTGCGCGGGTTCGCGCTCGTGGAGTGGATGCCACCACAGTGACTCCACCAGCGGCTGCGGGAAACGCGTCAAGGCGGGACATACGTCAAGACAGCGGCGCTCGGACATCAGGCGTCGGCGGACGAGAGGGGCGACTTGACGATGCGTGCATTGACCGTGCGACCTGGCGAAAAGGACTCCCTGGAGGTGCGGGATGTGCCTGAGCCCGTCCCCGCTTCCGGGGAACTGCTGGTGGAGGGCCTGGCGGTGGGGGTGTGCGGAACGGACAGGGAGATCGTCCGGGGTGAGTACGGTTGGGCCCCTGCGGGCCGTGAGTGGCTGGTGCTGGGGCATGAGTCGCTCGGGCGGGTGCGGCAGGCGCCGCACGGCAGCGGCTTCGCGGCCGGTGACCTTGTCGCCGGGGTGGTACGCCGCCCGGACCCCGAGCCGTGTGGGGCCTGCGTTCGTGGGGAGTTCGACATGTGCCGCAACGGCCGTTACACCGAACGCGGTATCAAGGAGATCGACGGTTTCGGCGCGCAGGTGTGGTGCGTGGAGGCCGACTACGCGGTGAAGCTGGAGTCGCATCTGCAGCACGTCGGTGTGCTCATGGAACCGACCACCGTGGTGGCGAAGGCATGGGAACAGGTGGAGCGTGTCGGTGCCCGTTCGTGGTTCGAGCCGCGCCGCGTTCTGGTGACCGGTGCCGGGCCCATTGGTCTGCTGGCCGCCATCCTGGGCACGCAGCGCGGACTGGAGGTGCATGTGCTCGACCGGGTGACCGAAGGGCCCAAACCCGCTCTGGTACGGGACTTGGGTGCCATATACCACGCGGAGGACATCGAGCAGGTCGTCTCCGCCGTGTGCCCGGATGTCATCGTCGAAGCGACGGGCGCGAGCGACCTCGTCCTCGCCTCGCTGACGGGCACTGCGCCCTACGGGGTGGTGTGCCTGACCGGTGTGTCGCCCGCCGGCCGCCGGGTGAGCGTGGACGCGGGCGCCATCAACAGGGAGGTCGTGCTGCAGAACGACGCGGTAGTGGGCTCGGTCAACGCCAATCTGCGGCACTACCGCCAGGCTGCCGATGCGCTGGCGAAGGCAGACCTGTCATGGCTGGAGCGCCTGATCAGTCGGCGGGTTCCCCTGGAGCGGGCGATGGAGGCGTTCACGCCACAACCGGACGACGTCAAGGTGGTCATCGAGTTGTAGCGGGCAAGATCCGAACGCAGGCCCTAGCCTGGAGGGATGTCTCACAACAGTGCTCCATTGGTCGTGGTCATGGGCGTGTCGGCCTCGGGAAAGACCACTGTGGGCCAACTGCTGGCGCAGCGCCTCGGTGTTCCTTACGCCGAGGCGGACGACTTCCACCCCGCGGCCAATGTGGCGAAGATGCGAGCCGGTCATCCGCTCGATGACGAGGACCGCCGCCCCTGGCTGGACGAGATCGCACGGTGGCTGACCGGGCACGCGGGCAGTGGTGGAGTGGTGTCATGTTCGGCGCTGAAGAGGCGCTACCGTGACCGGCTGGCTTCCGCCGCGCCGTACGTCTTCTTTCTTCATCTCGATGGCTCGCCTGAGCTGATCGCTGCACGGATCAGTGCGCGGAAGGGCCATTTCATGCCGCCCGGCCTGCTCGCTACGCAGTTTGCCGACCTCGAACCGCTGGGCGACGACGAAGCGGGCGCGGCCATCCCGATCGACGGTACGCCGCAGGAAACCGTAGCCCTGGCTCATACGGCCGTCACCGCCTCCTGAACCGTTCAGGGCGTGCAGCCCGCTTCTGCCCTGCGAACTGCCTGGCGGCCAAGTAGAGGCATTGCCGCCGTTGCTGTTCCCTTGCTCCGTGTCGAAGGGCAGTTCACCCGCCACGGCGCGGCAGCTCTCCCGTCGGCGTCCTTCTCATCCGCGTTTCCCGAAAGGCCCGGGTTGCACGGTGTGCTTCGACGAGTTCGCGTGGGTGGACTTGACACTGCGCCCTGATGGCGGCGACGGCCTGTCATCCGTTGTGGCGTCGGTGGTGAGCAGCCGGGTTCCCGCGTTGTCGAGGCCGGCGATTGCTGTGGCATCCGCACCGATGCGTGCCAAGAAACGTGCGACAAGTTCCCGGGCGGGTGTCCAGGACTCGGTGACCATGAGGGACACCAGTGTGGTCGCTCCGGATGCCGTCCCTACAAGCGCCGCGGCGCCACCGCCAGCCGGGAGGCCGAGGCAGAGTCTTCCCCCAGAAGATCGTTGACAAGGAACGCGTCATCCTCGCCTTCCTTTACCTGCGAGACCTGTGCACCCTGGACGTTCTCGCCGACGCTCTGGGCGACGTGAGCAGATCCCTGATCGGAAACGTCATCCGCGACATCCGCCCCTGCTCGTGGAAGGCCGACTCCTCCCTCCTCCGGCCACCACCCGCTACCGCACGCAGCCGATCTCCTCACTGCCGCGCATGGCGAAGACGACACACCGACACGTTGATTTTCGTGTCGGCGCTGCCCACGTCCCTGAGACCGCGAGAGAGAAGAGGAAATCCTTACTCATCCTGTTCAGCCGTGGCTGCGCACACCGTGCGGGACCACGGCGTGCGATGCCGGGCGTCCGGCGTGGCCGTGTGCCGCAAGGCGTTGCGGAAGCGCCACGTGGTGGGGTCCGCCGCTGCGCTTCTTGCGGTCGGCCGGGTCGGGGGGCAAGGTTCGAGGTGTGGCCACTTTGCTGATCGTCCATCACACGCCGTCGCCCAACTGCCAGGCGATCTTCGAAGCCGTCGTCTCGGGCGCGACGGCACCGGAGATCGAGGACGTCCGGATCGTGCGGCGACCGGCATTGTCCGCCACGGTGTCCGACGTGCTTGACGCCGACGGGTACCTGCTCGGGACCCCAGCGAATCTCGGCTACATGTCCGGCGCACTCAAGCACTTCTTCGACCAGATCTACTACCCCTGTCTGGATGCTTCCCGAGGTAGGCCCTTCGGCTACTACGTGCACGGCGGCAGTGACGTCACCGGCACGGTGCGGGGAATCGAGTCGATCACCACGGGCCTTGGCTGGCGGCGTCAGGCCCAGGCCGTCATCGTGACAGGGGAGCCGAGCAAGGAGGACATCGAAGCGTGCTGGGAACTGGGAGCGACGGTCGCGGCCCAACTGATGCGCTGACCAGCCGTGGGCCGGACCTCTGCGACCTCGGCACGCCCGCGCTCTCATGTCCACGTCCACGTCCACGTCCGCGTCCCCGTTCTCACGTCCACGCCACGTCCACGTCCAGGTCCGCGCCCCCGTTCTCACGTCCACGTCCAGGTCCGCGCCAGCCCCACACCCACACCCACCCCGCGCCTTCGCCCGGCACCGGCCACACGGGAGCGCTGTCCGCCGTCCCGCGGGGAGGCCCGCCCAGACAGACGGATATCCCTCGGCTCGGGGCGGAGCCGGAACAGGCCCGCGTCAGCGGGTGGGCTCAGCCCTCAGCGCTCAGAGCCCGGTGACCTTGGAACTCGCCGACACCTCGTAGACCAGGGTGACCGTGCGGTGGCTGTCGGGCGGGAGAGTGACGTCCCAGCGGGCGATGCCCTCGTCGTCAACCACGTCGGGCGCCGGGGAGCACGCATCCTTGTGCAGACGTACCTCGACCGCCGCGACCTCGGAGACCGGGATCCGCTCCCGAAGGACGACGAGCCGGTCGCCGTGCTCCCCCGGAGAGGAGAACCGTGACAGGTGCAGCCGGACCGTCCGGGTGACCACGGTCCGCTGGGTGATTCCCGCGGAGTCGCGGGACTCCTCGGCATGCCGGGACACCCTGTAGTCGTCGCGGCTGCCGAAGGCCAGTTCGACGGGGGCGCCGGGGGAGGTGAAGTCCAGCGTGCCACGGCCGCTGAATCCGCTGCCGCGGACCAGATCCACAGGCCCGGCGAGCAACGCGTGGCCGGACAGGTTGTCGAACCGCACCACCTGGGTGACCAGCGGCGACACCTCGGGCACGCAGGCGTACTCGCTGCTCGCGGCCGTCGTGAACACGGAGAGCGGCACCCGGTGGGCGCGGCCGTCTCCGGGCACGGAGACCGGCGGGGGGGACCTCAGCACCCGCGCCTCGCCACCGTCGTCCACGCCGGGCAGACCGAGCACCGGGGCTGGTCCGAGGTCCCCGATCTCCTCCTCACGCAGTTCGACGTCGACGGTGCGACGCTCCGCTGCGGAGCGGTCCACCAGCGTCAGCCGGTCCTCGCCCAGCCGTGGCGGATCGCCGGCCAGCGCCGAGCGGGCCGTCGACAGTGTCAGTCGTACGCCCGACCAGTCCTCACCGGTGCGCTGCCAGACCATCGCATCGGTCTCCAGCGTCAGGGAGTCCCCGTCAAGCACGGCACGGTAGGCGGGTCGCCACAGCGCGCACGGGGTGAGGTGGCTCAGGCGCAGACCGACCGTCCCGGCGACCGCGGCCTCCACGGTCAAGTCGACATGGCCGACCAGCTCGGCGGGCTCCGTCTCGGAGAGGTGCATGGCCCGCTGGACTTCCCCGAGTTCGGCAGCGAGGGCGGCCAGCCGCGCCTCCACGGTTCGGAGTTGCTCGCCGTACGCGTCACGCTCGCCGTCCACCCGATCCAGTTCGCGGGCCCAGCGGGGCCGTTCGCTCTCCCCGGCGCCGGTGCCTTCGCCGATCTCCCGCAGCAGATCGGCGGCGAGGCGGCCGAGCAGGTCGAGGCGGGCACGCAGCCGGTCGCGTCGCTGTCCCAGCGCGAGCCGCTCCTCTTCGAGGGCGTGTACGCGGTGGCGCAGGGCGGAGTCGTCGTCGGTGGACGGCAGCGGCCCGCGTGGCGTCCAGCTGCGGACGATCCGCGCGTCGAGCACGGTCGCGGAGTGATCGGCGGTCAGCTCGGCATGGAGGGTCCGGTCGACTGCGAGCGCGCTGACCGGACCGAGACGCAGCCGCTGGACCCCGGCCTCCAGGTCGAGCACGGTGGCGCGCTCGATGTGGGCGCGATCCTCCAGGCACGTGACGGCGGTGACAGGGAGGGCGATCGGCTTCGGGGCCGTGGACATGGTGTGTCAGCTCCTGCGGTTGCCGCCGGCCAGGGCCTTGCCGGTCGGGATGCGGATCTCGTAGCCGCCGTCGAGGGCGGCAGCGGCGCCTGCGGGCAGCTCCAGGCGCCAGACGCGCGTGCCCGGCGCATGACGATCGGGTCCCGTACCTTCCTCGGGTGCCGTCCAGTCGGCTCGTTCCTCGATCCGGACGCCCGGTTCGGAGGTGACCGGTACCCGCTCGCGGATTTCGACGGTGACGGGCCGCGCGAGCCGGTTGGCCAGCTCCACGTGGACACGGTGGTCGAGCACGGTGGTGTTGTTGCGCAGGCCGGAGGTCGACTCGTGCACGCTCGTACGACGGGTGACCCGGATGCCCTCGGCCGGCCCCAGCCCCACCCGGCGGACACTGCCGGGGGCGAGTGTGGGCAGGGCGGCGGTCAGGAGGAAGTCGTCATCGACGGTGACCTCCACGGGGCCGGCCAGCAGTGCCTGGTCGGTGGCGTTGGAAATCACCAGCGTCGCGTACACGGTCTGCTCCACGGACGGCACGCACAGATACTCGGCGCGCAGGCCGACCGGGATCTCGCCGACGGTGACGGTGTGCCAGGTGCCGTCCGACGGAATGTCGGCGCGGGCGGTGGCATCGAAGCGGTGGTCGAAGGAACCGGCTGACTCGCGGGGCCGCACGGCCTGTCCGGGCAGCTGCAGCGTGGCCACCGCTTCGGCGCGGCGGCGGTACTCGGCCGCCACCGGGTCGAAGGAAGAGGCGGGAAAGACCCGGCCTCTGCGACCGCCCTGCTCGTCGGGGCCGCCCAGGACGAGCGCGGCGTAGTCGAGCTCGGCGTCGCTCGGCTGTGGTGGACCGGCCACCGGTACCGGAGGGGGTGGCGGTGCGGACCGGCCGGGAGCCGCGGGCCCCATGGGCGCCGGGGCACCCGCGAAGGAACTGCCGCCGGTCCGCGGCCGGCCGGCCGGCCGCGAGGGGGCCGGCTGCGCGAGGTCGACCATCTCGCTGCCGAACGACTTCTGGGAGGGGCCGTACCCGCCACCTGGCACCGGGACCGCGGCCGGTGGACCGCCGTAGCCCTGCGGTGCCGACGGCGGGGGAGGGGGCGGTGGCGGAACGGGACCGGACGCGACCGCCACGGGCGCGTAGACGTCCGCGGCACCCACGGGCGCGGAGCCGACCACGAGGGCCGCCGCTGCGGCCGTCGGTGCGGCCGTCGGCGTAGGGCGTGGGCCGGCTGCGTCGTATCCGGTGAACAGGTCGGCGAGCCCCGCCGGAGGCTCGCGCCAGCCGGAGGGCGCGGGAGCCGGCTGACGACGTCCGATCCGGAGCGAGCGGAGCCTCGGCAGGTCGGTGCGGCGCCGAAGATCGGCGGTGGCCAGGGCGATGCGCACGCCGGTCCAGTCCTCGCCCGTCCGCTGGGCGACCGAGGCGCGCAGCACCAGACGGCCGGTGCCGTCGCCCTGATGGTGCGTCAGACGGTAGGTCGGCACCCAGACGGCGCCCGGCACCCCGTATTCCAGCTCCAGTTCCACCTCCGCGTCGTCGGCGCCGACGAGCGTCAGGACGGCGCACACGGTGGTCTCCACGTGTGCTGACGGTGCGTCGGTGGAGGCCCGGGCGAGTCTGTCGGCGGCGACGGAGAGTGCGTGTTCGGCGTGGCGCAGCGCCTCCTCCAGCTCGACGAGGCGGACATGCAGGCCCGTCAGCCGCTCGTCCACGAAGTCGGCGAGCTCCAGCCAGGCGTCGACCGGGGTGCGGCGGTGCGGGTCCTCGCGCCTGCGGGCAGGGGGGACCGGATGGAGTGCCCTGACCTCCTCGATCAGGCCGAGCTGCCGGTCCCGGCGTCCCCGCGCCGCCGCGTACTCGTCGCCCAGACGATCGACCTCGCGCCGCAACTCGTCGGGTGTGCCCGTGTCGAGCGGCTCGGCCTCGATGTCCACCCGGGCCTCGGTGACACGCGTCCCGGGGGAGTCCAGGACCCGGGCCCGCAGCGAGCCCGGGTCCAGCGAGCGGGGCAGTCCCGTCACCCGTACCCGGCCGTCGGGCGGCACAGCGCCACGGGCCAGGCGGCGGCAGAGCGCGCCCTGCGCGTAGACCACGACCGCGTCGAGGGTCGACCCCCACCTCTGTGTCGACTCAGCCGTCATGTGCTCCGCCCCCGTCGTGTCCATGCTGAGCGAAGCCTACGCCTGGGCGGTCTGCTGGTCCGCGTCGACTCGGGAGGATGGCGCCCAGGTCCAAGGGCGCGGGTGGGCCATGGGTGGCGTCGGATCGCCCCGACGGAGTTTCGCGGATACGAACACGGAGTTTTGCGGATACGAACAAGGACAACCCGGATCGCCAGGTTCGGCTGTCGTTCCCCGGCCGAGGGGCGGGGGTGACGACCGCCGGGCTGAGGTGCGTCCGCCGGTGGCCGTCAGCCGACGTCGAAGAGATTCGGCAGTCGCAGGAGGTGACGTGTGCGGTCGTGGCGTTTGAGCGCCTCGAACTCGGGGGCCCGGTACAGCGGGGTGACCGTGCATCGCTCGGCGGCCGAACCGATCCCGTCCAGGAGGGCGTTGACCGCCTGCCGGGCCGAGGTGTTGGCGCCTTCCATGGTGGCCAGGTCGATGGGAACGGCCACGTAGTCGCCGGACAGGAAGAGGTTGGGGATCTTCGTGGCCGACCGCGGACGGTGGTGAAACGTACCGACGGGATGGATGAGCAACTGTTCCTCGTTGACCGGGTGCGGGGTGCCGAGTCCGTCCACGGCCGGATCGAGGAACCAGGAGTGCAGCACGGAGTCCTTCAGGACCGTACGTCCGCTGTCGTTGAGGGCGGCCTTGAGCTGTGCCCAGACCTCGCGGGCGACCTCGGTGCGCGTGCACTGCTTGGCCGTCCTGCCGTAGAGGATGCCCGGCTGGTCCCACTCGGAGACGTCCACGGACAGGCAGTCCGCGACCGTGCCGTCGCCGAAGTCGGAGGGGAAGTCATGGTGCGGCCAGTGCTGGGCCTGGGCGATCGCGGTCAGTGACCAGGGCGAGTCGATCAGGTCGAGGTGGCCGTGCAGGATCGGCGTACGCTCGGTCAGATAGAACTGGATGCCGGTCATCCAGTCCGTCTCCAGGCGGTCGCACGCGGCCAGTTGGGGGTCGGCGGCGCGCAGGGCGGAGTTCCAGGTGCGGCGGGCGTGCTCGACCGGCATGGCCGAGACGTAGTGGTCGGCGACGACGGTTCGGCGGGCACCCGAGGGGTCCTCCATGACGGCGCCGGCGATCCGGCCCGCCTCCAGGGTCAGATCCCGGACGGTCCAGCCGATGTGGAACTCGACTCCGAGCGACTTCAGGTACGTCACCCAGGGATCGATCCAGGCCTCGTTGGTGGGCGCGTTGAGGATCCGGTCCAGCGGTCCGTCGGCGCCGCGCCCGAGGAGGTTGAAGACGAAGGCCTCCAGCAGGGTGGCGACCGTACGGGTGCTGGCCTCCTCCGCCTTGGTGGCCACGATGTTGCGGGTGATGCCGACGGCGAGGATCCGCTGGTAGTCGTACGACATCCGTCCGGCCCGTACGAACTCCCACCAGGGCGTCTTCTCCCAGGTGTCGTCGCGGCGTTCGTCGCAGCTCGTGAGGAAGACCAGGAAACGGTTGGCGAAGTAGAGGGCCTCGTGGAGGGGGAGGTTGAAGGCGGTGTCCAGGACCGAGGTGAGAGCGCGGCGGACCTCGTCGGGGGTGAGTTCGGCCGGGGTGCTGTCCGGCCAGGGAAGCGGGATCCGGATGTCCTCCCGGCCACCCGAGCGGGCGAACAGCATCTCCTTGGGGGCGACGAGGTTGTCGTGCACACCGTTGGGGTTGCCGGGGAAGGGAATGCGTCGCATCGTGTCGGGCAGGTTGTGGTAGATGCCGGGGATGAAGCGGAAGCCGTGCTCCCCGGGCAGGGGACCGCGACCGCCCGTGCCGGTGCCCGGCACGTCCATGCTGCGGGCCTTGCCGCCCAGTGCCTTGCGTTCGTAGACCGTGACCCGGAAGCCGCGTTCGGCGAGTTCGTGCGCGGCCGTGAGCCCGGCGACGCCCCCTCCCAGTACGGCCACGGTCTGTGTGGCCACGGTCTGTGCGGCGGTGCCCTGCCGGTCCGGGGCCGGCTGAGGGGTTCCCAGGGGGATCGCGCCGCCGGCGGCCGCGGCCGTGCCCAGGAACCCTCTGCGTGTGGTGCCGCCCATCACTACCCCTTACCGTCGGTAACTACTGGCGCACGAGGATAGGAGCGGCGCACCGAACTCGGAAGGCGACCGACGTCGCTCGGGTCACTTTGGCTTGATGCCGCAGGGGTACCCGTGGCGGACGGCGGAGCCGGAGACCGCCGAGCACCGGGCGAGAGAGCGTCTCATGGCCCAGCGCGTACGCGACATCCTGAGTGGGGAGGCCCCCATGACCCGGCCCAACGACGAGGTCGCCGCACTGTTCCAGGAGTACGCGGATCTGATCTCGATCACAGGAGGAGAGGCGTACCGGGTACGCACCTACGAGAAGGCAGCCCGCTCCATCGGCGGCTACCACGCCGACGTGTCCAAGCTCGACGGCAAGGGCCTTCAGCAGATCCCCAACGTCGGCAGGTCGATCGCCGAGAAGGTCGCGGAGTACCTCCGCAGCGGTCACGTGTCCGCGGTCGAGGAGCTGCGGGCCAGGATCCCGGCGGGGGTCCGGCGACTGACGGCCGTCCCCATGCTCGGTCCGAAGAAGGCGCTGGTGCTGTACGAGGAGCTGGGCATCTCCTCGATCGACGAACTGACGGACGCCATCCACGGGGAGCGGCTGCGCGACCTGAAGGGTTTCGGGCCGAAGACGGAGGAGAACATCCTCCACGGCATCGCGCTCCTACGGGCCGCCGGGGAACGCGTCCAGCTCGACGTCGCCCTGGACCTCGCCGAGGACATCGTCTCCGAGCTGTCCCGGGTGACCGGCTGCCGACGGTGTGCCTACGCCGGGTCGCTGCGTCGCCTCCGGGAGACGGTCGGCGACATCGACGTTCTCGCCACCGCGGAGAAGCCGGGACCGCTGATGCGGGCGTTCACGGAACTGCCCTACGTCTCCGAGGTGATCGTGCGCGGTGAGAAGAAGACGTCGGTGCGCACCACCAAGGGTCTCGCGGTCGACCTGCGGGTCGTACCGCCGGACTCGTGGGGAGCGGCGCTGCAGTACTTCACCGGCTCCAAGGCGCACAACATCCGCACCCGGGAACTGGCCGTGCGCCAAGGGCTCAAGCTCTCCGAGTACGGGCTGTTCGACACCGAGAGCGGGGAGAAGATCGTCTCGGAGACGGAGGAGGAGGTGTACGAGCGGCTCGGCCTGCCGTGGATTCCACCGCCGCTGCGTGAGGACCGCGGCGAGATCGAGGCCGGGCGGGCCGAGGAGTTGCCCGCCCTGGTGGCCGAAGGCGACATCCGGGGAGATCTGCACACGCACACCGACCTCACCGACGGCCTCGCCCCGCTGGAGGAGATGATCGCCGCGGCGGCCGAGCGCGGCTACGCCTACTACGCGATCACCGACCACGGACCGAACCTCTACATGCAGCGGATGACGGACGAGCGGATACTGGCCCAGCGCGAGCGCGTACGGGGCCTCGACCGCGCCGGCCGCGAGCACCGAGGCCGGCGCGCCGTGCGGCTGTTGCACGGCGCGGAACTGAACATCGACCCCGACGGCGACGTGGACTGGCCCGAGGAGTTCCTCGCCGGCTTCGACCTGTGTGTGGCCTCCGTGCACTCGCACTTCCACCAGGCGCGCGAGGCGCAGACCCGCCGACTCGTCCGAGCCTGCGAGAACCCGTACGTCAACATCATCGGCCACCCCACCACCCGGATCATCGGCAGGCGGCCGGGCATCGACGCCGACCTCGACGAGGTGTTCGCCGCCTGCGCCCGTACCGGTACGGCCCTGGAGATCAACGCCCATCCGGACCGGCTCGACCTGCCCGACGAACACATCCTGTCGGCCAAGCGTCACGGGGTGAGGTTCGCCATCGACAGTGATGCCCACTCCGTCGTCCACCTGACCCACATGCGCTACGGCGTGGGGACGGCACAACGGGGCTGGCTGACCAAGGACGACGTGATCAACACCTGGCCGGAGGGACGGCTGCGGCGCTTCCTGCGCAAGGGACGGCCGCCGCGGCACGCAGCGGCGTGACGCTCAGCGGTGCTCCGCCAGGTCGGGCTCCGGGGCCTGGACCGAGCGTGACTGGGGCGGTGGCAGTAGGTGTCCGACCTGCGCCGCGACCACACTGGGGCCGGTGCCGTCGGTGAACCAGGGGACGCGTAGCCACGGGTCGGCGGGGACCAGGGGGAGGTCCTGGGCCCGCCGGGCCCGGCCGCCTCCGGTGATGTTGAGGAGCACCAGCTCGTCCCGGTCGACGCGCCCGGCGCGTACGGCGTCGGCGAGGGCGGCCAGGGCGACTCCGGCGCCGGGTTCGATGTCGATGCCCTCGGTCTCCTCGAACAGGGCCATGGCGGCGAGCGTGGCCGCGTTGTCCGCGCGCAGTACGTCGCCGCCGCTCTCGGTGAGCACCTCGCGCACCCCGCCGCGTACGAGGAACGGCGGACGGCGGTTGGTCAGTTCACGGGCCAGGGGCTCGTGTTCCCGCTCGGCCGGAGCCGGGCCGCCGGTGCGCCAGGCCTCGAACAGGGGGGCGAAGGGGGTGTTCTGGCACATCAGCAGGCGTGGCGGCGGTTCGTCGTCCGTCCGGATCCGGCGCGCGGTCTCATGGGCGCCGATCGCTCCCGTCCCACTGCCGACGGCCTGCACGTAGGTGCGCGGGAGGCGGCCGATCGCCTCCACCGCCGTGAGCATCACGCTGCCGAGGCCGTCGCGTCGCCCCACGTTGCGGCAGCCGCCCTCCGCCACGTGGCCGGGCATCCGGGCCAGCGACTCGGCGCAGACGATGGCGTCGCTGTAGGTGGCACGACCGTCCAGGACCACGACGCGGACGCGAGGGTCGAGCGGGGCGGGGAAACGCAGGCCGTCCAGGGCCGGAGCGGGGACGACGATCAGACACGGCACCTGGTGGAGCGAGGCGGCCCAGGCGAAGGCGGCGGCGGTGTTGCCCGCCGAGGGGATCACCAGGGCGGGCGGATCGGCGGGCAGCCTGCCGAGCACCGTGTAGGCCTCCAGGTCCTTGAACGTGCAGGTGGGCAGCCAGGCCCCGCGCTGCGGCCAGTACCCGTTGAAGGCGACCCACAGCCGGGAGAGACCGATCCGGCGGCCGAGCCGGTCGGCGTGGTACACGACGGGGCCGGGCACACCGGGGAACGTCCGCGTCACCGGCAGCGAAAATGTGTGTCGGAACAGTCCGGTCACGGTGGGGCCGACTGCGTCGGCCCAACCGTCGGACGTGACGGGCCCGTCGTGCCCCAGGTACTCGGTCCGCAGGAGCGCCGGTTCGTGCGGCACCGCGCAGTCGAGCATCAGGCCGTCGTCCTCGTAGCGGGCTCCGCACGCCGAGCAGACGACCGTGTAGTGCCGATTCCCCGGGGCCGCTTGGGGGCGTACGGGAGGTACGGGGCGTACCGGGTGTACGGGGAGTGTGCGGGACGTTTTCCTTGCCTTCACCGAAGGACTGTCGGACACACCCGGTGCACACAGCCGCTGCGACACGCCGGGCGCCGAGACCCGGTGTCTCTCCCCCGGGGGAAGGGGTGATGGTCTTCGGCGTGAGGTCGGTCCGACGGTGCCGGGAGAGGTGGGATCGTCCCTGCGGGAGTGCGGGAGTGCGGGAGTGCGGGAGTGCGGGAGTGCGGGAGTGCGGGAGTGCGGGAGTGCGGGAGTGCGGGAGTGCGGGAGTGCGGGAGTCCTCGTCCAGCTCACGCAGCACCGACTCGCACTTCTCGTGCGCGCCGTTCTCGTGCGCGCCGACCGCCTCCAGCAGACGGAAGGCCTCGCCGCACGGACGTGATGAGCGTGGCACCGGGGCCGTCGTGAGCAGCCATACGACCGGCGTGCGCCGGGTGCGCCGGGCAGGCGAGCCTCACCCGGGCGAGGCCGGGGCGGGGGCGATCACTTCCACCCGTACGCGTAAGCGGCGACCCAGGTGATGTCGAGTTGGGCGCTGCTGCCCGGAGCCGCGCCCGGTCCCTGCAGGGCACTCTCGTTCTGGAGCACCCAGGACAGGGGCCGGTCCGGCACATCACGGGTGTCGTGCCCCACCTGTCGGCCGTCCACGAAGAACCGCACATGTCCGGGCGTCCACTCCGTCGACACGGTGTGCCACCGAGTCCAGTCGTCGCTCCCGGGGAAGTAACCCTGTTCGCCACCACCGCACGGATGGTGGAAGGCGGTCAGGTCGCCGGTCCACTCGCCCTCGGGGTGGTCCATCTCGCAGCCCCCGCCGTAGTGCAGCCAGGCGGACTTGTATCCCGGAGCCAGCTTCGTCACCTTGATGCGGGCGCTGTACTTGCCGTACCGCATCTGCATGACGGCACGCGGTACCACTGCCGCCGCGTGCACGGGTCCTCCGTCGGCGGGCCGCCACATCCGGATGTACATCCGCCCGTCGCCGTTCTCCGCAGGGCCGACGCTCACCGTGTCCTCCGGGTGGTAGACACCCACGACCTCCCGCCCCCGGTCGTTGGCCGTGTCGCGCCAGCCGGTGGGGTAGGCCCACCAGTTGTCGCGGTACTGGCCGCTCAGGCCCTCGCAGTGGGCGGCGGACGTGTCGGCGCGGTGGTCGCAGTCGCTGAACGCGCCGAGCGGCACCCGGTCCCCGTCGAAGTCCTCCGCCAGGACCTGCCAGAAGGGCCCGCAGTCGCCGCGCGGCAGCGCGGTGCCGGTGGTGCGGCAGGCGTCGGCCGACCCGGGTGCGCCGTCGGCACGGGGGACACCGAGGAGCACGGCCAGGAGCAGGAGGCCCAGGGGCGCGGACAGCTTGCGTCCACGGTGTTTCGGTGCCGCGTGCGAACCCATCGGACAGCCCCTTCCGATCCACTGCGGGAAGTGCGGTGCGAGGGAGCATCCTCACCGGACGACCGGGGCCGCGCCATCCCCGCGACGGGCCGCGTTCCGGACGACCGCCGTCCGCCGAGCTGGGGGAGGTGACTCGGTGGTTTCGGGTACTCGGCGGTGGCGAGCCGGACGCGAGCCGTCCGGGACGGGCCACTTCCGAGGAGGTACGCGATGCGCATGCGGGAGCAGGTAGTGGTGGTGACGGGGGCGTCCGGCGGGATCGGCCGGGCCACGGCCGAAGCCTTCGCGCGCAAGGGGTGCGCCGTGGTACTGGCCGCGCGCCGTGAGGAAGCGCTGGAGGTGACCGCACGGGAGTGCGAGAAGCATCGTGGGGCCAGGGCGCTGGTCGTACCGACCGACACGACGGACGCCAAGGCCGTCGAGGACCTGGCGCGGCGCGCCGTGGAGGAGTTCGGCCGGATCGACGTGTGGGTCAACAACGCGGCCGTCAACGCCTTCGGCCGCTTCGAGGACGTGCCGTTGGAGGACTTCCGCAAGGTCATCGACGTCAATGTGATGGGGTACGTGCACGGTGCGCGCGCGGCTCTCCGGGTCATGCGTGAGCAGGGGGGACACGGCACGCTGATCAACATCTCGTCCATCGTGGGCGCCGTCTCCCAGCCGTACAGCCACCCGTACAGCCACCCGTACAGCATGTCGAAGCACGCCGTCCAAGGGCTCGGATCGAGCCTCCGGCAGCAGCTCAGGGTGGAGGGGGTGAAGGGCATCAGGGTGTGCACCGTGATGCCCGCGACCATCGACACGCCCCATTTCGAGCAGGCGGCCAACTTCACCGGCCGCAAGGTCGTCGCCATGCCGCCCGTCTACAGCCCCGAGCGGGTGGCCCGAGCCGTCGTGGATCTGGCCCGTCACCCGCACCGTGAGGTCGTGGTGGGCCCGGCGGGCAGGGCACTGGTGCGCCAGGCCCGCAGGACCCCGGCGCTCGCGGAGCGGGTGATGGCACGGCAGACCGACAGGACGCATCTGTCCCACACGGAGGATGCCCCGGCCACCCATGGAGCGCTGCATGTACCGGCTCCCGGTGAGGGAGCGGTGCACGGCGGCTGGGGCGGCCGGCGGCGCACCGCGATGCGCCGGACGGCCGTCGCCGCGCTGGTGGGAGCGGGCGTCACCGCCGCCGGGCGCCGCATCAGCCGTGGGGTGCTCGCCGCCTGACCAGCCCCACCGAACCGGTCCCGCGAACGGCCGCCCGTAACCGGTCCCCGGGGTGGACCACCTGGCCGTCCCCGTGCCTCGTCGCGTCATCGCGGCGTACCGGGTATTCGGCGCCTGTCCGGCCGGTGGGGGACCGACCCGGCAGAAAGGGTGAACCGACCGCATGGATGATTCCGACCGTCCGCACAACCGTCGGCCCGTCCGTGGGCCGAGGCGCCCGCAGACCCGCCCCGACGTCGTCTCCGCCCCGCGTCCGGAGCCCCGGCGGTCCCTGGCCGTGTGTGCCCTGATCGGCATGGCCCTCATGGCGGCCGTCGACGAGATCGTCTTTCACCAGATCCTCGGCTGGCACCATTTCTACGACCGTTCCACCACCGACGTCGGCCTCCTGTCAGACGGCCTGTTGCACACGGCCGAGCTGCTGGCCCTCGTCGCCGGATTCTTCCTGTACGCCGACCTGCGCCGCCGCCGCGCCCTGGCCGCCGCACACGCCCGGGCCGGACTTTTCCTGGGCCTGGGCGCCTTCCAACTGTTCGACGGCGTCGTGGACCACAAGCTGCTGCGGGTGCACCAGATCCGCTACGGGGTCGACGTCACCCCCTACGACTGGGCCTGGAACCTCGGCGCTCTTGCTCTGCTGCTCATCGGAGGCGTCCTGGCCCTCCGAGCGGCCCGCCGCTCCCGTGGGGAACCGACGGCGTGACACCGGACCAGGTCCACCCCGCGCCGACCGGCACAGGCCCGGACGCGAGTGGTCTGGTCGGCCTGTGCTTCGCGGCCGCCGCGGTACTGGCGGCCGTCGCGTACCTGCTGGCCGCCCGTCGTCTTCGGCGCCGTGGGGACGCCTGGCCCTGGCCACGGGACGCGGCCTTCACCGCCGGCGGCCTGGCCGTGGCCTGGGCGATGGCCGCCGACCCGCCGGGCGGGCCGTTCACCGCGCACATCACACGGCATCTGCTCGTCGGCATGGCGGCCCCGCTGCTTCTCGTCCTCGCCCTTCCGCTGACCCTGTGCCTGCGGGCGTCGCCGCCCGGCCGTGCACGACGAGGCCTCCTGCGGGTGGCGCACGCCCGGCCCGTCAGGCTGCTGCTCCTCCCGCCGGTGGCGGCCGTGTTGGACATGGGCGGCCTCTGGCTGCTGCATCGCACCGGCCTCTTCGCCGCCACGCACCACCAACCCGTCCTGTACGCAGTGACGTACCTTCACGTTCTGGCCGCCGGGCTGTTGTTCGCATTCGTCATCTGCCAACTCGACCCGGTGCGCCGACGCTGGGGCCTCGCCGTGCGCGGGGCCACCCTGCTGGCCGCCGGCGCCGCCCATGCCGTACTGGCCAAGGGGCTGTACGCGCTGCCGCCGCCCGGCACCGCCTTCACCACCGGTGACCTGCGCACCGGTGCGCAGGTCATGTACTACGGCGGCGATCTCGCCGAGGTCGCCCTCGCCGTCGCCCTGGCCGTCCAGTGGTACACGCGGCGGGCGCGCGTCGCCCTTCGGGCGGGGACAGGGGGAGTCCCCCTGCTACCCCCTGCGTTCCTTCAGCGGCACCCCGTCGACGATGGACTGAGCCCGCGCTCCGCCTGCGAGAACGTAGGTGTCACACCCGGCGAACCAGGTACTCCGCACGGAGGCACGAACCAGTCGACCGTCGCGGGAGGCGAACATGAGTGACGAGAACATGGCGGACGACGCCTACCAGCCCACGGGCAGCAACGAGGACCAGGAGGACGCCACCCCTCTGGATCTCCAGGACGCGGTCGACGAGCGCACCTACGACGACATGCTGGACGAGGGCTATTCCCCACCGGAGAAGCCCCTGGGGGTGACCAAGAGCGGCACCACGGCGGCCGAGCAGCACGAGGGGGAGTCCCTTGACGACAGGCTGCGACAGGAGGTCCCCGATGTGGAGGTGCCGCTCGGCGACGGCATCGGCGACCTGCCGGGCGGCGAGGGCGAACCCGTCGACCCCGAGGCCGGCGCGGACCGTGCCGGTCGCCTGGTCGCGCCGGACGAGGGCGCGCGAACGGACACCACCAAGGAACTCGTCGCCGAGGACGAGGGCATCGCCGGTGGGGCGGCAGGAGCGGAGGAGGCAGCCATGCACATCGTGCCCGAGGGACGCATGACCTCGCGGGACGACCGGGAGGACTGACCGGCTCGGCGGCTGTGGCCGGGATGTGGACCGTGCCATCGGTCTGGACGAGGGTGGCGCGAAGGCAGGACTGGAAGGCGTCTCCGGCGCCGATGGTGTCGACGGCGCGCTTCGGCGGTGTGGGGGTGCGGGGACGGTGACCTGGGGGTGCGCGGTGAGGGCGGTCGCGCCCTGGGCGCCCTGGGTGATGACGGCCAGGCGCGGGCCAAGGGCGAGCAGGGCTTGTGCCGCGGCTTGGGGAGTGAGGTCGGGGTAGAGCTGGGCCGGGTCCTCGTCGCCGGCCTTGACGAGGTCGGCTGCGGGTGAGCCGGTGTGGATCAGGGTGGTCTATGGGGTGGGAGGGGATGTCGACGGGGTCCCAGGGGGCGAGGAAGCCGTAGTGGGCGCTGCCGGTGGTGTCATCGAGGTAGGCGAGGGCGAGGGTGGTGCGGCCGGAGGCACTGGGCAGGCGGTGCACGTCGACGCCGATGGAGTCCAGGTGCGCGCGGACCAGTTCACCGGGCGGGTCGTCGCCCCAGCAGGTCATGATCATCAGCCCGGCGAGCGGTTGGGTGTGCTGTTTGGCGCATCTTGGCTGATGGTCGCCAGCAGGCGTGTGACCAGAGGATTCTGGTCGTCTTCGCGCCAGGCGACGGCCACTCGAGTGCGGGCGGTGCCGGGTTCGATCCTGCGGAAGGCGACGCCCTTGAGACGGATGCGTCGGATGCTCGCCGGGGCCAGGGAGACGCCCAGGCCGGTTTCCACGAGGGCGCACACGGTCTGCCACTCCACCGCGTGCTGGACTATCTGCGGTGTGAAACCTGCTGCGGAGCACAGGCCGATGATCTGGTCGTGCAGTGACGGGCCGACCGAGCGGGGCAGCAGAACGAAGGGCGAGTCCGCCAACTGGGCAAGCTGTACGGTCCGTTGGGTGGCCAGAGGATGGGTAGACGGCAGCACGGCCACGAACGGCTCACTGAGTACCGTCCTGAAGCCCAGCTCTGTCTCGTCGGCGGGGGGTTCGCGCAGTAGACCGATGTCGATGGTCTTGTCATGCAGGGCGGCAATCTGCGGAGCGGTGGTCATCTCGTGGATGTCCAGGTGCACGCCGGGATAGTGGTGACGGAAGCTACGCAGCAGGCCGGGCAGGATCGTCAGGGCGAGGGAGGCGGCGAAGCCGATCCGTAGGCGGCCGGCCCTGCCGCTGCCGACGGCCCGGGCTGCGGCCAGGCCGTCCGCGAGGTCGGTGAGTGCCCGCCGGGCGGCGGGCAGGAGTTCACTGCCGGCTGGTGTCAGGCTGACTCGCCCTGGGCCACGGGTGAACAACGCGTGGCCGACCTTGTCCTCCAGACGGCGGATCTGCTGGCTCAGCGGCGGCTGGGCGATGCCCAGGCGGGCGGCCGCGTGACCGAAGTGGAGTTCCTCTGCGAGCACGACGAAGGCGTGCAGCTGCTTTGAGGGAAGTTCGGGTCGCTCCATACGCCTACAGATATCAGCTCATGCATGCGGCCGTATTAGACGTATCAGTGCTGGTCACTTAGCGTTCGGCGCATGACAGAGCGACGCGCGGTCCTCAGCGGCTCGACCTTTGAGGAGCAGATCGGCTACGCCCGTGCTGTGGTCGACGGAGACTGGGTGCATGTGTCCGGGACGACCGGGTTCGACTACGCCACCATGACGATCTCCGACGATGTGGTGGAGCAGGCCGAGCAGTGCCTGCGCAACATCGAGGCAGCACTTGCCGAGGCGAAGTGCACCGTCGCCGACGTGGTGCGCGTGCGCTACCTACTGCCCGACCGCGAAGACTTCGAACCCTGCTGGCCGGTCCTGCGCCGCTACTTCGGCGACGTTCGGCCGGCCGCCACGATGCTCATGTGCGGTCTCGCCGACCCGCGGATGAAGATCGAGATAGAGGTGGACGCGCGGCGGCACATCCCGCCTCACGGCGGCGCCATGAGCAATCAGTCGGAAGCGCCTGTCGCGCCCGTCGGGGCCTATGAACCCCCCTACTACGTGGCTGTCTTCACCACTGTGCGAAGCCAGGAGCAGAGCGGCTACAGCGAGACCGACGCACGCCTGGAAGACCTGGTGAAGGACGTCCCCGGGTACCTGGGGATGGACCACGCGCAGACTCCCGGCGGGCTGGGCATCACCGTCAGCTACTACCGTGACGCCGACGCACTCACGGAGTGGCGTACCGACACCGAGCACCGCGCGGCGCAGCAGCGCGGGCGAGACGAGTGGTATCAGAGCTACACGCTGCACGTGGCGAGAGTGGAGCGGAGCCACGGGTTCACGCGGGCGCAGGCCCCGCAGAGCCCGACAGAAAACTGCTGACCAACCGGGACCATGCTGCGGCCGCTGAGCGGACGGTTGTGGTCAAGCGCGAGTTCCCTCAGGTACAGGACGGGTTCGTGTCCGCGTCCCTCAGGTAAAGGGCGGTTCAACGTACGCGCGCGTCGTCAGCGGAGGACGTGGTGGTCGCGGGGCGAACTGGCAGGCATCCGGGATGCAGGGCCGGAAGCGGGTGTCGATCAGGTCGGCGCGGTGCCGATGAAAGGTGGCGTGTGGGATGCCGGGCAGCCGCTCGATCGCGGTCACCGCGGGTAGCCGTCGGCGCGTGGCGGCCTCGGCGAGGACGAGATGACCGGCAAGGTTCTGCCGGCCGTGAGCCCTCCTGGTCAGCCGTTCAGTCAGCTGTCCTTGCCCATCGCCTTGCGGACCGCGTCCTTGGTGCGGTCCATGAGGGCGGCGACCGGCCCGAGCGCGATGTTCGCCGCCCCCGACTCGACACCCGGGTGAGGACGAGTGGGCGCCATGGCCTCGGCGGCCTTGACGGCCTTGGCCATGGCGGCGAGCTGCGTGACGTTGGTGCTGCGGCGGATGTGCGTGAACTCGTAGCGTTCCTCGGCCCGCGCGTGCTCCTGGACCTCCTTGCGCAGCTTTCTCAGCTGCAGCATGAACTTCGGGTCGTCGGTGTCGGTGTCGTCCAGCGCGGCCAGCGTCTCCTTGGCCGCGCGTTCCTCGGCGAGCCGGTCCTCGACCACCTGTGCACCGCCGGCCAGGGCCTGGCGGGCGAAGGGGTGTACGACCTCCTCCTCTGCGGTCTCGTGCACGGCCAGCAGCCGCACCAGACGACGGAACGCGTCACGGCGCTCCTGACCGCTGGACGCCTCCACCTCGTCGAAGAGGTTGCGGATGTCACCGTGCTGCCGCATCAGCAACGCCACCACGTCGATGTCCCCGGCCCGGTCGTCACCGGCCTGCGGGGTGTCGAGCTCGGTCATCTCGGCTCCCTCACTTCTCGCGCATCGCGGGGTCGGGGTGTTCACCCTCGGACTGGACGCGGTACTCACGGCCGAACATCTCGTCGTGCTCCGCCATGACCCGATCGCTGGGCGGAGCCTCCCCGCCGTGGATCTGCTCCTGCATCTTCTCGAACCGCTCGTGCGCCTCGCGCACATAGCCGGCCCCGAGCGTCGTCAGGTCCATCTGGGTGTCCAGCAGCTCGCGCACGTACTGCTTGTTCGGCTCGAACGTGAGCACGTTCGGCAGTTCCGGCGCCAGCACCGAGGCGGGATCGCGCCCGTCGTGGCGGCGCATCAGGTCGCAGGCGGAGTGGAGGTGCTCCAGCTCCATGTTCAGATGCAGTTCCCAGATGGCCTTGATCCTGGGGTCGCTCTCCTGCTCCATGAAGGAGTAGTAGAGGTAGCACTCGTTGTACTCGTGGGTGACGAGCTGCTCCCACCACGTCTCACCCGGGTCGACGAGGGACTCGTAGTGAGTGACGTGCTCCTCCTCGATGAGCCCGATCTCCTGGTAGAGCTGGCGGGCGATCGGCTCCATGTAGGTCGGGCCGGTGTTCATGTAGAAGTTCATGGTCTGCTGCTCCGCCGACATGATCGTCAGCGCGTGCAGCTTCGACAGCGGGTTCGTCTCGTCCTTGGCGTACGGGTCGCGCACGTTGTCGTACGGGTCCCGGTGGTGGAACTTCGTCGGCCGACCGGGCATGACCTCCGTCAGCCCGTCGACGATCGACTCCGCCTTGCGGTGCTCGATCATCTCGTACAGGTTGGCGTACCGGTACAGGTGATCGAAGTCCTCCAGCACACCGAACTGGTACGCCTGCTTCAGGTACGGGTCCGGCTCCATACGCGCCACCCACGCGGTGAGGTCCACGGCGACCTGCTCATAGGCGATCGTCGTCTCCAGCACCGAGGACACGCCGGGCAGCAGCCAGTTCACCACCTTCTGCTGCTGCGCCTCGATGTAGCGGGTCCGGGCGAGCTGGCGCTTGACCTCGGGGTCGATGGTGTTGCGGGCGAGCTGGTGGCTGAAGAGGATCGCCTCCACCTCGATCCCGTTCATCGTGATGATCCGGCACCGGGTGTACGGGTCGCAGCGGTCGGGATCGATCGGCTGCACGTTCAGTTCGCGCCAGCCGCGCAGCTGGCGGTCCAGCGGGATGCCCCGCTGCTCCAGGGGATTGAAGGTCATCGAGGTACTCCTCGGGAAGGCCGGGGAAAAGCGAACGGGCGAGGTACCCCGGTCGTAGGGTGGTACGTCCGCGACGCGGGACACCCCGGCCATGTTTCAGCCATCCGGTTCCACTGGCCACGGCACACGCCCGGACGGCTGAAGCGGTCCCCCTTTCGAGCTGGTGGAGGGACTGACCGGCTGAACCCGGCTGGCGTGACGACGTGCCGACCGCGTGGACGAGAAGCCGGGGATGCGACGACATCACCCATTACCTCAAGGATTGCGTCCGCTTTGGTGTGGTTTGAGGCTGTCTGTTGGGTACCCGAGGTGCAGCCACCGGGGACGCGTGGATCGTGGACCCCTGATTAAGGAGGCGGGCATGACCGAGCGGACCCAGACCACCCCCCTGGAGTCTCACCCGGACATCATGGAGATGCGGGAGCGCCACGCCCGGGCCGAGCGGGCGGCCAGCACCCAGCAGGGGCAGACCGTCGAAGCGCTGGCCCTCGTCACCGGCCTGTACCTGGCCGCATCACCCTGGATCGCCGGGTTCAACGGTTTCAGCACCCTGGCCGTGAACAACCTGATCACCGGTATCGCGTACGCGTTCCTGCTGAGCGGCTTCGGCCACGCCTACGAGCGCACGCACGCGAGGGCGTGGGCAGCCGCGCTGATCGGAATCTGGACCATCGTCGCGCCCTGGGTCGTGGCAGGGAACGTGGACACCACACGGACCGTCGTCAACAACATCATCGTCGGCGCCCTCGCGTTGCTGCTGGCGCTGGCCGCCAGCGCGGCGGCGAACAAGGCAGACAGGAGTGGCCGCACGCGCTCGGCCCGGCCCGGACGCTGACACAGAGCCGCTGACACGGAGCCGCTGACACCGAGCAGGCTGATCCATCCCGCGAGGCGCCGCCCCGCCCCGCGGGGTGGTACGGCCTGCCATGCGTACGTGCAGCGTTCGTGCGGCGAGCGGTCGTGCAAGCAGCGGTCGTGCGAGCAGCGGACGCGCGAAGGGCGGACGTGCGAGGAGCGGTCGCTTACCGGCCGCATCCTCACCGGCGGCCTGCCCGGGAGCCTCGGTAGGTACGCGGCGCGGCGGCTCACGGCCACGGCGGGGGCCGGCGTGAAGCCGCGGGCGTCGTGGTCGTAGATGTCGAAGTCCAAGGACCGGTGAAGTCCAAGGACTGGTGGGGATCCTCCGCGCACAGGTCGAAGCCGAGCGGTCCGGCGGTGTTCAGGGCCGTCTTCAGGCTCACCGGGTCCCCGGCACGGGCCCGTGCCGGGGACGGCGGGAAAGGCGGCGAGGATGCTGGGGCAGCCCATTATCTGGGCGTCGGCGCGGGGGAGCGGCAGGTGCCTGGTGCCCCGGCTCCTGCCGCTGCTCGTGATGCTCGTGAGGAGCGGGTCCAGGGAGGGGCGGTCGGGGCCGTCGGCATCGTCCACGCGCACCGCCAGCCCCCAGTCCGTCCGGCAGCCGCTTGGGCAGGCCTGCCGCTCGCGAGAGACGCACCATGGCGTCGTACCGCGCCGACCCGTCCAGCCACGGCACGCCCCGCACGTCGGCTCCTCACGTCCGTCGGCTCCTCACGCGTAGCTTCCTTCCCCGTCCGTGTCGTCGCCCTCGTCCTCCCCCTCGTCCCCCTCCGTCTGCGAGGGGGTGGTCCGGGGCGTGTCGCGACCGGACGTCCGTGGCTCGTCGTCCGTGCCATCGGGCGGTTGTCGCTCGCCCTCCGCCTGGGACGGTGTCTGCTCACTCATGAAGGACTCCCTTCGTGAGGTCGGCCGAGTATCCCGGCCTGGACACGCCTCACAGTTTGCGGGGCTCGTTGTTCCTGGCCGGGTCGGTGATCTCGATGCCCGCCGGGATGAAGCCGCGTCGGCCCCGGTCGGCGAGTCCCCGCAGATGCCGCTGGTAGCGCTCGGGTGAGACGATTTTGACGTTGAAGAGCATCCGGGCGTGGTCGACGCCGCACAGCTCGGCGCACTTGCCCCGGAAGGTGCCCTCCTGCGTGGGCGTCACCTCGAAGACATTGACGTTGTGGCCGGGGAAGACGTCCTGCTTCATCAGGAACGGCAACACCCAGAACGAGTGGATGACATCGCGGGAGGACAGCACGAACCGGACCTTCTCGCCCTTGGGCAGCCACAGGGTCGGACCCGGGTTCCCGGTCTGAGGGTTGCGGCTGCCGGGGACACCGACGTCGAAGACGCCTTCGGCTCCAGGAGGGAAGGCCCTGCGATATCTGTCCGGGACGATGCCCAGGTCCGGTTCCGCCCGCGCGTCGCCCGTGTCCGCCTCGCCGTCCACGTCCTCGACGTAGTTGAAGCCCCAGCTCCACTGGAAACCGACCACACCCACGGTGTGAGCGGGCTTCTCGGAGAGTTCGAGGAGCTCGGCCTCGTCACGGGCCGTGAAATAGAAGAGCACCGAGACGATGATCAGCGGGACCACGGTGTACAGCACTTCGATGGGCATGTTGTACCGGGTCTGCGGGGGGACCTCAATCCTGGTCCTGCTGCGCCGGTGGAAGACCGCGGCCCAGATGATCAGACCCCACACGAGCGCGCCCACGGCGAGCGCGGCCGCCCACGAGCCCTGCCACAGGAACAGGATCCGCGGTGCCTCTTCCGTGACCGGGGTGGGCATCCCCAGGCGGGGGAAGTCCCGCCAGGTGGCCTCGCAACCGGAGGCGGCCGCCACTACCAGGCCCGCGCTCAGTGCCCGTGGTAGTACCCGACGCGCCCGGGGCATCGGACGGCGCGGCGATCGGTCACAGCTGTGGGGACTCACGTAGTGCCTTCCCGAGACTCTCAAGGTAGGTGTCTTTATGCGGACAAAACCTACTGATGCCCGGGGTCGGGGAGCGCCCAACGCGCCGCGTGGCCAGTGCGCGTGGCGAGCGCCCTTACGCCGCGGAGATCCAACAGACGCCCTAGACGGCGAGGTGGCGCTCGATCCAGTGGGTGGCGGTCCGGCGGAAGATCCTCCGGCTGTCCGCGCGCAGGAAGTCATGGCCCTCGTCGCGCAGCATCAGCAGCTCGGCCTCCAGGCCGCGCTCGCGGGCCGCGCGGACGAACTGCTCGGACTCGCCGAGCGGCACATTGGTGTCATGCTCACCGTGGACCGCGAGGAGCGGCACCCGCAGCGCGTCGACACGGGTCATCGGGGACAGTGCGCGCAGCAGCTCACGGTCGCGTTCCGGGTGGCCGTACTTGTGCGCCGCCGATTCCGCGATCCATGGCTCGGTGCCGGCGTAGAAGGTAGCGAAATCGGACATACCGCAGGCCGCCACGCCCGTCCGGAAGAGCTCCGGGTGCCACACGAGGGAGGCCATCACCAGGTAGCCGCCGTAGGAGCGGCCCATGACGGCCAGCCGCCTCGGGTCGGCGAGACCGGTCACGACGACGTGGGCGGCGCAGGCGGCGACGTCCTCGATCGCGGCGAACCGTCCCGTGCCGAGGTCGGCGTCGACGAAGGACCGGCCGTACCCCGAGGATCCGCGCACATCCGGAGCGAAGACGTCGAGTCCCCGGCCCAGCAGCTCGTGGTAGAGCGGGTTGAACACGGGCCGCTCCTGCTCTTCCGGACCGCCGTGCAGATGGAGCACACAGGGTGCCGGCTCCCCGGCGCCCCGGCCCCGCGCCCGGTAGTACCAACCGTTCAGCGGCAGTCCGTCGCGCGCGGACAGCCGCAACGGCACGGGACGCACGGGCGGACGGCCGGGAGGGACGGCGTCCTCGTCGCGGGACGACCACTCGGTGCGCCGTGCGGTGCCCTCCGCGAACCACCACACACCGGGGCGGCGCTGCGAACCGGACAGGGCCAGCACCGGCCCTGCGGGGCCGCCGACCTGCGGGATACGCGTCACCACCTCGTGCGGCAGCTCCACGGTCATCGACGGCCCCGTCCGGGGGTCTTCGGTGGACGCCGCCGTGACGGCGGTGAGCTCCAGCTCACTGGCTCCTCGGACGTTCCAGGCCAGGGCCGCGGTGCGCCCGTCGTGGCCAAGGGCCAGCAGTTCCAGTCCGCAGTCCTCGCGCTCCGCGGCGACGGTCAGCCCCAGCGACTGCCCGTCGGCATCCAGCCGGACGGCGAACAGCGCGGCGAACTCGCGTGCCGCGTCGCTGCGCAGCCACAGCGTCGTGGCGTCCGGGGAGAACCGGCCGATCCACGGGTCGCCGTCGGCGACCGGCAGGGCGAAGGTGATCCGCAGATCGGCGGTGCGCACGACGAGGGCTTCCCGGCGTCCGCGCGGGCCCCGGCGCAGCAGCGCCAGCCGCCCGTCCCGGCTGATGTCGCACACCCGCAGCGTCGCGGCGCCGCGTTCGACCGCCAACAGGGTGGGCGCCGCGACACCCAGGGGGTCGACGAGGTAGGCGGCCAGCCCTTTGCCGGCCGTCACCTCCGGGACCACCTCGCCGTCCTCGTCCTGCTCGGCACCGGGCAGGGACGGCCCGCGCCCGGACAGGCCCGCCGATCGCGCACCGTCGCCGGCCCCGCCGCCTCCTCCGGAAAGACGGCCGGCGGGACCGGCGTCACCGCGGTGCGCACCGCCCAGCAGTACGGCCCGGCCGTCGCGGCAGGTCCAGCCCGGCGGATGCGGGACCGTGTACGTGTCCGGATCGGCGAGGCCGGGCTCCGTGGGAGCGGCCCCCTCCTCCGTGTCCGCCCTGCCCGGCACGGGCAGCGGCGCCAGAACCGGCTCGGCGACGGTGACGGCGACCCCGGAGCCGTCGTGCTGCCAGCAGCCCAGGTACGCCGAGCTGCCGGGTTCGCCGCCGGCGAGGACGCGTCGCCCGGTTCCGTCGGGGCGTACGCACAGCACCCGGGTGTGTTCACCGCCTCCCGGGGCGGTGGTGTAGGCGATCCAGCGGCCGTCGGGCGACCAGGCCACCTCCTTGACCGGGTGGGGATCGGAGTCCAGCAGATGGACCTCGTGTCCGCCGACCGGTCCGGTCCAGAGCTGCGGAACCCCGCCGCGGTCGCAGATGAACGCGATCCGTCTGCCGCTCGGGTCCACCGACGGATACCAGCAGCCGTGGGACCGCAGCGGTTGCGGTGTGTCCAGCGGCCCGGCGGTGTCGGGCAGCGGGACCGGCTCGGGGGCCAGGGAGGCCGGCACCGAGGTCAGGGAGGTCGGCATGGCGGCGGTGACCGCCCCCGCCCGGCCGTCGGCGCCCTCGGCCGTCGGTGCGGCGCCGGTGCCGTGTTCCGCGGGCCGCCACGGCGCCCCGTCGACGATGTCCTCGCCGCCGGGGGAGTGGACGGGAGAGCCCGTGGACGGACGCGGTGCCACCGTCGACGGACGCGGGGGACGAGCCCCTTGCGCCCCGGTCAGCGGATTCCGTGCGTTTGCAGCCATATCTCCAGCAAAGCTACCTGCCACAGCGCGTTAGCCCCACGCTTGGTGCGGTGCTCGTCGGGCGCCGACAGCAGCCTGGCCACGTACGCGTCCTGGAAGACACCCCGTGACCTGGCCTCGGGCGCCGACAGAGCCTCACGGACCCGCCCCAGCACCGGGCCCGCCATATGTTTGACGGCGGGGACGGGGAAGTAGCCCTTGGGCCGGTCGACGACCTCGGCGGGCAGGACCCGGCGGCCGGCCGCCTTGAGGACTCCCTTGCCGCCGTCGGCCAGTTTCAGCTCCGGCGGGCAGGCGGCGGCCAGCTCCACCAACTCGTGGTCGAGGAAGGGGACACGGGCCTCCAGCCCCCAGTCCATGGTCATGTTGTCGACGCGTTTGACCGGATCGTCGACGAGCATCACCTCGGTGTCGAGCCGCAGTGCCGCGTCGAGGGCCGTCTCGGCGCCCGGTCGCGCCATGTGCTCCCGTACGAAGCGGCCGGACACGTCGTGATCGGGTGTCACCTCGGGCCGCAGGATGCGGGTGAGGTCGGCGTGCGGCCGGTCGAAGTACGTGTCCGCGTACGTCTCGGGCTCCCGCTCCCTCGGGACGTCGGCGAGGTCCGGGTACCAGTGGTAGCCGGCGAAGACCTCGTCGGCGCCCTGACCGCTCTGGACGACCTTCACCTCCTTCGCAACTTGCTCCGACAGCAGATGGAAGGCGACCACGTCATGGCTGATCATCGGTTCGCTCATCGCCTCGATAGCCGAGTCCAGCGCCGTCGACACCCGGTCCGAGGGCACCATCAACTGGTGGTGGTCCGTGCCGAAGCGCCGGGCGACCAGATCCGAGTAGCGGAACTCGTCGCCCTCCTCGCCGCCCTCCGACTCGAAGCCCACGCTGAACGTCGCGAGATCGCGCTGTCCCTCGTCGGCCAGCAGCGCCACGATCAGGCTGGAGTCCAGCCCGCCGGACAGGAGCACTCCGACGGGCACGTCGGCGACCATGCGCCGGCGTACGGCGGTGCGCAGCGCGCCGAGCACCATGTCCCGCCAGTCGTCCGCGCCCAGCCGCCCGTGCTCGGGACGGCGGGTGTACGACGGCTGCCAGTAGCGGATGTCTCGGTGGCGGCCGTCCGGCTCCATGACCCGCACGGTGGCCGCCGGCAGCTTGCGCACCCCGGCGAGGACGGTACGGGGCGCGGCGACCGTGGCGTGCCAGCTCATGTACTGGTGCAGCGCGGCCGGATCGAGCGAGGTGTCGACGCCACCACCCGCCAGCAGGGACGGCAGCGAGGAGGCGAAACGCAGCCGTCCCGGTGCGTGGGCCAGGTACAGGGGCTTGATGCCCAGCCGGTCGCGGGCCAGGACGATGCGTCCGGTGGCCTGTTCGACGATGACGAAGGCGAACATCCCGTAGAAGTGATCGACGCAGGCGGTACCCCACTGCTGGTACGCCTTGAGCACCACCTCGGTGTCGGAGCCGGAGAAGAAGCGGTGGCCGAGACCGCGCAGTTCCTCGCGCAGCTCTTGGTAGTTGTAGACGCAGCCGTTGAAGACGCCGGCGATCCGCCCCGACGGGTCGGCCATCGGCTGGGCTCCGCACTCGGACAGATCGATGATCTTCAGACGGCGGTGACCCAGTGCGACGGCGCCCTGTGACCACAGGCCCCTGCCGTCCGGTCCCCGGGCGGCGAGCCGGTCCGTCATCCGCTCGACGGCCGCCAGGTCGGGCCGTCCGCCGTCGAAGCGGATCTCTCCGCTGAGGCCACACATCAGGCCGCACCCCCTCGCAGGGGACGGCTTTCGCTCGTGCTCGAGGGGGGTGCCCCGAGCGAGCACGAGCAGAACCGTTTCGCGTTGATGTCGCTGGTGCTGCTGGGCATGCGAGTGCCTTTCTTCATGGCCGCGCGGGTCAGCCGCCGACGGCTTCCACGGGGTGCGGTGCCGGGGCCCCGGACGGGGCCGCACCGGTTGCCGTGACGGGTCGGTGTACGGCTCCGGGGTGCCCCCGCTCGCCGCGGGTCTCGGCGACCAGCGTCCGGGCGCAGGCGAGCAGGCCCTGATCCTTCGCGATCCCCCGCAGTCGGCGGGCCGCGCTGCCTCCGGCCAGTGCCTCATCCAGGAGAACGCGTACGGTGTCCCAGTCGCCGGAGGCCTCCAGGGTCGGACGCAGCATGCGGAGCATGTCGCGCAGTACGGCGGGGGCGGGGGCGGCGAGGCGGGTGACCGGGTCGACGAGGGTGCCCTCCAGGCCCGCCTGGGCCGCGCGCCAGACCGCGGCCCTGAGCCATTCGTGCCTGCCGTCGCAGACCCGGCCCGGACGCTCCAGCCGGGCCCGCGCGTCCTCGACCAGGGCGCGGAACAGTCCGGCGATGAGCACGACCGTCTCGGTGCGTGGGCAGGCGTCGCAGACACGCAGCTCCAGGGTCTGCTGGTGGGCGCACGGCCGTACGTCGTAATAGACCATGCCCGGATCGCTGATCACGCCGGAGCGGACCAGCCCCTCGACCGCCGCGTCGTACTCGGCGGCGTCGGCGAAGCAGCCGACCGGTCCGGCGGTGGGCCAGCGCTGCCACAGCATGGTGCGCCAGCTCGCGTACCCCGTGTCCCTGCCCAGCCAGAACGGTGAACTCGCCGACAGCGCGAGCAGCGGCGGCAGCCACGGAGAGACGGCGCACAAGAGCCGGACGGCCGTGTCCCGGTCGGGCACGTCGACGTGGACCTGCGCGCTGCACACGAGATGCTCGTCGGCGACCTGCCGGTATTCGTCGACCATGTGCCGGTACCGGGGGTCGGGGGTGGGGTCACCGGACGCCAGCCGCGCCAGCGGTACCGTGCCCGCCGCGACGACGGCCAGCCCCAGCGGAGAAGCCGCCGCGTCCAGCCGCCGCCGCGCACCCGACAGATCGGCGTGCAGGGAGTCCAGAGAGGCGTGCACCCGGCTGTTCCACTCCACGGCCGAGCGCTGCAGCTCGGTCTTGAACCCGGATTCGCGCAGGCGACCGAGGACCACATCGGCGCCCGGGACCAGCCGCCCGCTCTCCGCGTCAAGAACATGGAATTCTTCCTCTACGCCCACACGAACGGTCACGGCCTCTCCCTCGTCCGTACCCGGGATCGCCCGCCGGTCCGAAGACCCACGGCGACCGTTGCGCAGTGCGAGTTCCCGGCAAACACATAAATAAGCCCCAAAAGTTCACGTACGTCACCGGAGCGCCGCACGCGCGGGGGCTCGCACGGGTAGATCGAAAGATCGACCGACACCTCGCCGGTACCCCTGTCGCCGTCGGCAACCCCGTAGGTGGCGACGCCGAGCCGATCTTCCCGGCCTGTGACGGGGATCACGCTCCGGGGGAAACCCGACACCGAGGCTCCGCGTCTAGCGGGTGTGAGATCAGTCAGGAAGACGCCCGGCGAGCCGGACGAGGAGCGTCTCGTCCGGCTGGTCGCCAGGGGCGACCGCGCGGCCTTCGAGGAGCTGTACCACCGCACCGCGCCATGGCTCGCGGTGCGGCTGCGCCGTCGCTGCGCCGACGAGCAGATCGTCGCCGAGGTCATGCAGGAGACGTATCTGGCGGTCTGGCGCGCTGCGGGCGCGTTCGCCGGCGCCGCCGTGGGAGGAACGGCCGTCGGCTGGCTCTGGACGATCGCGGCACGCCGTCTCGTCGACGCGTTCCGGCGCCGGGCCCACCACGCGGAGCCGCCGCCCGCCGCCGCCGCGCAGCCCGTGGCGCCCGCCGCCGAGGAGGAGGCGCTCGCCACGACCGTCGGCGGTGACGTCGGGGACGCGCTGCGGCGCCTCGCGCCCGAACTCAGACAGGTACTGCAGGCCATGGTGCTCGACGGACTGTCCGTCCGGGAGACCTCGGTCCTGCTCGGCGTGCCCGAGGGCACGGTGAAGACCCGCGCCCGCCGGGCCCGGACCGAGCTGCGGAAGGCGCTGGCATGAGCGTGGAACACGCGTCGACACGGATCATCGACGGCTACGCACGCGGCGACACGGACATCGCCCCCGACGAGGTGTGGGCCCTGGAGGCCCATCTGGAGGCCTGCGGAGCATGCCGCGACCGGCTGTCGGCCGCCCTCACCACGACGGCACCCGCAGTGACGGCGCTGGTCGGCCACGTGTGGGCCGACCTCGAACCCCAACTGGCCGCCACGCCCACGATGCCCCGCCGAAGGCGCTGGTCGGCGCGGCTGTCGAGCTGGCTGACACCCGCCATGGGACCCTGGCTGGCCATGGTGGCCGGCGTGACCCTGCTCGCGCTGCTGCTCGACCTGGCCGACACCGGCCCCGCCGCCGACGAGGTGTCCCTCGTGCTGCTGCTCGCCCCGGTCCTGCCCGTGCTCGGCGTCGCGGCGTCCTGGTCGCGGGGACTGGACCCGGCGTACGAACTGACGGCCTCGGTGCCCAGAGCGGGGCTCCAGCTCGTGCTGCGGCGTACCGCGTCCGTACTCGCCGTGGTGGTGCCCGTGCTGCTGCTGGGGGGATGGGCGACGGGGGTGACGGCCGCGCAGTGGCTGCTGCCCTCTCTGGCCTTCACCTCGACGACCCTGGCGCTCGGCGGCCTCGTGGGCGTGACCCGCGCCGCCCTCGCACTGGTGGCCGTGTGGGCGGCCGTGGTCATGGCGCCGACCCTGGCCACCAGCCGTACGACCTTCGCCCTGCGCACGGACGGACTGCCCGTGTGGGCGCTGGTGCTCGCGCTCGGCATCGCAGTCGTCGTCGCCCGCAGAAACGCGTACACCGTGCTGGGAGCCCATCGATGAACCGGGGAAGGAAACACCCCATGACGTCCGCATGACGTCCGCATGACGTCCGCATGACGTCCGCGCTGAGCGCGGCCGACATCACGCCGACGGCCTACGCCTGGGAGATCCGGGCCACCGGGCTCAAGGTCAGGGGAGGGCGCAGACGCATGGCCGTCGACGGTCTCGACCTGTCGCCGGCCACCGACCGGCGCCCACGGCCTGCTCGGACCCAATGGTGCGGGCAGGACCACCCTCATCCGTGCGCCGGCAACCGTGCTGCGCCCCGCCGAGGGCACTCCGGAACTCGCCCATCGCCCGGCTGTCGTTCTCGGTCCTCGCCCCGCCCCCGACGGGCACGTCGATGCGGGCGGCCACCTGGATGCTCCTGCCGCCCGGGCACCACGGCCGCGACCTGGGGGACGGCCCTGACCCTCGGGTCACCGGCACCGTGGCGTACGCCTGGCGGGCCCCAGACGCTAGCCGGCACGAGCCCTCACCGACGGCGGCCGGACCGTCCGGTCGAGTGCCAACCCGGGGCTCGGGGCACCGGGTTGGCTCACAAAGATCACCTGCGCCTAGCATGTGCACGCCACTGACCGGCCATCAAACCGCCTCGACGAAAGCGAACCATGCATCTCAAGCGGATCATCGCAACGACCGCCGCGCTGGCTTCCTTCTCCCTGATCACCGCTTGTGAGGACTCCGACGCCGGGCGTACGACCGCCGCGACCGACCCTTCCACGGACAGCGGCGCCGACACCAGCACGCTCGAGCGGGCCCAGGTGTACGTCCAGCGGTACGCCTCGTGCGAGCGGATGAGTACGGACGAGTCGGACAGCCGACTGCCGCTCAGCGAGTTCACCGCTGTCGGCAAGTGGTCGGTGACCGAGCGCGGGGTGTGCAGCGACCGCGTCCAGGACGGCGAGATCGTTCTCTACGCGTTCTCCGACCCGAAGGCGTTCCAGGAGGGCTACAAGAAGCGCGTGCTGGCGAAGATCGCCTCCGGTGACCGCGACTACGGCCTGTTCAGCCGCGTCTTCGTGGGGAAGGACTTCGCCGTCACGCCCACCGAGACCAAGACCGCGCTCAAACTCTCCCGCTCGGACCTGCGCATACTCACCTGCAACCCCACGGCCGTGGTGCCCGAGGGCTACAAGCGGGAGAAGGCCGCCGTCGAGGGCTGCGTCCTGAGCGACTTCGTCGCGAGCGAAGGCGGGGAGGGCAGCCCCAACTTCGAGTCCCCGCAGGACCCGGCAGGGGAAGGCGAGTCCGGGAAGCCGGGCCAGCCCCCCGCGGGGAGCCTCGGCCTGCCACGCGCGGGGAGCCTGGCCGAGCTGAAGCGGTTGGTGCACCCGCACACGGTCGACTGCACCACCTACTCGACCGCCCCGGCCGCCCTCGCTGTGGAGTCGATCGACTATCAGCCGGTGATCACCGGCGCCCACCGCCCCTGGGGCGTCGAGGAGCGGGCGATCTGCGGCGAGCCCGGTGGAGCCCAGCGCGCGCACAACCTCAACTGGCTCGACATGGTGAGCGACATGGAACTCCTGCAGAGCCGGGCGAAGGCCGCCCAGCAGGAGGATCTGAAGGACGACAACCGTCTGAAGGCCACCGCGAGCAGGCTGCTCGTCGGTGAGAACATCGCGGTGGAGACCAATGACCCGAGCATCCGCGGCGGGCTGTACCAACTGCAGTTCCTCTCCCTGAACTGCGAGCCCGGGTTCTCCGCCCCGGCCGGCTACCGCGTGGAGAAGGCGAGCGTCGAGGACTGCGTGCTCACCAACTACGAGCCCGGGGTCGAGGTCGGCGGCCAGTGACGGCGCGTCGCTGACGCGGTTCGCCGGGACGCGAGCCGACACCCGGTGAATCCCGGGTGCGGTGCCGTGGGGTCCCGTGGTGGGATGCGCCCCATGAGTGAGACGCCACGTGCCCGTGTCGAGCGGTACTACGCCACCGTGCCCCTGCTGTTCGCCGACGCCGAGGACTTCGGGCCGCTGCGTCTGTTCGTACGCAAGGAGCCCGGCGCCCCGTACTACGGCGGGCCGGGCCACGCACAACCCACCTACGAGGGGACCTCGGCCGTCACGGGCGCCGACATCGCCGGGGTGCGGGCCCGGCAGCGCGAACTCGGCGTGCCGGAGGCGTTCGAGTGGTTGGCCGAGGCGGCGCCGTCGCTGCGTGCCGGCATCGAGGCGGCCGGACTGCCGGTGGCGGAACGCCCGTTGATGGCGCTGGATCCGCACCGGTCGGTCCGGCCCCAGCCGTTGCCGCACGGTGTTACGGTCCGGGTGCTCACGGCCGATGATCCCGCGCTGCCCGAGGCCCTCGCGCTGCCCCGGCTTGCCTTCGCCAAAACGGGCACCGGGGTGGGCCTCGCGGGCCGTCGGGAGCTGTTGTCGGTGGCGGAGGAACTGACCGCGGACGGCACCGTGGAGACGGTCCGCCCCAGCCTCCGCGCCGGACACAAGACACTCGTCGCCGCCCTGGGCCCGGACGGCACCCCGCTGGCCTCCGGCCACTACCACCCGGCGGACGGCACCACCGAGATCGGGGGCATCGGCACCCTCCCCACCGCCCGCCGTCAGGGGCTGGCCGCCGCCGTCACCGCCGCCCTGGTCGCGCACGCGCGCGACCACGGCGTGCACACCGTGTTCCTCGCCTACGCGGAGGACTCCGTCGCCCGCATCTACACCCGTCTGGGTTTCCGCCCCGCCGACTGCACGCTCCTGATCGCCAACCAGCCCGCCCGCTCGTAACAGGCTTCAGGCCGTAGGGCGGCCCCAACCCTCAGGCCCCAGGCCCACGGTCGGGCGGCGAGGCGGTCGTGGTCCCGCAGGCCACCGCGGGGTCAGGAGTCCCCGCACCTGCCCGTCACCGCCGGGTTCCCCGTGCGGCCGTGCGGTACGCCCGTGTGGTTGGGCCGTTCGTGGGTACCTGGGGTCGATCGATCCGGCCGTCCGCTCCTCGGCGGTGTCAATGCCTGGCATGCGAGGGCGGAGGCGTTTCACTGACCCCCGCAAGGGACCCCGCCGGGACGGACGGCCGGGAGTGAGAGGAAGGGAGCGAGGACATGGGACACGGCGGAGACGTCATCGCCGAGCTGATCACCGACCACCGCGAGGTGGAGGAGATGTTCGGCGAGATCGAGGCACTGCCCTCCGGTGATCCGCAGCGCAAGCAGTACGTGGACAAGGTCACCATCGAGCTGGTGCGTCACTCGGTCGCCGAGGAGGCCTACCTCTACCCGGCGGTCCGGGAACACATCACGGACGGTGACATGATCGCCGACCGGGAACTGGAGGACCACGCCGAGGCCGAGCGCACCATGAAGGCCCTGGAACGCTGCGAGGCCGACGACCCGGACTTCGACCTGCTGATCACCCAGCTCATGACCGAGATCAGGTCGCACATCCATGACGAGGAGAGCAACCTCTTCCCCCGGCTGCGCGAGGCCTGCTCGGCGGACGCCCTGAACAGCCTCGGTGAGAAGGTCCGCACGGCCAAGAAGACGGCGCCCACCCGGCCCCACCCGGCGGCACCGGACACCCCTCCGGCCAACAAGCTGCTCGCGCCGGGCATGGGCCTCGTCGACCGGATGCGTGACGCTCTGACCGGCCGAGGAAAGGACGACTGACGCACAACGACCATGGCGGAGGGCCGGCCCCGACAGCTGGCTTGTCGGGGCCGGCCCTTCGCCATGGCCCGCCCTTGGTCCGGAAAAGTCAGTCGTCACCCCTGACGATGTTCGAGTCCGCCTCGGCCTCCGTGGCACGACGGCCGTCCGGACCCGTGAGGGCGGGAAGGCACAGGCGCACACCCTTCCCGCGCTGATGGCGGGCCTTGGCCCAGCCGCTCTCGCGGACGACGAGCTTCTCGACGGTGTGCGTGCTCACGACACCTCATCCTCTTTCCGGTCCGGGGGGCGGGCCGCAGCCCTCGTGTGCGCCCCTCGGGTTCCCGTCGCCGGAGCTCCCAAACGTCGGGGCTCGTCAGGGCAGGGGAGTGCCGCCGGTCGCGTTGAGGATCTCCGCCGTGACGAAACTCGCCCGTTCGGAGGCGAGGAACACATAGGCGGGCGCCATCTCGGCCGGCTGCGCGGGCCGTCCCAGGGGCGCCTGCTTGCCGAACTCCTGGGTGTCCGGCAGCGTCGCCGGGATCAGCGGCGTCCACACGGGCCCAGGCGCCACCGCGTTGACGCGGATGCCGTCCGAGGCGACCGTCTGCGCCAGCCCCTGGGTGAACGTGACGATCGCGCCCTTGGTCATGGCGTAGTCCAGGAGGTGCGGGCTGGGCTTGTACGCCTGGACGGAGGTGGTGTTGATGATCGACCCGCCGGCGGGGATGTGCGGCAGGGCCGCCCGGCACAGCCAGAACATGCCGTAGAGGTTCGTCCGTACCACCCGGTCGAACTGCTCCGTGGAGATCGCCTGGATCCCGTCCGGCTGTGACATCTGGTAGGCGGCGTTGTTGATCAGCACATCGATCCGGCCGAACTCGGCGACCGCCCGTTCGACCAGGGCACGGCACTGCTCCTCGTCGCGCACGTCGCAGGGGACGGCGATCGCCTTCCGCCCGGCGTCCTCGACGAGCCGGGCCGTCTCCCGGGCGTCCTCCGCCTCCTCCGGCAGATGGGTGAACAGCACGTCCGCGCCCTCCCGGGCGTACGCCACCGCGACCGCGCGGCCGATCCCGGAGTCCCCGCCGGTCAGCACGGCCTTGCGGTCCTTCAGCAGCCCGCTCCCCCAGTAGGAGTCCTCCCCGTGGTCGGGCGGCGGGTCCATGGGGCCGGTCCAGCCGGGATGCTTCTGGTCCTGCTGGGGGAAGTCCGGCTGGGGGTGCCGCTCGACCGGGTTCCGCCGCTCGTCGTCGCTCATGAGCACAGTCCTTCGCGCGTGGGTGCGTATGCGTATGCGTGGGTGCGTGGTGAATGGGTGCCTAGGGCGTCGGGATCCGCGCCGTCCCACGGATCCCGCCCGCCCCGAGTGCCCCGCCCGACGGTGTCCATACGCGGCTGCCGCACGGTACGCGGCCTGCGCACGGTCCTCTCCGGCTACCCGCACCGACCTGCCGCGCGGTCGTCGCGTTCCGGGAGGTGTGGGGAGCCGGGGCGGGGGGACTTGGTGAGCAGGTCGGGTTCAACGGCGTTCCCATGGGGGCCGGCCCGACCAGGCTTCTCTGGTTCAGACAACGTGCCGGAGGAGCCGTCCGCCCGAGGTCGTCAGAGGCTGCCCTGTTCGCAGACGCGGCGGGCGACCTCGCGGAGCTTGATGTTGTTCTCCTGCGAGAAGCGGCGCAGCACGTCGAACGCCTCCGTCTCGGTGAGGTGGTGGCTGCCCATGAGGATGCCCATGGCCTCGCCGATCACATGACGGGTGGCGACGGCCTGCTCCAGTTGGGCATGGGTACGAGCGCTGGAGAAGGCGACGGCCGCGTGGGAGGCGAGCAGCCAGCCGGCCAGCTCGCTGACCTCGGTGAACGCACCGGGCTCATGGGAGTACAGGTTCAGGGCGCCGAGGTCCTCGTCCTCGGTGAACAGCAGGAAGCCCATCATGCTGCCCACTCCGAGGCGCTTGGCCCGGGGGGCGTAGGAGGGCCAGCGCGGCGGTTGTGCGGTGAGGTCGGCGATGCGGAAGACCTGTTCGCCCCGCGAGCCGACAGCGGCGTCGAAGCAGGGGCCTTCGCCCAGTCGCTCCTGCAGCAGGTCGCTGTCGACGACCAACTGGTCGGTGGGGGCCAGCGTCCGCACCTTTCTGCCGTGCAGCACGAGCACTCCCGCCGCGTCACAGCCCTCCACCAGTTCGGTGGCCGAGACGGTGATCCGCTCCAGCGTGGCATCGACCGACTGCTGCGCCAGAAGATCCCGCGCCAGAGACGCCATCTGCTGTGCGAACCGATCCCAGTCCACACCGTCCTCCGCTTCGCGCCGTCCGGAATGAGCCGGTAACCAGCCTCGCACGGGCGCCGTGGAGACCGCTGCCGCAGCCGCCTCCACGGCGTCGGCGTGGCGTCCGCCGAGGTCGTGGCGGACGGAGCCGTCACCGCCGGCGTCCGAGTCGTTGGGCGGGGTGGTTCGTCGGCGACCTGCGGTGCGCGCCGTGCCGTGCTTGCACGCCTCGCGTGCCCATCCTGGTGGCGGACACGCCATGCTTCTTCGGCGCATCGGCAGGGTTCGTCCGTCGAAAGTCGTGGTCGGGGGGTGCGGATCGTCCTCGTCGTGGCACTTGGTGTGCCATGGAGTGGACGGGCAGGACGGTACGGGCTATACGGCGACGTGGTGCGGACGTCGTGCGGACAGTGCGATGGGCCTGGGCGGAGCCGGGCCGTGAGCGGGATCTGGTGGCCCAGGCGGGCAAGGCGGCGCTGGCCGCCTGGATCGCCTGGGCGGTGGCAGGCTGGTGGCTGCAGGCCCCGATGGCGTTCGTGGCGCCCTGGGTGGCGGTCGTCATCGTGGAGTCCACGGTGTACCGGTCGGTCGCGCACGGGCTGCAGCAGGTCGCGGCCATCGCCGTGGGCACGGTGGTGGCGACGGCCGCGGCCCTGGCGCTGGACAACACGATGGTCACGATGGCCCTGGTCCTGCCGACGGTGCTGCTGCTGGGGCAGTGGCAACGACTGGGCAGCCAGGGGGTCTACGCGGCAACCGGCGCGCTCTTCGTGCTGACCGGCGGTCAGGTCACCGTCGCCGCGTCGGCCGCCCGGATCGCCGAGGCGCTCTTCGGCGCGGTGGTCGGTGTCGCGGTCAACGCGTTGATCCGGCCTCCGGTGTACCTGCGTGACACCCGCGCCGCGTTGACGGACGCCGCCCGGGAGGCCCAGGAGATCCTGGACGCGGTGGCCGACGGGCTGGCCGAGGGCGAGTGGGACGCGCACCAGGCCGGCGACTGGCACGAACGCGCCCTGCGGTTGGGCCGTCTGGTCGACCAGGCCGGCTCGGCGATCGGCTGGAGCCGGGAGAGCATGCGCATCAACCCCTGGGCACGCCGCAAGCACGCCCTGGCCCCGCCCGGCAAGGCGTACGCCGACGCGCTGGCCGTGCTCGACTACGTCGCCGTCCACACCGCCGGCGTCACCCGGACGGTGTGGGAGACCGCCGACCACAACGTCGAGGCGGCCCGGCCCGCCGAGGCCCTCGCCCAGCCCTACGCGGTCTTCCTGCGCCACACGGCGCGCGCCATCCGCCTCTACAGCGAGACCCGGTTCGCCTCGAACGGCCACGACGACTCCGCCGCGCGGGAACTCCGCGAGGCCGTCGGAGAACTCCAGCGCACGCTCGACGCATTCCGCCGACGACTGCCCGGAGCCGTCGCGGACGATCCCGACGCCCTGGTGACCTACGGAACGCTGCTGGCCCAGGCACACCGGCTGGCCGGCCAACTGGTCCAGGACTGACCCACGGCGCCCCGCAGACCGCCCGGCCCCGCGCGCCGCCGTACCGCAGGCACCCGGACCCGCCCGCACCCGTCAGCAGTTCGCCACCCGGAGTTGACGTGCAGAAGAGCCGTGGGATCGGGTTCCCGGCCCGGCAGGAAGGGCTCCAGCGACCGGGGCCCGGGCGGCAGCGCGTACGGCCTGGTCCCACCGGCGTCCGTGTCCCGGCCCCAGCGGCCGATCACGGTGACCTCTTCGGATGCAGGGAGGTGACGAGCGCGGGCTCACGGTGCATCGCGGCGGAGCTGCCCGGTCCACGATGACGGCCACGGCCCCCCGCCCCAGCGCGGCCGCAGCCGGCCCGCCGCGTGCGCGTCGCCGGGCGACGGGCCGCCACGCGCGCGCAGGGGCACCAGCTCCACCTCGTGCAGCGGCCCTTGCGGTCGGACCGTGCCGACCGCTCTGGGTGCAGCGGCCCTTGCGGTCGGACCGTGCCGACCGCTCTGGCTCGCTGGGGCTATTCGCCCGACGGCGCGGTCAAGGTGGCGCCGAGCGGTACCGGGGTGCCGAAGTTCGGGGTGCCGTCGGCGTTCCACGTGAACTTCTGCGCCCTGGTCGACCGGTTCATGTCGCAGCCGCCGGAGGCGGAGCTGTTGGCGTGGTACACCATCCAGTCCTCGGTCCCGTCGGGCGACTTGAAGAACCCGTTGTGGCCGGGGCCGTACACACCGGCAGAGTCGGACCGCTGGAAGACCGGGTTCGGCGACTTGACCCAGGACGACGAGTTGAGCGGGTCACCGCCGTTGTGGGTCAGCATGCCCAGCTTGTAGTCGGGTGTGGAGCAGTGGCTGGCCGAGTAGACGATGAACGTCCTGCCACCCCGCTGCAGGACCTCGGCGCCTTCGTTGACCGCGCCGCCGACCGTCTCCCAGCCGTAGGTCGGCGTGGACAGCACCCGGCGGGTGCCGTTCGCCGTCCACGGGTTCGACAGCGGCCGGATGAACATGGGCTGGGAACCGTTGTAGTACGTGCCCAGCAGGTACAGCTTCCCGTCCAGTTGCAGGATTCCGGGGTCCAGCTCCCAGGTGTTGTCCTGCGTCGGGTCGAGCAGGTCGGCCTTGAAGCTGTACGGACCCATCGGGTCCAGGCCGGCGCTCTCCAGGACGTGGATCCGCTGGGTGCCCAGGTCGAACGGTTCCCGGCCGGCCGTGTAGTAGAAGTACCAGCGCTTGCCGTTGGGGCCGTCGAGCAGATGGAACTCCGGGGCCCACATCGTGCCGGCCCCGTTGGGCCGGGTCAGGCGGAAGACGACCTGCTCGGTGGCCGTGGCGAGCCCGGCGAGGGTGCTCGACCTGCGCATGGTGACCGTCGAGTTCCAGGTCGTGGTGGCGAGGTAGTAGAAGCCGTCGTGGTACGTCAGCCACGGGTCGGGGCCGCGCTGGGCCAGCGGGTTGGTGAACGTCTTCGGGGCGGTGCCGCCGCCGGTGAACCCGGGAAGCCGCCACACCCTGCCGTTCGCCGCCGAGCACGGCAGTTGGACCAGGTCGGTGTTCGAGGCCGACGAACCGCCGCTGGGCGCGACGCACTTGCCCGAGCCGACGGAGACCAGGTTGAAGGTCTTGTCCGTGCCGGAGACCGACACCGGGGCGAGCCGCCACCGCTGGTTGCTCGCGCCGTGGCAGGGCCACTGGATGATCGCGGCGTCGTCCGCCGTGGAGGCGCCGTACACGTCGACGCACTGTCCGGACCGGGTGGTGATCGTGTAGGTGTCGGCCGCTCCCGAGACAGGTGTGAAGCTCAAGCCCTGGTTCGCCCCTCCGTCACAGGTGAGGGCCCGTAGCCGGGTACCGTCGGCCATAGAGCCGCCCGGCAGATCGAGACAGTTGCCGCCGTTCTGGTTCACCCCCGTCGAGGTGAAGGAGACGGCGGCGGCAGCGGGCGGTGGCGCCACCAGGAAGGCGACGGCCATGGCGACCGAGGCGATGAGCGCGGACAGGGATCTGCTTCGGGTCACGGTCCGTACACCTTTGCTTCGAGGAGTCCGACGGAGTTGGTGCCGTTGCCGGTGAGCAGCACCCGTAGCCGGGTGGTGCTCGTGGCGTCGAAGGTGACGGTGTTGTACTGGTTCTTGGCCGACGGATAGCTCCCGGCGCCCGGCACGTCCACGTACGCACCGCCGTTCCAGTACTGCAGCTTCCACGAGGCAGGCATGTCGATGCCCTGGTCGTCGTCGAAGAAGTACACCTCGGCCCTGTTCAGGGTCTTCGCGGCGGGCCAGGTCAGCTCCGCCCATTGCTGTCCGGTCTCCGGCCAGGCCCCCCAGCGCGGGTTCACGGTGTCGTCGGACGACGGCGGATCGATTCCGTCGTTCACGGCGGTGACGCTCTCCCAGGGAGAGGTGTACGACGCGGACGCCGTGGCCGAGGCCGCCTGGTTGGCCGGCGGCTGGACGCCGCCCCGGTTGAACACCTTCACCTCGGTGAGGCCCGTCCTGGCGCCGGAGGCGTTGGTGGCCAGTACCCGGACGCGCTGGGCGTCGATCGCCGGGAACCGCACCCGGTTGTAGTTGGCCCGTGGCGCCGCCGGGCTCTTCGTCTGGTCGGGGACGTTCACCCACGAACTGCCGTTGTGGTACTGGACGGTGTACGCGGAGGGTGCCCGGTAGGTGGTGCTCGCGGGGCGGCTGTCCTTGAAGTGCAGGCGCACCTCGTCGAGCGTGCGGGTCGTGCCGAAGTTCAGCTCGTACCAGTCCTGGCTGTTGGAGGAGCCGCCCGCACCCCAGAAGGGCTCGTTGGTGGGGTAGCCGTCGACCGCGCCCAGGACACTGCTGCCGGAGCCGGTGTGGGAGGCGGACACGGCCGCGCCGGCGGCCAGGTTGGTCAGGTTCGCGGTCAGGTCGACGCCGGCCTTGGCGAGCATGTCGACCATCTGCGGACTGTCCTGCACTACCTGGGTGGGGGCCTTCAGCCCGGCGACGGCGGTGCGGTGGGTGACCGTGCCGCCGGTGGTCACCGCACCGGTCGCGGGGTCCCAGGTGAAGGGCACCAGCGAGCTGACGGTGGCGGCCCGGTTTCCGTTGACGTAGATCGAGTAGCCCTCCGGGACGCCGGGGTAGCGCACCACGCCGTCGGCCGGGTCGTCCCAGACGATGGACAGGTCGGCGCCCCGGTAGCGGAGGTTGTTGATCGTGAAGTGGCTCCAGCCGATGTCGATCGGGGAGAGTTCCACCTTGGCGTCGTCGCGCGGCCGCAGTCCGGCCACGTCCTCGATGACGGTCCAGTTGCTGCTGCCCAGGATGTTGTGGTGGATCCACGAGCGGTAGTCGATCGAGCTGCCGTTCCAGTCGGCCCAGAACTCGTTGGCGTCGGGCCACTGGGTGTTGCCGCCGACGTACTGCGCCCAGGTGTTCCAGTAGAGGAGCTTCTTGTAGTCGGTCGCGCTCATCCAGGAGTTGGGGTAGTTGCGCAGCACCGACGAGTACAGCCGGAACTGCACGGTCGAGTTGATGGTGGAGAAGTTGTTGGAGCCCGGCTCCCCGGCGTCGGCCGCCGCCTTCTTGTCGACCTGGTTGGCCGTGTAGAAGGGGAAGATCGGGTACTGGGCCGGATCGTCGTACAGCCGCAGTGCCTGCCGGTACGTCGCGGTGTTGGGGACGGCGCCGACCGAGAACGGGTAGTAGTTGTTGATCTCCTTCCAGGGCACCCATTCGTTCGTCGACTTCAGCCGGTGCTCGAACAGCTGCCGGCCCGGGTTCCACAGCACGTTGACGATGGCGTCCTTGATCTGGTTGGCCAGCGTGCGCATCTCGGTGGCCTTCGCCGTGTCGCCGGTCGCCTCATAGGCCTTGGCGGCGGCGAGCGCGCCGCTGTACTGGTACGCCGACTCGGCGCGGTCCATGTTGCCCGACTTCCAGTGGAAGGACACGGCGTCGGCGTCGTTGCCGGTCAGCGCGCCCCAGTCGTACTCGATGAGCTTGTTGCCGTCGTGGTCGTAGTGCGCGAGCTGTCCTTTGACGTCGCCCTCGGCGTAGCGGGCCAGGTTGGCGGCGATGCCGGGCTGGCCACCGTGGATCTGGTAGCTCTTCCAGGCGGCCTCGGCGATGTACTGGGTGTAGCTGTTGGACCAGTTCTCCGGGTCGCCCGGGTTGTCGAGGAAGCGGCCGCCCTTGGAGGTCTGGCCGACGCTCAGCCAGTCCCCGTACGCGTAGGCGGGGTTGCGCAGGTACTTGAGGTCGTCGATGTGCATCGGCTGGGTGAGCGCGACGGCGTTGTTGTAGCCGAGGACGCCCTCGGTGGAGGTCGGGAACTGGAACGTCTGCCCCGGGATGTCCGCGTCGAGGCTGTTGAAGCGCATCAGCCACCAGCGGTAGTAGATGTTCTTCTTGATCGCCGGCTCGGGCACGTCGATGTAGGGCACGTTCTGCGCCCACCACAGGTTGTAGGCCCGGACGTGGGTGGCGAAGGCGGTGGCCGGCGAGTGGCCCGCGTACGCCGTGTACTCGGTGAGCGACTGGGGGATCTCGTCGGTGACGAAGCCCATGACCACCTTCGCGGTCACCGTCGCCCCGGCCGCGATCGTCACCGACCGGTTGAGTGCGCCGTTCGAGGCGCTGAACCCGTCGCCGGTGAGCCGGGGGCCGAGGGTTGTCAGGTTGTTGTAGGCGTTGACCTGCCCGGTCAGCTCGCTGCCGCTGCCGGAGGTCGCGTACGGGGAGGTCGCCCGCAACCGCAGCGTCGTGGCACTGGAACCGTTGTTCCTGATGGACAGGTTGGTCACGGCGACGTTGTTGTCGGTGATGAACTTGGTCTGGTCGACGGTGATCGAGCCGCTGGTGTGCACGCTCTTCCAGTGGCTGGGCGTCTGCCGGCGCTGGGCGACCTGCTCGGTGAAGGTGCCCGGTGTGATCGCGACGGTGTAGGCGTTGCTGTCGTTGATGCTCTCCCAGTAGGCGACCTTGCCGCCGAAGCCGAGCTGGGAGGGGTTGTGCTCCTTCATGAAGAGCGCCCGCCCCCGGCTCATCAGCCAGGGCCCGGCGGGGTCGTTGCCGGGGCGGGCGAGCAGACGGTCCATCCAGAAGTCGGTGCCCGAACTCTCCGCGTCGTAGATGGCCTTCATCATGTCGCCCGGTGTGTGGGCGACGGGTGGCGCCGGGATCGCGGGTCCGCCGAAGGTGGGGAGCCCGATGGTCTGCGCGGCGGCGGCCGGCGGCGCGGCGACGACGGAACAGACGCTGAGTACCAGCGCGACGAGGAGACACCTCGTGCGCCGGCGTCGTACCAGGAGGACGTGCGGTCTTCTCATCGGATGCTCCCTGTCCCGTTGACAACACGCGTTCGCTCGCGATGGCACCGACGTTCATGAACCGGGGAGTGTGGAAAGGACCTAAAAGGTTTTCGCAACGTAGAAGCGCACTGTTGAAGTGTCAAGAGAGGTGAGTGAGAGCGGAGTTGACAGAGGCGGTCCCGCCAGCGGAAATCCTTTTCGGTTCTTTTCCGACGGCCGGTCCGAGGCCGTGGCGGTCGTGATCAGAGACGTGGTGCGCGGCGGACCGTCAGGACGGCGACGTCGTCGTGTCGGCCGCCGCCGCCCGCATAGGCGCGGGCGTCCTCGTACAGGGTCCGGGGCAGGTCGGTGGGGGAGAGGTCGAGGCGCTCGGCCAAGCGTTCGTCGACCGGGTAGAAGGTGCCGTCGGCGGCGCGGGTCTCCGTGAGGCCGTCGGTGCTGAGGAGCAGCGTCGCGCCGTCCGGGAACGGGAACCAGCCCACGGTCGTGGGTTCGAGGGCGAGTTCGGCGAGCCCGAGCGGTACGCCCGACTCCAACTCGGCCGTGGTGACCGTGCCTTCGTGCATGACGTGCGGCAGGACGTGCCCGCAGTTGACGGCCTGCACCTCCTCGCTGTGCGCGTCGACACCGAGGACGAGGGCGGTCACGAAGCGCTCGTCGTCGCCGGTGAGTTCGGCGTAGGAGTTGTGGCGGACGACGGCGGCGTCCAGGGCGTCGACGAGCGCGGTGAGCGTGGGCTCGCGGTGAGCGGCCTCACGGAAGGCGCCGATGACGGCGAACGCGGTGCCCACGGCGGCCAGCCCCTTGCCCTGGACGTCCCCGATCAGCACCCGGGTCCCCCAGGGCGAGGCGACCACGTCATAGATGTCGCCGCCGACGAGCCGGTCCTCCTGCAGCGGTTCGTAGACGCCGTTGACCAGGACGTCGTCGGTGAGCAGGGGGAGGGGGTGGAGGATGTGCCGCTGCATGGCGGCCGCGGTGGAGCGCAGCCGGAGCATCTCGTGCTCGCGTTTGATGCGCCGGTGGCAGGCGTAGACGGAGGCCACTCCCAGGGCGAGGGTGAGCAGCACCAGCAGGAGCCGGTCGAGCCAGCGGTCCGCGTCGACGTTGCGCACCGCCGCGGTGGTGGTCACGACGAGCGTGGTCCACGCGGCGACGAACGCCGTCTGCCGGACGGTGCACAGCGCCGACGCCGTGCCCGGCAGGAACACCAGCAGCCCGAGCAGCCACACCTCGGACCCGGACAGCACCCCGAGGGCCTCGACCAGGGCGGACACCGCCAGCACGCTGAGGACCAGTTCGACGTTGCCCGGAGGCTCGATGGCCTCGAACGGCTCGACGGGTCTCTTCCGGCGGCTACCGGCCATGCGAACTCCCGGACGGATCGTGACCTCCCCGTCTCCCGGACGGATCGTGATCTCTCCGTACGGTAGTCCGGGCCCTGCCACGTGCGAGAACCGCCCCGCCGACAGCGCGGCGGCCGCTCAGGGGCCCGGTCGCGCCCGGCCGGGCCGGGGGTCGACGTGGATCTTCGGGCCGGGACCGGCGCCGGCCGGTCGTTCTCCGGCGAGCACGGGGCCCACCTCGTCGAGACCGACCGTGGCGGCGACCAGCGGTCCGGGGTCGACCGAGCCGGTGGCGTACGCGCTGATGGTCGCTTCGAGGCCGGGAGAGGCGGACAGAATGCCGACGGCCGTGACGTCCTTGAGGACGAGCGTGCGGGTGTCGATCCGGCTGGGCTCGCCGGCCAGTCCGATGTACACCACGCGGCCCCCCGGCTCCACAGACTCCAGGGCGCTGTTCGGCAGCCGGGCGGCGTTCGTGGCGTCGACGACGGCGTCGAACGGCAGGTCCGGGACGGAGTCCTCCGTCCAGGCGTGAGCGAAGCCCAGGCCACGGGCGAAGGCGAGGGAGGCGGGGGCCTGGCCCATGAGGTGGACCTCGACACCGGCGGCTCGCAGGAACATCGCGACCAGCAGCCCGATCGTCCCCGGGCCCAGGACCAGCACACGGTCCCCGGGCCGTGCCGCGGTCGCCCGCGCGGCACGCAGGGCGTTGCCGCCCGGCTCCACGAGCGCCCCGAGCACGGCGTCCACGGAGTCGGGCAGGGCGTGCAACGAGGAGGCGGGGACGGCGAGTCGCTCGGCCAGGGCACCCGCCTGACCCCCGCGTATGCCGACCTCCCGGCGCCGTTCGCACACATGCCGGCCGCCCCGCAGGCAGCGACGACAGTCGCCGCAGCCCAGCATCGTGTCGCCCATGACCCGGCGTCCGACCCAGCCGGGGTCGACCCCGGCGCCGACCGATGTCACCCGCCCCGCCCACTCGTGGCCGAGCCGCATCGGATACGAGGAGTGACCTTGGTGGAGGTAGGCCATCGTGCCGGTGAAGAACTCCATGTCGGTGCCGCACACCCCGACCCGCTCGACGTCGACGACGACCTCGCCCGTGCCCGCGACCGGCGCCGGGACCTCCTGGACCTCGAACGCGCCGGGGGCGGTGAGGACGAACGCGCGCATGAGGGACACGGTCTTGTCTCCAAGGTGGGGGCCGGGTGTGAGTCGGGTCTTCGGCGGTTCTCGGCAGGGCTTCGGCGGGGCGCGGCGGGTCCTCGGGAGGAGGCGGGTCCTCGGCAGGGTGCCGGCCGGGCGTCGTCGGCTGGACTTCTACGGGGCGCGTCGCCGGCCCACCGTCGAACCTCCTCCAGCCTGCCCAACAGCCTGCGAAGCAAGCGTCGGTGGGCGGGTCCGCCTCGGCGCGGTGTACGACCTCACGGCCGTCGAGCACCATGTGGGGCGGCGTCTCACCGAAGGGGTTCGCCGACGCTTCGAGCGTGGGCCGGACGCGGAGGTGCTCGGGGCGTGCCTAGTGGTGGGCGAAGGCCAGGCGCGGAAACTCGTCGCCGAGGCCGAGGGGCCACGGGCGTCCTGACCGGCCAGGCCGGCCCGGCGCAGCGCGCCGAGAACCTGGTCCACGGTCGGCTCGGGACTGCCGATCACCCGGGTCAGCCCCTCCAGCCCCATCCCGTCGGGGTACCCCGACGGCTCCTTGAGGACCGCCGGCACCCGGCCCGCCCCCACGAGCCGATGCCTCCGGAAGCCCTCCGGGCCGCCCGCACCGCGGTCTGCCGATCTCTCGCACGCCTGCGTATGCTTCATCGCGTTCCGGACTGTAGACCGCCGTACCGACGGTCGGAAGGGGCTCCGTGGTGACGCTCCGCAGCGCGCAGTGGTACGAGGGGCAGGACCGCAACGCCTACATCCACCGGGCGTGGATGCGACGCGGCGTGCCGGGCGACGCCTTCTCCGGCCGGCCGCAGATCGCCATCGCCAACACGGCCTCCGACCTGACCCCGTGCAACGCGCACCTGGACGAGGTGGCCGCGTCCGTCCGCAACGGTGTGTACGAGGCGGGCGGCATCCCCCTGGACCTGCCCGTGGTCTCGCTCGGCGAGACGAACGTACGGCCCACCGCGATGCTCTGGCGGAACATGGCCGCGATGGCCACGGAGGAGATGCTGCGGGCCAACCCCATCGACGGAGTGATCCTGCTGGGCGGCTGCGACAAGACGATCCCGTCGCTGCTGATGGCGGCCGCCTCGGTGGACCTGCCCGCCGTCGTGGTCCCCGGCGGCCCGATGCTCAACGGCACCTTCCGCGGCGCTCCGCTGGGCTGCGGCACGGGTGTGTGGCAGTTGTCGGAGGAGGTCCGGGCGGGCACGCTCTCCCAGGAGCAGTTCACCCGCTCCGAGTCGGCGATGATCCGCAGCCGGGGGCACTGCAACACGATGGGGACCGCCTCGACGATGGCGTTGGTGGCGGAGGCCCTGGGCACGGTGATCCCCGGTGTGGCCGGGACGCCCGCCCCCGACAGCCGACTGCTGCAGGCCGCGCACCACACCGGCCGGCTGGCCGTCGACCTGGTGAGCGCCGACCGGCGGCCGGGCACCTTCCTGACGAAGGCGTCGTTCCACAACGCGATCGTCGCGCTGGCCGCGATCGGCGGCTCCACCAACGCGGTCGTCCATCTGCTGGCCATCGCCGGACGCCTGGGCATCGACCTCACCCTCGACGACTTCGACCGCGTCGGCTCCCGGGTCCCCGTCCTGGTGGACCTCCAGCCGGCCGGACGCTTCCTGATGGAGGACCTCCACCGCGCCGGGGGGCTGCTCGCAGTCCTGCGCGAGGTCCGTGACCTGCTCGACCCCGACGCGACGACCGTCACCGGCAAGCCCCTGGTAGACCATCTCGACGACGCTCCGGTCTGGGACAGCGAGGTCATCCGCCCGCGCGCCGAACCGCTCGTCGCCGAGGGCGGCATCGCGGTCCTGCGCGGCAACCTCGCTCCCGACGGCGCGCTCGTCAAACCGGCCGCCGCCTCCCCGCACCTGCTGCGCCACCGGGGCCGAGCCGTCGTCTTCGACTCCGTCGAGGACTTCCACGCCCGCATCGACGACCCCGACCTGGACGTCGACGCCGACTCCGTCCTCGTCCTGCGCGGCTGCGGCCCCAAGGGCTATCCGGGCATGCCCGAGGTCTCCAACATGCCCCTGCCGAAGAAGCTCCTCGAACGGGGCGTCCGTGACATGGTCCGCGTGTGCGACGGCCGGATGAGCGGCACGGCGTACGGCACGGTCGTCCTGCACGTCGCCCCCGAGGCTGCCGCCGGCGGCCCCCTCGCCCTCGTGCGGACCGGCGACTTCATCACCCTCGACGTGGAGGCCCGGCGCATCGACGTCGACGTAACCGACGAGGAACTCGCCCGCCGCGAGCCGAACCGGGCCACGCTCGACGGCTTCGCCAACCCCCGGCGCGGCTGGGAACGCCTCTACGTCGACCACGTCCTCCAGGCCGACACCGGTGCCGACCTCGACTTTCTCATCGGCTCCAGCGGCTCCGAGGTGACCCGCGAATCGCACTGACCGAGCCGCCGGGGACTTCGCACCGCCGGGTGGTGCGCCCTGCGCCGCCTCGTCGATGGGGCCTCGCGAGGAGACCGCCGGGGAAGCTCGGCACGGCGTGCCGCCCCCGGCCCAGCCCAGCCTCCAGCCCGCCAACCTCCGGCTCCGCCTTCGGCCCGGCTCCGCCTCTGGCCCGGCTCCGCCTCCAGCCCCGCCCCCCTCCAGCCCCGCCTCCGGCACGGCCGCGTCCCCCGGCAGCACGCGCGGCCGCGCGGGATCGCTGGGATGCTGAACGAGAAGCGCTGCCCGGGAGAGTGGCCTGATGAGCGGTGGTGAGCGCGATGGCAGGGTTGTCGGCGAGCGGTTCGGGTCCCGCCGTCCCGGATGCCGACCCCCAGGGTGACCCCTTCCTGCGGACCCGGTTCGCCGTACCGGCCCTCCCCGCCACGTTCCTCCGCCGTGAACGGCTGGTCGACCATCTCGACCAGGCCCTCCAGACCCCGCTGACCCTGGTCGACGGACCCGCGGGAGCCGGTAAGACACTCCTGGTCGCCGACTGGGCGGCGCGGCGGGGCCGGCCGGTGGCATGGCTCACCCACCAGACCGGCGACCGGCGCCCCGGCATGTTCTGGGCGTACTTCCTCCAGGCGCTGCGCGCGTCCGGTGTGGCGCTGCCCGACGGGATCGGCGGCCCCGCCGACGCCGGCCGCGTGGACCGTACGCTGCTGACACGGCTCGCCACCGAGCTGGACGCCCGGGACCGGCCCGTGCTCGTGGTGCTCGACGAGTACGACAGGGTGACCGACCCGGCCATCGCGGAGCAGCTCGAGTACGTGCTGCGCCACGCCTCCCGGGGCCTGCGCCTCATCCTCGTCACGCGCACCGATCCGCTGCTGCCCCTGCACCGCCACCGGGCGGTCGGCGACATGACGGAGATCAGGGGCGCCGAACTGGCGTTCACGCCCGAGGAGGCGGAAGCACTGCTGGGGCTGCACGGCCTGAGCCTCCCCGTGCGTGCGGCGGAGGCACTCGTGGAGCGGACCCGAGGGTGGGCGGCCGGTCTGCGGCTGTGCGCCCTGGCCGCAGGGCAGGAGCCGGACCCCGAGACGTATCTGAAGCGGTTCGAGGCCGAGCGCACGGCGGTCGCCGACTTCCTGCTCGCCGAGGTGCTCGATCGGCAGCGCCCCGAGACGCGGGACATCCTGCTGCGCGTCAGTGTCGTGGACCGGTTCCGTCCCGAGCTTGCGAACGTGCTGACGGGGCGCACCGACGCCGAGGGCATACTCGCCGAACTCCATCGGGGTAACGCGTTCGTCGAGGACCTCGGCCACGCCTGGTACCGGCTCCACCCGCTGTTCCAGGAGATCCTCCGCGCCCACCTGCGCCGACGCTGTCCAGGTCTGGAACCCACACTGCACCGGCGGGCCGCCCGGTGGCTGCGGCGTTCGGGAACCCTCACGGAAGCGCTCGACCACGGCGCCGCCGCGGGCGACTGGGAGTTCGCCGCCGGCGCTCTCGTCGACGACCTCGCCATCGGACGGCTCTTCACCGGCCCGCGCTCCGACGCCCTCGCCGAGTTGTTCTCCCGGATGGGCCCGGAATCCAGGAGCCCCGCCACGGATCTCGTACGCGCGGCCCGTGAACTGTCGCGGTGCGAGCTGGACCGTGGTCTGGCCCACCTGCGACGCGCGGAGCGGAGCCTGGCGGCGCAGGAGGACACGCGGACGGAGCCGGAGGAGGAACCGGGGCCGGCGGTAGCGCGGCTGAGCTGTGCCCTGTTGGAGGCCCTGGCGGCCAGGCTGACCGGCTCGCCGAGCTGGGCTGAGCTGGCCGCCAGGGCGGCCGAGGGCCTACGGCAGCAGGTCCCCGCCGACCTCCTGGACAGGCACCCCGAAGTCGCCGCCCTCCTGCGGACCCATCTGGGTTCGGCGCGCCTGTGGGCCGGGCGCCTGGAGGAGGCACGAGCGGCCCTCTCCCCGGTGGCCGACTCCTCCGGCGACGCGTCGACCGCCCTGCCGCGCGCGGACTGTCTCGGCCGTCTCGCCCTGATCGACTGTCTGAACGGCTGGCCCGACAAGGCGGAACGCAGGGCCATGGCCGCGCTGAGCACGGCCGAGCGGTACGGTCTGCCGGAGCCGTCCGGCTCCGGCCTGGGACGGCTGGTCCTGGCCGCCGTGGCCGTCGACCGGGACGAACTACGACTGGCGCGAGCCCACCTCCACGCGGCGCAGCACATCCGTCCACCGACGCGGGACCCCGTCACCGAGGCCGGCCTGGCCCTCGCCACCACCCGCCTGCTGCTGGCCCACGGGGACACCCGGGCCGCCCTCAGGGCGGCGGAGCACGCCGTCGCCGCCGACGCCGTCTCGCCCTGGGCGCAGGGCCACACCGCGCTCGCCGTCTCCGCCGCCCGCCTCGCCGAAGGCCGGCCCGAGGAGGCCGTCGCCCTGCTGCGCGCGGTGCCCGGGGACCAGCCGGTGTGCGCCGTGCAGGAGGCACGGGCCCACCTCGCCGCGGGCCGGCCTCTCGCCGCGATCGACCTGCTGGGCGGGTTGCGGCCCCCGAGCCGCCTTGGCCCGGCGGTGACCGTACGGGCCCTGCTGGTCCGCGCAGAGGCCGCGACAGCGGTCGGGGACCCCGCCACCGCGCGTCGGCTTGTCGCCCGGGCACTTCACGAGGCCCGAGCGGAACGCCTGCGCCGGCCCTTCGCCGAGGCCGGCGGGTGGCTCCGGCCCCTCCTCGACGCCCCGCCGCTGAGGGGCCTCGCAACCGGCTGGCTCACCCCCGGACCGCCGCAGAACACCGCACCGCCCCTGGCCGAGGGCCGCCCGCCGGTCGTGGAGGAACTGAGCGGACGCGAACGCGATGTGCTGCGACTGCTGGACCGGATGCTGTCGACCGAGGAGATCGCCGCCGACCTGTGCCTGTCCGTGAACACCGTCAAGACCCACCTCAAGAGCGTCTTCCGCAAGCTGGCGGTGAATCGCCGGGCCGACGCGGTACGCCGCGCGCGCGAGCTGCGACTGCTGTGACCTGGCCACCCGGCCGACAGCACGGGTCGACGCACCCGCCGGCCGGTGCCCCTTCCCGAGCCGGGGCCGGTGCCCCTTTCCGAGGACGCGCGGGAAGCCGCGAAGCCCCGGCGGCGGGGAGACCGGGGCTCGCGGCGTCACAGGCGGTGCGGCGTGCCTGGCTCAGCAGGAGCTGGAGCTCTGACGCACGATGTGGGCGTTGGCTTCGTCCCCGACCTTGACCCAGAGCGCCGACTTGCCTCGCCGGTCGTACGTCTCGTCGTCGTTGATCGGTCCGGGAATGTCGAACGACACCTTGTAGCACCACCCGGCGTCGACTCGGAACGCGTCCCAGTCCTGGCTCCACGGGGTGTGTTCGCCCGGACTGAGCCACTCCGTCTTCTGCGGGACGTCGTCGCTCTTACAGGTCGGCTCGGTGGTCGTCGTGGCGCCGGTGAGATCCCAGCCCCTGCACCAGTTGAAGTAGGCCGTGGCTCCGACGCTGCTGTCATTCACGGTCGATGAACATCCGAGATTCCCGCACTTGGGGCCCGCGTACGCTGCGGGCGCGGGTCCTGCCACAGCGAAGGCGAGGGCGGTCGCACCCACCACGGCCACCGCCTTGGACCGCTTGCTGAACAACAGCTCGTGCAGCGGCATGTCTTCTCCTCTTGTCTGTCGTCCTGTGCGTGGTCGGCCCTCCACCGGGCGCCCGCTTTCGCCGCGGATGTCATCCGTAGGAGACGTAGCAGTTGACGCCGTCGGACTCGCGGTAGCAGTGCGCGTTCTCGTGGTCCTGGATCTTGGTGTAGACGTTCGCGTTGACGCGGCGCCAGGAACCGTGCATGTTCAGCCAGTACGCCTCGTACTGCAGCGTGAAGGCGTCGGTGTCGTTCCACACGGTCCAGCTGTATGTGCGGCCGTTCATGCTGGAGGTCCGGCAGTTGCCGCCGCCCTGGACCCAGTTCCAGGTGTTCCCGCCACCCCAGTTCCAGATCGAGCAGTTCGATCCGTAGCCCGCGTTGTAGTTCCGGATGTCCTTGGCGATGACGAGGTTCTGGATGCTGTCGTGACGGATGACGTCCCCTCCGGTCACGGCGTGGGCCGGGCCTGCGTCGGCCATGAGCATCGCCGCTCCTGCGGCGAGTACCGCGGTGATACCCCGGACTGCTGAATGCATGATCATTCCCCCTCTTCTGGTCGGTGCGATGCTGCCGATGCTTCGGGCCGCCGAAGCAGGCGGTCCTGCCACGGCCCGACCGGCGATCAGATCGTGGGCCACGGGCCGGCGCCCAGCAAGGCTCGAGCCCGAAGATGGAACGGCTGGAACGCCGCCCACGTCTCTAGCTGGAGGGTTCAGGCGTCCCGGAACGCCGAGATCCCGTCGAGCGGGCCGGCGCCGTGCCCCACAAAGGGAGGCGGCGGTTGGGCGGCCGGCCCCGGACACCGCCGTCCTTCGCCGGACAGCAACGTGAGGGGGGCCCATGGCCAAAGCACCGGATGACAACGAGCTGGCCGCTGCTCTGGAGGAGCTCAAGCAGCGCAGCGGGCGCAGTTACCAGTCGATCGGACAGCAGATCAACGCCAGCAAATCCACGGTCTACCGGTACTGCGCCGGGCACAGCCTCCCCAAGGACTTCGCCACCGTCGAGCGCTTTGCCAAGGCGTGTCAGGCAGACAGGGCCGAGACGACAACGCTGTACAGACTGTGGGTGCGCGCCCTGGAGACGTCCGAGGCGCCCGGCCGCCCCGCGCGGAAGCAGAAGCAGACGCACATCCTGCCTGACGCCGACTCCATCGACCGACCGGCGGACGTACCCGTCCTCCTGCCGCCGACCCTGCCGAAGAGAGGAAACGGCCGCAGACGCAGACGCGACTTCACCTATCTGCTCGCCGCCGTGATGTCCGTCCTGCTGCTGGGCACGACCGCGGCCAGCGCGGGTCCGCCGCGCCTGCGTCAGCCGCAGTCACGGCACGCGGCGCAGTGGATATCCGGACCGGGCTGGGTCAGCTTCCCCACACCGGTTCCACCGACCCACTTCGGCGTCACGATCAACAGCACCACGGGCACCATGCCGTCCTTCCGGACCGGCGCTGTGCGGCTGTGGGACAGCGGCACACTCTGGGCCGACCTCGAACCGGAGCGCGGAGAATTCGACTGGTCCGTCCTCGACAGGCTCGTCGGCGGAGCCCGACGGGCGGGTCTGCCCGCCCTCTTCGTCATGGGAGGCACACCGGCGTGGGCCAGTCCGAACGGCCCGGTCGGGCCCTACGACGACGACTCCCGAGCCGCACCACCGGACCGACTGGCCGACTGGGACGCCTTCGTGCACGCCCTGGTCCACAGGTACCGCGGGCGCATCGAGGCCTACGAACTGTGGGTGCTGGCCAACGACTCCCGCTTCTACAACGGCAGCGTCGAAACGCTCACGGAGTTGACGCGCAGGGCGGCCCGGATCATCCGTGCCGCGGACCCGGAAGCCACCGTCGTATGTCCCGGCATGGGCCGCCTGTGGAACACCGACGGGATCGACGTCCTGCGCCGTTTCGCCGAGCTCGGCGGGTACCGCCACTGCGACGTCGCCGGCATCAAGCTCTACCAACGCACCGCCTCCGACCCGCCCGAGACGATGCTCGACCTCACCTACAAGGTGGACGAGATCCTGCACGACGCCGGCGTTCACCCGCCCGTCTGGAACACCGGAACCATGTACGAGATCCCGCTGCAGGACTCACTGGACAGCCGTCGTGCCACCAACTACGCCGTGCGCTTCTATCTCGTGGGCCTGTACGCGCGCGATGTCAACCTCGAGCGTATGTACTTCTACAACTGGGGCGGGACCAGGATCCCCGTCGTCCTGCAGGCCGAGGGCGGTTCCCCCACCCGGGCGGCACTGGCCGTCGAGCAACTGCAGCGCTGGCTCGGCCATGCGCGGATCCATTCCTGCGGCCACGGTCTTCCCGCCGGCCTCCCGAGCAATGTCTGGGAGTGCGAGTTCACCGTCACCGGGTCCCAGCGCGATCACCAGGCCACCATCCGTTGGACCGACACCGGTACCGCCACCACCGACGCGGGGCCGGACGTCCGGGCGGTACACCGGCTGAACGGCGACAAGGACGCGGTCCGGCCCGGCGATCCCCTCACGATCACCGAGGAACCGGTCCTCATCGAACACTGATCGCCGCCCACCGGTCAGCTCCCCCGTCGCGGTTGAGCGTCGAAACAGATTCATAAGTACGCCAGAGGCCGGACCCGTTCGAGACTGTTCCCGCCGTGAGGGGCGGATCACTGATACAGGCCATTTCGTCGATCAAAGCGGCCGGAACGTGCGTTGAGGACCACACCCGAGGCCTCTAGCCTCCGTTGGAAATGGAACGGAGGCATTTCAATGGCGCGAGCACTGAATCTGTTGTCGGCGGTGGTTCTGGCGTCCAGCGCCCTGCTGGGTGTCGGCACGCCGGCCAACGCGGCCGACCCGGCACCCGAGATCATCCCCATCGACCTTCTGCTGGCCGGCTCCTACACGGACGCGGCCCGCGAGGCGATCGGGATATGGAACACCTCTGTCCCGTCGATCAAATTCGTTGAGCAGGACACTCCGGCGGCGCTGCGGGTCATGGAGTACAAGACGGCCAAGGGAGTTCAGTCCCATGTCAACATCAAGGGCGCGGGCCGGGGTTGGGTGTACCTGGAGGTCGGTGACGCCCAGCTGTACAAGCCTTCTCGTATCGTCGTCCACGAGTTGGGGCATATTCTGTCGCTTCCCGACCTGGGCCCGGGCAGTCCGTGCTCCAAGGTGATGTCGGGTGCCTGGGGAGGATCGGACTGCCTCAACGTTCAGCCTGACGCCGCCGAGAGGGCCGCTGTCAGGGACTTTTTTGCGGTCAATGACGTCGGCGACCGGGTCCCGTGGTGGGGGTCAGGGCTCGCCGCACGGTAGAGCCTGTCGCGAGTCGCCTCGCACGAACACGAACACGGACGCGGTGCGTTCGCTGAAGCAGAAGACGTCGGGGGCCAGGCGCCACACGCCTGGCCCCACTGTTGGTTCAGGGGACGCCAACGTGGCTGTCTCGGCCGGATGGCCGGTTGTGACGGCCGGGCCGCGGCCGTTCGGCCGAGGCCGCTGGGAACCCCGCTTCCGTATCCTGCCGCGTGTGTACTCCGAATCTTCGCTGTTCCGTCGGGCGCTGATCTCCGTCGGTTGTCTTTCCCTTGCCGGCGTGTGGTTGCTGGATCTGGCCTCGGGAGGGTCGAGTCGGAGGCAGAGGGAAGCAGCCCGCGAGAGCGGCGAGAGCGGCGAGAACGCGCACGCGCAGTACCGAGGATTCGCTCGGTTCGGGCGGACCGAACCATGGGACGGGGCCACCGAGCGGTGATGCGGACGCTGACTCCGTAAGACCGTTCCGCGCCACCTACGGCCAACCGGCCGCGGGCGTCCGACGGTGGTGATCAGCGGCATCGTCGCAAGGCGGTTCCACGAGCCGACCGGTAGTCGGGCGTTCGGCCGCGCGGTGGCTGCCTCGCCCGTGGCGGGTGAGGCGCCGACACTGCTTCTGAGCTGCGATGGAGATGGTGAAGCGGTCGTCGTCCGGGTGGCGGCAGTGGCGTTCCTGGCCTACTCGACGAGGTGGACGCGGTGAAGCACTGGCGAGCTCTGATAGTCCTCGGGACGGCCCAGTTCCTGATGGTTCTGGACACGTCCGTCATGAACGTCTCCATCAGTCAACTGGTCGAGGACTTCGACACCGAGGTCACCGCCATCCAGGCCGTCATCACGCTGTACGCGCTGGTCATGGCAGCGTTCATGATCATCGGTGGGCGGTTCGGGGACATCCTCGGCCGCCGACGGCTCTTCTTCCTCGGTCTCATGGTTTACGGCACCGGGTCCGCCCTCACCGCCGTGGCGCCCACCCTGTGGGTCCTCGCCGTGGGCTGGTCGGTCATCGAGGGCCTCGGGGCCGCGATGGTGCTCCCCGCCATGGCAGCCCTCGTCGCCGAGTCCTACCGGGGCCGGGACCGGGCCGTCGCCTACGGCGTCATCGGAGGACTCGCCGGTGCGGGCATCGCCGTCGGCCCGCTGCTGGGCGGCTGGGTGACGACGTACCTCACGTGGAGGCTGGTCTTCGCCGGTGAGGTCGTGGTGGTCGTCGCCGTGCTCTTCTTCCGCCGGGCGATCACCGAGGCGCCCCGGACCGGCCCGCGTCCCTCGATGGACGGCGTCGGCGCCGTGCTCTCGGCGGCGGGTCTCGGACTTGGCGTGCTCGGTGTGCTGCAGAGCAGCACCTGGGGCTGGGTGCAGCCCCGCAACCCGCCCTTCACCGTCATGGGCTTCGCGCCGACCCTGTTCGTCGTCGGCGCCGGAGCCCTCGTACTCGCCACCTTCGCCCACTGGGAGCGCCGCAGGGCCGCCCACCACGTCGACGCCCTGGTGCACCTGTCCCTGCTGCGGCGACCGGCACTGCGCTCCGGCCTGGCGGCGCTGCTCAGCCAGAATCTCATCCTGCTCGGTCTGTTCTTCACCATCCCGCTCTACCTGCAGGTGGTGCAGGGCTTCGACGCCTTCGAGACGGGACTGCGGCTGCTGCCCGTCTCCCTCACCATGCTCGCCTCCTCCCTGGTCGCCGCCCGCCTGGGCCGGCTCGCGGGACCGCGCCGGGTGGTGCGGCTGGCCCTGGCGACCCTGGCCGGGGCCATCGTGTGGCTGCTGGCCACGATCGACCCCGTCATCGACGACACCCAGTTCGCCCTGGCCATGGCCCTGCTCGGCGTGGGCATGGGGCTGCTCGCCTCGCAACTGGGCAACGTCGTCCAGTCCAGCGCGGGCGAGGAGGAACGCAGCGAGGTCGGCGGCCTGCAGTTCACGGCCCAGAACCTGGGTTCCGCCCTCGGTACCGCGCTCATCGGCTCGCTGCTCATCGGCTCCCTCGCCCATGCCTTCACCACCCAGGTGGACGACGACCCGCGGCTGTCGCAGGAGGCCCGGCAGCAGGTCGGCGTGGCCCTCCAGGCGGGGATCAGCTTCGTCCCGACCGAACAGGTGCGTACGGCGGCGGAGCGGGCCGGGCTGCCTCCCTCCGAGGTCGACGCCGTCACCGACTCCTACGCGTCGGCGCAGCTCGACGGTCTGAAGGCGGCGATCCTGGCCACGGGCGGCGTCACCCTCGCCGCCTTCCTGGTCACCCCACGGCTGCCCGGCGGGCGGACCCAGCGTACGGAGCCGCCGGCCACGGGAGCCCCGACCGCGGCCCGCGGCGTTACGCCGTGACGCCGAGGCGGCCCGCCACCGCGCTCGCCCCGGTCCGAGGCGGGCTCCATCCCATGGGGGACCGGCCTCTTGCAATCCGGCTCGGTCGGATCGGAACCGGGACCGGCTTCACACGATCAGGGGTCGGCCCGATCGGAACCGCGACCGGCCGCCCCTCCCGATCCGGCGTCGGGGCGACCAGAACTGGGCCGACCTCACCGGAACCGGGACCAGCTCACCGGACCGAGCCGACCCCAGGGCAGCGAAGTCCGACCCAGCGAAGTCCGACCCAGCGAAGTCCGACCCAGCGAAGTCCGACCCAGCGAAATCCGACCCACCGACCGGTCGGAGTGAGGAGGTCGAGCGGATGTCAGCGACCCGGTGCCCCCGGGGCCGTGCGGAGCCCGATGTCGAGCGTCGGGCCCGTGCCGACTACACCGGCGGCGTCTACGGTTCGATGCTCGCCGCTTCGGTGATCATCGGCCTCGGCAGCCTCGGCGCCCATCCCCGTCTGGAGGTCGTCCTTCTGCTGCTCCTGACCGGCCTGGTGTTCTGGATCGCGCATGTGCACGCCCAGTTGTTCGGTGCGCGCCTGGCACAGCGCGGTCCGGCCCGGCGGATCGTGCTGCAGGTCTGCCGCGACGAGTGGCCCATCGTCAAGGCCGCCGTGCCCCCCGCCGCCGCCGTGGCCGTCAGCCCTCTCGTCGGCCTCGATCTGACGGGCGCCCTCTGGCTGGCGCTTGCGATGGCCGTGGCGGGGCAGGTGGGCTGGTCGGTGGCCGCGGCACGGCAGGCCGACGCCTCATGGCGCCTCGTGGCCGTCACGGCCGCGGTCAACCTGCTGCTGGGACTCGTGATCATCGCGCTCAAGCTGTATCTGACCCACTGAAGGTCGTCTCACCTGCCCGGGGTGAGGCGGGGCGGTCCTTCGGGGACGGACGATCGCGGAGAAGGGACGCAGCCCGCCCGGCATTCAGCCCGCTCGATACCAGCCAGCCCGATGCCAGCCAGGGGGTGAAGACTGGCCATGCGCTACGAGATCCGCGTCGACGGACAACTGTCGGACACGCTGACCGGCGCCTTCCCGGAGCTGGACCACGTGGTGATGTCCGGCCACACCGTTCTGTTCGGGCAGATCGTCGACGAGGCCCAGTTGTACGGCCTGCTCGCCCGATGCCAGTCCCTGGGGCTGCGAGTGCTGGAGATGCGCCAGCTCCCCGAGTGAGCCCCTGAAAACCCCAAGGGAATCGACGGGATTCAGAGGCTCTCCGCGCGGACCCGGCCCGTACGGGCGGCGACTCCCAGCGCCTCGAAGTCACGTTCGTTCTGGTCGGCGTAGGACTGGGCGAACTCGGCGAGGGCACGGTCGAAGCGGTCGCTGCCGCCCAGGTACGCGGCGATGGCGACGGGATCGCCGGAGCGGGCGTGGGCGCGCGCCAGACTCGCACCGCAGAGGCGGGCGAACAGCCGCAGCAGGCCCGGATCCATGGTCTCGGGCCGCGCGATGCCCTTCCAGTCGCGCAACTGCCGTACGTAGAAGTCCCGGTGGCGCCCGTCCAGGCCGACGACATGGGTCCAGCCCAGGAAGATGTCACTCGTCGTCTGCATCAGCCGTTGCCCGGACACCACACGGCGGCCCTGGTTGTCGTAGCGATCGCCGCCGAGCTGGGCGGAGAGCACCGACTCCTGCGCCTCCTTGGCCTGCAGCAACAGGGGATCGGTGTCGTCGCGGCCGAGCAGGAGCACGATCCAGCAGCGCGTTCCGACGCTGCCTACGCCGACCACCTTCCTGGCCATGTCGACCACGTGGTAGCGGCGCAGCAGTTGCCGGCGCTCGGACGACAGGGTCCGTACGTACTGGTCCAGGACATGCCGCAGCTCCATCTCCTGCCCCTCGGCGGAGGCGTTCCCGAGCAGGTCACGGAGCGGGGTGATCAGCGGCGGATCCGGTGTGATCAGCCGGCCCCCGGCCGTGACCCGGGTGAGTTTCTCGAAGGCCTGGAGATGGGTGCGCGTACGGGCCTTCGCCGTAGCCTCCGCCGTACGGCGTCGGTGCTCCCTGTCCATCGACGAGGCCATCAGCTCCCGCAGCCGGTCGGCGTCGTCCTGTGCGTACCAGATGTCAAGGGTGCGCATACCGGCGAACTCCCGCATCCGCTGCCGATACGCCTTCAGGCAGGTCAGCACGGCGCCGTTCTGCTCCTCGGCCGAGAAACCGTTGGCCCGGCCCGCGATCACGAAGCTGGCCGCCAGCCGTTTCGCATCCCACTCGAACGGACCGGGCAGCGTCTCGTCGAAGTCGTTGATGTCGAACACCAGATGGCGCTCGGGCGAGGCCAGCAGCCGGAAGTTGAGCAGATGGGCGTCACCGCAGAGCTGCACCGTCAGACCGGTGTTGGGGAGACGCCCGAGGTCCGATGCCATGATCGCGGCAGCGCCCCGGTAGAAGCGGAACGGGGATTCGAGCATGCGGCCGTAGCGGATCGGCACCAACTCCGGGAGACGGGTGATCGACTGCCGCTCTATCACCTCGACCGGATCGACCCTCTCCCTGTCCGTGTCCGCCTCGAACCAGCCGTGGCAGGACCGCGAGGCACGCGTGCGCGCCTCCTTGCCGTACGCCGCTCTCTCGGCCACCGACAGGGACGCCGTGAACGCGCTCGCTGTGGTCATGCTCCCGCACCTCCTGAACTCCGCCCCCGGCGCCCGGAGGCGTCGCTTCGCCGGTTCCGCCCGTACGCCCGTAGGTCAGGGCTTCCGTCCGTAGGTCCACGCCGCCCGCCCGCCTCTCCGCCCGTCCGCGCGTGCCGGAGGTGTCCCAGCCCCTCCCACCTCACCGCCACGGCGCCGCACGGGGATCACCCGCCGAGGGTGATCCGGCGGGCCCCGGGCGGCGTGACGCTGGCCCGTGAGCTGACCGCACACCACCGCGCGAGCCGGGTGTGCGCGAGCCGGAGGCGGCCCGGTCGGCCGCGCGAGGAGGAGCCATGACCGTGCCAGGTGGGCAGGCACCACGTACCGGAGCGGACCACACGCCGCACCGAGGGGACGATCCGCCTGGAACGGCGGGCGCCGTGCCCCACGGAGCGGCTTCCCGGGCGACGGGCGACCCGGCACAGACGCTGGCGAGGATCGGCCGGTCCTGGAAATGGATGCTGGGCTCGGCGCTGGCCACCCTGGTGCCCGGCGTCATCGTGCTGGTCTGGCCGGACGAGACCCTGCATGTCCTCGCCATCCTGATCGGCCTGTACCTGCTCGCGATCGGTGCGTTCCGGTTCGTCGACGTCTTCGCCCGGGACGAGCCCGGTGAACGGCTGCCGGGGCTGCTCATGGCGCTGCTGTACGTTCTGGCCGGCGTCCTGTGCCTGCGGCACCCGTTGCAGACCATCGCCGCGCTCTCGCTGATCGTCGGCATTGTCTGGTTGGCGACCGGCATGCTCACCCTCTACACGGCTCTCGCCGCCAAGGACCTGCCCCACCGCGGCTTCGTCCTCGGCGCCGCGGTGCTCGGCGTCGTCGCGGGGGTCGTGGTACTGGCCGTGCCGACCGAGTCGGCCACGGCACTGACCCGCCTGCTCGGCCTGTGGCTCGTCCTGCTCGGGTTGGCCGAGGCGGCGGTCGCCCTCGCCTGGCGGGCCGCCCTCCACCGGGCGGGCCTCACCGGTTCGCACGGCCCGACCCCCGGGGACGTCTGACCACCCCGCTCGACCGAGGAGGAGTCATGGTCTCGGACAAGGACCCTATGACGTCCGGCTCCGGATCGGACGGCGGTACCGGATCGGACGGCGGCGCTCGACCGGACGGCGGCCTCGGCTCGGGCGCCGGCACCGGTCACGCCCTGACCGCCGAGGAACGTGCCGAGTACGACCGGCTGCGCCGGCACGCGAGCGTGCGTCACCGGCGGCTGCGCAAGGCGGGCGCCTCCGTTCTGCTGCTGGTGACCCTCCTGCTCGCCCCGCTCGCCGTCGCGGCGGCCTGGGTGCAGGACACCGTCACCGATACCGACCGGTACGTCGAGACGGTCGCGCCGCTGGCGTCAGATCCCGCAGTCCAGCAGGTCGTGATCGACCGGCTGACCGATGAGGTGGTGCGGAACGTGGACGTCGAGGCGGTCACGGACGCCCTCACCAAGGTGCTCGCGGACGCCGGCGCGCCGCCTGCCGTCGTGGCGGGGGCCGGGGCCCTCGACGGCCCGCTGCGCTCCGTGGTCAGGACAGTCGTGGACCGCAATGTCACGCGCGTCATCACCAGCGATGTCTTCCAGGAGGTCTGGGAGGGCTCGAACCGGCGGGCGCACTCCGCCGTGGTGCACATGCTCACCGGAGAACGGGAGGGCGCTCTCCGCGCCACCGGCGACACGATCCAGCTCGATGTCGGCTCCGTGGTCGACGAGGTACGGCAGCGCCTCGTCGACGCGGGCTTCGACAAGGCCGCCGCGATCCCCGACAGCGACCGGACGGTCACCCTGTTCCACACCGACGAACTGGGCAAGGCGCAGGACGCCCTGCGTCTGCTGGACATCCTCGGCACCTGGTTGCCCGTCATCACCGTCGCACTCGCCGCCCTGGCCGTGTGGACCGCGCCGGGCCACCGGGTGATGCTGCTGATCACGTCCCTCGGCATCAGCCTGATGATGGCGGTGCTGCTCGTCGCGCTGGCAGTCGTCCGCCGCGTCTACCTGGACGCCGTACCCCCCGGGACGCTGCCCCCCGACGCCGCCGCGGCCATCTTCGACACGTTCCTGCGCTTCCTGCGCGACAGCACCCGCACCCTCCTCGTCGTCTTCCTGGCGACGGCGCTCGCCGCCTACCTCTACGGCCCGGGTCGGGTCGCCCGCCGGGTGCGAGCCCTGGCCCGGCGCGGCACCACCGAGGCGGGGAGCGCGCTGCGGAGCGCTGGAATGGACACCGGACGGCCCGGACGCCGGCTGGCCGCCCACCCCCGGTGGACGTCCGGCGTCGTCCTCGGGGCGGGTGCCCTGGCCCTCGTCCTCTGGAACCGCCCCACGGTCGGCGCCGTCGTGCTCGTCGCCGTCCTGGTCATCGCGGCCCTGGCGATCGTGGCCGTCGTCGCCGCCGCGGGTGGTCCCGCCCCCGACGAGGGCGGGATCACCCGTCCCGGGTGAGGCCCCGTCGTCCTCGCCGCGGGCACGATGAGGACGACGCCGTGGGCTTGCCGAGGACGGCGGGGAGCACCTGTCGGGCGGAGGCCCGGAACGGAGGAGGAGATGGACGGTCAGACATACCTGGCGTACGACTATCCGCTGCTGAGCGTCTTCTGGTCGATGCTGTGGCTCTTCCTGTGGATCATGTGGTTCGTACTGCTCTTCCGGATCGTCGTCGACATCTTCCGCGACGACGACCTGAGCGGCTGGGCCAAGGCGGGATGGCTGGTCTTCACGATCCTGCTGCCGTTCCTGGGTGTGTTCGTGTACGTGATCGCCCGTGGCAGGAACATGGGCCGTCGCGAGGTCGCACAGGCACGTGCGCAGCAGGCCGCCTTCGACTCCTACATCCGGGAGACCGCCCACGGTGCCGGCGCACGCCCCAGCAGCGTCGACGAACTCGCCAGGCTCTCCGAGATCCGCTCGCGCGGCGACATCACGGACGAGGAGTTCCGCCGAGCGAAGGAACTGGTTCTGAGTGGCCAGGGCCCCTCGTCGGGTACGGGCGCCGGCTCGTCCGCCGGGCGCTGAGGGCACCGCACGACACCGAGCTGAGGGCACCGCACGACACCGAATCGAGGAGCAACCATGACCGCCACACACTCCGGGCACATGCGTCCGACCCATCGGTCACGGCCCTTCGCTGAAGGGCTGACCGTCTTCGCCGCCGTCATGCTCATGATCGCCGGCGCCCTCGACATCTGCCGGGGCATCATGGCCATCGCCGAGGACGACGTCTTCGTCACGACCCGCGACTACGTCTTCGAGTTCGACCTCACCGGGTGGGGCTGGATCCACCTCGCCCTGGGCGCTGTTGCCGTCCTCGTGAGCCTCGGCCTCTTCACGGCGTCCCTGTGGGCCCGTGTCGCCGGCGTCGCCATCGCGGGCCTCATCATCGTCGCCAACTTCCTCTCCCTGCCGTACTACCCTGTCTGGTCGATCGTGATGATCGCCTTCTCGGCCTTCATCATCTGGGCGCTGTGTGTGGTCAGGCAGGACGACACCTAAGGCTCGCTCTGATGCGCCGGCGCAGCCACGACCCCGGCGGGCCGTCCCCTCGGCGACTCGCCTTCTACGATCCTGGAGAGATCTGGTCGGGGCGGCGGACGGAGACAGGGCGTGACGGACCGGCGGCGTCCTCGGCGGCGGGGGAACGGGGAGCTGGAGGCACTCGTACTGTCCGCGCTGCGTGAAGGGGACGGCCCCGAGAGCGCCGGGTGGGTGCGGGAGCGGCTGGGCGGGGACCTGGCCTACACGACGGTGATCACGATCCTGACCCGGCTGCTGGCCAAGGGCGCGGTGACCCGGGAGCGCGCCGGGCGGGCCTTCGTGTGGACCCCCGCCTCGGACCCCGCGGGCCTGGCCGCGCACCGGATGCGCAGGGTGCTCGACGGAGAGAGCGACCGCGAGGCGGTGCTGGCCCGTTTCGTCACCTCGCTCGAACCGGCCGACGAGCTGTTGCTGCGTGAGCTGCTGGGCCGGTCGAAGGGTGAAACGGGCGACGCGAGCAGTACGACCGAGTCGGTAAGACCGAATCGGTAAGACCGAGTCAAAACGACTGAGTCACGACTGAGCCAATACGACTGATTCACAAGGGCGTTCGTCCTTCCGGTGCGGTCAGGTCGGCGGCGACGACGATGAACCCGGACCCGGCCGTGACCGTCTTTCTCGTCGCGGCGATGTCACTGTGACGGGTCGTGCGGGCGGGGCGTGGTGAGACGAGTGTGCCGCTCGTCCGTATATCTACAGGCATGTAGAGTCCTGCGGGTCCGGTGATCACAACTACCGGGCGTTCAGGGGGTAGTCGACCGGCCGGATGCGGCCGAGGTGGGGGAAGGCCGGTGAGTGGTACGGGAAGGCGGCGCGCGGGTGCCGGGCGCGGGGGGATGCGGCTGACGCGCCGCGGCCGGACGGTGAGCTGGGTCGCGGGCGGCGCGGCCGTGCTCGTCCTCGGCGTCGGAGGTGTCGGTGCCTGGGTCTACAAGGACCTGGACAACAACATCACGGGCGCCGACGTGGACGCCAAACTCGGCGGGGACCGCCCGGTCAACCTCAGTCCCGGATCCAAGAACATCATGGTCGTCGGCTCGGACAGTCGTGACGGGGCCAACGCCAAGTACGGCAGGGACCTGACCACCATGCAGTCGGACACGCTGATGGTGCTGCACATCCCCGCGAACCGGGAGTGGGCGACCGTGGTGTCCTTCCCGCGTGACTCATGGGTCGAGATAGCGGCGTGCGACAAGGGCGACGGCAGCACCTCCAGCCCCCACCAGGCGAAGATCAACGAGGCGTTCGCCATCGGCGGGACGAGCGGTGAAGTGGCCGGCGCGGCCGCCTGCTCGATCAAGACGGTGGAGGCCAACACGGGGCTGCGCATCGACAGCTTCATGTCCGTCGACTTCCAGGGTTTCAAGGGGATGGTCGACGCCTTGGAGGGCATCGAGGTCTGCCCCGAGCAGGCCATCAAGGACAAGGACGCCCTCCTTGACATGAAGGCGGGCTGCCAGACCGTCATGGGTGAGACGGCGCTCGGCTATGTGCGCACCCGCTACGCGGTGGGCGACGGCTCCGACATCGGACGCATCGGACGACAGCAGGAGTTCATGGAGGCCCTGGCCGCCAAGGCCAAGTCCAAGCTGACCAGTCCCACTTCGCTCTACGACTTCCTGCAGTCCGCCACCAAGTCCCTCACCACGGACGAGGACCTCGCCGGCATCGACCCGCTCTACGACCTCGCCTCCGAGCTCAAGGGCATCCCGAGCGACCGGCTGACCTTCCTGACCGTCCCCAACTACCCCCGTGAGGCCGACGTCCCCGCCGACAAGGCCAACGTCGTCTGGCAGTACCCGCAGGCGGCCGACCTGTTCACCTCCCTCGCGGGCGACAAGGAGGTCGACAAGAAGCAGTTGCAGGCCCGGACCAGGAAGGACCTCGTCTACGCGTCCACCGTGCGCGTCCAGGTCCTCAACGGCACCGGCGTGACGGGGCGCGCCGCCGCCGTCGCCGAGAAGCTGCGCAAGGCCGGCTTCACCGTCGTAGGCACGGGCAACGCGCCCGAGAACAGTGACAGGACCACGGTCATGTACCCGGCCGACCTCACCCAGCACGCGAAGGTCCTCGCCTCGCGGCTGCCCGACACCAAGGCCGCGCGGAGCGCGGACGCGACGGCGGGCGTGGTGACCCTGGTCGTCGGCTCGGACCTGGACCTCGCGAAGTTGCGGTGATCGACGGGGCCGCGGGCTTTCGCCCGCGCTGCGCCGCGGCCCGTCGGTGCCCGGGCCGCGGCGGGGATGTGGTCGGTCGCGCGGGGATCAGGTGCCGGTGAGGGAGATGGCCAGGTCCGTGATGTTCAGGGGGAACTGGCCGATGGAGGTGGCCTGGCCCGTGAAGACGTTGACGCTGTAGAGGGACGGGGTGCTCGCGCCGTACGGGGTGAGGGTGGCGAAGGCGGCGTTGTCGACCGTCCTGCCGCCCGACAGGGTGCTGTAGATGTCCATGCCGGCGTTGATCCCGGCGTCGATGCCCAGGCTGCCCGTCGGGGCGAGCGTGCCGTTGTTGGCCGGGGACTGCAGGACGACCTGGTCGCTGGTGGTGTTGATGTCGACCAGGGTGGTCGCGGTGGTCCCGTCGAGGTCGTTGTTCGTGTAGGCGGCGGCGGAGACGCCCTTGGTCGTACCCTCGATCGGCGGGGTGGTGAGGTTCAGGTCCTGGACGGTCGTGTTGTCGTTGAGGTTGTGCCGCAGGTTCTGGCCGTTGTCGCTGATCACTCGCAGCCGGTCGGCCGCCGGGTTGAAGTCGACGCCGAAGTTCGTGCCGTGCAGCGCGTACTGGAGCTGGGACACCTTGGTGACGACGACGTCCGCGGTGGCCGGCGGGGTCTTGATCGTGTAGATGCCGCCCCTGTTGCCGACGCCGTACATCAGACCGTTCTGCACGCGGAAGTCGATGCCGATCAGGGCCGTGTCGCCGCTGAGACCGGTGATGGCCCTGACCCAGTCGAGCACCTGCGGCCGGTCGGTCTTGAACATGGCCATCAGGGTGCCGTCACCGCTGATCCCGAACGCACGCAGACTGGGGGTGGCGGCGGGGGCGGCCGAGCCGGTGCCCGGCGTACCGAGCATCAGCGCCGTCGAGGCGACCGCGACCGCGACCGCCGCCATGACTCTCTTTCTCGTGCCTGCTTTCATCGGAGTTTCCCTCCCGTTGGGCGAGCGCCATTGCGAGGCGCGTTGCTGAGGAATTCCCGTACCCAGCCCGTACTGCTTACCGGAGTAGTGCCGGAGTCGCGGCGAGATGAGGGCCGCGGTTTTCCCCTCGGGTGTGTACGCGGTTCTCATTAAGGCCGTTTCACAGCTCCTCCACAAGCGGAAGCGGTGACGGGAACGCCCCGGTCCGGGAATTTTGCGCACTGTGACAAAAGCCCGGTCGATATACTTGCCGCCGTTTTATGCGCAGTGATGAACGCCGTCCGGATCTCGTCTGTCGGCGCCTTCGCTCCCACTGACATGCTCGCGTCCATGGGGAGCCTTTTCGCCGAACTGGCCCGGCAGGCGTCGGCCAACGCCCGCCGTGAGGTCGAGATCTACGCGCGTGAGATCCCGGAGTTCGGGTTTCTGGACAAGGACCCCCGAGCACGGGCCGAGACACTGGAACACGCTTTGTGGCTGCGGCACCGGACCGTCGAACTATCTCCGGACAACAGTGGGTTGAGCGACGACGACCTCGACCACATCGCCTCGATGGGGGAGGCGCGGGCCGCGGCCGGAATGTCGCTCGACGCTCGGCAGCGGGTGCTGGCCGTGCACACCGCGCTCATGCTGCGCGAAATCAACGAGGCGACCGAGGCCCAGCGCGGCGGCGGTGTCGACGAACTCATGCGGATGATGAGCTGGTTCGCCCCGCAGGGAGAACGCGGCATCAGCGCCTACCGTCAGGGATTCGTGCGCGTACTGCGCCGCAGGATGCCCTATGTCGAACAGGTCGCCCTGCTGACCCGCTCCCTGCTGAACGGGGATCCGATATCGGCGGAACTCGCCGCGGCCGTCGACCTGGAACTTCCCGATCGCTGTGCGGTGACGGTGTTCCGGCTGCCCGAGCGCCCCGCCGTCGACCAAATCCTGGAAACCGAGATCGAGACACTGGTGAAGAGCCGCCAGGTGCCGGTCATGTGGGGTCCGGACGAGGGCGACGGAAGCGGTGAGCTGATCGCTCTGATTCCCCTGGGCGACGGCGCCCCGCCGACCCGGAGCGAGCCGCCGCACACCGCTCCCGACCTCTTGCCCGAGCTCACCCCCGCCCACGTGCCGGATCTCGTACGGGACCTCACCCGGGCCCTCGGCCGGCCCTGCGCCGTCGGCACCGCCACCGCCCCGCTGTCCGGGCTCGCCGACGCCCTCGACCGGGCCAGGCGGATCAGCCGGGCAGCCCCACTGCGCCGGGCGTCCGCCTGGTCCCGGCCCCACACCCTGGCGGACGTGTTCGTCGAACTCGCCCTCGCCGACGTGCCGTTCGTCGACGCATGGCTGCGCACACTGGCCCGCGACCTGGAGACCGGCCCCGACCTCCTCCTCACCCTCGACGCCTACTACCGCCACGACATGCACCGCGGCGCCACGGCGACCGCCCTCAACGTCCACACCCGCACCCTGGACTACCGCCTGCGCCGGGTACGGGAGCTCACCGGCATGGACCCGGGCTCCACGCGCGGCGTGCGCACCCTCAGCGCGGTCGTCGCCCGGCACCTCTCGGGAGCGTGGCGCTGAACGCGGGGGACGCGGGGGACGCGCCGGACCGGGTGGCCGCCCTCCCCTCGCCGTCGCCGATACGGCAGGCTGGGGCGGTGAGCAACTCCAGTGACTCCCTCTTCATCAAGATCTGCGGTCTGAAGACCGAGCAGGACGTCGACACCGCCGTGGAGGCGGGCGCCGACGCCATCGGCTTCGTCTTCTCGGCCAGCCCGCGCCGGGTCGACGCCGCCACGGCCGCCCGGCTGAGCCGTCGTGTGCCGGAGCACGTCCTGACGGTCGGCGTCTTCCGCGACGAACCCCTGGACGACGTGCGGTCCCTGGCCACCGACTCGGGCATCCGGGCGGTCCAGTTGCACGGCCCCGAGGACCGCGCCTACTACGACGACCTGGCGGGCGGCGGCTGGACCCTGATCCGCGCCGCCGCGTTCGGTGGCTCCGTGCCGCGCTGCGGGGAGTACGGCGAGGACATGCTCCTGCTCGACTCCCCGGTCCCCGGCTCGGGCATCGCCTGGGACTGGGCCGGCAAGCCGCTGGCACCCGCCGGCGAGAGGTGGCTCCTCGCCGGCGGCCTCACCCCGGAGAACGTGCGCGCCGCCGTCGCCGCGACCGACCCCTGGGGCGTCGACGTCTCCAGCGGCGTGGAACAGAGCCGGGGCGTCAAGGACCACGCCCTCATCACGGACTTCATCGAGGCGGCCCGCGCCGGTAACTGACGTTCCGCCAGTTCACCGCGGTGTGCGGCCCGGGAGTGTCCCCGGAGGGCCGCCGCCCGCGCGGGGCCCGGGACCGTTCCGAGGTTCCTCGTAGCGGCGGTGAGTCATGGGGCTGGAGCTGAGCGTGGTGATCCCCGGCGTTCCCCTGGGAGTTGCCCTGAGGTAGGGTCCCCAGCGTTTCCGGCTACCGACTGAAGGTGGGCCGGTACGGGGAGTGTCGGAGGGGCGGCGGCGTGGTGAGGGAAACCCGGTCGGGTGAGGGCGTGTCCGTGGAGTCGGACGACACGGGGCTGGAGGCGCTGTCTCCTGAACCGCTGCTGACCCGCGACTACGAGACGCGTCCCTCGCTGGTATACGAGCGGTTGCGGCAACGGCACGGCGCCGTGGCCCCCGTCGATCTGCTGGGTGTGCCCGCCTGGCTGGTCCTGGGCTACCGCGAGGCGCTGCAGGTGCTCCAGGACGACGCCGGGTGGCCCAAGGGCCTGGAGAACTGGCGGGCCCGCACGGAGGGCCGGGTCCCGGCCGACTGGCCGCTCGGTCCGTCCCTGGAGGTCAACCACGTACTGATCCAGGGCGGCCCCGGCTACCGCACGCTGCGCACCGCCTGGGACCAGGCGCTCAAGCCGTTCCAGGACCCGCGCAACCCCCAGACGAAGCGGCTGAAGACGGCCGTGACCGCGTACGCCGACGAACTGATCACCCTGATGGGCCAGGCCGGTGGTACGGGGCTGGCGGACCTGTCCGCCCAGTTCTCCCGGCCGCTGCCGCTGATGGTGGCCAGCCATCTGCTCGGCTTCCCCGGATCCCAGGGCGACGACGCCCTGATGGACATGTGGCGGGTGCTGGACGCGGGCCCGGACGCCGGGCCCGCCCTGGAACGGCTGCTCGGCGCGCTCGCGGAACTGGCGGAGCTGAAGCTGAAGCAGCCCGGTGAGGACTTCCCCTCGTACCTGCTGGCCGCCCACCCCGACCTCTCGCTCGACGAGCTGGCCCGTGAACTGTTCATGCTGCTCGGCATGACGTCCGACCACGTCGGGATCCTGATCTCCAACACGGTGGTCGAGGTCCTCTCGGGTGAGGACAGTGTGCGCGCCAGCCTCTCGGCCGGCATGGTCAGGGAGGCCATGAACCGGGTCGTGATGCGCAAGCCGCCACTGGTGAACTTCGTGCCGAGGTTCGCCGCCGAGGACACCCCGCTCGGCGACTACCTGATCCGCGCGGGCGACCCGGTCTGGGTCTCCTCCGCGGCGGCGCACGCCGACCCGCTCTTCGCCGCCCACGTGGCGCCGAGCACCACGGTCAGCACCCGGGCCCATCTGTCCTGGGGCGCGGGCCCGCGCCAGTGCCCGGCACGCGAACTGGCCTCGACGGTCGCGGCCGTCGGAGTGGGCCGCCTGTTCGAACGGTTCGCCCACCTCGACCTCGCCCTGCCCATCGACCAACTACCGTGGCGATCCTCGCCGTTCATGCGGGGACTGCGCTCACTGCCCGTACGGTACGAACTCGCGGCGACGCCGGAGCGGCCCGCGGTCGGCGGCCCGGTGACGGATGCCACGCCGGCGGGGGAGCCGACCGGAGCGGCGGAGACCGAGGACGTGGTGACACCGGACCGGGCGGCCCGGCAGCGCTCCTCGCTGTGGCGCTATCTGACCGGCTTGATCCGCCCCGGTCGCTGACACCGTCACATCCCGCGTGCGCACCGTGTGGCGCGGCGCGGCCGACAGCTGTCGTGCTTTCCGGGACGGTGCCGGTTCACCCGTCCTTCCCGGTGAGCAGCCGTCGGGGATTGGTGATGCGGAAGGCGTAGGCCGCGGCTCCGCCCAGTCCGAAGCCGGGCTGTCGTGGGGGCGCGGCGTAGGGCCGGTCGGAGCCCTGGACAACGGCGTCGACGCCGAGCGCGTGGACGACGGCCTCGACGGCGGTGGGGCCGTAGGAGGAGGTCTCCACGAACACGTCCGGGTCCGGCCCGGCGTCGCGCGCGTCGCCCCGCGCGGCGAAGCGCTCCCCGTGCAGCGGGGCGAGCCCGGCGAGCAGGGCGAAGCACACCCGCAGGCGCGGGTGGCGGGGCCTGCCGAACGCGCGGAAGGCGAACCAGGCGGAGTGCATCTGCTGGACGTAGGGGACCATCGCGGGCCACCAGCCGGGCCCTTCGGCCCCGCCCGGTGCGGGTCCCGGGTGGACGAAGAGGGGGAGGCCGCGTTCTTCGAGCAGATCCAGCAGCGGCGCGCAGCGTGTGTAGCCGGCCGCGTCGGCGAGGGCGTCGGCCGGGAGTTGGAGGCCGACGAAGCCCCGGTCGAGGTCCTGGGCGGTCGCCTTCGCGTCGACGTCCCGTACGCAGGCGGCGGCCCAGGCGCCGAACGGCTCGGGGAGCGCGGCGGCACCCTCGTGGTAGGCGTCGAGCAGGGGTCGCGCCTCGGCCGCGGGCAGCCACTCCACGCCGATGGGGGAGGAGAGCGAGACCAGTGCCCGGCCGAGACCGTCGGTCGTGGCGAGTTCCGTACGCCGGGCGACGTCGTGGTCGGCGGGTGGGATCTCGTAGGGCGGCTCGCCGTCGAGGAAGAGGGTCCATCCGTCCAGGAACGGGGGTTCGCGGCGCGACCGCAGGGCCGTCACCAGCGAGGGGGTCCACAGATGCTGGTGCACGTCGCAGTTGGTCATGCCGCTCCTCCCACCAAGGCCGACGCTTCCCCGGACAGGGCGCGCGGTGTGCTCCGGACAGAACTGCCCGCATCGCACGCCGCGGGAAACTGAGCGATCCGGACGCACTCGGTCCGGCCCGTTGTGAACGTAACGTGCCGTTCAGGTAATTCCATTGACTGTCATTCAGCCACCGACAACTCTGCATGACCATATGCAGCCGGGTAAGGGGCGGTCTTGATCAGATTTGACGCAGTGAGTAAAAAATATCCCAACGGTACGACAGCGGTGGACGAGTTGTCGCTGGAGCTGGCCGAGGGGGGCATCACCGTCCTGGTCGGTCCTTCCGGCTGCGGCAAGACCACCACTCTGCGCATGATCAACCGCATGGTGGAGCCGACCGCCGGCACGGTGAGCCTGCGCGGCAGGGACATCCGGGAGGTCAACGGTCCCGAACTGCGCCGGGGCATCGGCTACGTGATCCAGCATGCCGGGCTGTTCCCGCACCGCACTGTCCTGGACAACATCGCGACCGTTCCGCTGCTGCTCGGCTGGGGGAGGAAGAAGGCGCGGGCCAGGGCGGCGGAGCTGCTGGAGCTGGTGGGCCTGCCCGCCGATATGGCCAAGCGTTACCCGAACCAGCTCTCCGGCGGACAGCAGCAGCGCGTGGGGGTGGCCAGGGCGCTGGGCGCCGACCCGCCGGTGCTGCTGATGGACGAGCCGTTCAGCGCGGTCGACCCGATCGTGCGGGCGGAGCTGCAGTCCGAGTTCCTACGGCTGCAGAAGGAACTGCACAAGACGATCGTGTTCGTCACCCACGACATCGACGAGGCGATCAGACTCGGTGACAGCATCGCCGTGTTCCGCACGGGGGGCGAACTCGCCCAGTTCGACACCCCCGAGCGGCTGCTGGCCCGGCCCGCCGACGACTTCGTGGCCGACTTCGTCGGGCACGACCGGGGCATTCGACGGCTCTCCTTCGTCAACGCGGCCGAACTGCCGCTGCGCGACGGGCCGGTGCTGCCCGCCACCACACCGGTCACCGAGGCCCGGCGGTCGGACGAGCCCTGGGTGCTCGTCGTCGACGACGGCCGACGCCCGCTCGGCTGGGCCCGGGTCGCCGAACTGCCGGAGACCGGCGCACTCGCGGACGCGCCGCTGGCCTCCCTCGGCAACACCTTCAGCCTCGTCGGCGACTCGGCGCGGGCCGCCCTCGACTCGGCCCTCCTGTCGCCCGCCCGTCTCGCCGTCGGCGTCGACGCCTCGGGCGCGGTCGTCGGAGTCGCGGACGCCCACGAGCTGTCCACCGGGGCGGCCGTGCGGACTTCGACCGGGGGAGCACCGGCCACGCGGGCGGCGGCCGAGGCAGCACCGACACCAGGGGCAGCGGCCGGTCAAGCACCGGCCCTGGACAAGGCGACCGCCGACACCCCGGGCGGCGGTGACCGGTGAGCGACGACGAACCGCTGATCCGGTGGCAGTGGATAGCCGACCACACCGCCGAACTCGCCGACCACACCGCCATCCACCTCAGACTCGGCGTGCTGCCCGTCCTGTTCGGGCTGCTCATCTCCGTGCCGCTGGGCATCCTGTGCCACCACCGTCGCCGGCTCTACCCGGCGGTGCTGACGGTGGCCAACGTCCTCTACTCGATCCCGTCCCTCGCCCTGTTCATGATCTTCGTCCGCTACACCGGGCTGACCGAGCGGACGGTGATGATCCCGCTGACGCTCTACACCCTGTCGGTACTGGTGCCCAACGTCGTGGACGGCCTGGCTTCGGTGCCCGAACCGGTCCGCCTGGCGGCCACCGCGATGGGCTTCGGCGCCGTACGCCGGGTCGTGCAGGTCGAGTTGCCGATCGCCGTCCCCGTGGTCATCGCCGGCGTGCGCGTCGCCGCCGTCTCGTCCATCAGCCTCGTCGCCGTGGGCCAGCTCATCGGGCAGGGCGGCCTCGGCTACTACATCACCCGCGGTCTCCAGCTCGACTTCCCCACCCCGATCGTCACCGCGATCGCGCTGATCATGCTGCTCGCGCTCACCACCGACGCGCTGCTGGTCCTCGCACAGCGGCTGCTCACGCCGTGGTCCCGGAACAAGGTGACGGCGGCATGAACGACTTCCTGAACCAGATCCGGCTCGTCGGTGACTGGCTGACGTCCTCGACGCAGTGGCACGGCGACGAGGGCATCCCCCAGCGCCTCCTGGAGCACCTCACCTACAGCGGGCTCTCCCTGCTGTTCGCCGCCCTGCTCGGGCTGACGTTCGGCCTCCTCGTCGGACACACCGGGCGGGGCGCCTTCGCGGTGGCCGGCGTGGCGAACCTGGCCCGCGCCATCCCCACCTTCGGCCTGGTCGTCCTCGTCGTCACCCTCGCCGGGCTCGGCACCGGACCCGTACTGGTCGCGCTGGTCGCGCTCGCCGTCCCGCCGATCCTCATCAACACCTTCGAGGGAGTACGCGGCGTGGACCCCGCGACCAGGGACGCCGCACGCGGGGTCGGCATGACCGAGTGGGAGGTCCTGACCCGGGTGGAGGTGCCGATGGCACTGCCGCTGATCCTTCTCGGACTGCGGGTCGCCGCGATCCAGGTCGTGGCCACCGCGACCGTCGCCGCCTACCCGGGCCTCGGGGGCCTGGGCCGCTACATCGTCGACGGGCTCGCCCGCAACGACTACGAGCTGGTCATCGGCGGCTCCACCGTGGTCGTCGCCCTCGCGCTCGTCGTCCAGCTCGTGTTCACCGCGCTGCGGCGCGTCATCGTCTCGCCGGGCCTCAGCGTCACGGCTTCGAAGACCTAGAGAGAGGAACAACCATGCGAGGCATGTACCGAGGCGCCGCGTTCGGCCTGATCACCGCGCTCGTACTGACCGCCTGCGGCGGTGGCGGTGACACCGACGACAATCCGCTGACGGGCGACAGCGGTGGCGGCGACGGCAAGACCGTCGTCGTCGGCTCCGCGAACTTCCCCGAGAACCAACTGCTCGCCGAGATCTACGCGCAGGCTCTGGAGGACAAGGGCCTGAAGGTGACCCGGAAGTTCGACATCGGGGCCCGCGAGGTCTACTACGACCAGGTGGTGAAAGGCGGCATCGACGTCTTCCCGGAGTACAACGGCGCCCTGCTGTCGGTGGCCGTGGACAAGAACAGCACCGCGACCGGCACCGAGGACATCAACGCCGAACTGAAGGAGAAACTCCCCTCCTCGGTGGAGATACTCGACTCCGCCGCGGCCGAGGACAAGGACTCCGTCACCGTCACCGCCGAGACCGCCGCCAAGTACGAGCTCAAGACCCTCGCCGACCTCAAGCCGGTCGCGAAGAACATGACCCTCGGCGCCGGATCGGAGTTCAAGACCCGCACCCAGGGCGGCGTCGGCCTGAAGAAGGTCTACGGCGTGGAGTTCGGGAAGTTCCAGCCGCTCGACGCGGGGGCCCAGACCACCCTGGTGAAGCTGCTGAAGGACGACAAGGTGCAGGCGGCCAACCTCTACACGACCGACCCCGCCATCGTCGCGGACAAGCTGGTGGTCCTGGAGGACCCGAAGAACCTCTTCTCCTCACAGAACGTCACGCCCCTCGTCCACAAGGACGCGGTGGACGACACGGCCAGGGCGGCGCTCAACGGCGTCTCCGCCAAGCTCACCACCGAGGACCTGCTGGAGATGATGAAGAAGCTCGTCAACGACAAGGAGGACACCGACACCGTCGCCAAGGACTGGCTGACCTCCACCGGCCTCGTGAACTGACCCGCTCGCCCGCCCGAACCGTCCGCCCCCATGCCTGCCCGGCACCGCGCACGCCGCCGGGCAGGGAGGCGGACACCGATCCGAGGCTCCGGACGACCGAGGGGGCCGACCGCGAGGAATCCGTGGCCGATGTGCGACGCGCTCGCGGACCGGTCTCGAACGGGGCGGCCGCATCGCGAGTCGCTCACCTCACGACGCTCACCTCACGACGCATGCCTCGCGCACCGCGCACGCGTCGGACGCCAAGCCGCCGACGGCGTCCCGCCGCCGGTACCGCGGCGACTCCTCGCGCCGCACGTAGCCCTCCTCGTTCCTCACTCGGTGGAGCGCAACGCCTTCCACACGCGCGGTCGTACGACGCCGTCGGTGGCCAGGAGCCCCTTGTCCTGCTGGAAGCTCCGCACCGCCGCCTCCGTCCCGGCGTCGAACTCGCCGTCCACGTCGCCTCCGAGGCTGTAGCCGCGCTTGGACAGCATGCACTGCGCCTGTCGGACGCGTTTGCCGCTGTCCCCCAGGCGGGTGCGTCCGTTGCCGTAGTAGTACGTGCAGTCCGTGAGCCAGGCAGGGGTCGCGGGATCGGTGGACGTGTCGGCCGGGGGCGGTGAGGGCTTGGTGGGCGAGCTGTTCCCGGGCGCCGGTGCGGAGGGACCGGTGTGCGGATCGTCGTCGGTTTCGGAGCCGGAGCCGGAGCCGGAGTCGGATGAAGCGGAAGCGTCGGGGCGCGGTGTGTCGTCGTCGGCCGAGTCCCGCTCGTCCTTGCCGGACACCTCCGGGACCTCCGATCCGCCGTCCGGGGCGGCGTTCGCACCGTCCGAAACCGCGGTCGCCGACATGGAGACGGTGTCGCCGGGCGTGGCGTCGGTCGAAGCCGTCGCCCCGCTTCTCGGTGAGGCCTCGGTGGTGGACGGGTTCAGCAGAGTCAGCACGGCGCCCCCGGCGGCCGCCACGCACAGCGCCAGCGCGGCGGCGCCGATCAGCACCCGCTTTCGGCGGGATCGGCCGCGCCGCGCCGCCGGGGCCGACGGCTGGGCCGAGGCGTCGGCGGACGGACCCGCCGCCTCGTCGGCCGCGACCGGCGCCTTCGCCCCCTGCACGGGGCCGGCCTGTTCCAGGGGAACCCGGCGCAGCGTCTCGCACGCCCGCTGCCGGGCCAGCACCCTGCCGGCCAGCGGTTCGGGCCAGTCGAACGACCGGGACGGCGCGGCCGTCCCGGAAAGCGAGGAACTCGACGCGGCCATACCGGCGCCCGGTAGGTCGGACGTGGCCGCTTCGATCAGCTGCGCCGGTGTCGGCCGCTGCCCGGGCTCCTTGGACAGACAGGCCGAGAGCAGTCCGGCGAGGTCGGCGTCGGCCGTCGCGATCTCGGTGAGCACCTCCGGGTTGGGTTCCTCGAACGCCACCCGGTGCATGACGTCGACGCCGGTGCCGTCGCCGAAGGGGGCCTTGCCGGTCGCCGCGAAGACCAGGGTGCAGGCCAGGGAGAACACGTCCGAGGCAGTGTCGCACTCGCCGGTCCGCAGGTACTCCGGCGACATGTAGGCCGGGGTGCCCACCCGGTTGCCGGTGCCGGTGATCGCGCTCGCGTCCGCCGCCTTCGCGATGCCGAAGTCGATGACGTGCGCGCCTTGGGCGGACAGCAGGACGTTGGACGGCTTCAGGTCCCGGTGCACGATCCCGGCAGCGGACAGGTGCGCGAGAGCCTGCCCCAGCTCCGCCGACAGCCGCCGCACGGCGGCGACCGGTAGGGGCCCGTCCTCGTCCACGGCGGCCGACAGATCGAGCCCCGGCAGATACTCGGTGGCCATCCACAGCAGTTCGTCCCGGAAGCCCGTCCCCGCCAGGCGTGGCATGCGCGGTGTGCGCACCCGGCTGTGCACCGCCGCCTCCTGCTCGAAGCGGCGCCGGAACCGGATGTCCTCCGCGTACTCGGGCCTGATCACCTTCACCGCGACGAGGTCGGGCCCGCCGTCCGTGGGGCGCGCCAGGTAGACGCGCCCCATTCCGCCACTGCCGAGCAGCCCCAGCGACACATAGGGACCGATACGGTCCGGGTCGCCGGGGCGCAGCGGCAGAGCACCCGCCTGTCGCAGTGCCGGAGCCCTGTCCGCCGTCGATGATGGCGGCACCGGCCGCTGCTCTGACACAACACCCCCGAAATGACTTTTGGCGTACGCCAGTTCGCCCCCAATGATGCTGAGGCTAGCTCAGCGACGGCTCGCGTTCCGGGTTATCGGTCACATCCGCCCCACGAAGGGCTCAGGAGGGTCCCCTTCGCACCTGGGTCGTACCCGAGCCGATCGGGCCGATCCGCAGCACGGTGCCCGTGAGATCCGTGAACGGCTCGACCTTCACCCGTCCCTTCCCTCCCGGCACCACTGCCTCGACCCGGTACGTCCTCGGGTCGGCGTCGCCGATCTCCACCTCCAGCACGGCGCGGGAGTTCGGCGGCACGGTCACCCGGGTCGTGTGCGTGTCCCCGGAGCGAGTCACCCGGACCGACACCGGCCCGCGCACCGAGGGCACCCTCCCCTCGACCTCGGTCAGCGCGCCGGTCCGGGGCCGGATCCGGAACTCCGCCGCGCCGGGCGCGCTGACCTGGACACCGAGGACGTGCCGGGCCACCGCGTTGGCAGGCGCGGACGCCCATGCGTGGGAGAGCGTCATGTTGGACTTCAGCGCCGGGTCCCACGCCTCCGTGACGATGGTGGCCTTCAACGCGTCCAGCATGTGCAGCCACGAGTTGGTCGCCGTGGAGGTGAGCAGGGCGAGGGCGGCGTCGGAGCGGCCCAGCCGGAACAGCGCGTCCAGCAGGAACTGGGAGCCGTACACGCTGACCTTCATGCCCCCGGCCGCCAGGGTGTCGCCCAGCCTGGCCAGTACCTCCGCGTCCAGGGCGTCCGCGACCCCGAGGGCCACCGGGAAGGCGGTGGCGTGCTGGGCGCTGTGCGTGGTGCCCACGCCGTCGAGGAACCGTCCGCCCGCACGGTCGAGGAGGGTGGCGCGCATCGCGGTGGCGAGCATGTCGGCCCGGTCGCGCAGGGCGGTCGCGTCGTCGTCCTCGCCGAGGGCCGCCGCGCACTTCGCGAGTGCCTCGAAGGCGGCGTACTGGAAGGCGTTGACGACCGTGTTGACCTGGGTGAAGACATAGCCGTCACGGCTGGCGGCGGGCCAGTCGACGAGGTCGCCGAGGTTCTGGCTGGTGTTGCCGGGCGCCTTGCGGACCAGACCCTCGGAGTCCAGGTACGAGGTGAGGTTCTTGGCGGTGAGCAGGTCGTAGTCCTTGGCGAGCTGCCGGTCGTCGCCCGTGGCCAGATAGTCCTCCCACGCGGAGATCGCGCACATCAGCCGGTACTCGGTGGGCCAGGTGCCCTTGCGGACCAGATAGTCGTTCGACCAGCGGGCCAGGGCGTACGAGCGCTGCACGCCGTACTCGGAGAGCTGGTTGATGAGCGCGTCGCCCTCGTACGGGCCGCGTTCACGGGTGGGCGTGTCCGTGTAGAGGTCGCCGCGCGTGGCCTCGATGGAGTAGCGGCACAGCTCCCAGACCCGGTCCAGGTCGGCGTCGGAGCTGCGGAAGGAGGCGTCCGAGTCGGCCCAGTCGAGTTTCCAGGCGCGGCCGGTCACGACCGCCTTCGACAGGTCGAGCGTGGTGCGCAGTTCAGCCCAGCGGAAGCCCCGGTAGCCCCAGTGTTCGAAGCGTTGTTCGCCGTCCCGCAGCGTCCACACCTCGCGATAGGTGTTGGTTGCGCGCAACTGGTACTTGACGGTGCCGTCGGGGTTCAGCTCCTCACCGAGCCGCACCTCGACCGTGTCGCCCGCGTCGCCCGTGACCTCCAGGGCCAGACCGCCGACGATCTCCCGGCCGAGGTCGACCAGCCAGCGCCCGTCGGCGACCCGGGTGACGGAGGCGGGGGTGACGTCGTGCGGCCGTACCGCCTCGATCAGCGCGGGAACGAGGCCGTCGATCGCCGTGCGCACGGCCGGCTCCAGCCAGTCGCCGTCGTCGAAGCCGGGCTCCGTCCAGCCCACCGGCTCACGGCGCAGGTCCCAGTACTCCTGTGGAACGGTGAAGTAGCTGCTGCCCGCACTGCCCTTCGACGGCAGCAAACCGGCCTGACGGCGCGCCTTCCAGCGGGTCCCGGAGGCGACGGTCGACCGGCTGCCGTCGGCGTAGGTGATCTCGAGCTGGGCCAGGAACTTCTGCTGCGAGGTGGTCCAGCACAGCGCGGCGAGCGCGTTGGCCTTCCCGTCCGCCCGCAGCGTGGAGGTCACGTCGAAGGCCTGGTAGGCGGTTCCGTCGCCGGAGCGGACGGAGGCGTAGCCGACGGTGGTGCCGTTGCTCCACACCTTCGCGACGTACTGCCGGGACGGATCGGGGGAGGTCGCGGCGACATAGAGGATCGCTGCGGCTATCTCCTTGCCCGCTGCCGTCTCGTACTCGTGGCGGAGCAGCGCCCAGGTGTCGTCGGCCCCGTAGGAGGAGAGCGAGGAGGCGCCGGCCGGGAAGGTGAGGACGCCCCCGGAGACCGTTCCGGTGGCGAAGGTGCCCTTGTCGGATGCGAAGTCGTCGTCGAGGAGGACGGTGCCGTCGGCGGCGGTGAAGGTGATCCGGTCGTAGGTCTGGGACTCGGTGAGGCCGTTGCGCAGACCGATGTTCCCGGACGCGTAGCGGCTGTCGGTGGTGGTGTCCACGACGGTGCCGTTCACGGTGGTGGTGAAGGTCGAGCCGGTCATGGTGACGCTCAGGTCCACCCACTCCCCGGCGGTGACCGCGAGCGGCAGCCGCACCTCGCCGAGCACGGTGTACGTGCCGTTCACACAGACGTGCTTGCGCAGCACACCGGTGGTGCCCGCGCGTAGCTGCCACATGTAGTTGTTGGCGGTGTTCGCGGCCCGGAACCACAGCCCGGCCGCCACGGCGGTGATCTTCACCCGGACGGTGACGGTGCCGTCGGTCATCACCGGCCCGGCCGGCACCCAGATCGGCTCAGCCTCCCACTCGTCCTCGACCGACGTGGCCAGCAGAGCCGGCTGCGACCAGGCCGAACGCTTCTCGCCCCAGCTGCTGACCCGCCACCAGTAGGCCGTACGGGGCTTCAGCGCCGGGCCGCCGTAGGGGACGGCCGTGGAGTCCGCGGACTTCCGCTTGCCGGAGTCCCACACCAACTCGTCGTCCTCGAAACCGCCGGGGGTGGCCGCCAGCTGCAACTGGTAGGCCCGCTGCACGGTGCCGGCGCAGAAGTCGGGCACCTGCCAGCTGAAGCGGGGGCCCTGCCCGGCGCTCGTGCCGAGGGCCCGCGGCAGCAGATCGGTGAGCGTTCCGGTGGGCGCGGGCGGCTTCCCGGCGGCCGTGGCCACGGCTCCCGGGCCGGGGGCCGCGAAGGCCCGGGGCCCGGACAGAACGACGGAGGCGGTCACGGTGCCGCCGAGCTGGAGAAGTCTTCGCCGTGAGAGGTCCCGTGCCATGTGCACCTTCGGTTCGCTGGGGCCGGTGGGATGAATGGTTTCAATGCGATTGCCCGGAGGTTATGGTTCCGCGTCGAATCCGGTCAATGGTTCGGACCCGATCGTGCCCCCCCCGGAAATGAAACGATTTAACTCGGGCTGCCCCCGATGTGCCCGGGCTCGGCTGGAGGTCGACGGCGGAACGCTGTGACGGGTGAAGCGGTGGCGGCTCGCATGGCACTGAGGGTCAGGGTGGGGCGGCCAGTCGTGGGGTATGGGTGTTCACGGACGTGCCGAGCGGGTGGAATATCCGATTGGCGTACAGCCTGGCCCGGGAAGTGACTGGGCTCACATGGCACTGAGTGACACGATTCCTGTGGTGCGACTGCATCATTGCCGGAACCATGGTGTCCTCATGGCAGCTCGAAGGGATCAGGGATGCTCCGCAAGGTACTGGTCGCCAACCGTGGCGAGATCGCGATCCGCGCGTTCCGCGCCGGCTATGAAGTGGGCGCGCGGACGGTCGCCGTCTTCCCGCACGAGGACCGCAACTCGCTGCACCGGCTCAAGGCCGACGAGGCCTACGAGATCGGCGAACCGGGGCACCCCGTGCGCGCGTACCTCTCCGTCGAGGAGATCATGCGCGCCGCCCGGCTGGCGGGCGCCGACGCCGTCTACCCGGGCTACGGGTTCCTGTCCGAGAACCCCGAGCTGGCCCGCGCGTGCGAGGAGGCCGGCATCACCTTCGTCGGCCCGAGCGCGCACATCCTGGAGCTGACCGGCAACAAGGCGCGCGCGGTGGCCGCCGCCCGCGCCGCCGGCGTGCCCGTCCTCGGCTCCTCCGAGCCCTCCACCGACGTGGACGAACTGGTCCGCGCCGCCGACGAGATCGGCTTTCCCGTCTTCGTCAAGGCCGTCGCCGGTGGCGGCGGCCGCGGGATGCGCCGCGTCGAGGACCCCGCCGCGCTGCGGGAGTCCATCGAGGCCGCGTCCCGCGAGGCGGCCTCCGCGTTCGGCGACCCCACCGTCTTCCTGGAGAAGGCCGTCGTCGAGCCCCGCCACATCGAGGTGCAGATCCTCGCCGACGGCCACGGCAACGTCATCCACCTCTTCGAACGCGACTGTTCGGTGCAACGCCGCCACCAGAAGGTCATCGAGCTGGCGCCCGCGCCCAACCTCGACCCGGCCCTGCGCGACCGCATCTGCGCCGACGCCGTCCGCTTCGCCCGGGAGATCGGCTACCGCAACGCGGGCACCGTCGAGTTCCTCCTCGACCGCGACGGCAACCACGTCTTCATCGAGATGAACCCCCGCATCCAGGTCGAGCACACGGTCACCGAGGAGGTCACCGACGTCGACCTCGTGCAGTCCCAGCTCCGTATCGCCGCCGGGGCCACCCTCGCCGACCTCGGGCTCTCCCAGGAGACCGTCACCCTGCGTGGCGCGGCCCTCCAGTGCCGTATCACCACCGAGGACCCGGCGAACGGCTTCCGCCCCGACACCGGCCGCATCAGCGCCTACCGTTCGCCCGGCGGCTCCGGCATCCGCCTCGACGGCGGCACCACCCACGCCGGTACGGAGATCAGCGCACACTTCGACTCCATGCTGGTCAAACTGACCTGCCGGGGCCGGGACTTCACCACCGCCGTCAACCGGGCCCGGCGCGCGGTCGCCGAGTTCCGCATCCGGGGCGTCGCCACGAACATCCCGTTCCTGCAGGCCGTCCTCGACGACCCGGACTTCCAGGCGGGCGACGTCACCACCTCGTTCATCGAGCAGCGCCCGCACCTGCTCACCTCCCGGCACTCCGCCGACCGGGGCACCAAGCTGCTCACCTATCTGGCCGACGTGACGGTCAACAAGCCGCACGGCCCGCGCCCCGACCTGATCGACCCGTCCTCCAAGCTGCCGAGGCCCACCACCACCGAACCCCCGGCCGGCTCCAAGCAGAAGCTCGTCGAACTCGGCCCCGAGGGCTTCGCCCGCTGGCTGCGCGAGTCGCCCACCATCGGCGTCACCGACACCACCTTCCGCGACGCCCACCAGTCGCTGCTCGCCACCCGCGTCCGGACCAAGGACATGCTGGCCGTCGCCCCCGTGGTGGCGCGGACCCTGCCGCAGTTGCTCTCCCTGGAGTGCTGGGGCGGCGCCACCTACGACGTCGCCCTGCGCTTCCTCGCCGAGGACCCCTGGGAGCGGCTGGCCGCGTTCCGTGCCGCCGCGCCGAACATCTGCCTCCAGATGCTCCTGCGCGGCCGCAACACCGTCGGCTACACGCCCTACCCGACCGAGGTCACCGACGCCTTCGTGCGGGAGGCCACCGAGACCGGCATCGACATCTTCCGGATCTTCGACGCGCTCAACGACGTGGACCAGATGCGGCCCGCCATCGAGGCCGTACGAGCCACCGGAACGGCCGTCGCCGAGGTCGCCCTCTGCTACACCTCCGACCTGTCCGACCCCGCCGAGCGGCTCTACACCCTCGACTACTACCTCCGTCTCGCCGAGCGCATCGTCGAGGCGGGCGCCCATGTCCTGGCCGTCAAGGACATGGCGGGACTGCTGCGCGCCCCGGCCGCCACAAAGCTCGTCTCCGCCCTGCGCCGCGAGTTCGACCTGCCGGTGCACATCCACACCCACGACACGGCGGGCGGCCAGCTCGCCACCTACCTCGCCGCGATCCAGGCCGGCGCCGACGCCGTCGACGGGGCCGTGGCCTCCATGGCGGGCACGACCTCGCAGCCGTCGCTGTCCGCCATCGTGGCCGCGACCGACTACTCCGACCGCCCCACCGGCCTCGACCTGCGGGCCGTCGGCGATCTGGAGCCCTACTGGGAGAGCGTCCGCCGCATCTACGCCCCCTTCGAGGCGGGCCTCGCCTCCCCGACCGGCCGGGTCTACGACCACGAGATCCCCGGCGGCCAGCTGTCCAACCTGCGCACCCAGGCCGTCGCGCTCGGACTCGGTGACCGGTTCGAGGACATCGAGGCGATGTACACCGCCGCCGACCGCATCCTCGGCCACCTGGTGAAGGTCACCCCCTCCTCCAAGGTGGTCGGCGACCTCGCGCTGCACCTCGTCGGCGCCGGGGTGTCTCCCGCCGACTTCGAGGCCACGCCCGACCGGTTCGACATCCCCGACTCCGTCATCGGCTTCCTGCGCGGCGAGTTGGGTACCCCGCCCGGCGGCTGGCCCGAGCCGTTCCGCAGCAAGGCCCTCCAGGGCCGTGCCGACGCCAAGCCCGTCCAGGACCTCACCGCCGAGGACCGCGACGGACTGGACAAGGACCGCCGCGCCACCCTCAACCGGCTGCTGTTCCCCGGCCCGACCCGTGAGTTCGAGACCCACCGGCAGACCTACGGCGACACCAGCGTCCTCGACAGCAAGGACTTCTTCTACGGCCTCGGGCCCGGCAAGGAGTACGCCGTCGACCTGGAGCCCGGTGTGCGGCTCCTCATCGGTCTGGAGGCCGTCGGCGAGGCGGACGAACGCGGTATGCGTACGGTGATGTCGACCCTGAACGGCCAGCTTCGGCCGATCCAGATCCGCGACAAGGCCGTCTCCTCCGACATCCCCGTCACCGAGAAGGCCGACCGCTCCAACCCCGGCCATGTGGCCGCCCCGTTCGCAGGCGTGGTCACCCTCGCGGTCGCCGAGGGTGACGAGGTGGCGGCCGGCGCCACGGTCGCCACGATCGAGGCGATGAAGATGGAGGCCACGATCACGGTTCCCAAGGCCGGGCGGGTCTCCCGTCTTGCCATCAACAAGATCCAGCAGGTGGAGGGCGGCGATCTGCTCGTAGAGATCGTCTGACGCTTCGTGGGCGGCACCGCGGCCGGCGGATCAGGCGCGGGGGAAGAACTCCAGCACCGCCGTGCCGCCTTCGAGGGACTTCACCCGGAAGCCGAGGCCGTTCAGACCGCCGGTGCCGCCCTCGCCGAGCGTGGTGCTGAGGAACGTACCGGCGCCGGAGGACCGGAGTACGACGGTGTCGTCGGTGACCTTCGTGACGCGGAGGTCGCCGACGCCGAACCGGTCGTCGACCTCGATGGACACGGGCTCGGGCACCGCCAGTTCGCAGCGCCCGTCGTAGCAGGCGTCGACATCGGTGCTGTCGTCGGTGCTGTCGTCGGTTCCTTCGGCGGTGGAGTCAGCGGTCGCGGAGGACGTGGGTGAGGTCGGCCGCTCAGCCTTGGACGGCGATGTGCCCGGGGCCTCGCTCGGGCTCGCTGCCGAAGGCGTGCGGGTGGGGGACGACGGCTTCGTCCCCGCCCCGGAACCGTCGTCCTGACCGCTGCCTCCGCCGCCTCCGCCGCAGCCGGTGAGCACCAGCATCAGCGCCGCGCCCACCGAGACACCGAACCGGCTCCTGCCCGTGCTCATAGGTCGACCCTTCAACTCTGGCTTCCACGAATGCCGTTGCTCCCCGTGGCGGGGCGCGCGTCCCTTTATACGGGCCCCGGATCCGGATCACGACCAGCGGGCTCAGGGCCCGCTCGCCGCGCGCCGAGAATGCGGACGCCGAGCCGTGCCTGGGCGTCGGCGGCCTGAGGGTGAGCCGACGCCACGGCGAGTTGACCTGCCTCTCCGGGACCTCACGAAGGAGTACGGGACGCCTGCGGAGCGAGCCCCGCGGAGGCCGCCATGAGCGAGGCCGTGAACGGGTGGTGCGGGGCGGCGAGAACCTGTCGGGTGAGGCCCTGTTCGACGAGGTGTCCGGCGTCCATGACCGCGATGCGGTGGGCCGTGGCCGCGATGTCGAGGTCGTGGGTGATGAGGAGGAGGGCCGGGGCTCCGGCGTGGCCCTCCTCGTGGGCCGGCAGGCCCGTCAGGACGTCGAGAATCTCGCGCCGGGTGACCGTGTCGAGCCCGGAGGTGATCTCGTCGCAGATGAGGACGCGGGGGCGGGCGAGGAGGGCACGGGCCAGGGCGGCGCGTTGGAGTTCACCGCCGGAGAGCCGATCGGGCCGCCGGCGCACCAGGTCCTGGGGGAGACCCAGTCGCGTCAGGGTGGCCAACGCCTCGCTCTCGGCGGTGCGGTCGTCGGCGCCCCGCAGCCGCACCGCCGTACGGGCGACCTGGTTCAGGACGGGGCGGTGCTCGTCGAAGGCGGCGCGGGCGTCCTGGAAGACGTACTGGATGGCGGCCAACTGCCCCCGGTCGCGGTCGCGCAGACTGCGCGGCAGCGGGGTGCCGTCGAGGAGGACCGTGCCGTCGTGGTCGCGGTGGAGCCCGGCGAGGCAGCGGGCGAGGGTGGTCTTGCCGCTGCCCGAGCGCCCGACCAGGGCCAGCGACTCCCCGGTGTGCAGGGCGAGTTCGGGCGCGCGTACGGCCAGGGTCGTGCGGCGTGAGCCGTCACGGTGGCAGGCGGTGAGATCGCGTACGCGCAGCACGGGTTGCCTGGGTCGCACGGGCGGCACGGCCACGGAGCCACCACGGACAGCGGCGCCTGGCCCGGCTTCCGGTCCGGTTCCCCATCGCGGTCCCGTCTCCGTTCCCGGCCCCGGCGCGGTGGCCGCTTCCGTCTCCGTCCTCGTGTCCGTCCTCGACCTCGCATCCACCCCCGTCACCGCGAAAGAGGGCTGTGCGTCGAGGAGTCGGCGGGTCCACTCGTGTCGCGGCGTGAGCCACAGGTGCCGTGTCGGGGCCGACTCCACGACGCGTCCCGCCCGCAGGACGTGGACCTCGTCGGCGAGGGCGCGTACGACATCGAGGTCGTGGCTGAGCAGGACGACCGCGATGCCGCGCGCCGCGACCGCCGCCAACTGCTCCACGACGAGGCTCTTGGTCAGGGCGTCCTGGCCGGTGGTGGGCTCGTCGGCGACGATGATCCGGGCGCCCAGCAGCAGGGCCTGGGCGAGGACGACGCGTTGCTGCTGGCCACCGGAGAGCTGGTGTGGATAGCGACGCAACAGACGTTCGGCATCCGGGAGTTGGGCGTCGGCCAGGGCCTGGAGGACGCGTCCGCGGGCGGCTGTACGGCGTTCGCCACGCGGCAGACGGTCCACCTGCGTACGGGCGATGTCGGTCAGGAGGGCGCTGATGCGGCGGGCCGGGTTGAGGACCGCCGCCGGATGCTGGGGCACGTACCCGACGAGGCCGTCGGCCGCCAGACGGACGTCACCGGTGACGTGCGCGTCCTCCGGGAACTCGCCGAGCAGGGCCAGCCCTGTGGTGGTCTTCCCACTGCCCGAGGCACCCACCAGCGCGGTGATCCTGCCGGGCGGAATCCGCAGGCTCACCCCGTCGACGATCGCCCGGCCGCCCACCTCGACGCGCAGATCGGTGATCTCGGCCAGGGGATCCTTGGCGCCCCGGCTGTCCTCGTCGTCGTACCGCTTCACACCCGTTGTTCCTTCCGTACCCGGCGCCCACCGCGCCGGTCGTTCCTCTCGCGCCCGCCCGGCTTCTCCAGAGCCGCGTCGAAGAGGAGGTTGGTGCCCGTGGTCAGCGCGACGATCAGCAGCGCGGGCACGACCACGGCCCATGGCTGCACGAACAGGCCCGTGCGGTTGCGGTCGACCATCACCGCCCAGTCGGCGGCGTCCGGCGCCACCCCGACGCCGAGGAACGCGGCTGTGGCGACCAGGTACAGCACACCCGTCAGCCGGGTGCCGGCGTCGGCGCCGAGGGTCCGCAGGATGGTGCGGCCGACATAGCCGACGGCCGTGCGCCACCAGCTCTCGCCCTGAAGGCGAAGCGCCTCCACGACCGGTCGTGCGGCGGCCTCGGTGGCGGCGGCCCTGACGAGACGGGCGGCGTCCGGCACGTTGACCAGCGCCACGAGCAGGGCGAGGCCGACGGTCCCAGGGGTGAACACCGAGGCCACCAGCAGGATCAGCAGCAGCGAGGGGACGGCGATCAGCACGTCGAGGGGCCGCATCAGCAGCTCCTCCAGCCAACGCCGGTGCGTCATCGCGGCGATCAGACCGACCGGCAGGGCGACGAGATAGGCCAGCGCTCCCGCGCCGAGCGCGGTCAGCACGACCGGCCGACCGCCGTGCAGCACCTGCCGCCACACGTCCCGGCCCACGAAGTCCGTGCCGAGCCAGTGCCCGTCGCCGAGCGTGAAGGACGCAGACCGCGCGCCCGGCTCACCCGCGAACACCGGTCCCAGCAGCGCGAGGACGAGGGGTACGGCGATGATGGCGACCCCTAGCGCGAAACGGCCCGTACGCCGCCGGGGCCGGGGAACGACGCCCGTGCCCGCCGCACCGAAATTCACGTCCTTCCTCACGCCGCCACCCCCGCCCGGGGCGCCAGCCGCCTGGCGACGACGTCGGCGCTTAGATTGAGCACGACGGTCAGGACGCCGAAGACCACGGCCAGACCCTGGACCACGGGCACATCGCGTTCGGCGACGGCGTTGAGGAGGACCGTGCCCAGTCCGGGGATCACGTAGAGGGCCTCCACGACGATGACGCCGCACAGCAGCCAGTCGATGGTGCGGGCGAGTTGCTGGGCGGCGGGAGCGAGGGCGTTGGGGAGGGCATGGCCGTAGCGGACGCGGGCGCCCGGGACGCCGTACCGGCGGGCGTGGGCGACGTACGGGGAGGCGAGCGCGTCGACCATGCCGGCGCGGACCAGGCGGACGAGGGAGCAGACCGGCCGGGAGAGCAGGACCACCACCGGCAGGACGAGGGCGGCGGGGTGGGCCAGCAGATCGGTGCCGTAACCCACGGCGGTCGGCGGCAGCCAGCCCAGCCTCAGCGCGAAGACGGTCACCAGGAGCACTCCGAGGGCGAACTCGGGGACCGCGTACACGGCGAGCGTGAGGGAGCTGACCAGCCGGTCGAGGAGACCGCCCTCGTGCCGGGCGGCCAGCACACCGAGTCCGAAGGCGATCGGCACGAGCAGGACCACGGTGAGCGTGGCCAGCAGCAGGGTCGGTCCGAAGCCGTCGGCGATGTACTGGGCGACCGGGCGGCCCGAGGCCAGCGAGGTGCCGAAGTCACCGTGCGGCAGGCCCAGCGCCCAGTCGGCCAGCCGCTCGTGCACCGGCCGGTCCAGCCGCATCGCCTCGCGGATGGCGGCGATGCGGGCCGGGTCCGGCTGGTCCCCGGCCAGGGCGACCGCGGCGTCGCCCGGCAGCGCCTCGGTGAGCGCGAAGACCAGCAGCACCACGGCCACGGTCTGCAGGGCGCCGAGGAGCAGCCGCCGGGCGACGAAGGAGCCCAGGCCGGATCCGTTCACGCGAGCCACACCTTGTCGAAGCGTGCCCAGTCGAGCGTGTTGGCAGGAGCCTTGGCCTCGACTCCCCTCACATTGCGTGCCGTTCCGAGAATCCAGTCGGCGAACCCCCAGATCAGGAAGCCGCCCTCGGTGTACAGCCGGCGCTGCATCCGCTCGTAGACGGCGGCCCGCTCTGTCTTGTCGCGGGTGGACTGCGCCTGTTGGTACAGGGCGTCGAAGTCCTTGTGCTTCCACTTTGTGGCGTTGGTGGTGGAGTCGATGAGGAGCCGCTGCGAGATGTGCGCCTCGATGGGCATGGCGCCGGAGCGGTAGCAGGCGAGGGTGCCGCCGTCGAGGATGTCGGCCCAGTACGAGTCCTTGCTGCCCATCTTGACGTCGACCGTGACGCCGGCCTTCGCGGCCTGGTCCCGGAAGATGCTGGCCGCCTCGGTGAACCCGGCGGCGACGTCCGAGGTGTCCAGCGTGACCTTCAGCTTCTCGGCACCGGCCTGCTTGAGCAGGGCACGGGCGCGGTCGAGGTCCTGCTCGCGCTGCGGGAGGTCGGCGGCGTAGTACTCGTACCCCTTGCCGAACAGGTCGTTGCCGACCACGCCTGCCCCGGAAAGGGCGCCGTCGACGAGTTCCTGCCGGTCGGCGATGAGGAAGAACGCCTCCCGCACCCGCTTGTCGTCGAAGGGTGCCCGGTCGGTCTTCATACAGAACGCCTGCATGGCGCTGCCCCGCAGCCGGACGATCTCGATCTGCCCCTTGCCCTCATGGGCGCGCGCGGTGGTCGGGTTGAGCTCGTGGGCGTACTCGACCTGGCCGCCGAGGAGAGCGTTGACGCGGGCGGACTCCTCGTTGGCGACGACGAACTCCAGCTCGTCGAGGTGCGGGGCGCCGTCCCAGTGATCGTCGTAGCGGCGGAAGACGGCCGAGCGGCCGGGGGAGAAGGACACGAAGCGGAAGGGGCCGGAGCCGACGGGCTTCTTGTCGAACTCCCCGGCCTTGTCACCCGCGTTCTCCGGCACGATGTACGCCCCGAACGCGGCCAGCACATTGGGGAACTCGGCCGTCGGCCGCTTCAGCACGAACTCGATGCTCCGCTCCCCGGTGGCCCGGCTCGCGTCGAGGTCGATGGGCTCCAGGGACGCCTTGGCGCGGAACGCCTTCTCCGGGTCGGCGATCCGGCGGTAGCTGTACAGCACGTCCTGCGCGGTGACCGGCTTGCCGTCGTGGAAGGTGGCCTCGCGCAGGGTGACCTGCCAGCGGTCCAGGGTCTTGTTCGACTCCCACTTGGCGGCGAGGCGCGGCCGGGCGGACAGGTCGGCCCCGTAGTCGGCGAGCTTGTCGTACAGTGCCTTGGCTCTGGCGACGTCGGCGAACAGGTTGGCCAGGTGAGGGTCGAGGGTCTCGCTGGCGCCGCCGCCCGCGAACGCGGCACGCAGCCGACCACCGCGCTTCGGCTTGTCGTCGCCGCCGCTCGCCTCGGAGTCGGCCCCGCCTCCGCCGCACCCGGTCAGGGCGAGCGTGCCGAGCGTGACGGCGCCCGTGGCGGCGAGGAAACCGCGTCGGCGCAGGGTGGGGAAACGTTCGTCGTGCATGAGGGTTCCTTGGGTGTGATGGGGATGAGCGATCGGCGGGCGTCTGGACACGAGATCCGCGGGCGTGCTGGGGGAGATCGGCGGGCGTGTCGGTGGGAGAGCGATCGGCGGGCGTCTGGATGAGAGGCGCGCCGCCGCACAGTCAGTGGGTGGAGGCACGTCGCGCGAGGAGATGGAGTCGGTCCGCTTCCGTGGCCCGGCCCGGCAACTGTCCTTCCCTCCAAACCGGTTCGGTGCGCGGGCCCGGCCCGTCGTGCAGTTCCAGCACCTCGAAACCGTGGGCGGCCAGCACGTGGCGCAGCTCCTGGGGGAACAGCAGCCTCCAGGCGGACCGCTGTTCGACGGGCGGCGCTCCGTCGTCCGAGGACCAGACGCGGGTACGGCGGAGCAGTTGCGCGGTGCGGTCCACGGTCAGGGTGGTGGTGGACCGGTAGGCGGTGCCCTGCCAGGTGAAGGCGTTGGCGGTGGGGGTGTCCAGCAGGTCGGTACGGCCCAGGAAGTAGGCGCCGTTGCGCATCTCGGCGACCAGCAGTCCGCCGGGCGCGAGCGCCCGACGGCAGGAGGTGAGGAAGCCGTCGAGCTGGGCGTTGGTGTGGCAGTACAGCAGGGAACTGTCCAGGCAGACCACCGCGTCGAAGGCCGCCCCGCCCAGGTCGAAGCCGTGCAGGTCCGCCCGCACGTACGACGGACCGGGGTGCCGGGCCCGTGCGTGGGCGAGCATCGCCTCGGAGAGGTCGGCGCCGGTCACCGTACGACCGACGTCGTGCAGATGGGCGGCGTCGCGCCCGGTGCCGCAGCCCATGTCCAGGACCCGCGGCCCGGCCCCGTGACGCCGCAGACAGTCCTCCGCCCAGCGTCCGGCCAGCCGCTCGGGATCGGGGAAACGGGCCTCGTACAGCTCGGGGTTGTCGGTGAGGAGGTTGCGGGTGACGACGGGGGCGGTCACGCGCCACTCCTCTCGCTGACGGGTGCGGCCGTGGCCGGGGCCGGTGTCGCGGGCACCGCACCACGCCGGTGCAGCCAGGCGACCGCGCTCGCCGATGCCAGCCCGAACAGCGCGCAGCACACCCAGGGCAGCCATGCGTGTCCGCCGCGCTCCCCGGTGTCCATGGCCCATCCGACGACGGTGTTGCCGACGGCCGCCGCGATCCCGGAGACCACGTAGAAGATGCCGAAGTACGTTCCGGTCAGCTCGGGTCGCCCGAAGCGTGGGATGAGCTCCATCACGAACGGTGAGGCGACCATGAGCCCGAGATAGAGGAGCAGTGCGCCGAGCAGGACGAGCGCGGCGGCAGACCATCCGGAGGCCGCCAGTCCTGCCCCCAGGGCCGGCGGCAGGAACGCCAGCCCCGTCACGGCGAGTCCCGCACTGATCCAACGCGGCCGGCTTCCCCGGGACTTGAGGGCCTTGGTGATGCGCAACTGGAGCGCGAGGTTGCCGAGTGTGCCGACGAGGAAGACGAGCCCGGCGGCGCCGTCCCAGCCGGTGGCCTCCCGGGCCCCGGCGGGCAGCAGCAGGTAGAGCTGGTTCTCCAGGGTGAACATGCCGACCATGGCGAGCGCGAACGCCAGGAAGGCACGGTTCCCCAGCACCTCACGCCAGTCCCCGAGGACACCGCCGCCGCTCGGCTCGACCGTCCGCGCGGGCAGGACGAGGGCCTGCGCCACCGTGAGGACCGCGAAGATCCCGGCGGCGGTCAGCGCGGACGTACGGAAGTCCACGAGCAGCAGCACACTTCCCAGCAGCGGCCCGATCAGCGCACCCGTCGTGGCGAACACATTGAACAGCGCGAACGCCTCCGCCTTGCGTTCCCCGGCCTCCTGCGCCAGATAGGCGCGCACCGCCGGGTTGAACAGCGCCCCGGCGAGCCCGCTGAGCACGGACGCGGCCAGCAGGACCGTCAGCCCGTCGCCCAGCGCGAACAACCCGAACCCGACGGTCCGCAGCGCGCACCCGGCGATGATGACGCCCCGTGCGCCGAGCCGGTCCGAGGCGGAGCCGCCGATGATGAACAGGCCCTGCTGGCTGAGGTTCCGGACACCCAGGACGATGCCGACGACGGCCGCCGACATGCCCAGGTTCTCGGTGAGATGGGTGGCGAGGTAGGGGATCAGGAGGTAGAAGCCGATGTTGACGCCGAGCTGGTTGACCAGGAGGAGTCGGACGGCGAACGGGAAGCGGCGTATCTCATGCCACGTCTGCACGGCCCACCTCCCCCGTCCGGTCCGACCGCGCGGCCTGCCCCGGCTGCCGGGACTGCCGGGTCTCCTCCGTCTCCCGACGCCGAACTCCCAGACCGGGAAGGTGACTTGTCCGTACGAACCCGTCGGCTCCGCCGATGCCGGTCCACGGGTCGGCGGCGAGCAGGAGGTGCCCGTCGAGGTCCACCCAGCGGGCGCGGTCGGCGAGCTGGACGGCGGGTGCGAGCCCGAGGCTGCTGGCGGTGAGGCACCCGAGCATCAGCTCGGTGCCGCTGCCCTCGATCAGCTCGGCGATCCGCAGGGCGGCGTGGACGCCTCCGCACTTGGCGAGTTTCACGTTGACCCCGTGCACACGTCCCGCCAGCCGTCGTACGTCGTCCAGGCTCACGGCGTCCTCGTCGGCGATGACGGGCAGCGGCGAACGCTCCGCGAGGGCCGCCAACGCGTCCGGGGTGCCGGGCGCGAGGGGCTGCTCGACAGCCTCCACACCGAGTTCCGCGAAGCGCGGCAGCAGGGCATCGGCCTGCGTCGGCGTCCAGGCGCCGTTGGGGTCCAGGAGGAGACGGGCCCGGGGCGCGGCCTCCCGGACGACCCGTACGCGCTCGATGTCCTCCTCGGGATCGGGCGATCCGGCCTTGATCTTGACGACCTCGAAGCCGCTCGCGGTGAGCCGGCGCGCCTCGGCCGCCGCGTGCGCCGGTGCGGTGATGCCGATGGTCCGGGCGGTCGCGGCCACGGGCGCGGCGGGCGCGCCGAGGAGCCGGTGGACGGGGCTGCCCGCCCGTTTCCCGACGAGGTCGAGCAGCGCGGATTCGACGGCGGCGGTGACAGCCGGGGGGAGGGCCGACGAACGACCGGCAGGCGCAGCACCGCCATTCCCGGCACCGGCAGTCGTGGATGCGGCCGTCGCGGCACGGCCAATGGTCGAACCGACGGGTACGGCGGACGCCGGACCGGCCGGCTCGCCGGTGCGCAGCGCCTCCAGGGCGCTCTCCGGGTCGCGGAAGTGGACGAGATCCCTGGCGACGGCCGCGAAGTGCCGCCCGAGGGTGTCCGCGTCCAGGCCGTAGTACACGCTGGTGACGGCCTCTCCGTGACCGGCCAGGCCGTCGTGCTCGACGGTCAGCCACACCGCGTCGCGGGCGGCCATGGTGGAGCGGGAGATACGCAACGGCTCGGCGAGTTCGAGGCGTACGGTGCGCTGGGTGACCTTCACAGACTCTCTTCCGGAGAGGGTGGGGCGGCGGCCGGGACCACGGGGACGGCCAGTGGGTCGGTGACCCTCGAACATCGGGCCCAGCCGACGGCCTCGGCCGCGCCCGGGTGGGGGATCTCGACGGGGCGGGCGGCGGCGGTGGACGGGTCGAGGCCGTGGGCGGCGGCGAAGTCGTCGTCGTAGACGCTGCCGAGGTAGCGGTGCGGCCCGTCGGGGAAGACGGTGGCGACTACTGCGCCGGGGTGGACGCGGGCCGCCCAGGCGGCGACCAGCGCGACCGCGCCCGTGCTCCAGCCACCGCTGACGAAGCTGCCACGGGCCAGCCGTCGACAACTGTCGACGGCCTCCGCCGGGCCGACCCAATGCACCTCGTCGAAGGCGTCGTAGGCGACGTTGCGGGGGTGGATGCTGCTGCCCAGGCCGCGCATCAGCCGCGGCCGGGCGGGCTGGCCGAAGATCGTGGAGCCGGTGGAGTCGACACCGATGAGGCGCAGAGCCGGCCAGTGCCTCCGCAGTGGGCCGATGATGCCCGCGCTGTGGCCACCGGTGCCGACACTGCACACCAGGATGTCCAAGTGGTCCAGCTGCACGGCGAGTTCGGCGGCGAGCGAGGCGTAACCGGCGGTGTTGTCGGGGTTGTTGTACTGGTCGGGCCAGTACGCCCCCGGCAGCACGGCCAGCAGTTCCCGCAGCCGGGTGAGGCGCGCCGCCTGCCAGCCACCCCGGGCCGCCGGGCGGTCCACCAGCTCCAGCCGCACGCCGTGTGAGCGCAGCAACTGTCGCATGGACGGCTCCAGTTCACTGTCGCCGACCAGCACGACCGGATGGCCGAGTGCCTGACCCGCGAAGGCCAGCCCGACACCCAGCGTCCCGGACGTGGACTCCACCACCGGTGCACCGGGCAGCAGTTCACCGCGCTCCCGGGCACCCAGCAGCATGGACACGGCGGCCCGAGCCTTCATACCGCCCGCCGCGAGCCCTTCCAGCTTGGCCCAGAAACCGGGCTGGGGGCCGGGCAGTTCGGCGGTGATCCGCGCCAGCGGCGTACGCCCCACCAGGGACAGCAGCTCCGGGCGGGCAACGGAGCGCAGGACGGTCGACGAGGTCACCGGCTGCCTCCGGAAACCGTGTCCGAGCCCGGCACCGGAGTCGTCGGCGGGCCCGGTCGATCGTCCAGCCGGTAGCGGTGCAGCGTGCCGGGCCCCGCGTCCAGCCAGAAGAAGGGGTACGGCTCGGCGCACACCGCGCTCACTCCCTGGCCGAGGAACCGGGGGAGCACCGCACTGCCGGTCTGCGCGAACATCACCAACTGCTTGCCGTGCGCCAGCGCGTGCCGCCGCAACGGCTCGAAGGTGCTGTTGCCCAGCGTCATCCCGGAGACGAGCAGCGCGTCGCAGCGGTCGACCGCCCCCAGCGCGTCGGCGACCACCTCCTCACCCCACTCCGTGACCCCGCCCTTGAGATCGCACGCCACATAGCCGAGCCCTCGTGAACGCAACGCCTCCAACAGCGAGTTGACGACACCGACCACGAGCACCGTCGCCCCCGCCGGCAGATCGATCAGCTCGACCACGGCCCGCGCCCGCGCCCGTGACTTCTCAAGCGACGTACCGGCCGGCAAGGGGAAGGGAAGCGCCCCGTTGGCCGGCATGTGCGGGGTGACGTGCATCAGGTAGGCGTCGAGCGCGGCCACCCGAACCGGGAGGAGCGGGTGATCCAGGAGCCGGGCGACATCGGCGCCCGCACAGTCGTCGACGGCCGCCTCCGGAAGACCGCCGGGCTCGACCGCGCAGGACCCCACGGCCCCGGCGAGTCGCAGGCTCAGGACCTCGTTCCGATAGCCGGTGCCCCGCCCGTCGTGCCGCACGGCCTGACGGGTCACGAACGCCACCGCGATCCGCAACCCCCGTGGATCAGGACCCAGTTCACCCGCGCGGGCACCCTGCAACAGTTCCTCGTACGTGGCCGCGCGGGTTATCGGCACGACGGCGGTCACCGGATCACCAGCCCAGCGCGCACCTCGTCCAGCAGGGCCTCGACGCGCCCCCGCGCCCCCAGCCCCTCCGGGTCGCCCACCATGACGTGACCGAGGTACTCGTTGTTGCTGCCCGCCGCCTTGACCTGTCTCCCCGGCTCGGCGAGCTGCGCCTCCAGCACCCCTGCCAGGTCGGCGAGTCGGGTTCCGCCGAGCGCTTCGAGGGTGCCCGAGGCCTCCGGCACGAGGAAGCCGACGGCCGCGCTGCGCAGCCCGGTCTCCCGGCGCCGCAGATCGGGCTCGCGGCCGAGGGCGACCTCGACGGCGGCCGCCGCGAGGTCGATGCCGGTGACATGGCGGACCAGCTCGGTGATGCGGTTCCCGGCGGGCCGGGGGTTCACCTCGACCACGCGCGGTCCGTCCGGGGTCAGTTTGACCTCGGTGTGCGCCACGACGCCGTCGGTCAGCCCGAGCGCCTTCAGCGCGCTCAGCGCGGTCTGCTCGGCGGCCTCCGCGTCGGCGCCGGAGAGCGCGGCCGGGAACATGTGGCCGGTCTCGATGAACGCGGGCGCCCCGCCGATGCTCTTGTCGGTCACCCCGACGACGTGCACCGCCCCGGCGTACGACACGGTCTCGACGCTCACCTCGGGCCCGGTCAGCAGCTCTTCCAGCAGAACGGCGGGCACCCGCCGCTGCCCGCGAGCGTTCAGTGGGAAGTCGGCCAACGACCGCACTGCCTCGGCGAGTTCGGCCTCGTCGTCCACCCGCCGCACATACATGCCGGCGCACAGGTCGACCGGCTTCACGACCAGTGGATAGCCGATCTCCCGCGCGGCCCGGGCGATGTCGGCCCACTCCTCGTGGAGGGCGAAACGCGGTCCGGGCACGTCCGCGTCGGCGAGGACGCGACGGGTGGCGTCCTTGCGGCAGGCGTTCGCCACGGCCTCCGGGCGCGGCCCGGGGAGGCCGAGACGGCCGGCGATCCGGGCCACCGTGGGCAGGTAGTAGTCGCAGGACGAGATCACCCCGTCGAAGCCGAACACCGCATGCAGACGGGCGACCTCCGGCAGGAGGGTGTCGAGGTCGTTGGTGTCGGCCGTGACCACGTTCCGCGCCCCGAGCAGCGGATGGGCCGTGCCCTCATGGGCGGAGCGGAGGTAGTGGTGCAGATCGCGGGTGAGGAACGTGAACTCGTGCCCGCCCTCCCGAATGGCCCGTGGCAGCAGCCTGCTCATCGATCCGACCCAGCTCTCGACCACCAACAGATGAGCCACAGCTCCCCTTTTCGTGCGGTGCGTTCAGGCGTCAGGGCAGCCCGACGACACCTCCACAGGGAGGCGCCAGGCTTGACATGCGCACCTTATCGATAATCGTTTTCATTGTCATGGGGATTCGGTGTACGCAATGAGGAAGCGGGGGACCGGGCCCGCGCCTACCCGATCTCCACCACCCGAGCCCAGTCGGGCGGTGCGGCCGGTACGTAGTCGGGGTCGTCCTCGATCCAGGTGGTGCCGGAGTGGTGCCGGGAGAACAGGCCGACCACCGTCCGGCACGGTGGCCGTGAACTGGGCCAGGGGGTCTGTCCGTCGGTGAGGACCACGATGACGTCGGGACCGGGACGGCGCCGGAGCGCCGTCCCGAACCCGGTGCGCAGATCCGTACCGCCCCCGCCCACCAGGGAGATGCCCTCGGCCCGGCACAGCGGGTGGGCGACATTCGCGGCCGCGTCGCACGACACGACGGTGACGAGGTCGCGTCGGCCGCCCACGGCGCGGGAGATCGCGGCGACCTCCAGGAGTGCGCTCCCGAGTTCGGCGTCGCTGACCGATCCGGAGGTGTCGATGATCACGGAGACACGAGGGGGTCTGCGCCGCAGGCTCGGCAGCACGGTGCCCGGCACACCGGCCGACCGCCGCGACGGCCGACCGTAGGAGTAGTCCTCGCCCGCGCCGGGAGCGGAGGCCGCCGACCGGACCGCCGCCCCCAGCAACTCCCGCCACGGCTGCGGCGGATGGAACGCCTCCTCCGCCCACCGCCGCCAGCCCTCGGGCGCGCTCCCCGGCCGGCCCTTGATGCCCTGCGCCACCCGGAAACGGACCGCGTCCCGTTCCTGCTCGCTCAGGCCGTGCGCCCCATCCGGCCCCAGCTCCCACTCCCGCTCCAGACCGTCGGCGCCACTGCCACAGTCCAGCCAGGCCAACTCCTGTGTGAGAGGCCCCAGTTGAAACTGGCGCAGATAGTCCTCCATCAGCTGCCCCTCGGGCAGTCTCAGGAACGCCGGATCGACCACGCCCTCCGGCTTCACCAGCCCGTCGCCGAACACGTCGTCGTTGATCTCGCAGTCCGCGGCGATGTTCATCCGCAGCCGCTCGCCGGGCCCGGTCAGCCCCCGCTCCCTGGCGACCCGGTCGCTGCGCCCGTGATGGTCGCGCAGCAGATGCGACACCTCGTGCACCCATACGCCGGCCAGCTCCTCCACCGGCGTGCGGTCCACGAAGCCCGGGGACACATAGCAGCGCCAGTGCCGGTCCACGGCCATCGTGGGCACCCGGCGGGACTCCACGGTGTGCAGCGCGAACAACGCGGTGGCCAGATAGGGCCGGGCCCGAGCCGCCTGCAGCCGGGCGGCGAAGAGCTTGTCGAGGTCGAGTTCCCGCGTCGTCATCGGCGTCCCCGCGTCGTCGTCCTGGCGCGGGTCGCCGCCTCGTCCGCACGCCGGGACAGCGTCACCACTCCGGCGAGGTTCTCGATCACCGCAGGAACGTCCCAGTCGTCGCGGCGCAGTGCCGCGAGGGTGGTCGCGGGGACCACCACCAGATCCGGGGCCCCCGTCTCCACCGCCCGGACGAGCAGCGTCCACGCCGCGTCCCAGCGGGACCTCTCCGGACGGGCCCGGACCGCCGCCACCACACCATCGAGCACGGCCTGCCTCAGATCCCCCCGCTCGGGCAGGACCGCCCGCGCCGGGTCGGCGAGCAGATCTTCGGGGTCGGGGAGGTCCAGCCGGTCCAGACTGGCGAGCAGCTCCAGCCCGGGACCGTCCCCCACGGTGCCCCTCACCAGCAGGGAGAGCACATCACGGTCGACTCCGGAGGCGGTCGCGAACGCGATGAGGTGCAGGGTCATCTCCCAGCTCCGGGGTGACGGCCAGGCCCCGCCCCGGCGGCTCTCGCTGCTGGGCAGTTGGTGCACGAGTTTGGGACGCGCGGCCAGCAGCGCGCACACCGCGCGACGGGCGAAGTCCACGGCCTGGGACAGCCGCTCCGGCGCGAGCCGGGGCAGGGTGGCCCGGGGCCAGGTCCCCCCGAGGCCCCGTACGACGACCTCGTGGTCGTGTGTCCACTGCAGATGGACGAAGCGGTTGGCCAGCGGCGGGCTCAGCTCCCAGCCGTCGGCCGCCGAGGAGCGTGGATTGGCGGCGGCCACGATCCGTACGCCGGGCGGCAGTTGCAGCGCGCCGATCCTGCGCTCCAGCACCAGCCGGAGCAGCGCCGCCTGCACGGCCGGCGGCGCGGTCGACAGCTCGTCCAGGAACAGCAGCCCCCGGCCCGCCCGCACCAGCCGCACCGCCCAGTCCGGCGGGGCCATCGGCACACCCTGTTCGGCCGGGTCGTCGCCCACGATCGGCAGTCCCGAGAAGTCGGACGGCTCGTGCACGCTGGCGATCACCGTGGTCAGGGGGAGATCCAGGGCGGCCGCGAGCTGGGTCAGTGCCGCGGTCTTGCCGATCCCCGGCTCACCCCACAGCAGGACCGGCAGGTCAGCGGCGACGGCCAGGGTCAGAGCCTCCAGTTGGGTGTCGGGGCGTGGTTCGGTGGTCGTGGTGCGCAGCAGGGTCAACAGGTCACCGGCCACGTCGAGTTGGGAGACAGGGCCGGTATCGGCTTCGGTAGCGGTGTCGGTAGCGGAGAAAGCGGTGGACAGGGTGAACGGGGTGGCAGTGGGCATGTGTGATCACCTGTGGTGTGTGGAGGGCCGGGGGAGTACGGGAACGAGGAGGGTCCCCGTGATGACGCGAGTGAGCGGATGCGAGTGCGGGGGCGGTGCGGGTGCGAGGCCACTGGCCCGGGGCCCGGGCCAGTGGGTCGAGGGCAGGGGCCCCGGTCAGTAGAAGGTGGCGACGCGCCGGCGGCGGTGACGGGACGGGCGGCGGCCGGCATTGCTGCGGACCCGGCCGGCCCCGGGATCGGCGAGACCTGCCCGGTACAGGCCGTAGGCGATCCGGCCTCGCGCGGCCGTCTCCAGCGCGTCCCGCAGCGCACCGTCGCGCAGCACCGCCTCGGGGCCGAGGAGCCCCTCGACCACGGCCAGCGCACCGGCCACGTCACCGTGGTCCAGGCGTTCACGTACGCCGGTCAGGCAGTCCGGGCGGCGGTGTGCCTCGTCGATGGCCCGCAGACAGGGCAGGGGAGTGCCGGTCAGCTCGACCAGCAGTTCCTCCCGCCGGATCTCTACGGGATCGTGGTCCAGTGGGACCAACACCCCGTCGACCAGGCCGATCCGGTGCCGCTCTCCCCGGCACTGAACGATCCGTGGTCCCGTACCGTCCGGTGCTTCCGCCGGACCCGACGGCGGGTGGCCCGGTACCAGCGCCGACGCGACCAGCGGATGCAGCCGGCCGACGTCGATCGCCCCGGCCCGGAGCAGTGCCAGGTCGGGCAGGACCCAGGTCGCGGCGTCGGGCAGGACCGGCAACGAGGTGGAGGCACCGTCCTCGCCGGACGCGGCCGTGATCCGCAGGGCGGGGGGCCGACCGCCGTCGCCGATCCGGTCGTAGGGGCCGCCGTCCGGGGGCGGGCCGGGTGCCGGGGCCACGTTCAGGAGCAGCCGGCGTCGAGCGCCGCACCGGACGAGTACGGCACCGCCGTCCCGCCCCTCGGCCCGCAGCACGATCGCCGCCTCATCGGCCCACCGCCCGACGGCACAGCCGGACACATCCGGATCCCGTAACTCCCGGCCCGGCACTTCGGGTCGACGCGGTTCCGGGCCCGGCGAAGGCGAACGCTCGCGGGTGTCGGGTGACAGCGGGCCGTCGACGGAGCCGGAGCGAAGCGGATGGTCGGCTGAGCCCGAGGGAAGCCGATGGTCGGCGGAGCCCGGTGATAGCGCACCGTCCAGGGCCTCATGATCCGCTCCTGTGCGCGTCCGTAGCTCACTCGTCCTTCGTGCATCCCATAGATGGCGGTGCAGATCGAGACGGTAGCGGCGGCTGGGACGCGGATGCGGATGGCCGCGGGCGTCGGCCTCGGAGCGGGACGCGTCCCACAACGCGAGGCCGATCCGCTGTCCGGCGTCCGCCCAGGCGGGCGGCGTCCGCGCCACGAGGTGCAGCGCACCGGGGCGGGCCCGCCCCGGCACGTCGTACCGGGCCAGCGTGATGGTCAGGCCGGGGCGCAGTAGCCCGTCGGGAGCGATCCTCGGCATGTGCCAGCGCAACAGGTCCGGCGCCACATGTCTGAGGTCGCCCCGTACTTGGGCTGCCAGATCCTGCCCGTGAACACGGGCCAGGGAACGCGGATCGAAGTCGATGTCGATGCCTGCGGCGGCACACGCACCGGCCCAGTCGCCGACAGCACGACGGGCGGTCGCAGTCTCGATCATGGAGGGTGGCACGGCGAACTCGCGCACGCGCGACCAGAAGGAAAGCCGGGAATCCCCGTTCGCGAGAGAAGTGAGCATCAGCACTCACCTTGCGCGGACGGGACCCCCATTCTGCCAATGGAGTGAGTAGTCATCGCGGTGATCGTAACGCCGCCCACGCCGATTCCGCACCCGTTTTCCGGCAGTCCGCCCAAGTGGTGGCCCTCATGGCACCGGCGTACGGTCGAACAGTGAACGCAGCGGTGGACGGAGCCGTTCACTGACCTCTGCCGAGCGAATACGCCATGAGCAGCAGTCCGCATCCCACTTCCCCAGCACAGGCCACCACCCGGGAAACAGGTGGTGGTGGGAGTGCGATGGCGTTGCTGGTGATCGCCTCGTGTCAACTGATGGTGGTGCTGGACATCACCATCGTGAACATCGCGTTGCCGGACATCCAGCGGTCCCTGGACTTCTCCACGACCAGTCTGGCGTGGGTGGTGAACGCGTACACGCTGACCTTCGGCGGTCTGTTGCTGCTCGGCGGCCGGGCCGGGGACATCCTCGGGCGGCGGCGCGTGTTCGTCTTCGGGGTGCTGCTGTTCGTGCTGGCCTCGCTCCTCGGCGGCCTCGCCCAGAACTCGGGTCAACTCCTGGCCGCCCGCGCCCTCCAGGGTGTCGGCGGCGCGATCGCGTCCCCGACGTCGCTGGCTCTGATCAGCACGACCTTCCGTGAAGGACCGGAGCGCAACCGGGCGTTCGGGGTGTTCGCCGCGGTCTCGGCGGGCGGTGGCGCCATCGGGCTGCTCGCGGGCGGCGTTCTCGTGGAGTGGCTGAACTGGCGGTGGGTGCTGTTCGTCAACGTGCCGATCGGGCTGCTGATCGTGCTGGCGACGCCGCGCTGGATCAGGGAGTCCGAACGACACCCGGGCCGCTTCGACATCACCGGCGCTCTGACGTCCACAGCGGGCATGGTGCTCCTGGTGTACGGGTTCATCCGGGCCGCTCAGGAAGGCTGGCGGGACGGACTGACGCTCGCCTCGTTCGCCGGAGCCGTCGTCCTCCTCGCCGTGTTCATCCTGGTGGAGAAGCGCTCCCGGCAGCCGATCACCCCGCTGCACATGTTCGCCGACCGCAACCGCGCGGGCACGTACGGCATCATGCTGTGCCTGGCCGCCGCCATCTTCGGGATGTTCTTCTTCCTGACGCTCTTCACCCAGAACGTGCTGGACTTCAGCCCTCTCGCCACCGGCCTGGCGTTTCTGCCGGTCAGCGCGGTCATCGCGATCGGTGCCGGGCTGGCCTCGCGGTTCCTGCCCGTGTACGGGCCCAAGCCGTTCATGGTGGTGGGCGCGATCCTCGCGGCCGTCGGCCTGGGCTGGCTGACCCTGACCGACGTCCACTCGACGTACGCCGGCAGCGTTCTCGGGCCGATGCTCGTCTTCAGCCTCGGCATGGGCATGGAGTTCGTGTCGCTGACGCTGATGGCGCTCTCCAATGTGTCCACCGAGGAGACCGGAGCGGCCTCCGGCCTCCTCAACGCCACCCAGCAGGTCGGCGGTTCACTAGGACTGTCCATCCTCGTCACGATGTTCGGCACGGCCAGCGCCAACGAGGCGGAGAAACAGATCCCGGACTTCCTGTCCCAGGCGACCCCGGCCGAGCGCCTGCGCTTCGAACAGAGCGGGCAACTGCCGCCTCCCTGGAGCGACGAGGTCCTGACCGCCGGCGTCTCCTCCGCCTTCGTGATGGCGGCGATCTTCACCGTCGTCGCGGCGCTGATCGCGGTCCTGGCCATCCAGGTCCGCCCCTCCGACCTGGAGCGGCTGAAAGGTGGGATGGGGCCGGGCCCCGGTTGAGGGACGGGGGGTGGAGGGACGGGCCGAGGGATCAGGTCTAGGTGCGGGCGGCCCCGTCATCAACACGTCAAGGTGGCTGCGTGGGGCAAGGCCCATCGCGTGGGGCAAGGCCCATGACGACCACCTGAGTATCCGTGACGGAGCGACTGAGTATGTGGTCCGATACGCCGCACCCCGGACCGCTGCTGGACTGTCCTCATGAACACGCAACCGTCGCGCCCGCGCCCGCTCCGGAACGTCACCGCCACGGCCACCGCCACCGGTTCGGCCCTCGCGGTGACGCTGATCCCGCTGGTCGTCGGGGCGTTGGTGGCGCGGTCGGTCGGCGGTGACCCGATGGCGTCGGTCAACGCCCTGATCGCAGGTGGCGGCGAGCGGGCCAGGCTGGCGCCGAGTGAGCTGCCCATCCTGCGGGACATCCGCACGGCACCCCGCAGGATGGGCGGGCGCCTGGCCCGGCGACGGCTGCTCGACCGCCGCCCGGCGGGGCGACGGCTACTGGCCTGCGGCGAGGACGTACGTGTTGAGGTCGGCCACCGTGGTGAGCGGTGACGGTGAGCCGAGGTCGTAGCGGTCCACCGCCAGGTAGTTGGGTTTCTTGCGGGCGGCCGGCGTGCAGAAGTTCCGCGCGCGGTTGAGCAGCTTGGCGTTGTCCGTCTCGGCCGTGCCGGCGATCGTGTAGTCGCGGAAGTGGTTCATGACGAACAGCGGACGGAAGGCGGTCGAGTCCGTGGTGAGCGGTCTGCCCGTGCCCCACCGGCTGTAGCAGGACCAGTCGGAGCCGCCGAGCCCGCCGCCCATGGACCAGTGGTTCTCGACGGTCCACTCGCGCTGGTACATCACGCCGAAGCTGTCCCGCGTGGCGTGACCGGCGGAGACGTCGCTCGCTCGCGTGCGGTCACTGAAGATCAGCAGCTGCTTGCCCCGGGCGGCGAGATCCGCCATCGTCGGCCATCCGTTCGTCGCCACGCCCTCCTGGTCGGGCCGGTACAGCACGTCGGACAGTCCGCTGACGGACGCCAGGGACGACTTCAACACGTCGGAGGCGGTGTAGTCCTCCAGGAAGACGGTGACGACCTCACCCGGACGGGCTTTGAGGAAGTCGACCATGTGCTGCAGTCCGGTGGCGAGTGTGACCGGACCGCTGACCCCGTCACAGCTGTTGTGGCAGAGCGCGGCACGGCCCGCCACGGTGTAGGTGTCCAGCATGAACCCCCGTACACCATCGGTGAGTTGCCGACTCACGCCCCGTGACTGGTTGGGGAAGAGGCTGACGGGGAACGAGGCGAAGTTCCCGTCGACGCCGTTGGCGTAGGCGTTGTGCGAGGTGAGGAACGTGACCTGGTCGAGGGTGCGGGTGTCGGTGGACGGCATGGCCGTCGTGGCGTAGGTGACCGGTGTGAGGTACCAGCGGGAGTAGGTGCCGCTCGGCCCGACCCGCACGGCCGAGGAGTCCGAGGAGTTGCCCGTCAGATACTGCGAGGTTCCCGGCACGCCGACGGTGTAGGTGCCTCCCCCGGCCTCCGTGATCGTCCACGTCGTGCCGTCCGCGCCACAGGTCGCGGTCACCGCCGAGGTGGCGCTGCGCCCGAGACAGCTCCCCGACCCGTCGACGTTCCGCAACTGGTGCCCGCCGCTGACGGCGATCGGCGTCCACTGCTGGTGGTCCTCGTCGCCCTTGGGGTTGTGCGCGGCGACCGTACCGCCGCTGTCCGCCGCGTTGAGCCCGGTCACGGCGTTCTGCAGATAGACCGAGTACGACGGGACGGCCGCGACGGCGGGGCCGGAGAACGCGACGGGCACTCCCAGGGCGAGCGCGGCGACCGCGCTCAGGGAACGGGCACGGGCACGGGCACGGGCTCGGCCACGGACGCCTGGGCGCGAACGGAGGTGGGGACGGTGATGGGGATGCGGGCGGGACAGGCTCACGGGGTTCCTTCCACTCCGGGCACTCCGGACTCCGGGTTGATGTCAGAGGCATGACACACCGAGCGCCGGGTCACGCGCCAGACCCCTCGTATGAAGACCTGATGGGCGCGAACTCGCCTTCTTCGGATCGCACTTGAGCCAGCCTGATCATTCTCGTTCGACATTCAAGCAAGTTTTGAGGATTCCGTGTAGAAGATCTGTCTAAACTCTGAAGCCCGCCCGAAGAGAGAACACGCGTGAGTGAACCGACAGGCCCTGTCTGCCCGCAGTGCGGTACGCCCCGGGCGGCCGACGGGACCCCGGCCTGTCCCTGCGGGCGTCTGGCGTCGGACGCCCACCGCGACACCCGTACGGCGCTGGCGGACGCCGCGGAGGACTTCGACCCGGTGCGCATCCGGCCGTTCGTCCAGGGCGGCGAGGACACCGGGCCGGCCGACCTCTCGCAGGGCACCGAGAACGCACCACGGCCGAGCCCCGTGGCCGGGGAGGGCGACGCCCCCACGAGCGGAACCGGTGGGCCCGGCCTGGCAGGGGAGACCGGCCCTAGCGGCCAGACCGGCCCGAGCGGCCAGGCCGAGGAGCCGCCCGTCGACGCCGCGCGGGACGCTGGGCGACGGCGCGTTCGGCACCGGATGGCGCTGACCGCAGGGGTGGGAGTCGCCGTGGTCGCCGTACTGGTGACGGGAGGCGTCGTCGGCGGACTCTTCTCGTACGAGGCCCCCTCGCGCGACGGTTCGGGCCCAGACGACATCCGGGCGGGCCTTCCGGAGGCGGTCGCCGGCGGCGACCCGTCGTCCTCGGCGGCTCCCTCCCGTACGCCCCCCTCGCCCTCGCCCTCCGAGACCTCCTCCCCCTCGGCGAGCCCGTCCCCCTCCGAGGGCCGGGCCACCCCCACCGACTCGACCGGGCCGACCAGACCCCCCTCCGACAGCGACGCCGCAGTGACGGCCGTCCCCGCGCCGACCCGGTCGGACGCAGAGGCCCCCGTCCTCGCCCTCGGTGACACCGGACCGGAAGTCACCGAACTCCAACTGCGCCTGCGTCGGACGGGCCTCTACAACGGAGACGTCGACGGCGACTACGACCGCGAGGTCGAGAGCGCGGTCCGGGGCTACCAGTTGACCCGTGTCGTCCTGGAGGACGAGTCGGGCGTCTACGGCAGGGCCACGCGCACCTCACTCGAATCCGAGACCCCGGAGCCATGACCCGAGCGCGGCGTCCGGTGGCCAGTTCGTGGTGCCGGTGGCGTCCCCCGGCGAGGCGGCCGCGAAACGACTTCGTCGGCGAACGCCCATGGGCACATTCCGTTGTCCTTCCGGGCTGTCCGCCCGGGAGTAGTTCATAAGTAGTTCATATACGTGAACTCATTTCACGGATCTAAATAATCGGCCAAGTTACGGATCGATTCGTTCGCATGTCAAGACATGGGTAGGAGATTTCACCGGCACCACGCGGGGCCCGTACGGGATCCTGGGGACGCCCTGAGCGGATGAGAAAGGGAGGCGGTTCGCCGTGGCCGATCGCACGGCACCCGGTGCCCTGGCGGCCCGGCTCACCGGCCGCCCGGCGACCGGGGAACGCAGGCTGTCCGGCGCGCTCGCCGAAGTCACCCTCGACGACGGTCGGGTGGTGCTGGTCAAGCTCGGCGACGGCCCCGGCGCGGCCCGGGCCGAGGCGGCCGGACTGTGCTGGCTCACCGAGACCGGCACGGTTCGCGTACCCACGGTGTACGGCCACGACGGGGGCCGGCTGGTGATCGACCGGGTGGCGCAGGGGGCACCGAGTGCCGAGGCGGCGGCACGATTCGGCGCTGACCTGGCCGCCCTGCACGCCGCCGGCGCGCCCGCCTTCGGCGCACCGCCGCCCGGCGGCCCGCGGGAGGCCTACATCGGCCGCGCGCCCATGCGGAACATCACCGGCGACGACTGGCCCGCCTGGTACGCCGAGCACCGCGTGCTGCCGTATCTGGGCCGCGCGGTCGACGACGGCACGATCCGCCCGGCCGAGGCGTATTCGATCGAGGAGGTCTGCGCACGCCTGCCCGATCTGGCGGGTCCCGCCGAGCCGCCCGCACGGCTGCACGGCGACCTGTGGAACGGCAACGTCCTGTGGGGAGCGGACGGCGACGCCTGGCTCATCGACCCGGCCGCCCACGGCGGCCACCGCGAGAGCGACCTGGCGATGCTCGCCCTTTTCGGCTGCCCCCATCTGGACGAGGTGCTCCGGGGCTACGAGCAGGCCGCACCCCTCGCCGACGGCTGGGCCGACCGCGTCGGACTCCACCAGCTCTTCCCGCTGCTGGTCCACGCCGTGCTCTTCGGCCGCGGTTACGCGGAACAGGCACTGGACGCGGCGCGGGCGGCACTCGCGCGGTGAGCACCCCTCGCGCGCACATACGGAAACCGGGAGGCGCCGTGGTGGGCGCCTCCCGGTTCGAAGTCGGCGGCGAGGAAAGCGAAGGAACTTGTTTCAGGAAAGGAATGAGAAGGAAGCCCCTTCATGGCCTCGCCGCGGGCAACGCTAGCACTCAGCCCGGGATCACGTCGCGCAGATTTTCGAGGGTGATGATCCGGGAGTCCGGATGCAGCCCCTCGGGGCGTTCGAGACCGATGTACGTCACGGGCTCCTCCGGGACCGACGTGCCGTCCCACAGGTCCATGGTCGTCGTGTCGCCGGACATCAGGTCGATCAGGTACCCCACCGTCAACTGCTCGCGCTCCACAAGGGCGCGCACCACCTTCGACACCGACACCTGGTTCTCCTCGACCCGGTTGGCCGACGAGATGCCCTTCAGATACAGGTGCAGCCACTTCGCACGCCAGCGCCCGTCGTCCCCGCGCCGGAACGCCAGCGGCAACGCCACCTTGCCCGGCCCGCGCAGCTCCGACTTCATCCGCACCGTACGCGGCTCGAACGGACGGCCCTTCTGCTCGGCGTCGCGCACCATGAAGCCGAAGAAGGACTCCTCGACCTCCTCGAAGCCCTCACCGGCGAAGATGTTCACCTGGGGGACGATGAACCTGGCGCGCACCCGGTCCAGGGACAGTTCGATGAACTCCGAGGCCCCGTCGGGCGCCTCGGTGACATCGCCCGAGTGCCGGCCCCCGACGGTGGTGAGGGACGTGTAGGAGAGCCAGGCGTCGGTGCTGTAGTCGCCGCGCAGCAGCAGCGCCGACAGGTCGTAGTCGGTCCGGTTCTCGGTCTCCTTCCAGTACACGAAGAAGCGCAGCCGGTCGCCGTCGACCTCCGAGACCGAACCCCGTGGCAGTACGCCGAGCCCGGCCGCGGTGGCCCATGCCCCGGGCCCCCGGGGCCCCACCAGCCGCTGGGGGTCGACCAACACCCCGGCCCGCGCGGGGTGGCGACCACCCGGCGCGGCGTGCA
>NZ_JBIBEN010000010.1:181609-329983 GCF_042955065.1 Streptomyces sp. NPDC012510
CCACCCCACGCCGCGCCCGGGGGCGCCGCCCCCCCCCCCCCCCCCCCGCGGGGCCCGCGCGCGGGGCGGGGGGGGGGGGCCCGGGCGGGGGCGCGGCCGGCCCACGTCCAGGACGTCGGGGTCGACCAACAGCCGGGCCGGCGAGGGGAGGCGACGCCGCGTCTCGGCGTCGAGGGCGGCGATCAGACGGTCCCGGTCGGCGGCCGGTACGACCGGGCGGTAGTCGGGCGTCACCCAGGCGCGGCCCCGCCGGTTGACGAAGACACGGGGTCGGTCGGTCTCCCGGTCCCGGTTGTGGAAGTGCTCCCGGACCGAGAGGAGGACCCGGCCGGAGACCTCGGGGGCGACCTCCACCGCGGCGGCCACCACGGCGTCCCGCTCCGCCTGGTCGGCGGCGATGCGCAGCACGAGGTCCAGCGCGCGGAACAGCTTGCCGGGGGCGGACTTCAGCAGCTTCGCCGCACCGGTGATGTCGAAGTCGTCGAGCAGCTTCTCCACCCGGCTGTCGAAGGACCGCGCCTCCTTCTCGCCCCGCGCGACTGCGAACACGTCGGCGGCGTGCGGCCAGCGCGGGTACTCGTGCGGGTGGAGACGCTCACCGAGCCGCTTGAACGGCTCCCGGTACGTGTGCACGTCGGCGAGCTTCGCCGGGTTCGCGGCGACCACGGCGTCCAGGCCCGCGAGGAGTGCCCGTCGCACCGGCCGCGACAGCGCCCGGAACCGGGTCGGCTCCTGCAGCGTCACATCACCGCCCGACAGCGCGCAGGCCAGCCGGAGCACGTCGGTGACAGTGTCCAGCAGGAGGTCGGCGCCGATGCCGAGTCGGGCCTCGTTGACCACCGCCCGGTTCTCCCGGACCGGGATCGCCTCGGGCTGGGGGCCGTTCACACACTGCCCGGCGAGGGTCATGAGGTCGCGCAGGTGCTCCTCGCCCAGCGGGGTCGTGCTGCCCGCCAGGGCGAGGTACAGCTCGGTGAGCTCCTCGTCGAGGTCCCGGCCGAGGTGCAGGACGGTCACGCGGTCGCCCGCCGAGGCGATCAACTCGTCCTGCGCCGCGAGCATCTCCTCGTAGGTGTGCTGGTACCTGCCGTAGGTGGGGAGACTGAGGAGATCCACCACCCCGTGCGCCAGTTGCGTCAGCACGCCCTCACGCGACTTCTCGTCACCGAGGGCCTTCGCCACGCACCGCATCCAGAACTCCTCGGTGTCCGGCACGCCGGCGGGGAAGTCGATGAAGTACGCGTTGTGCCGGACATGGTCGCCCACCATCTCGCGCACGGTGCGCAGCGTCCGCCGGGCGATGTGCAGGACGGCGGCACCGGACAGCCCCGACAACCGCTCCAACAGCTCCGCCGAGAGCTTGAAGCCCACGTCCATCAGGGCGGCGTCGAACTGCCGCGCGGCGGCGGTGCCTTCGCCGGCGGACCCCTTGGGGGTGGGAAGGCGGTGGGTGTGCCGGATGACCAGCGATTCGGGACTCTGCGCCATTCGGGAATGATCGCAGAGGTGTACGAACCGGCGCACCGGAGTTTTCCCGCACGCCACCCGGCCCCGCACGCCCACCGGGTGCCGGACGCCACCGGGTGTGCCGGACGCCCCGGGTTCCGGACGTCACCCGGTCTCGTACGCCCCGGGTTCCGGACGTCACCCGGTCCCGTACGCCCCGGGTCCCGGACGTCACCGGGTGCCGTACGCCACTCGGTCTTGGACGCCACCCGGTCCGGGTTCGCCACTCGGTCTGGACGTCCCCGGTCCCGTACGTCACCGGGCGCCGGACGTCACCCGGTCCCATACGCCCCGGTCCCATAAGCCCCGGCCCCGTACGCCACCCGGCCCGGGTTTGCCACTCGGTCCCGATCGTGCCCCGCCCGGCCTCCCCGGCAGTATCCCGGTCCCTGCGCAGTACCGGGCCCCAGCCGTCCCGGCCCTCGGCCGGGGCCCGGGGGCGATGGTGTCCCCCTACGCCCGCGTGCACGCCTCCAGCCTGAGTCGCGCATGGGCGAGGAAGCCGTCGAGGGCCAGCTCGAAGGCCGCGTCCGCGCGGCCCTCGCCTGCGGCCTCCAGGGCTTCGGCGAGGCGGGGCGTGACCGACTCGTCGGCGATCTCCCACATGGTCACGGGGGCGGCCAGATCCAGGGCCGAACCCAGCACGACGTTCTCCAGGGCGACCAGCACCGGCATCACGTCCGGGAGGGGGAAACCCGCCTCCAGCAGCAGGACGACGGCCCGCTCGTACTGTTCGAGGACGTGCGGAGCCCGTACCGGTGACGTCATCAGGAGCGGGATGGCCCGGGGGTGGGCGGCGAAGGCGGCGCGATAGGAGCGGGCCCAGGCGGCGAGGGCCTCGTCCCAGGGGCGGACGTCGAGGGCGGAGACGTCGATGCCCTCCGTGACCCGCTCGCGCAGCAGTTCCACGATGCCGTCGCGGCCGTCCACGTGGTGGTACACCGAGCCGGTCTGCACCCCGAGCCGCCGCGCGATCTGCGGGACGCTGAACTCACCCTGCGCGTCGAGGAGTTCCAGTGCGGTGGTGGTGATGCGCTCCCTGTCGAGCAGGGGTGTGCGCGGCCGTCCCATGGTGTCCGTCCCTCCGGGGTCTTCCCAGTAGTCCATGTGAAGGCTACATTGCGAAAACCGAAAGCCTTTAGGTTTACCGGCCCCGGTCATCCCCGCCCGCTCGGTACGCTCGTCCCTGCCCGCAGCCAGAAGGGACTTTCCCCTCGTGTCTGTCACCCCCGACGCCCCGGACGCCACCGACTTCACCGGCGCCGCCCCCGCCGAGAGAGCCGCCTCCCCGGCCCCGTCCCTCCGCTCCGGCTCCCTCGGCACCACCGACATCGCCTTCTTCGTCGTCTCCGCCGCCGCCCCGCTCACCGTGATGGCCGGCGTCGCCCCCCTCGCGATCCTGATGGGCGGCATCGGCGCCCCCGCCGGCTATCTCCTCGCCGGCCTCACGCTCGCCGTCTTCGCAGTCGGCTTCACCACCATGAGCCGCCATGTCCGCAGCGCCGGCGCCTTCTACGCGTACATCACCCGAGGCCTCGGCCGCCGGGCCGGCATCGGCGCCGCCCTGCTCGCGCTGATCGGCTACAACGGCATGGAGATCGGCGTCTACGGCCTGCTCGGCACCGCCACCCGCGACACCGCCCGCGCCCTCTTCGGCACCGGCATCCCCTGGCTGCCCGTCTCCCTCGTGGGCCTGCTGCTCATCGGATACGCCGGCTACCGGTCCATCGACTTCGGCGCCAAACTCCTCGGCGTCCTGCTCGTCGCCGAGACCGGCATCCTCGTGCTGCTCGCCGGGGGAGTGCTGGTCGAGGGCGGCGCCGACGGCCTCTCCCTCGCCTCCCTCGCACCAGGCAACATCATGGTCCCCGGCATGGTGGCCGTACTCGCCTTCGCGTTCGCCGCGTTCACCGGCTTCGAGTCGACCGTGATCTACCGCCGCGAGGCCCGTGACCCCGCCCGTACGGTGCCGCGCGCCACCTATCTCGCCATCACCTTCCTCGGCCTGTTCTACGCCTTCATCGTGTGGACGGTCATCCAGGCCTTCGGCGACGCACAGGTCATCGCGGCGGCCGGCGCCAACCCCGCCGACCTGTTCTTCTCCGCCATCACCACCTACGTCGGCCCCTGGGCGGCCGACCTGATGCGGATCCTCATCGTCACCAGCGTCCTCGCCTCCCTCCTCGCCTTCCACAACGCCATCAACCGCTACGGTCTCGCCCTCGCGGAAGAGGGGATCCTCCCCAAGGCCCTGGCCCGCGTCCATCCCCGCCACCGCTCCCCGTACGTGGCGGGCATCGCCCAGACCGTCCTCGGCGCCGTCGTCGTCCTCGGGTTCGCCGCGGCCGGCGCCGACCCGTACACGCAGCTGCTGCTGTGGGTGAACACGCCCGGCATGCTCGCCCTGCTGCTGCTGCAACTGCTCGCCGCGCTCGCCGTGCCCTTCTACTTCCGGCGCGTCGCCCACACCGAGGGCGCCCTGCGCACGGTCGTCGCCCCGGTCGTCGCGGCGGTGCTCCTCACCGGCGCCATCGCCCTGGTCGTCACCCACCTCGACCAGTTCACCGGCGCCTCCACCACCGTCAACACCGTCCTCGCTGCCCTTGTCCCGGCCGTGCTCCTCGTCGGAGTCGCCCTCGGGTGGTGGCTGCGCCGCGCCCGGCCCGAGGTCTACGCGAACTTCGCCGCCGAACCGTCGGCCGAAGCCGCCGACTGACACCGCACCGACCGGCCGCCGCTCCCTTTCCCTCGAACGTCCCAGGAGGAGACCACTCCATGCCCACCGCCGACCTCGTCGTCACCGGCGCCCACGTCCGCACCCTCGACCCGGAGCGGCCGTACGCCACCGCGGTCGCCGTCCGCGAGGGCCTGATCGCCGCCGTCGGCGAGGAGGCGGACGTACGGGACTGGCGCGGATCCGGCACCGAGATCGTGGACCTGGGCGGCGGCCGGCTCGTGCCCGGCCTGGTCGACAGCCACAGTCACCCCGTGTGGGGCCTGGACATGGCCACCGGCATCGACCTCACCGCCGTGCGCGACCTCGACGGGCTGTGCGCCGCGCTCGCCTCCGGAGAACGGGTCGACGGCTGGGTGCTCGGCTACGGCCTGGACCACAACGTCTTCGGCGGCCGGACCGTCGACCGCGCCCTCGTCGAGGACGTCCTGGACGGCGCGCCCGCCTTCCTGCGCCTGTACGACGGCCACTCCGCCCTGGTGAGCGGGGCCGCCCTGAAGGCCGCCGACATCACCGGTCCGCGCGCCTTCGCCCAGCGGTCGCACCTCGCCGTCGACGTCGACGGACGGCTCACCGGACACCTGGTCGAGCACGCCGCGATGGAACTCGTCCAGGCCGTCATGCCCCGCCCGTCGTACGCCGAGCGGCGCGTCCGGCTGGCGGAGTTGCTGGGCTCGATGGCGGCCACCGGCCTCACCGGTGCCCATGTCATGGACCTCGGCGACCCCGATCTGGTGGGCGCGGTCGCCGAGGAGTCGGTACTGCCGCTGCGGCTGCGCTTCGCGCCCTGGTGCATGCCCGGCGTCGACGCGGACGACCTGGCCGAACTGGTCGCGCTCCAGGGCCGGGGCGGACGGCACTGGCGGATCGGCGGGGTGAAGTTCTTCATGGACGGCACCGTGGAGGGCGGCACGGCGTGGCTGGACCACCCAGACTGCCACGGCCAGGGCACCGACGCGTTCTGGCCCGACCCGGCGGCGTACGGCGACGCGCTGCGGCGACTGCATCACGCCGGGGTACGGACGGCGACCCATGCCATCGGGGACGCCGCCGTACGCCATGTCCTCGACACCGTCACGTCGTTGGGGCCTGGTGGTCGCTTCAGGCACCGGGTGGAGCACATCGAGTCGGTGCCCGACGAGCTGGTGGCCAGGTTCGCCGAGGCGGGGGTCATCGCCTCCATGCAGCCCCCGCACACCGACTTCACGCGGGCCGACCTGTCCGACGAGTGGTCCGTGCGGCTGGGCGAGGAGCGGGCCCTCCGCGGCTGGCGGCTGCGGGACCTGCGGGAGGCCGGCGCGGTCGTCGCTCTCGGTTCGGACTGGCCCATCGCCCACCATGACGCCAGGGCCGTGCTGGCGACGGCCAGGGGGCCGAAGGGCGCGGCGTCCTCCGGGGCGGGACTCACGGGGCTGCAGGCGCTGGAGGGCTGCACCACGCACGCGGCGCTGGCCGCGGGCGAGGGACATACCGCCGGCCGTATCGCCGAGGGGTTCCGGGCCGACCTCACGGCGCTGGGCGTCGATCCCGTCGAGGCGGGGGCCGACGAGGTCGCCGAGGCGCCGGTGCTGCTCACGGTGACCGGAGGACATGTCGTCCACCGGGGGCTCTGAGCGGCAGCCGTCGCCGAGGGCGGTCGGTCGGCCGTCAGTCGTGTCTGCCGGGGCGCGTGGTTCCCCGCGCCCCGGCGGCCGCCGGGGCGGGACCCGGACGCCGCCGGGACCGGCCGGGGCCGCCCGGTCATCGGCTCGCGGACGTAGGGGGGCTTGCCCGGGCGGGGGAATCGCGGCACACTGAAACCGAACGAATGGTCGGTTGGTCGGTGGGAAGCTGGTATCGATGACGACACACTCCGCCGGGGTGCCACCCCAGGACGCACCACAGGGGACCGAGGACGCGCTCCAGGCGCACTTCGACGCGACGATCGCGCGGGACCAGCGGATCGAGCCGCGCGACTGGATGCCGGAGGGCTATCGCAAGACGCTCGTCCGGCAGATCGCGCAGCACGCGCACTCGGAGATCATCGGCATGCAGCCCGAGGGCGAGTGGATCACCCGCGCGCCCTCGCTGCGCCGGAAGGCGATCCTCTTCGCCAAGGTCCAGGACGAGGCGGGCCACGGGCTGTATCTGTACTCGGCGGCGGAGACGCTCGGAGCCGACCGCGCGGATCTCACCCGGCGGCTGATCGAGGGCCGGCAGAAGTACTCGTCGATCTTCAACTACCCGACGGCGAACTTCGCCGACGTGGGAGTGATCGGCTGGTTCGTGGACGGCGCGGCGATCTGCAACCAGGTTCCCCTGTGTCGGAGTTCCTACGGGCCGTACGCGCGCGCGATGGTGCGGATCTGCAAGGAGGAGTCGTTCCACCAGCGACAGGGCTACGAGCTGCTGCTGACGATGATGCGGGGGACGGACGCCCAGCGCGCGATGGTCCAGGACGCCGTCGACCGCTGGTGGTGGCCGTCGCTGATGATGTTCGGCCCGCCCGACGACGCCTCACCCAACTCGGCGCGATCGATGGCCTGGAAGATCAAGCGGCACAGCAACGACGAGCTGCGCCAGCGCTTCGTCGACATGACCGTCCCCCAGGCCGAGAAGCTCGGCGTCACGCTCCCCGACCCGGACCTGCGGTGGAACGAGGAGCGCGGCCGTCATGACTTCGGCACCCCCGACTGGGACGAACTGAAGCGCGTGATCACCGGGGACGGCCCCTGCAACGACCAGCGGATGGAGCGGCGGCGGACCGCCCACGAGGAGGGGGCGTGGGTGCGCGAGGCGGCCACCGCCCACGCGGCGAAGCGCAGCGAGCGAGCCCGGAAGGGGACGGCGGAATGACCGGCACGAACAAGGGCGACTGGCCGCTGTACGAGGTCTTCGTACGCGGCAAGCGCGGCCTGAACCACGTCCACGTGGGCTCCCTGCACGCCGCCGACGACCAGATGGCCCTCACCCACGCCCGCGACCTGTACACCCGCCGCAACGAGGGCGTCTCCCTCTGGGTGGTGCGCTCCGAGCACATCGCCGCCTCCACCCGAGACGAGAAGGACCCGTTCTTCGAGCCCAGCGCGGACAAGGTGTACCGCCACCCGACCTTCTACGACATCCCCGACGACGTCCCGCACATCTAGGCCCGAGGAGCAGGCATGAGTGACGACCACGTCTACCTGACCCTCGCCGAGGGACACGATGACGACACCCGCTGGGCGTACGGCACCGGTTTCGAGGACCCCCTGCACGGTGTCGACACCGCCGTGCCGAACGGCGTCGACACGGGTGAACTGGCCGCCTCCTGCGTCGCGTTGGCCGACGACGCCCTCGTCAGCGCCCAGCGGCTCGCCGAGTGGACCACCCGTGCCCCGGAGCTGGAGGAGGAGGTCGCCCTCGCCAACATCGGCCTCGACCTCCTCGGCCAGGCTCGTCTGCTGTACTCCCGCGCCGGTCAGGTCGACGGCACCGGGCGCGGCGAGGACGCGTACGCCTACTTCCGGGACGCCGACGACTTCCGCAACGTACGCCTGGCCGAACTGCCGGGCGGTGACTTCGCGTTCTCGATCGTCCGGCTCCTCGTCCTGTCCAGTTGGCGCCTCGCGCACTTCGAACGGCTGGTGGAGCACCCCGACCCGGTCCTCGCCGCGATCGCCGCGAAGGGCGTCAAGGAGCTGACGTACCACCGGCAGTACGCCGCCGAATGGGCCGTGCGGCTCGGGGACGGCACGGAGGAGTCGCACCGACGGATGCGCGGGGCGATGGAGCGAGTGGCGCCCTACTTCGGTGAGCTGTTCACCGCGTGCGACGTACGGGAGGAGGTCGCCGCCGTGCTCCGCCAGGTCACCGAGGCGGCCGGGCTGCCCATGCCGGTGTACCGGCCGCTGCCGGGAGCAGGCCGCACCGGCGACCACACCGAGTATCTCGCGCCGCTGCTCGCCGAGTTGCAGAGCGTGGCCCGCGCACACCCGGAGGCGACATGGTGACCGCCCCGACCGAGGTGCGGCGCGCCCGGCGTGTCGCGGAGCAGGTGCCTGACCCCGAACTACCCATGCTGACCCTCGCCGACCTCGGGGTTCTGCGGGACGTCGAGCTGACCGAGGACGGCACGGTGATCGCCAGCCTGACTCCGACCTACTCCGGCTGCCCCGCCATGGCCGAGATGCGCGCCGACGTGGCGGCGCGGCTGCGCGCCGCCGGCTACGCACGGGTGGAGATCCGCACGGTCCTGAACCCGCCCTGGACCACCGACTGGATCACCGACACGGGTCGCCGCAAGCTGACCGAACACGGCATCGCCCCGCCCGGCGAAGCACCCCGCGGCCCGGTCCCGCTCCTGCTGTCACCCACCCGACGCACGGTCGCCTGCCCCCGCTGCGGCTCGGCGGACACGGAGGAGACCTCCCGCTTCGCCGCCACCTCCTGCAAGTCCCTGCACCGCTGCCGCACCTGCCGCGAGCCGTTCGAGCACGTCAAGGAGATCTGATGGAAGGCCTTGGGGAAGAGCCGACGAGGCGACGCGAGGAGTCGCCGGGCCACCCGCGGCCGGCACCGCCGGCCGACCCGACGGCCCTCACCACTCGGGCACCGGGGGAGCGGGGCGCGTCGGCGTCGGCTGCCGCGGCGCAGGGGGCGGCCGTCCCGGGCGCGCCCTCCGCATCGGCCGCTCCTGTGGCGGCCGCTCCGGTGCCACCCGTTCCGGTGTCGTCCGCGCGTGCCGCAGTCTCCACCGCCGCTTCCGCCGCGCGCGGTGGGTCCGCCCCGGCCGGCTCCGTCGTCCCGGCGGTTCCCCCGCGCGTCCGTCGCCGTCCCGCCTTCCACCGTCTCCAGGTCGCTTCGGTACGCCCGCTCTGTGAGGACGCCGTCGCCGTGGGCTTCGAGATCCCGGCCGAGCTGGCGGAGGAGTTCAGGTTCGCGCCGGGCCAGTCGCTGACGCTGCGGCGGGAGATCGACGGGCGGGACGAGCGGCGGTCGTACTCGATCTGTTCGGCGGCCGGTTCGGCGCCGCGGATCGGGGTGCGTGTGGTGCCCGGTGGGCTGTTCTCGTCCTGGCTGGTGCATGACGTGCGGCCGGGTGACACCGTCGAGGTCATGGCACCCACCGGGCTCTTCACGCCCGACCTCGGCACGCCCGAACACCACGTGCTGGTCGCGGCGGGCTCCGGCATCACCCCCATGGTGTCGATCGCCGAGTCCGTGCTGGCCGAGCACCCCCGCTCGACGGTCACCCTCTTCTACGGCAACCGCCGCAGCGGCACCGTGATGTTCGCCGACGAGCTGGCCGACCTCAAGGACCTGTACCCGGCCCGCTTCCAGCTCGCCCACGTCCTGTCCCGCGAACCCCGCGAGGCCGAGGTGCTCTCGGGCCGCCTCGACGCCGACCGGCTCTCCGCCCTCGTCGACGCACTGGTCGACGTCGAGACGGCGGACCACTGGTGGCTGTGCGGCCCGCACGGCATGGTCCGCGACGCCCGGCGGGTCCTGGCGGGGCTCGGCGTGCCCGCCGACCGTGTCCACCAGGAGCTGTTCCACGCCGACGACGAACCCGTACGTGAGGCACGGCACGAGGAGACCGCCGCCGAGGGCCCGGTCAGCGAGGTCACCGTCACCCTCGACGGCCGCTCCACCACGGCCGCGCTCCCCCGCGAACGGAGCATCCTGGAAGGCGCCCAACGCACCCGCCCCGACCTGCCATTCGCCTGCAAGGGCGGCGTCTGCGGCACCTGCCGCGCCCAGGTCACCGACGGCACGGCCGACATGCGCCGCAACTTCGCCCTCGAACCCGCCGAGGTCGATGCGGGCTACGTCCTGACCTGCCAGTCGTATCCGGTCTCGGAGACTCTGACGGTCGACTTCGACACATGAGTTCGCGGAGCCCGGAGAAATGAGGGGGCGCAGTCCTGCGGACGGGCCGGCGGTCCATCCCGGCCGGTGTCTACTTGATCCCGGGGATCTCCTCGTCAAGGTCCAGGTCGCCTTCGTCGGCCTTCGTCGGCCGGGACCCGGTGGACACCGACAACGGTGAAGGTGGCACCTCGACCGGCGGCAGCTCCACCGGCGGCTCCGGCGGCGGTTCGACGTCCGGTGGATCGGGCACGTCCGGCGATTCCGGCGGTGCGGGCGGCCCCACCGCCGCCGCCGACGGCAGCCTCGCCGCCACCGGCCTGACCGTGCTCGGCGTGGCCGCCTCGGCCGCCGCGCTCACGGTCACGTGCTGGATCCTGCGTCGGCCCGCCCGGACGGCGGCCCGCGGCACGGCGGCCTGACCCGAACCCGACGGCACGGCGACTCCGCTTATATCGACTTGTATCGACGACACGGCATTTCACCCGCCGTGACGACGTGCCGGAGCCCGGTCCACCGACACCCTCAGCGGAAACGGGCCCCGCCCGTCCCGTCTCAACCCGACGCCACGATCCAGTCGTACGCCTCCCGGGCCGTGAACGCGTCCTGCCCGCCCCGCACCAGCAGCCCCGCCGTCGCGAAGCCCGGATCGTCGGCCTGGGTGGCGAGATACGGGATGGCGACACAGCGCATCCCGGCCGCGTGCGCGGCGACCGCGCCCGGCACCGCGTCCTCCAGGACGACACAGTCGGCGGGGGCGGCACCGAGCCGGCGCGCGGCTTCCAGGAAGACGTCCGGGGCGGGTTTGCCGTGCGCGACCTCCTCCGCCGACACGACGGTCCGCAAATGGGCGGCGAGCCCCGTGCCGTCGAGGATCACCTCGATCGCCTCGCGCGACGAGCCCGAGGCCACGGCCATCGGCGCCCCCTCGGCCGCCAGCAGTTCCACGAACTTCCGCATCTCCGGGTAGACGCGGGTGGCGGCGCGGGCCAGTTCCAGATAATGACGGTTCTTGGTGGCGAGGAGCGTTTCGACCGGGGTGGTGAGAGCGTATTGCTCCCGCCAGGACGCGACCGTATCCCGGGTGCTGATGCCCACGGACCGCTCGTGGTCCGTCCAGCCGAAGCCGGTGACCCCGTGGGCGCCGAGCGTGCGCCGGCTCGCTTCGAAGTAGTTCGGCTCGCTGTCCACGAGCGTTCCGTCGAGATCGAAGATGACAGCAGTGCTACCGAGAATGCTCATGCCCCCAGGGTGCCAGCGATCAGTTCGCGACCGTCCGGCCGATCGACTCCACCAACGGCGACAGCCGGTACGGCACCCGCTCCCGCAATGCCACCTCGGTGCGCGTGCGCACCACGCCCGGCAGGCTGATCAGCGCCTGGATCACATCCTCCAGGTGGGCGTTGTCCCGGGCCACGACGCGCGTCAGCAGATCGCCGCCACCGGTGATCGAGAACGCCTCGACGATCTCCGGTACGGCCGCCAGCGCGTCGCCCACGTCGTCGAGGTGCCCCTGGGTGACCTCGATGTGCACGAAGGCGAGCACCGGGTGGCCGAGCGCGGCGGGGGAGAGCGAGGGAGCCGTGCCGGTGATCACACCGTCGCGCTCCAGACGGTCGAGGCGGGCCTGGAGGGTGCCGCGGGCGACGCCCAGGATGCGGGCGTACTCGCGCACGCTGGTGCGGGGCTGGTCCAGAAGCAGGCGCAGGATGCGGGTGTCGAGCTCGTCCACGGGCATGGTCCGTTGGCCTCCCTCTGCCGGACGACGACCAACTGAAACTGTACCAATGGCCCAGTTAAGTGGACGTGGGTTGAGCCATTCACGCTCCGATGCTTTCCTGTTGACCATCAATGGCGCCGCGCAGCGCAGGACGGCAAGGAAGCCGGTCCGTGCCCGCGGCGCCATTCCCATGTCGTGAGGGCGCGGTGCCGTGGTGAGGGAGAGGGGCGGGCTACCGACGGTGAAGAGGATGTTCATGGCTCCGGACCCGGGGCTGCTACGGCTGCGTGCCTCGCTGCGCGCGGTGCTGGGCATCGCCCTGGCGGTGACCCTCTCGGAACTGGCGGGCCTGCCGCTGACGGCCTCGATCACGGGCGGACTCACCGCACTCCTCGCGCTGTTCACGGTCGCCGATCCGACGGTGCGCGACCAGGCGGTCACCACCGCGCTGCTGCCCGCCGTCGGCTTCCCGGTCCTGGCCCTCGCCACGGTGCTGCACGACGCGCCGACCCCGCGCGACACGATCTGGCTCGCGGTGATCTTCTGCGGCGTCCACGCCCGCCGTTGGGGACCGCGCGGTCACGCGCTCGGCATCTTCGCCTTCATGACCTTCTTCGTCACCCAGTTCCTGCACGCGCTCCCCTCCCAACTGCCCGAGCTCTGCACGGCGATGGCCCTGTCACTGGCCGCTTCCTCGGCCGTGCGCTTCGGCGCCTGGTGCATCGAGCGACGCATTCCGCCGGCGCCGGCGCCGGCCCCCGGAGACGATCGCGGCCTCGCCCGCCCGACCACCCGCCAGGCCTTCCAGGCGAGCGCCGCCTGCGCCTTCGCGATGGTCGTCGGGCAGGTCCTCTCCGAAGACCGCTGGTACTGGGCCGTCGGCACCGCCTGGTGGATCTTCGTGAACACCACCTCGCGCGGTGAGACCCTGGTCCGGGGCTTTCGTCGGGTCCTCGGCACGGTCACCGGAATCCTCGTCGGCCTCCTGGTCGCCGTCCCCCTGAACGGTGCCCCGGCCCCTACCGCCGCACTGGTCGCCCTCTGCGTCTTCGGCATCTTCTACACGGCCGCCGTGTCGTACACCTGGATGATGCTGTGCGTCACCGTCATGGCGGGCCTGCTCTACGGCCTGCTCGGCGTCCTGGACGCTCCCCTCCTGGCCCTCCGCCTCGCACAGACCGGCGTCGGGGCGGCCGGGGCCGCGCTCGCCGTGGCGCTGATCCTGCCGGTCACCACGGACGCCGTCACCGACCGGTGGGTCCGGCGGGCCCTGCACGCGGTGCACGCCTGCACCGCGACGGCGGCCCGGCGCCTGACGGGGGACCCCGAGGCGGACCCGGCACCGCGTGTCGCGGAGCTGGAGGCACTCCTGGGGCGGGTACGCCTGTCCCTGGCGCCACTGGTCCATCCGCTCACCCCGATGCGCTCCCGCAAGGAACGGGCCCGCCAGGTGCTCACCCTGCTCGACGACTGCGCCCGGGAAGCCCGTGGTCTCGCCACCGTCGCCGCCGACCCGGACGCCTCCCACGGCGCCCGTCTCACCGCCGCGTGCCGCCGTGTCGAGTCGACGCTCGAAACCCTGCTCGGCGCCGTACCGCCCCACCCGTCCCCGCCCCGCCCGCCCGAGCCGGCTCACCACCCACACGCCGACCAGGCCCTCGCCCACCTCCACGCCCTGGAACAGGCCCTCGCGCAACTGTCACACCCCTTGCGCGGCTCCTCCCTCGCGGAAGCCTGAGGAACCGCGCCACGCGCCCCGGGCAGCCCGTCCGGCCCCCGGAGGGCGACGCGTACCCCTCAGGCGTCGCCGTGTCCCCCGACGGCCGCTTCGTCCGGAGGGCACCCGAGGTACGGACGTGCTCTCCGTCCTCGCGGTCGAGGGCCCCACACGCGCCTGGTGACGACCGTGCCGCGCGGCGGCCGTCGGCCACGCGCCCTGACGTACGCCGCCGGGACGCTGTACGCGCCGACGAGCGCTCCGGCGACGTCACCCGGTTCACGGTCGACCCGCGCACGGGCGTCCCGGCGCGCGCCGGTTCCACCGAGGAGCCCGCGGCCGCCTGCGTAGTCCTGGACGGCTGAGGGGAACGCGCACGGACGGGCACGCGTACAGACGGCACGCGTACGGCCGAGGGCCCGCTCCTGCGAGAGGAGCGGGCCCTCGGCCGTACGGGGCGTGGTCCGGTCTCAGGGCGCCGGACTCAACGGACCGGCATGCCCTGCGGCTGCTGCGGCGCGATGCCGAGCGCGGTCGTGTACTTGCCGAGCGCCAGCTTGCCGATCGCCGGGTAGGGGCCGAGCGCCTCGGCGGCGGAGCAGCCCGCCTCCTTCGCGGCGGCCTCGATCAGACCGGCGTCGATCTCCGGCCCTATCAGGTACGGCGCCAGGGCCAGTTGCTGTGAGCCCGAGGAGCGCAGTTGCTCGGCCACGGAGGTGATCGAACCCTCCTGGTCGAGGGCGGCGGCCATCACCGGCACGGCGAGCCGCGCGGCCAGCAGCATGCCCGTGATCCCGGCCGCCTGCACGGCCTCGTCGCCGCCCACGGAGGCGAGCACGATGCCGTCGGCGGCGGTGGCGACCGTGAACAGCCGGGCCCGGTCGGCACGCGCCAGACCGGCCTCGGACAGCCGCACGTGCAGCGCCTCGGCGAGCAGCGGGTGCGGACCGAGGACATCGGTCAGCTCGGCCGCGATCCGGCTCTCCATCACGGCCTGGCGGATCCGGCGCAGCGTGGCGCTGTCCGGACCGGCCAGCAGGGGCACTACGACGGCGACGAGGCCGTCCGGCTCCTTGACGTCCAGACCGGCGGCGCGGGCCTGCTCGTAACGGGCGGTGCGCTCCTCGGCGGCGTGCGTGAGCACCGACTGCAGCGTGGGGAACTCGTCGGCGTCACCGTCGACGTAACCGATGCGGGCGTCGAGGCCGGGAAGCTCGGAGCGCGCGATGCTCACGACCTCCTCGGCGAGGCTGCGCGTGGCGGCGCTGGGCGTGCCCGGCACCGCGAGGACAAGCGCGGGCGCGCCCTCGGGAGCCGCCAACGGCTCGGGGCGGCGGTGCCGCCCCGGCTGTCGGGGTCGCGGCATTCGTACAGGCAGGCCGGACGCGGGCCCAGTGGGGGAGCTCATGGCGCCGCATGTTACTGGTTTCTTGGGTTCCCCTGTTCGGGGAGGGTGCAGGTGAGCGGTATCCGTCCGGATTTGTCTGATGAGTTACGTGCCGATCAGGGCCGATCGATACCGCATTTATCTGCTGAGCAACCTACTTGGGTGAGCACGGCGCTGCTTGTCCGACAGGCTGAATTGATCCATATTTCAGGTACTATTTTTCAGCCACGATATACAACATCTGCTCGTCGTACGGCAACCCGACCCCCTCACCCGCCAGCGCGGCCGCGATGCGCACGGCCCCGACCAGGGGATCTCCCTCCGCGGGCACCTGCCGAGCCTGCGGCAGCCGCTCCGTCAACTCAGCCGTCAAGGGGACGAGGAGCGGGGCGCCCAGCTTGAACAAGCCGCCGGTGAGCGCCACTTGGGGCTCGCCCGAGGCCGGGCAGACTGCGGCCGCTGCGTCCGCCATGTGCCGGGCCGCCGCCCGCAGGACGTCCGCCGCCACCGGGTCGTCGCCGGCGCAGGCTGCCACCTCGGGCGCGAAGGACGCGAGGACCGCCGGACGGTCGGATCTCGGGTAGAGCCGGCCGGGCAGGCCGTCCGGCGAGCCGAACAACTCCTCGGCGCGCGCCAGCAGTCCGGCCGAACCGCCGGTCCGCCCGTCGTACGCCCGCAGCGCCGCCTCCAGCCCCGCCCGCCCGATCCAGGCCCCGCTGCCGCAGTCCCCGAGCAGATGCCCCCAGCCGTCCGCCCGTCGCCAGCGCTCCAGATCCGTGCCGATCGCGATGAGCCCCGTACCGGCGGCGACGACCGCACCCGGCCGCACGCCCAGGGCGCCGGTGTACGCGGCGACCGCGTCGGCGACCAGTGCGACCCGGCGCACTCCCCACTCGCGGGCCAGCGCCGACGGCAGTTCGGCACGCAGCTGGTCACCGAGGGTCGCGAACCCGGCGGCCCCGACGGCGACGGCGACGGGACGGTCGGATCCCGTCCCGTCGAGCAACCGCCGCGCCATGGGCAGCAACTGCTCCAGCAGATGGCCGGCGTCGATTCCCCGTGCGCCGGTCCGTACCGGTTCCCCGGACGCGATCGGCTCGCCGAGCATTCGCGTGCCCCGCGCCAGCACCGCGCGCAGCCCGGAGCCACCGGAGTCCACGGCGAGGACGACGGGCGCTCCGGTCATGGCAGACGCCGGTCTTCCGGGGCGCCGCCCTGCCGGGTCGGCAGAGCGTTGGCGCGGCTGAAGGGACGGGAGCCGAAGAAGCCCCGGGCGGCGGACACGGGGGAGGGGTGGGCGGACTTGATGGAGGGGAGGCCGCCCAGTAGGGGGCGCGGGGCGCGGGCGTCGCGGCCCCACAGGATCGGGATCAGGGGGCGTCCGCGCGTGGCCCTGTTGAGCAGCAGCACAACCTGCTGGGTCCGGGGCGTCGGATCACCGTCGGTGGTGAGCTCCCGGTGGATGTTGTGGATGCTCAGGATGCTGCCCGGCAGTGGCCGTACCTCCGCCGCGACCCAGAAGGACAGCCCCACCGCATGCGCGGGAGTTCCGTGGCCCATGTATCGAGTATGCAGGCTTTCCTCCTCCCCGGTGACCGGCTGTGTGACCTGCTCGACCCGTTCGAAGATCGTGATGAGGAGGAAGGCTGACGCCCCGTGCGGCGGTCGCGCGTGAAGGCTTCTGCGCTGTGCCGGGGCGCGGCGCGTACCAGTAGAGTGACGCGCCGTGGCACCACGACCCTTGCATGAACTTGTTGAAGCAGGCTGGGCGAAGGCTCTTGAACCTGTGACTGAACGCGTCGCGGCCATGGGGGACTTCCTCCGGGCCGAGATAGCGGCGGGCCGGACCTATCTTCCGTCCGGGGCGAACGTCCTGCGAGCCTTCCAGCAGCCTTTCGATGACGTCCGTGTCCTGATCGTGGGGCAGGATCCCTACCCGACACCGGGTATGGCGATCGGGTTGAGCTTCGCCGTCTCGCCCGAGGTGCGTTCGTTGCCGGGGAGTCTGGAGAACATCTTCCGGGAGATGCACTCCGATCTCGGGCTGCCCAGGCCGTCGAACGGCGATCTCACGCCGTGGACGCAGCAGGGTGTGCTGTTGCTCAACAGGGCGTTGACGACGGCCCCGCGCAAGCCCGCGGCGCACCGGGGCAAGGGGTGGGAGGAGGTCACGGAGCAGGCGATTCGGGCGTTGGCCGCGCGTGGCAAGCCGCTGGTGTCCATCCTGTGGGGGCGTGACGCGCGTAATCTGCGGCCTCTGTTGGGCGATCTCCCGGCGATCGAGTCGGCTCATCCGTCGCCGATGTCGGCGGACCGGGGCTTTTTCGGCTCGCGTCCTTTCAGCCGGGCCAACGATCTGCTGCTGCGCCAGGGTGCCCAGCCGGTGGACTGGCAACTGCCGTAGGGTCCGCCGGACGCCACAGCCGCCGCTGCGGGCAAGCCCTTCCGGATGTCCGACAAGGGGCTGAGGGACGGGTTCTGGGTATCCGATGGTGGAGCTGCTGCTCGGGTGGTCGAGGGCGGGCAGCGGCTCGTCGTCGCGCGCAGGAGCAGCGGGATCGGCGGCGCACGGGCAGGGGGCGCCCCGCGACTGACCACCGGGAAGTGCGGCGGGTTCGTGGTGGGCCAGGTGGAAGATGCGGAGCTGCCCAGGTCGGAGAAGGGCCCTCTGAGCGACCTGCTTGGCGGCCGTTCCAGCACTGCCGCCCCAGCCTCAGTAGTCAGCCACGGTTCGCGTCCCAGCGCGTCAGCCAGGTGCATCGGGGCCGCGCGCGTGACCGGCACGGCGGGCACGGCGGAGAGCGCGGCCCGGGCGACGAGTAGCGTGAGGTTCCCCCGTACGCCTCCACGTCAGCCGACGACCGCGGCTCGCACGCACAGTACGTCCGGCAGGTGCGACATCAGCTGCCGCCAGCTTTCGCCGTCGTCGGCCGAGGCGTACACCTCGCCGTTGCGGTTGCCGAAGTAGACGCCCGCCGGGTCCGCGTCGTCCGTGCACATCGCGTCCCGCAGGACGGTGCCGTAGTGGTCCTCGGCCGGCAGTCCCGCCGACAGCGGCTCCCAGCTCTTGCCCGCGTCGGCCGTGCGGAAGACACGGCAGCGGTGGTCGGCCGGCACGCGGTCCGCGTCGGCGTTGATCGGAAACACGTAGGCGGTGTCACCGCAGTGCGGGTGGGCGACCGCCGCGAACCCGAACGTGGAGGGCAGGCCCTCGCCGATGTCCGCCCAGTGCGCGCCCGCGTCGTCGCTGCGGTACACCCCCCAGTGGTTCTGCAGGTAGAGCCGGTCGGGGGTCGCCGCGTCCCGTGTCACCTTGTGCACGCACTGGCCGAACTCCGGGTTCGGGTCGGGCAGGAACACCGCCGAGACTCCGGAGTTGGAGGGCGCCCAGTTCGAGCCGCCGTCCTCGGTGCGGAACACTCCGGCGGCGGAGACGGCCACGGTCAGCGCGCGTGGGTCGCGCCGGTCGGTGAGGATCGTGTGCAGTCCCTCGCCACCGCCGCCCGGCGCCCACCTGCCGCGCGTCGGGTGCTCCCACAGCGGTCGTACCAGCTCGAAGGTCTCCCCCCGGTCCTCGGAGCGGTACAGCGCTGCCGGCTCCGTGCCCGCGAACACCACGTCCGGCTCGGCGGCCGAGGGATGAAGTTGCCACACCCGCTCCAGGGAGGCGCCGGTGTCCTTGGGGAACTTGACGGCCGGCCGTGCGGGCTCGGTCCAGGTGCGGCCGAGGTCGTCGGAGTGGAAGACCGACGGGCCCCAGTGCGCGCTGTCGCCGCCGGCCAGCAGGCGGGGTGTGTCCGTACGCGCGTCGATGGCGACCGCGTACACGGCCTGCGCGTTGAAGTACGGACTCTCGTCGAACTCCCATGTGCCGCCGCGCCGTCGCCCGATGAAGAGCCCCTTGCGCGTGCCCACGGTGAGCAGTACCTCGGCCATCCCGGCCACCTCCTGGACATCGTCGTCTCAGTCACCGGCCAGTCTGCACCTCACCACTGACAGTCACCCCTCGGAACACCTTCGCCGCAGGTCAGCGGGCGTGGGGGAGGGTGGCGCGGGAGTCGGGGACCGCCCGTTCCCGGCAGGGTGACCCACATCGCATGAGCGGCGGGAGGGCCGCCGCCGTATGGGAGAGCGGTCCGGCTGTCCTGCGTGTGTGAGGGAGGGTGCCCCCGATGGTGGCATTCCGTGGTCCGAAGGTGTGGTTGTGGCGGTGGCGGCGCAACCCGCTCAGAAGGCACAGCGACCGGCTGGAGTCCTGGGTCGTGCTGGTCACCTGGGCCCTGACCCTGTTCGGCGGGGTGGTCACCGGCATGATGGCCGCCGACTCCGTGGAGTCCGGCCTGGCCCGCCAGCGCGCCGAGTGGCGCCCCGTCGACGCGGTCCTCACCGAGGACGCGCCGGAGCCGGCCGGCCCGAAGGGCGGTGGTGCCGGGAAGGTGTGGGCGAAGGTGCGCTGGACGGCGCCGGACGGCTCCGCCCACGAGGGCCGGGCCCGGGTCGAAGCCGCCAGTCCGACGGGCACTCCGGTCGCCGTCTGGACGGACGACGAGGGCCTCCTGGTCACCAAGCCGGCCTCGGAGTCCCAGGCCCGGCTGCGCGCCGCGCTGGTCGGCGGCCTCGCGGGCGTGTTCGTGGCCGCGGTGCCCTTCGTGGGCGGCCGGGTGGTGCGCGGCCGGATGGAGCGGCGGCGCATGGACCGGTGGGACGAGGAGTGGGAGCTGATCGGCCCGCTCTGGGCGCGCAAGGCCCTGTGAGGTCGGCCGGGCACGGCCCGGCCGACCTCCCGGTACCGACGGCCGGCGGCCGGACGAGGCCCGTGGGGGAAGGCTTCGTCCGGCCGCGGGGAACGGACTTCACCGGGTGACGAGCGGTCTCACCTGTAGGTGATGTCCGAGGCGGAGTACAGGCAGTTGGTGCTGTCGGGGCCCTTACCGGCGTCGGAGTTGTTGTTGTACTTCTGGCACGGAATGACCTTGCGGCCGCTGTCGTTGAGGATCGTGATCCGCCGCAGGGTCGCCACGTCGCCGCGGTTCTTGTTGATGCCGACGAGCCGCGCGGTCGAACCCGTCCCGGTCACCTCGATGTTGTTGAGGTTGACCTTGCGGGTGTACTGGGTGGAGCAGTCGCCGCACGAGCGGTACAGGGTCTTGAAGTCGCTGACGGCGAAGTTGGAGATGTTCAGGGTGCCCGGCCCGTTGTGCTGGAAGACCTTGTCCGCCGCCTTCTTGGCGCCGCCGCCCGTCACCGTGTAGGTGGAGCCGCCGCGGAAGGTCGCCGCGTCCTCGCCGACATCCTCCCACCAGACGTTCTGCAGCGTGCAGTTGCCCTCGCAGTGGATGCCGTCGGCGCCGGGCGCGCCGATGATGACGTTCTTCAGCGTCGCGCCGGCCGCGAGCTTGAAGATCGGCTCCTGGCCCTCCTCCTGGCCGTCGCCGGCCAGGGCGCCGCTGCCGTAGTAGCGCACCATGCCGCCGTCCCTGGTGCCGGAGACCGAGATGGTGGAGGACACCGGCTTGCTGCTGGTCGGCGTCGGCCAGGTGGCGGCGTTCGCCGGAGTGGCCCCACTAGTCATGATCATGCCAAACGAGAGGCTGAACGCGGCGAGCGTGCCGGTCAGCGCGCGCGTGCGGGCACGCGGACGTGGTGCAGAAGTCATGTCCCGATTCCTTCTGTTGTCCGAGCGGATGGGGGGTTGGCGGTGCTCAGAGCTTTCCCGCGCCCGCGCCCGACGTCACCGAGGCGACGACGGAGGAGGCGGACTCGGCGGTGTAGCCGTAGGGCGGGGAGGTGAAGCTCCCCACCCGGGAGATCTCGGTGGACGCCCCACCGAGGTCGTTGCCGCGCAGATTCGCGTAGCCGTCCGCGTCACTGCTGCGGTTCGTGGTGACCGCGACTCCCGTGTTGCGGAAGACGTTGTTCTCCACGAGCATCTGGGCGCCCATGCGCGAGTGGCAGGCGGTCTCCGCGCCGTCCACGTAGTTGTTGTAGAAGTGCCCGGTGCCGAAGCGCAGGCTGGGGATGCGCGAGTGCACGTTGCTGAAGTGGTTGTGGTGGTACGTCACCTTCAGACGGCCGGTGTCCTCGGAGGCGTTGTTGTCGCTGTGGCCGACGAGTGAGCCCTTGAAGTGCTCCTTGAAGGTGTTCCAGGACACCGTGACGTTGTCCGAGCCGTGGTTGATGTCCAGCAGCCCGTCGTAGTGGTCCTTGTCGTGGGTCCGGTCCGCCGAGAAGGAGTTGTGGTCGATCCACACCCTCGTGGACTCCTGGACGGTGATCCCGTCGGCGGGCGCCACCGGCTTGCTGATGTTCACGTTGCGGACGACGACGTTCGTCTCCTCCTTGATCCGTAGGCCGCCGCCGGTGAAGCCGGACGCCGAACCCACGCCCAGCACCGTGGTGTTGGAGCCGATGTCCACCTGGCCGCTCAACGAGATCAGGCCGTTGACGCGGACCACCTTGGCCGCGTTGCCGGTGACGGCGCTCTTGAAGGCGGCGAGCGTCGAGACCGTGACCGGGGTGGCGCTGCCGCCGCCGGCCGTCCCGGCGCCGAAGCCGACCGGTGCGGTCTCCGCGGCGCCTGCGCTTGCCGGCAGGACGAGGACGGCGGTGGTGGCCAGGGCGGCAGCGGCGGCCACCACGGCTGATCTTTGCGTCTGTGTACGTGGGGGGACGGTACGCATGCGGGTGCGTCCCTTCAAGGAGGACTGGCGGGCCATGTACCTGAACAGTGTTCGGTATGTTGAGCGCGGTGAGCGGGTGGAGCGGCCGAGGTGGGGGACTCGGTGCTCCGAAAGGGCGTATCCCCGGGCGAATGGGGCTCCGGCGTGCGTCGTCTCGTGCGAGGCGTGACGGTGTCCTGTTCACACTGCTGAACGGAACGTAGGGGGCAAGCGCTTTCTAGTCAACGCTTCGCGCAAAAGACATTGGGGCGGCCCTGGTGAGGCGGGTCGACGGGGCCGGCGCGATGCGTGAAGCGGCGTCGGAGCGGGTCGCGTGCCGCCTCGCGAGCGAATTCTTTCGACGCGTGGGAGCGCTTCCGTGGCGACCATGTCCATGCCACGATGCTCGGCGGATGCCTCCTTCGAGCGGCTCCTGCTCCCGGCTGCCCCGGCGGCCGGGCCTGCTGACTAGGACGAACTCCTCCTGCTGACCCAGACGGACCCCTTCTGCCCAACTCGTCACAGGAAGGCACGACGACGTGACCCTCACCCCCCACGGCCGAACACGCGGGCCCCTGCGTGCGTTACTCGTCGCATGGCTGGGAGCCCTGGTGCCGTTGCTCGCGGCCACGCTCCTCACCACGCCCGCGGCCGCGGCCGCCGCGACCGACTCGCGGGCCGAGGCCGCTCCCCGGGCGGCGCTCACCGAGATCACCGGTTTCGGTACGAACCCCAGCAATCTGCAGATGTACCTCTATGTGCCGGACAGCGTCACCGCGAACCCGGCGATCGTGGTGGCCGTGCACTACTGCACCGGCTCCGGCCCGGCGATGTACAACGGCACCGAGTACGCCTCGTTGGCCGACCGGTACGGGTTCATCGTCGTGTACCCGTCCGTCACCCGCAGCAGCAAGTGCTTCGACGTGGCCTCCCCGCAGGCGCTGACCCGGGGCGGCGGCAGTGACCCGGTGGGCATCAAGTCCATGGTCGACTGGACCGTCCGCACCTACGACGCCGACACCAGCCGAATCTTCGCAACCGGCATCTCCTCCGGCGCGATGATGACCAACGTGCTGCTCGGCGACTACCCCGACGTCTTCGCCGCCGGCGCCGCCTTCGCGGGCGTGCCCTTCGCCTGCTTCGCCACCACCAACGGCTCCGAGTGGAACAGCGACTGCGCGAACGGCACCATCACCCGCACCCCGCAGGCCTGGGGCGACCTCGTCCGCGGCGCCCACCCCGGCTACAGCGGCCCCCGGCCCCGCATGCAGCTGTGGCACGGCACGCAGGACGACGTGCTGCGCTACCCCAACTTCGGCGAGGAGATCAAGCAGTGGACGAACGTGCACGGTGTCAGCCAGACACCGGCCGCCACCGACTCGCCCCAGTCCAACTGGACCCGCACCCGCTACGGCGGCACCGGTGACCGTGCCCCCGTCGAGGCCATCAGCCTCCAGGGAACCGGCCACAACGTCTATGCCTGGGGCATGGGCGAGCGCGTCCTCACCTTCTTCGGCCTCACCACCTCGGGCCCCGCGCCCGAGCCCCCGGCCGGCCCCTGCAAGGTGAGCGTCACCACCAACGCCTGGAGCACCGGGCTGACCGCCTCGGTGACCATCACCAACACCGGGACGACGGCGGTCAACGGCTGGAAGCTGGGCTTCACCCTGCCCTCCGGGCAGACCGTCACCAACGGCTGGGGCGCGACGTACACCCCGACGAGCGGCGCCGTGACCGCGAGCAACGCCACGTACAACGCCGCGATCGCTCCGGGCGCGAGTGTCAGCATCGGTTACCAGGCGAACCACACGGGCAACAACGGCGCACCCTCGGCCTACACGCTCAACGGGACGGCGTGCACGCGCGCCTGACCCGTTCCACGCCCGTCCGACGGGACTCGTGTCTGACGGGAGCCGCGTTTGCGACGGGACCCGCGTCTGCGACGGGACCCGCGTCCGCGACGGGACTTCCGGTCTTACCGGCCCTCCGTCCTGACGGCCCTCGTTCCCGAGGCCCCCGGGCGTACGCCGCCGACGCGTGCGCCCGGACCTCGTTCCTCCCTCCCTCCGGAGAAAGGCACCGCTCTTGCGACCGCTCAGTAGACCGCAGCCCGCCGAACCGTCGAGCGGTGACCCGCTCGCGACCGCCGCGCCGTCGGGCAGGGCACCGCTCCCCACCGTGATCGCCAGCTGTGTCCTCGCCCTGGCCCTCCTGGTGGCGTCCTCCGCCGTGGTGGCCCTGGTCCGCGGTCCGCAGCGAACGGACGGTGCCGGCACGGGCGCCCCGGCGAGGTCCGCGCGGCACTGGGTGAACACCTGGTCAGCGATGCCGCAGCTCACCGAGCCGGGCAACATGCCACCGGCGCCGTTCACCGGGGAACGGGCCGTGCTGGTCGACACCACCCTGCGGCAGACCGTCCGTGTCACCACCGGCGGCGACCGCGTCCGGCTGCGCTTCTCCAACGCATTCGGCGGCAGCGCGCTGCCCCTGACCGCCGTACGGGTGGCCCTTCCGCTGGGCGGGCGGGCGGGGGTCGGCGCCATCGAACCCGGCACCTCCCGGGCGGTGACCTTCAGCGGGCGGAAGTCCACGACCGTGCCGGTCGGGGCCCAAGTGGTCTCGGACCCGCTGGACTTCACGCTCAGACCCGGAACCAACCTCACCGTGACGGCGTACCTCGCCGAGGGCCAGGCCTCCCTCGCCCTCACCTCGCACCCCGGCTCCCGCACCACCTCGTACCTGGCGCACGGCGACCACACCGAGGACGCGGACCTGCCCGGCGCGACCCCGACCAATCACTGGTACCTGCTCAGCGACGTCGAGGTGCTCTCCCGGCCCGCCACGACCTCGGTCGCCGTCCTCGGCGACTCGCTCACCGACGGCCGGGGCTCGACCACCAACGGCAACAACCGCTGGCCGGACCAGCTCTTCGACCGCCTCCAGGCGCAGCCCGGCACACGGAACATCGCCGTGGTGAACCAGGCGGCCGGCGGCAACCGCGTCCTCAACGACGGTCTCGGCCCCAACGCCCTCGCCCGCCTGGACCGTGACATCCTGGCCCACAGCGCGGTCGAGCAGCTCATCGTCTTCGAGGGCGTCAACGACCTCGGCACCGCCGAGGCCACCCCCGCCGCCCTACAGCGCGTCACCGCCGACCTCATCGCCGCCTACGAGCAGATCATCGTCCGCGCCCACGCCCAGGGCATCAGCGTCTACGGCGCGACCCTGCTGCCCTTCGGCGGCAACACCCCGTACGACGACGCCGCCGGACATCGCGAGGCGGCCCGGCAGGCCGTCAACACCTGGATCCGCACCAGCGGCCGCTTCGACGCGGTCCTCGACTTCGACCGCGCGGTCCGTGACCCCGACAACCCCCGCCGCCTCCTTGCCACCCTGCACGACGGCGACTGGCTGCACCTCAACCCCGAGGGCTACCGGGTCCTCGCCGCGGCGGTTCCGCCGCGCCTGCTTCGACGGGGGTGAGCGGCACCGGCGCAGGCGGGTCGCGCGGCTCCTCACGCTCCGGGAGGGGGCGCGCCGCCGTGCACGGCGGTCAGCAGTGACTCCCAGTCGGGGAGCTTCACCACACCTCTGCCCAGTGACGCCCCCAGTTCCGCCTCCGCCCTCTCTATCGCCTGCCAGCCCGACCACTCGACCGGTGTGCACCCTTGCGCGCGCAACGCCGGCATCGCGTCGTCCGGGACGTTCCGGCGGACGAGGGCGGGGGCGTCCTCCAGCAGTGAGGCCGCCGTTTCCTTGGCACAGGGTCGGTTGGTGCCGATGACTCCCGTGGGGCCCCGTTTGATCCAGCCGGCCACATACTCGCCCGGCGCCGGTCCGCCTTCCCGGATCACACGGCCGGCCACCTGGGGGACCGTGCCGTGTTCCGGGTCGAAGGGGAGGCCGTCGAGGGGGACGCCTCGGTAGCCGACCGAGCGCAGGACCAGTTGGGTCTCGATCTCCTCGTAGCGGCCGGTGCCGGTCACGCCGCCCTGGCCGTCGGGGGCGGTGTGTTCCAGGCGGATGCCGCCGACGCGGTCGCCGTCGGCGAGGAGCGCGACGGGGCGGAGGAAGAAGCGCAGGTGGATGCGGTGGCGGCCGGACGGGGCGGGCGCGGCGGCCCAGCCGCGCAGGACCTCGACATTGCGGCGCTTCGCGGCAGGGAGGGCGGAGGGGTCCCCGTAGTCGGGGTCCAGATCCAACTCCGCCGGGTCGACGGTGACCTGCGTGTCGGGGAGGGTGCCCAGCTCACGCAGCTCCTTGGTGGTGAAGCGGGCCTGCGAAGGGCCGCGGCGGCCCACCATGTGGATCCGGGTCACCCGGCTGGCCGCGAGGGAGGTGAGGGCTGTCTGCGGCATGTCGGTCGGGGTCAGCTCCCGCACGCCGCGCGCGAGCATGCGGGTGACGTCCACCGCGACATTGCCGACGCCGATCACCACGGCGGTCCGCGCGCCGAGGACGAAACCGTCGGCGACGGCGTCCGGGTGCGCGCTGTACCAGGAGACGAACTCGGTCGCCGACCAGCTACCGCGCAGCTCCTCCCCCGGGATGCCGAGGCGACGGTCGGTGGCGGCGCCCACGCAGTACACGACCGCGTGGTACAGCTCCCGCAGCCGGACGGCCGGGACACCGTCCGGACCCACCTGGACGCCGCCGAGGAACCGCACCCGCTCGTGCTCCAGCACGGTGCGCAGACTGTTCTGCAGCGACTTGATCTTCTCGTGGTCCGGCGCCACCCCGTACCGCACCAGGCCGTACGGGCACGGCAGCCGGTCCAGTACGTCGACCAGCACATCCGGGTCCTGCTGGACGAGGCTCTGGGCGGTGTAGCACCCGCTCGGTCCCGAACCGACGACGGCGACACGCAGCACGGCGGACTCCTTACGCGAGGAGATCGCTGATGCCTCAAGGATCGCACCGCGGGGCGTACCGGGGGAGGGGTACACGGGCGGGGCGGCGGTGCTGCGCCGTCGGGGTGCCGTGCGTCTGCGGTACGCGTGGCTGTACGCAGTGAATGTGATCATGCGCATACGTTGCCCAGGTGCTGGAAGCGTCCTTTCTCAATCTTTCCGATCGCCACTGGCGGGACGGCGCGGTGTCGGTGCGGCCCGCTTGGGAGGTGCAGGAGCACGACGGTGCCACGGCCTGGTACAACGCCCGGCTGACCTTCCCGGACGGGGCCGCGGTCGAGGTCCTGGCCGTGGTCTGCGAGGGGCGGCTGTCCCTGGAGGACGTCCGGTCCCAGCCGCCGCTGTCCCTGGACGATCTGGCGGAACTCGCCGACTGGATCGAGGGGCCGCTGTTCGAGGCCTGTGGTGCCACGCCGGAGTTCGAGGAGGAACTGTCGTACCCGTCCTCGACCGGGTCCGGTCGCCGGGCGAGACCCGCCTGGCCGCGCGGGGCGGAGGGCCGGCGGATGGTCGCCGAGGAGTATCTGGCGGCGCAGCGGTCGGGCTACGACCCGGTGCTCGCGGTGATGTGCGCGACCGGGCACAGCCGTCGCAAGTCGCTCCGGCTGATCGCCGGGGCGCGTGACGAGGGGCTGCTGGGCCCCCGTCACGCCCGGCGCTGAGTCCGGGAGCCCCGGGTCGGCGCTCCGGCTACGGAAGGCGGAATCCTCGCCCTTCCCGGCGAGGAGCATGTCAGTCCGTCAGGTCACGCATCCGGCTGATCTCGGTCGTCTGCTGGGCGATCACGTCGTCGGCCATCTCCTCGATCAGGATGTTGTTGCCCTGCGCCTTCACATCCGTCGCCATGGTGATCGCCCCCTCGTGATGGGTGATCATCAGTTTCAGGAAGAGTTGGTCGAACTTCTCCCCGTCGAGTGTGTCGAGTTCCTTCAACTGTGCCTCGGTCGCCATGCCGGGCATCGTCCCGTGCTCGTGCGAAGTGTCCCTGCCATCACCGTCGTTGGCCTTCAGCCAGCCCTCCATGGCCGCGATCTCCGGCTCCTGGGCGGCCGAGATGCGTTCGGCGATCCGCTTCACCTGGGTCGACCGCGCGTGGTCGGGGGCGAGTTCGGTCATCTCCAGGGCCTGGGTGTGGTGCACGATCATCATGCGGGCGTAGTCGAAGTCCGCGCTGTTCGGAGAGTCGTCCTCCGCTCGATGCTTCTCGGCCTCTTCCGGTGAGAGGGTTCGAGCTGCCTCACCGGGTTTTCCGGGGGCGATCACCGCCGGTCCGCTCGACTTGGCCGATGCGCCGTCGGGGTCCGCGTCCGATCCCGAGTCGCAGCCCGCGAGGGCGAGCAGAACGACCGTCAACGAGGACGTGACCAGCGACGCGCGGGATGAGCGGCGAACGAGCACAGTGACCTCCTGGGGCACAGGAACGGACGTACACCTCGTGAGTGTTGACGCATGTTCCTAACACGCTTTCACATGGCGCTGATCGAATTTGTTCGTTACGAGTACATTGCGTCTGTTGATATGTGCATGATGAAGACGATACTTCGGAGGACGCCTGAACCGTTCGACCGCGAACGGCGACAAGGGAGGACACAGTGATCCTGTTGAACAACCTTCGGACGCGGCGCAGACGTCTGGGGGTCGCCGCGACTGCGGCAGGCCTCCTGGCGGCATTGCTCACGGCCGGCCCGGCGGCCGCGACCCCCGACCCCGGGGACTCGCCCGCCACGCGGAAGGAGGTCTCCAGGAGCGACGCGGCCGAGGCGCGGGCGGCCATAGCCGCCGGCGAGATACCCGGCAAGGACGAGATCGTCCACTCCGCCAACATCAAGCACCTGACGAACATCCCGAAGGAGGCGCTGCCCGGCACCAACTCGGACCTCGCCTTCCAGGGCAGGTACGCCTACGCCGGCAACTACGACGGCTTCCGGGTCTTCGACATCAGCAACCCCAAGGCGCCCAGGACCGTCGCCCAGGTGCTCTGCCCGGGCTCGCAGAACGACATCTCCGTCTCCGGCGACCTGCTCTTCCTCTCCACCGACTCCTCGCGCAGCGACGACTCCTGCAACAGCACCACACAGCCCGCGACGGAGAAGTCGTCGTGGGAGGGTGTCAAGATCTTCGACATCAGCGACAAGGCGCACCCGAAGTACGTCGCCGCCGTCGAGACCGCCTGTGGCTCGCACACCCACACGCTGGTGCCCGAGCGCAGGAACGTCTACGTCTACGTCTCGTCGTACTCGCCGAGCGCCACGTACCCCGACTGCCAGCCGCCCCACGACGGCATCTCGATCATCAAGGTGCCGCGCAAGTCGCCGGAGAAGGCGGCCATGGTGGGCTTCCCGGTCCTGTTCCCCGGTGAGGGCGCGGACGGTGGCGGCAACCCGGGTTCGCCCACGAACCCCGGTGTCTCCAAGACCACCGGCTGCCACGACATCACGGTGCTGCCGTCGAAGGATCTCGCCGCCGGCGCGTGCATGGGCGACGGCATCCTGTTCTCCATCAAGGACCCGGAGAACCCGAAGGTCATCGACCAGGTCCAGGACAACGTGAACTTCGCCTTCTGGCACTCGGCCACCTTCAACCAGAAGGCGAACAAGGTCGTCTTCACCGACGAGTTGGGCGGCGGCGGCGCGGCCACCTGCAACGAGGCGATCGGCCCGAACCGCGGTGCCGACGGCATCTACGACATCGTCGGCAAGGGCGACAAGCGCAAGCTCGTCTTCAAGAGCTACTACAAGATCCCCCGTCACCAGGCGGACACCGAGAACTGCGTCGCCCACAACGGCTCGCTGATCCCGGTCAAGGGCAAGGACATCATGGTCCAGGCCTGGTACCAGGGCGGCGTCTCGGTCTGGGACTTCACCAACTCCTCGAAGCCGAAGGAGATCGCCTACTTCGAGCGCGGCCCGATCTCCACCGACGCCCTCGTCGGCGGTGGCGCGTGGTCGGCGTACTACTACAACGGCTACATCTACTCGAACGACATGGTGAAGGGCTTCGATGTCCTGAAGATCGACGACCGGCGGACGGATCCGGCCAAGTGGGTCCACCTGCGCGAGCTCAACGTGCAGACCCAGCCGGACTACTTCGGCTGGTAGGGGAGACCGCGACAGGTTTCCGTCATCCGTCCCGCCGGGCCCTTCGGGGTCCGGCGGGACGCCCGGCTCGACCACGGCCCGCGGCAGTCGGGCCCCGAGGCCGCCGCGTCTTTCCATCGACCCGAGCCTGCAAGGCCGCCACGTCGATTCGTTGACCGAGGCGCCGCACGGGGAGATCCTGTAACCCCTGCGTCGACCGGCCGTCGGCGAACTATACTCAGCGCTTCCGGGCGGCGACCCTGCGTGCTGCCTCCCGGCCGCTGTTCGTCCCGGACCGCACGGGGGACGGTCCGGGACGGACGCCCGGCGGCGACCGACAGCCGGTCCGTGAACGGGACGCGGCGATCGCCCACCCCGACAAGGGACTTCAGCCGACGGGCGCGCGCTCGACGGCCCTCAGCCCACCAGGTCCAGGATCGGCCGCAGCCCGTCCGGCCGCTCGGCGGCGGGCAGATGGTCCACGAAGTACACCCCGCATCCCAGGGCCGCCGCGCCACCGTCGGCCCGCCGGTCGTCACCCACCATCAGGGTGTCCCGCGCGTCCACCCCGAGCGCCTCGCAGGCGAGGGAGAACAGGCGCGGGTCCGGCTTCTGAACGCGGTGTTCGTACGACAGCAGGTAAGCGCCGACGTACGGGTCGAGGCCGTGCGCGCGGAACACCGGCCGTAGATCCCAGCCGATGTTGCTCACCACGCCGACGGCCACGCCCCGCTCCCCGAGAGCGGCGAGAACTTCGGCGGCGTCCGGATAGGGGTTCCAGGCCGCCGGCGTCATATGGCGGTCGTACAGCGCGTCGGGGAGTGCCGCGTCGGGGAGCGCCACCCGGCGGGACAGGCCCGTGAACGCGGCCCGGTGCTGCTCGGCGGTCCGGTCCCGCACCGCCCACAGCTCACCCAGCGCACCGGTCGGCGGCTCCACCGGGGGCGCACCGCCCGGCAGCGCACCGGCCCGCTCCAGGGCCTCGGCCGCCCGGACCAGCTGCGGCTCGGGCAGGGCGAGGCCGATGTCCGCGAGCGTCGCGCGAAGCCAGGACTCCGCGGACTCGATGCGGAAGAGGGTGCCGGAGAAGTCGAACAGCACGCCTTTGATCGTCATGCCGTAGATCTTTCGGACTCAGCCGCGCACGGTCAAGTACGTGCCTGGGCGCGCCACTTCTCGTACGCCAGCACCGCCAGTGCGATGGTCAGCCCGCCCAGGAGCCAGCCGCCCACCACGTCCGAAGCCCAGTGCACGCCGAGCCAGATCCGGGTGAGACCGACACCGACGACGGAGACCACGGCCACCGCCAGGGCCGTCCGCATGAGGGCCTGGCCGGCGCCGTACCGGTGCAGGAGCCAGATCAGGAGGCCGAGGACGACCGTCGCCGTCATGGCGTGACCCGAGGGGAACGCGGCATAGTGCGCGGAGTCGACGGGGTCGGGCCACGCGGGCCGCTCCCGGCCGACGGCCGCCTTGAGGCCCTGCTGGACCGCCGTGCCCACCGCACAGCTGACCGCCAGCCAGAGTGCCAACCACCACTCTCTGTGGCGCCACATCAGCCAGATCGCGGCGGCCGCGGCCAGCAGACGCATCGTCACCGGGTCCCAGACCCAGTCCGTCAGGATGCGGAACGCATGGGTGACGCCCGGTTCGTCGACGGCCCATCCGTGCGTGGTGTTCGCGATGCTCTCGTCCAGCGCCATGAGCGGCCTCCAGGAGAGCGCCACCAGGACGAGCAACAGGACGGTGGGCGTCGCGAAGGCCGCGGCGACGCGGGCGGTGCGGGTGGTCGACGGCCGGTGGGGCGGCGAGTCGAGGGTGGGGGTGTGCATACGGCGATCCTTGCCGACTTCCGGGGCCTCAGGCCAATGCCGTGGCGTGAGATCACTGTCACGCGTCGCGACCGGAGCAAAGCCCTCGCGCCGTCCGTTGTTCTTGGGTTCCCCTTGGCCTCTTCTTTGCCATGTCACGACCTGACGAGTGCCCGCAAAGCCGGGACGAAAGCCACCAGCACCGGCACGACCGGCACCAGAGCGGCGTAGGCGGTCAGCCGCAGGCGCCGCGCCGGGGTGAGCCGTTCCGGGGGAGTGAGCAGCCGGTGGACCCGCTGCGGCACATGGTCGTCGGGGGTCGGACAGGGCCCGAACACACCCCGGTCCTCGTTGAGGCCGACGAGCGCGAGGGCGATGGTCAGGCGGCCGTGGTGGCGGGAGGCCGTGTCGTCGGCGGCGAGTTCGACCAGGCGGTGCATCTCGTCACGGAACGCGGCGAACACCGGCACCCGGGGGAACCCGTCCGCCAGCGCCGCCGAACAGTGCAGCAGCCAGTGGTGCCGCGCCCGTGCGTGCCCCTGCTCATGGGCGACCACCGCGTCCACCTGCCGCCCCTTCAGCCGGCGCAACGCGGCCGTGGTGATCACGAGACGGGGCGTGGGGCCGGGCAGCCACCAGGCGTCAGGCCGCTCGCCCTCCACCACCACGAGCCGGTCGCCGGCCGGGTCCTCGCCGGGCAGCAGCGGGGCCCGTGAGTGGAGTTCGGCATGGCGCCGCTGAAGCTGCCGCCGCGCCCGGACGACCTCGCGGACCAGCATCACCCCGGTCCACAGTCCGCCGCAGGCGAGCACCACCGCAGTGCCCACGGCCCAGGAGCCCCCGGCGTCCAGCGCGTACGCCTCCACGACGGGGTCCGGGGCGGGCGCGAACACCCGCCCGCGCACCGCCGTCCAGGCGGCCGCCCCGCTCAGCGCCATCGACAGGACGCAGCACAGCAGCACGGCCGCCACCACGCACTGCCACACCCACAGGGCGACCACCGGTTCACGGTCCGGCCAGTCGGCCCGAGCGAGCAGCCGCGGGGCGACGACGGCGAACAGGGCGCCGAGCAGCAACAACGCCGCGGGGACCATCATGAGGCGCAGCCTATGAGGGCGCCGGGGCACGGCGACACGCGCCGAGCCACCGAAGTGACGCAAACCACGACCACGCCGCGCCCACGCTCGGGCGTGCGTCTCTTGCCGGGTGTGCGTGCGGGGGCGGGTCTCTTGCAGGGCGTGCGCTCGGGTGCGGGTCTCCTGCTGGGCCTGTGTCCGGTTGAGCGTCTCCCGCCCGGCGCAGGGCCGGGCGGACGGTTCCCGCATGGCCCTTCGGGCGGATGGCCCCCGCGCGGTCTATTCGGGCGGATGGTTCCCGCACAACCTCCCGGGCGGACGACTCCCGCGAGGTCCCCGGGCGGACAACGCCCGCGCCCCCGGGTGGATCACCCGCCGCCCTACGCCCGCGCGGCCTCCCGCGTGGATCACGCCAGCCTGCGCCCGCCACGCGGGCCCGTAGCCGGGGGCGCAGCCGTACGCCCGCCACGCGGGCCCGTAGCCGCGCGGCGCAGCCGTACGCCTGGCGTCTGCGTCCGCGGTGTCGCCGCTCGGCCGAGCCCGTCGCTCAGACCGTCAGCAGCATGGCCAGCATCCCGATGCCCATGGACAGCCGGCAGGCCCGCGCCAACTCGGGCCGGTCGCCCCAGCCCCTCGCCCGTGGCACCGGAACCCGTGCCCCCACCACGGCCGCCACGGGGATGAGCCTGACGCCCGCCCACAGCACATAGCCGGCGAAGTACACCAGCAGCGCCCCGGTCACCAGCGGCAGCCCCGCGCCGCCGTGGCCACCGCCAGGGGCGACCGCCATCGCGGCGGCCATGTAGCCCATCGCCAGCGCGCCCACCGCGTGATGCAGATGACACGCACTCGTCCGGGCCGACCACAGCGCGCGCAGCGCCGCCGCGCCGAACACGAGCGTGTACGCGAGCCAGGCCCAGCGCGGCGGCGTCACGGCCGCCGCGGGCACCGCCATCGCAGCCATGCCGAACCCCATCAGCGCCTCGCCACCCGCGGCCCGGCGCTGTTCCTCGACCGCGCTGCGCATCCGCAGCAGGCAGTAGCCCCCGGTCACCGCGCACAGCGCGACCAGCAGCCACCCGACCGAAATCGGTCCGTGCACCACGCACCTCCCCGTTCGACGACGTCGGTCAGTGCTCAGAGCGGGCGGACAGTCGGTCAGGGCATGCCCGGCCACGATGGCGCGCATACGAGCGCAAGGGTGTACGCGGGGGAGCGCGTGGGGGTGCGTCCCGAAGACGGATGGGGCCGCCCGGCACGTCCTCGCCGCCGCCGTGGGACCGTCTGCCACCACCGACGCGCGCCGGCGGCGAATGACGGCAACGCGCGGGGCCGCGGGAGCCAGGGACACACACCGGGCAGGCCGGACACCGTACGCTCGCGGCGACGGTACGGCGGGACGGGTTCCAGGCAGCGGAGGGCGCACGGGCATGACGGCAGGCAACGGGCGGGCGGTGGGGAGCGGCGCGGCTCTCGGGGACACGGTCGCCAAGGTGGTGCGCCAGTGGCAGACGGTGCACCCGGGTCTCGACACCGCGCCGATGGAGATCATCGGCCGCGTCAACCGCTGCGCGGCCCTCCTGCAACAGGCCGAGGACGCCCCGCTGCGCCGCGCCGGACTCACCCGCCCCGAGTTCGAGGTCCTCGGCACCCTGCGCCGCACCGGCCACGAGCTGACCCCCAGTGAGATCGCTCGGGAGACCTTCGCCTCCGGCGCTGCCGTGACCAAACGTCTCAAGCTGCTGGCCGAGCGCGAGCTGGTCCAGCGACGGGGTGACGCCCGCGACCGCCGCGTCGCGCACGTCCGCCTCACCGACGCCGGCCGCGACCTCGTGGACACTGTCATGCCGGAGCAACTGGCTTACGAGACGGCCGTACTGTCCGGTGTCGGGGCCGACGACCGCCGAGAACTCGCTGTACTGCTGGGCGGTTTGCTGAACCAGCTCGAGGTCCGACTGGGCCTGCCGCGCGCGTAGGCCCTGGTGACGGGCTGTGCGCGGGTCGCGGATGTCGGCCGAGCGGGGACCGTACGCGTTCTGCCGGATCTGGGACTCGCGCGGAAGTCGCGCGGGAAGCCCGGGGAGGGCCCGCTCACCTCGTCGAGCCGGGCGATCGTGTCCGCGTCCGTCTCCGTCCGTGTCCGTGTCCGCGTCCGTGTCCGCGTCGAGAGGCACGTCGACCCTCGCCGGGGTGTCCGCCCGCGAGTCGGCGCTCGCCGGTGGCGCCGAGGATCGGCACGACGGTTCCGGGGCGGTCGAGCCGTCAGGCGCTCCCAGCCCGACGTCATGCCTCCGAAGGCCGGTTCACGCACGCGCAGACGGGTCCTGCCGGGCGTGGGCAACGCATGACGCGTTCCACCGGTGTCAGCTCTCGGCGCCCTGCGGGTACACGCCGAACGCGGCCCCTTGCGGATCCCGCAGCACCGCGATGCGCGGTCCGTCCGGCACGGTGGTGGGTTCCATGAGCATGGTGCCGTCCGCCTCGGTGGCGATCCGGGCGGTGTCGTCGACGTCCTCGACGGCGAAGTACGGCAGCCAGTGCGAGGGCACCTCGTGCGGGAACTTGTCGTCCATCGTGATCATGCCACCGAATTCGGCGCCCTCGACGCCCCACTGCGTGTACTCCCCGCCGGCGGTCACGGTCCAGCCGAACATCGTCGTGTAGAAGGTCTTCGCCTGCTCCGGCGCCCGGGTCAGCAGCTCCACCCAGCCGAGCGCGCCGGGCGCGTTGAACAGCCCGGCCCCCCGAAAGGTCCGGGCCTGCCAAAGCTGGAAGGCCGCGCCGCCCGGGTCGAGCGCCACGGCGAACCGTCCGATGTCGAAGACGTCCATCGGCTCCAGCACCACGGTTCCGCCGGCCGCCTGTACCGCCCGCGCCGCCGCGTCCGCGTCGCTCACCGCGAACGACACGTTCCAGGCCACCGGCTGAGACTCCTGGTACAGCGGGCTGAGGGCGGCGACCGCCGCGTCACCGAGGTGCGCGACGCTGTAGCCGCCGGCCTCCTGACGGGGATCGGTCTCCGTGCGCCAGCCGAACAACTCGGTGTAGAACCGCTTGGCCGCCTCCAGGTCACTGGTCCCCAGCTCGGTCCAGCAGGGCCCACCGGTCACGGGCTCGTCGAGCTTCATGGCGTTCCTTCCGGGACGGGGCACGGGCACGGCGTGCTGGAAGGGAATCGGGCATGGAAACCCCTCCCAGCACGCTATGCCCGTGCCCCCGCCCCGGCCACCGGGGCGGGAGGCGTCAGATTTCCGTCCGGGCAGCCCGCGGATGGTCCACGCGATGGTGCGGCCGAGCACGTGGTCATGCGGGGCCGAACACAGGCGCTACCCTCTTGCGTGTTCGAGCCGCGCAGACATCCGCCAGGAGCAGCCCATGGGGAGCGCCGCCACCGGCCTGACCTTCCGTGACGCCACCGACGCCGATGTGGACGCCCTCGTCGTGCTGATCGAGTCGGCGTATCGCGGGGACTCCAGCCGGGTCGGGTGGACCACGGAGGCCGACATCCTCGATGGGCAGCGCACCGACCCCGAGGGTGTTCTGCGGGTCATCAAGTCCCCCGACAGCCGACTGCTCATGGTCGAGAGTGACGGCGCGGTCGTCGCCTGCTGTCAGCTCGAACACCGCGGCGACCACGCCTACTTCGGAATGTTCGCGGTGAGCCCGGCCCTCCAGGGCGGAGGCCTCGGCAAGGTGATCATCGCCGAGGCCGAGCGGATGGCACGCGAGAGCTGGGGTGCCCGGGAGATGCACATGACCGTGATCTCCGTACGTGACGACCTCATTGCCTGGTACGAGCGGCGTGGCTACCGCCGTACGGGACGGATGACCCCGTTCCCGTACGGCGACGAGCGCTTCGGCATCCCACTCCGGGACGACCTGCGGTTCGAGCTGCTGGTCAAGGAGCTGGCTTAGGGCTCAGGCGGTGAAGCGGCCCGTGCGTTTGATGTCCGGGTAGTCGGTCGTCGCGCCGTCCAGTTGCAACGCGCGGACCAGCCGCAGATGATCCTGGGTGTTCACCACCCAGCCGATGATCCGCAGGTTCGCCTTGCGGGCCTTCTCGACGACCTCCAGCGTCAGCCGCCGGATGTTCAGCACGAGGGTGGCGGCGCCCACCGCCACCGCACGGTCCACGACGTCGGTGCCGTAGCGGCTGGCGACCAGCGCGGTGCGTACGCCGGGCACGAGCCGGGCGATCTCGGCGACGGCCTCGTCGTGGAAGGACAGCACCTCGACCCGTCCCACCAGGTCGCGCCGGTGCATGACCTCGGCGAGGGCGCGGGCCGCCGCCGTGTCCTTGATCTCGGCCTGGAGCGGGGCCCGCACCGCGTCCAGGACCTCCTCGAAGGTGGGGACGCGCTCCCCGCGGCCCGCGTCCAGGGCGCGCAGTTCGGCGAGGGTCTTGTCGGTGATCGGGCCCGTGCCGTCCGTCGTCCGGTCCACGTCCGCGTCGTGCATGACGACGAGCGCGCCGTCCTTGCTCAGATGCAGATCGAGTTCGATGACGTCGAGACCCGCGCGGTCGGCGGCGACGAAGGAACGGAGGGTGTTCTCGGGCTCGACGCCCATGACTCCACGGTGACCGATGGTGAGGAAGTTCAAGGTGGACTCGCTTCCGTCGACGGCGGCTCGGCCCGCGCGACCGGGAGGGGGCGGCACGCGGCTGGGGCGCAGCGTAGTCCTCCCGCCGTGTGATGCATCCGTACGTGCACGAGCCCGTTCGGGTCGTGTCATGCCGTGCCACGTCGGAGAACGGACCGTTCCCGCATCTGTCCCGCACGAATCAGGTCATCCCTGAGTGGGCGAGTCCGGCGCGCGTTGACCCCGGTGCCCTCTGGGCGGCGACCGTGACGCATGAACTGTGATCTATGACGCGTGTGACAGGAGATTCAGCGGTTACGTAGAGGGTGTGGCGGGAGGATTTCCGGCGGAGTCGTCAAGATCGGTCTTGCGGGAGGGAACCTCTGCTACGTACGGTGTCCCTACGAAAGGTTCTCCCGTGGAGGATGGGTCATGACGGAAATTCTTGTGCGGTCGGGCGTGGAGGGCGGAGTTCCTCCGGTGACTAGGGTGGTGGACCATCCGGCCTGGCCCGTGCTCAAGGATGCCGTGGAGCGGATCCGGCCATGGCAGTCCAAGGACGGCTCCATCGACTTCGAGGCCGAGCACGCCCCCGACCCGGCCGACGCCGAGCTGGCCGTCCAGGACGTCGTGGGGGCTGTCCGGGCGCTCTCCCCGCTGCTGCCGCACGACGCCGCGTACCACCAGGCACTCGTCAAGGACCTGCGGCGCTGGGCCGACGACGGCTTCCAGGTGCCCGACTTCCTTGACTCGCTGCTGGCCTTCCAGCCCGCCGCCCGCCGCGCGGACGGCCTCCAGCACCTGGTCGTCTTCCCGATGTACACCCAGAACGGCAACCCCGACCGCAACCTCGAAGCGGTCGTGCTGCGCATGGTCTGGCCCGACTGGCTGGCCGAGCTGGAGCGCACCCGCTACGACAACCCGCTGTTCTGCGGCATCACCTTCGAGGACTTCACCGCCGGCTACGACACCAACTCGGCCGTCCTCTTCCCCGAGACCATCGCCGTGCGCGAGGCACCCGCCCGTTTCTCCTGGGGTGGCATCTTCTGCGACCGCGAGGCGGCCCGCTTCCGCCGCGTCACCGACGCCGCCGTCGACATCCTCGGCCTCGACCTGCCGGAGGACGTCGCCGCGATGGTCCATGACCAGAAACGCTGCGAGGAGGCCTTCGTCCTGTGGGACATGGTCCACGACCGCACCCACAGCCACGGCGACCTTCCCTTCGACCCCTTCATGATCAAGCAGCGCCAGCCGTTCTGGATGTACGGCCTCGAAGAGCTGCGCTGCGACCTCACCGCCTTCAAGGAGGCCGTGAAGCTGGAGGCCGACGGCATCCCGCAGGCCCGTGACGTGCAGTACGCCGTCCTCTTCGACCGTATGTTCCGCTTCCCCGTCACCGGCGAGCGCGTCCGCAACTACGACGGCCTCGGCGGCCAGCTCCTCTTCGCCTATCTGCACAAGCACGACGTGGTCCGCTGGACCGACAACAAGCTGTACATCGACTGGCAGCGGGCACCGCAGGTCACCAACGAGCTCTGCGCCGACATCGAGCAGCTCTACCGCGACGGCATCGACCGCCCCAAGCTCGTCCACTGGTTCGCCGGGTACGAGCTGGTTGCGACCTACCTCGCCCCGCACCCCGGCTCGCGCTGGGCCAAGGGACCGGACGCCCTGGACCTGACGCAGCCGCCGCGCAAACTCGTCGACGACGTGCTTCCGGACGAGTTTCCGCTCAGCATGTTCTATGAGGCGCTCGCCAAGAAGCTGAAGACCGTGATCGCCTCCACCAAGGGCATCACCGCGGCGAACGCCGAGCGGGCCGCCGCGTGAGCGCCGAAGTCGTAGACGTCGTAGACGCTGCTCAGGAGGCGAAGACCATGCAGAACGGCAACGGTGCACTGAGCGGTGCGGTGATCGCGGTGGCCGGCGCGGGCGGACCCGCCGGCCGGGCGGCACTGCTGCGGCTCGCCGACGCGGGCGCGATCGTCGTCGGCTCCGACAACGACCCCGAGCGGCTCTCCGAGGCCGTGGACGCGGCCCGCTACGCGCACGGCGGAGCCACCGTCGTCGGCGACACGGTCGATCTGCTCGACCTGCAGTCCACCCGCGACTGGGCCACCCGCGTGGAGAAGGACTTCGGCCGGGTGGACGGGCTCGTCCACCTCGTCGGCGGCTGGCGCGGCAGCGAGACCTTCACCAGGACAAGCCTCGACGACTGGGACTTCCTGGAAATGCTGCTCATCCGCACCGTGCAGCACACCTCCCTCGCCTTCCACGAGGCGCTGCAGCGCAGTGAGCGCGGCCGGTACCTCCTGATCAGCGCGGCCGGTGCCAGCAAGCCCACCGCGGGCAACGCCGCCTACGCCGCGGCCAAGGCCGCCGCCGAGGCCTGGACGCTGGCCATGGCGGACTACTTCCGTAAGGCCGGAGGGCCGGACGGGCCGACCTCCGCGGCTGCCATCCTGGTTGTGAAGGCGTTGGTGCACGACGCGATGCGCGCCGACCGCCCCAACGCGAAGTTCGCGGGCTTCACCGACGTCAAGGAGCTGGCCGAGGCCATCGCCGGGGTCTGGGAGAAGTCCGCCGCCGAAGTGAACGGAAACCGTCTGTGGCTGACCGACAAGCCGTGAACCCTCCGAAGACCGACGCCCGACGCCATCACGACCCGGAGGTCCGCGGCTTCGCCAGCGACAACTACGCGGGGGTCCACCCCGAGGTGCTCGCCGCCCTGGCCCTGGCCAACGGCGGGCACCAGGTCTCGTACGGCGAGGACGAGTACACCGGGAACCTCCAGCGGATCGTGCGCAGCCACTTCGGCGCCACCGCCGAGGCGTTCCCCGTCTTCAACGGCACCGGTGCCAACGTCGTCGCGCTCCAGGCCGTCACCGACCGCTGGGGCGCGGTGATCTGCGCCGAGAGCGCGCACATCCACGTCGACGAGTGCGGGGCGCCCGAGCGGGTCGGCGGTCTGAAGCTGCTCACCGTGCCCACACCCGACGGCAAGCTCACACCCGAGCTGATCGACCGGCAGGCGTACGGCTGGGACGACGAGCACCGGGCGATGCCGCAGGTCGTCTCGATCACCCAGAGCACCGAACTGGGCACCCTGTACACGCCCGAGGAGATTCGCGCGATCTGCGAGCACGCCCACGCCCACGGCATGAGGGTGCACCTGGACGGCTCCCGGATAGCCAACGCCGCCGCCTCCCTGAACGTCCCGATGCGGACGTTCACCAACGCGGTCGGTGTCGATCTGCTCTCCCTGGGGGGCACCAAGAACGGCGCGATGTTCGGCGAGGCCGTGGTCGTCATCAACCAGGACGCCGTGCGCCGTATGAAGCACCTGCGCAAGCTGTCCATGCAGCTCGCCTCCAAGATGCGTTTCGTGTCGGTGCAGTTGGAGGCCCTGCTGTCCAAGGACCTGTGGCTGCGCAACGCCCGCCACTCCAACGAGATGGCGCAGCGGCTCGCCGAGGGCGTGCGCGCGGTCCACGGCGTCGAGATCCTGTACCCCGTGCAGGCCAACGGGGTCTTCGCCCGCCTCCCGCACGACGTGAGCGAACGCCTCCAGAAGCGCTACCGCTTCTACTTCTGGGACGAGGCCGCCGGCGACGTCCGCTGGATGTGCTCCTACGACACGACCGAGGAGGACGTGGACGGGTTCGTGGCGGCGCTCAAAGAGGAGATGGCCCGCTGAGAATTGCATAAATATGCGATCACCTGAAAAGTCATTGACTCTCGGGTGATCGTTTTCCTATGCTCGCGGGCATGGAGCTGATCCAGCAAACCCCTGATCTGTCCGCTTATCTGATCGCTGACGAGGTCATCGATCACCATCATCCGCGCATACGGCAGACAGCTGCGCACCTCGCCAAGGGGGCGACGGACTCGTATGCCTATGCGCGGGCGGCGTTCGAGTACGTCCGCGACACCATCCCGCACTCGGCCGACACGGGAGACCGGCGCGTCACCTGGCGCGCCTCCGACGTACTGGAGCAGGGCACCGGGATCTGTTACGCCAAGGCCCACGCGCTCACCGCGCTGCTGCGGGCCGAGGACATCCCGACGGCACTCTGCTACCAGCGGCTGGCGCACGACGACGGCGACGGGCACGCCGTACACGGTCTGGTCGCCGTGCGCTTCCACGGGGCCTGGCACCGTCAGGACCCCCGCGGCAACAAACCGGGCGTCGACGCCCGGTTCTCCCTGACCGGTGAGAGGCTGGCCTGGGTGCCCGACCCGCGCGCGGACGAAGTGGACTACCCGCTCCTGTACGCCGCACCGCACCCGGCGGTGCTCGCGACCCTTCGGGCCGCCCCCGACCGGTCGTACCTGTGGAAGACGCTCCCCGAGACGCTGTAGGGGAGGGTCAGCGGGCCTCGGCCGCGCGGACCTGCTCCGGGGTCGGGGCCGTGCCGCCGAGGTGGGCGGGCATCCACCAGGTGTCGTCCGGGCCCTTGGGGCGGACGGGGTAGGCACGCTGGGCGGCCTCCAGCAACTCCTGTACGCGCTCGCGGACTTGGCGCGTGATGGCGCCCGCGTACTTGTCCTTGGAGGCCTCTATCGCCTCACCGACCCGGATGGTGATCGGGATGTGGCTGCGCTTGAAGTTGCGCGGGTGGCCCTTGGTCCACAGTCGCTGTGTGCCCCACACGGCCATCGGGATCAGCGGGACACCCGCCTCCTGGGCCAGCCGGGCGGCACCCGACTTGAAGCTCTTGAGGGTGAACGACTGCGAGATGGTGGCCTCGGGGAAGACGCCGATGATTTCGCCGGAGCGCAGCGAGTCCAGCGCGTGCGCGTAGGCCGCCTCACCCTGCTTGCGGTCCACCGGGATGTGCCGCATGTTGCGCATCAACGGACCGGAGATCCTGTGCCGGAACACCGATTCCTTGGCCATGAAGCGCACCAGACGCTTCTGCGGCAGTGCCGCCAGGCCGTCGAAGATGAAGTCCAGGTAGCCGATGTGATTGCTCACCAGCACCGCGCCGCCCGAGCGCGGAATGTTCTCCGACCCCTTGCAGTCGATCTTCAGGTCCCAGACCTTGAACAGGGTTCGGGCGAGACCGATCGCGGGGCGGTAGACAAGCTCTGCCATGGGCGGAGTGGACCCTTCTCTCTGCCTGGGAAGGGGTATCCCGGCGGGAAGTTACGCAGCCGTAGGTTTACGGCATCTCGCAGATCGTGCCCCAAGAACGCCTGAGTGGCCAGTCCTGGTGCCGCCAGGCGGCGAGATTCTCGTCACGTCGGCCGCACGACCGACGCGCGCGTCTTCACCCCGCTCTAATCCGTGCGTACGGTCACCCGTCGGACGAGCAGGTACATCTCGCACCCCAGGCAGTAACCGAACACCGCGTTCAGGAAGGCCGCCGCGAGCGCCGCCCCGGTCGCCGCCTGCCCCAGCCACCCGGGTCCCACGGTGAACCCGATCAGCCCCACCAGCGCGAAGACCAGCCCCACGGCCTGCGCGAACCTCGGCGGAAGCGGTGGCTCGAACTGCGTGGGCGGCCCGATCCGCGGCCGGAGGAACGTGCGGAAGACCCACCCGTACGGCGAACGCCCCACTCCGCCCGCGGCACCCAGCGCGAACGCGAACGACTGCCAGGCCAGCAGCCAGGCGCTGCCCGTGATCAGAGCGACCGCCAGAACGACGGTCGTCACGGCCGCCGCGAAGCGGGGCCCCCTCACATCGATGTCCATGCGTCAAGCATCCCGTAGGCCGATCTCCGAGGGAACCGGGAATCTTTGCGGTCTCGTGAACGCTGAAGCACGCTGTGACCGGACTTGTGGTGTGTGGGTTGGTGCTCGCGATGGCGAGCGCCTACGGAGTGCTGCATCAGCGGCGGAGCGGGAGAGTCAGGGTGCGGGGGCGGGACGGCGACAAGCAGCTCGGCGCGGCGGAGTTGGGGGAGGGCCTCGGCGAACGGGCCACGCTCGTCCAGTTCTCCAGTGCCTTCTGCGCCCCGTGCCGGGCGACCCGCCGGGTGCTCGCCGACGTGGCCGGCATGGTCCCGGGTGTCGCCCACGTCGAGATCGACGCCGAGGAACACCTCGACCTCGTACGCCGGCTGGACATCCTCAAGACGCCGACCGTGCTCGTCCTCGACGCGGACGGCCGGATCGTGCGCCGGGCGACCGGGCAGCCACGCAGGGCGGACGTGATCGCCGCGCTCGGCGAGGCCGTGTGAAGCCGCATTCCGGGACGGACTTGACTGTGTGCCTCATCCGTCGTCAGCCTGACCGTATGCCCCGGGAGCTCCTTCTCTTCGCGCGCGTCCATGTCGATCTGGTCCGCACGGCGAGTTCGTGCTGTCCGCAAACGTGAGCAGCCACGCACGAGCCCGTCGACACCGGCAGAAGGACAGCTCCATGACGGCCACTTCCGGCCTCGGTTCGCCCCAGCTCGCCTCGCCCGACCTCCTGCGCTCCGTTTTCCGACGGCACGCCGCCGGCGTCGCCGTGATCACCGCTCAGGGCGCCGCCGGCCCGGTCGGCTTCACCGCCACCTCGCTCACCTCCGTCTCCGCCGAGCCGCCGATGCTGTCGTTCGGCATCGGCACCGGAGCCTCGAGCTGGCCGGCGGTCTCCGGGGCGGAGCACGTGGGCGTGCACATACTCGGGGAGCACCAGCGGGAGCTGGCCGCCACCTTCGCCCGCAGCGGCGCCGACCGGTTCGGGGCGCCCACCGGATGGCGTAGCGGCCCGGAAGGAGTTCCCGTCCTCGACGACGTGCTTGCCTGGCTGGTCTGCCGGGTGGTGGCCCGGGTCCCGGCCGGCGAGCACCGGATCGTCCTGGCCGAGGTGCTCCTGGGCGACCCGTCCGGCGCCGGGCGGCCGTTGCTCTACCACCAGGGCCGCTTCAACGGTCTGCGAGACTGATTCCCGCACGATTACACAGGGTTGCCTAACTCACAGTCCAAAGCGCTTGCTCAGCGTGCGTGGAATGGGGGAACGTAGGTGACGTACTGGCGAGTAATATTTCGGCCGGAGCGCAGGCCGCCCCGATCGGGACCGGCCGCTCCAGGCGCCTATGCTGCCTGGAAGAAGGCAGCCCAGAAATGACGATGCAGTAGGAGAGCCGGCGTGAGCTTGAGGATCGTTGTCACTGTGAAGTACGTGCCCGACGCCACTGGCGACCGGCACTTCGCCGATGACCTGACCGTCGACCGTGACGACGTGGACGGTCTGCTCTCCGAGCTGGACGAGTACGCGGTGGAGCAGGCGCTGCAGATCGCCGACGAGGCCGACGACGCCGAGATCACCGTGCTGACCGTGGGGCCGGAGGACGCCAAGGACGCGCTGCGCAAGGCGCTGTCCATGGGTGCGGACAAGGCGATCCACGTGGAGGACGACGATCTGCACGGCACCGACGCGATCGGTACGTCGCTGGTGCTGGCGAAGGCGATCGAGAAGGCCGGTTACGACCTGGTGATCTCCGGTATGGCCTCCACCGACGGCACGATGGGTGTCGTGCCGGCGCTGCTGGCGGAGCGTCTGGGTGTCCCGCAGGTCACCCTGCTCTCCGATGTGTCCGTAGAGGACGGCACGGTCAAGGGCCGCCGTGACGGGGACGCCGCCTCCGAGATTCTCGAGGCTTCCCTTCCGGCGGTCGTGTCGGTCACCGACCAGTCGGGCGAGGCCCGTTACCCCTCCTTCAAGGGCATCATGGCGGCCAAGAAGAAGCCGGTGGAGTCCTGGGACCTGTCCGACCTGGACATCGAGGCCGAGGAAGTCGGTCTGGAGGGCGCCTGGACGGCCGTCGACTCCGCGGCCGAGCGCCCGGCGCGCACCGCCGGCACGATCGTCAAGGACGAGGGCGAGGGCGGCAAGCAGCTCGCTGAGTTCCTCGCGGGCCAGAAGTTCATCTAAGGGTCGACGGCGCGGGCCGGTTGCAACACGACCGCGCCCCGGTGGATTGCCTTGTCGCAGGAGAGCAATCCCGTGACTCCGCCCGAAGGGGCTTCTCGTTCGACCGAGACGGCCTCACGACGGACAAGCCCTGCCCGATGCCGAAACGGCATGAGCGGAGCGTAGCAGTCAACTTGTCTTTCCCCGACTGAAGTTCGGGGTTTTCGCCCAGGAGTAGTAATGGCTGAAGTTCTCGTCTACGTCGACCACGTGGACGGTGCCGTCCGCAAGCCCACCCTCGAACTGCTGACCCTGGCCCGCCGCATCGGCGAGCCCGTGGCCGTCGCGCTCGGTGCCGGCGCCGCCGACACCGCCGCCGCGCTCGCCGAGCACGGCGCGGTCAAGGTCCTCACCCACGACGCCTCCGAGTACGCCGACTACCTCGTCGTCCCCAAGGTCGACGCTCTGCAGGTCGCCGTCGCCGCCGTCTCCCCGGCCGCCGTGCTGGTGCCGTCCTCCGCCGAGGGCAAGGAGATCGCCGCCCGCCTCGCGCTGCGCATCGGCTCCGGCATCATCACCGACGCCGTCGACCTGGAGGCGTCCGACGAGGGCCCGGTGGCGACCCAGTCGGTGTTCGCCGCCTCCTTCACCACCAAGTCCCGTGTCTCCAAGGGCACGCCGGTCATCACCGTCAAGCCCAACTCGGCCGCCGTGGAGGCCGCCCCGGCCGCCGGTGCGGTCGAGGCGCTGGAGGTGTCCTTCTCCTCGCAGGCCACCGGCACCAAGGTCACCGGACGCACCCCGCGTGAGTCCACCGGCCGCCCGGAGCTGACCGAGGCCGCGATCGTGGTCTCCGGTGGCCGTGGCGTCAACGGCGCGGAGAACTTCGGACTCATCGAGGCGCTCGCCGACTCCCTCGGCGCGGCCGTCGGTGCCTCCCGCGCCGCGGTCGACGCGGGCTGGTACCCGCACACCAACCAGGTCGGCCAGACCGGCAAGTCCGTCTCCCCGCAGCTGTACATCGCCTCCGGCATCTCCGGCGCGATCCAGCACCGTGCCGGTATGCAGACCTCGAAGACGATCGTGGCGGTCAACAAGGACGCCGAGGCCCCGATCTTCGACCTGGTCGACTACGGCGTCGTCGGCGACCTCTTCGACGTCGTCCCGCAGCTCACCGAGGAGATCAAGTCCCGCAAGGGCTGAGCCTCGCTCCTGCCGGACCACGTGGCCCCCGCAACCGCTCGCGCGGTCGCGGGGGCCCCGCTCATCCCAGGGTCAGCGAGGCCTGCACCGGCAGATGGTCGCTGGGGAAGATCCCGTCCACCGAGAAGGTGTTCATCGCCGCCCAGTGTGTGGTCACCCCCGGCGAGGTGAGAATCCAGTCGATGCGCCGACCGCCCGGCTTGAGCGCCCGGTAGCCGTGGTACGTCGCGTACGCCTGGCCGTGCGAGGCCGCCGCGTCCCAGGCGTCGACCAGCCCGGCCTCCAGCATCAGGTCGTACACCCGGTTGTCGTGGGCGGTCGCGTTGAAGTCACCCGTGACGACGACCGGCAACGACCGGTCCCATCCGGCGATCGTCTCCCCGATGAGCTTGGCGGAGCGTTCCCGGGCGTACTGGCTGACGCTGTCCAGATGGGTGTTGAGGACGTAGAACTCCCGCCCGCCGTCGGCGAGATCGGCGAATCTGACCCAGGTCACCATCCGCAGCCAGTCTGCTCCCCAGGTGTTGGAGGCGATCGTGTACGGGGTGTCCGACAGCCAGAAGTGATCGAACTCGATCGGGTCGAGTCTGCGGGCGTCGTAGAAGATCGCCATGAACTCGTCCTTGCTGCCACCCCCGCGGCCGGTGCCGATCCAGTCGTAGTGCCCGCCGAGATCCTTCTCGATCATGCGAAGCTGCTGGTACAGGCCCTCCTGGGTGCCGATGACATGGGGTCGCTCGCGCCGCAGCAACTCCCGCATCACCGGACGGCGCACGGCCCACCGCGGACTCTCGTCGACGACGGTCGCGAAGCGCACATTGAACGACATGACGTTCAGTGCGCCCGCGTGCTCACCGGCGGACGCGGGTTGCGACGAGCCCGCCGTGGTCAGCAGCGGCATGGTGATGGCGGCGGCCGCCGCGGACCTGAGTCCTTGGCGACGCGTCACTCCGACCTCTTTCGGCACGCGATCTCCTCCCCTGGGGAGTCAGGATGAACCTTGCCCAGTGAATACGGAAAAAAGACGCCGGGTCGGCAGTGACCAGCGGTGAGCATGGGCAATCCCACGTCAAGACGGTGTTGACCGGGGTGAAGATCGACGGCTAGCTTCGTCATGCGGATCGTAGCTTCCGTAGTGCGGAAAATGGAGGGGTTGGCATGGGGCAGGGCCGACAGGAGAGCGTGGCGACGAGTCTCGCGGGCGCCGTCAGCGAGGAGATCAGCGCCTCCCTCGCGCCCGTCGACGCGGAGCTGGCGCGCCGCTACCCGGGCGACCCCGGCACCCGCCAGCCCGTGCACACCGTCTACGTCCCCGGTGACGTCTTCGCCGCCGACACCGTCCGCACCTGGGGCGACCGGGCCCTCGCCGCCCTCCACGAGCACGCCCCCGACGCCGCCTCCTTCGCCGCCGTCCTCGGCCTCGACGACGATCTCGCCGCGCCCGTGTACGACCGGGTCCGCGCCAAGCTGGAGCACGAGCCCATCGAGGACCTGCGCGTGGACTTCGAGGACGGCTACGGGCCACGCCCCGACGCCGAGGAGGACAAGGCCGCCGCCCGCGCCGCCCGGCTGATCGCCGAGGCGTACGCCGAGGGCACGGCCGCCCCGTACATGGGCATCCGCATGAAGTGCATGGAGGCGCCAGTACGCGATCGGGGCATCCGCACCCTGGACATCTTCCTCACCGGGCTGCTGGAGGCCGGTGGCCTGCCGGACGGGCTGGTGCTGACCCTGCCCAAGGTCACCTACGCCGAACAGGTCACCGCCATGGTCCGGCTCCTGGAGGCCTTCGAGAAGGCGCGCGGGCTGGAGCCCGGCCGGATCGGCTTCGAGATCCAGATCGAGACCAGCCAGTCCATCCTCGCCGCCGACGGCACCGCCACCGTCGCCCGCATGATCGACGCCGCCGAGGGCCGCGCCACCGGCCTGCACTACGGCACCTTCGACTACAGCGCGTGCCTCGGCGTCTCCGCCGCCCACCAGGCCAGCGACCACCCCGCCGCCGACCACGCCAAGGCGATCATGCAGGTCGCGGCGGCCGGCACCGGCGTCCGTGTCTCGGACGGCTCCACCAACGTCCTGCCGGTCGGCACGACGGAGAAGGTCCACGCTGCCTGGCGACTGCATTACGGACTCACCCGCCGTGCCCTCGCCCGCGCCTACTACCAGGGCTGGGACATGCATCCCGGCCACATTCCCACCCGCTACGCGGCCGTCTTCGCCTTCTACCGCGAGGGCTGCGCACAGGCAGCCGCCCGCCTCGCCCGGTACGCGAACCGGGCCGGCGGCGACGTGATGGACGAGCCCGCCACGGCCAAGGCCCTCAGCGGCTACCTGCTGCGGGGCCTCGACTGCGGCGCCCTCGACATCGACGAGGTGTCCCGGGCGACCGGCCTGACCCGCGCCGACCTGGAGGGCTTCGCGACACCTCGGCGGGCGGACCTGACGATCTCCAGCCCGTAGCGGTCGACCGGCGGCCGTGAGCGGCGGCAAGTGCCGGTCCTGTGACAGCCGTTGCCGCCGGTCAGGGCCGCCCCTCCCGGCACCGTAGTCTGTACGCCCACTCATCGGTGTGTCACAGGAACGGGGCGCGGGTGTCTTCGGGGGCGAACGAACAGGCGGACGGCGTCGGACGGCTGCTGGCCGGGCGGTACCGGGTCGTGGAGCAGCTCGGACGTGGCGGGATGGGCGTCGTCTGGCGGGCCGTGGACGAGGTGCTCCACCGCGAGGTCGCCCTCAAGGAGCTGCGCACCTTCACGGACGCGGCCGCACCCGAACTGGCCGCCCTGGGCCTGAGGATGCAGCGCGAGGCCCGGGCCGCCGCCCGTGTCCGGCACCCCGGCGTCATCGCCGTGCACGACGTGGCCGAGATCGACGGCCGTCCGCTGATCGTCATGGAGCTCGTCGACGGGCCGTCCCTGGACGACGTCCTGCGCGACCGGGGCCCGCTCGACCCACGCGAGGCGGCCGGCATCGGGGCCGAGGTGATGGACGCACTCGCCGCTGCCCACCGGGCCGGCGTCCTGCACCGCGATGTCAAGCCCGGCAACATCCTCCTGGACCGTTCGGGCCGCGTGGTCCTCACCGACTTCGGCATCGCCACCATGGAGGACCCCGGGGACGGTTCCGCCACCCACCTCACCCGCAGCGGCGAACTCGTGGGCTCCATCGACTACCTGGCCCCCGAACGTGCCAAGGGCAACGACCCCGGCCCCGCCTCCGACATCTGGGCACTCGGCGCCACGCTGTACGCGGCAGTGGAGGGCTCCTCCCCTTTCCGGCGTACGTCCACCTGGTCGACGCTCACCGCGATCGTGGTGGACCCGCTGCCCGAACCGCAGCGGGCCGGGCCGCTCGCGCCGGTCCTGCGCGCACTCATGGACAAGCGTCCGGAGAACCGCCCGGACGCCGACCGGGCACGGGAACTGCTGGAGACCGTGGCCGCCGGGGGCGCGCCGGACTCCCCGGCGGCCGGGCCCGGCCCGCAGCCGAGGGCGGAGCCGCAGCCGAGGGCGGAGACCGAGCGGAGCGTCCCGTCGGTGCCGCCGGGCTTCGGACCACCGACCGCGGGCACGGCGCCCGCAGGGACCGGCGCCGGCCCCGCCGGGACGGGCCCGACCCCCGGCTTCGGGCCCACGCAGCCGGCCACCGGACCCGGTACGGGGGCGTCCCCCGAGGTCGGCGGCCCCGTACCGGGCGCGTCGCAGGCACCCGTGCCCCCGTCGGGAGCCGTCACCACCCTGTCCTCGTCCTCGTCCGGCCGCCCCCGCAAGGGCCGTGCCCTCCTCGCCGCCGTGGCCGTCACCGTCGTCCTCGCGGCCGCCGGCACCACGATCGCGCTGCTCACCGGGGACGACGACTCCGAGTCGGGTGCCCAGCCCTCGATCACCGAGTCGAGCAGCGGCGCGCCCTCCCCGGGCCGCAGCCGGGGCACGATCGACCTCTCCGACGACTCCGACGCCAAGAAGAAGGACGTCGAGAAGTCCGCGGCCCCGAGCGGCACGTCCGACGAGAAGGAGGAGAAGGAGCCCGAGGCCTCCGCCTCCCCGTCGAGGAACACGAGCGGCGCCGTGACCGGCGGCGGCTCGGACGGTTCGGACAGCCCGGACGGCTCCACCGGCGGCGGTACGACCGGCTCCGGCACCGGGGCTACGGCCTCGCAGGAACCGGTGTGCCACCCGATCGGTGGCGGCAAGTACAACTGCACGGTCTGGACCACCGCCAAGTCCTACACCGCGTCCGGCACCGAGGTCGGGGTCCTCAACCAGGGCACCAACTATTTCTACTGCCAGCAGAACCTGGGCCGCCGTGAGACCCACGGCGAGTGGACCAACGTCTGGTGGGCCAGGACCGACGACGACAGCGGCAACAGGGACGTCTACGTCAGCGACGTCTACATCCAGGGCGGTGACAACGACGCCCCGGTCCCCGGCCTCCCGGTCTGCTGAGCCCGGTACGTCAGGACCGTGGATGCGGCCGTACGTAACGCTCCAGCCCCGACACCGTCGTCCACCTCCGCTCGGCGAACAACTCCCGGCCCCGCGCGCAGAGATCCCGGTCGCCGCGCGCTCGGGCGCTGAACTCGTCGGGCGTGGTGCCGAACAGTTCCCGCAGTTCCGGGGAGACGGAGAGGAGTTCGCTGATCAGCGGGCGCTGCCGTCCGGGGTGGGGGCGTGGGCCGGGGCCGCCGTCGCGCAGGATGCCCCATCGGTTGACGTAGATCCAGGCGTGGTCGAGGACATCGCCGGACTCCAACTCGACCCGGAAGTCGACGGCGGGGAGAAGGGCCCGGTGGAAGTTCCCGGTCGGTGAGTCGACGCCCTCGCTCGCGTCGACGACGGCGAGCTGCGCCTCGTCCAGCCAGGTCAGGAACAGTTCGCGGGTGGTGTCGGGGGAGTGGAAGGGCGACGCCGACAGGTAGCCGAGCAGGCTGACGTGGGCGGAGACGCCGATCCCGATGCCGGTCACCCTGGCCTTGACCATCGGGATCCGGCACTCCACACCGTGCTCCGCCATCTTGTGCGCGAGCTGCGCGGGGCAGGCGTTGGAGCCGACGGACAGGACGGGGAAGCGGTCCTCGTAGGTGAGCGTGTCCAACGGGAGCATCCGGTTGCCGTCCAGCAGCCCGGACTCGGCGGGCCACGCGCCCGGATAGCTCAGCGGGTCCTCGCGCGGCGCCACGGCGAGGCCGAGCGCTTCGAGCGTACGGGGGTCGGGGGCGGCCATGGGTCAGTCCGCGGGCGGGAGTTCGCCTGAGCCGCGGGCGATCAGCCGGGTCGGCAGCTCGATGCGCTCCGGGGTGACGAGGGAGCCGTCCAACTGCTGGAAGAGACGCTCGGCGGCGGTACGGCCCAGCCGGGCCGGGTCCTGGGCGACCACCGTGATGCCGGGCCTGAGCAGGTCGGCCAGCTCGAAGTCGTCGAAGCCGACCAGGGCGACCGGCCGGGAAACCTCGGCCAGGACCCGTACGACCGTGACCGTCACCCGGTTGTTGCCCGCGAAGACGGCCGTGACGGGTGCCGGGCCGGACAGCATGTCCTCGGCCGCCCTGCGCACCCGCTCGGGGTCCGTGACGCCGAGGGACATCCACGTGTCCTCGACCGGTATGCCCGCGTCCTCCATGGCCGCCCGGTAACCGCGCAACCGCTCGGCGGCGGTGTGGATGCGGGGCATGTCGCCGATGAAACCGATCCGGCGGTGGCCGTGGGCGATGAGGTGGGCGACTCCGTCACGGGCCCCGCCGAAGCTGTCCGACAGCACCACGTCGGCGTCGATCAGCCCGGCCGGGCGGTCCACGAACACCGTGGCGACGCCCGCCCTGATCTCGGGCTCCAGGTAACGGTGGTCGTCGCCGGCCGGGATGATGACTAGGCCGTCCACCCGGCGGGCGCACAGGGCCAGCGTCAACTCCTGCTCACGGTCCGGGTCCTCGGCGCTGGAGCCGTTGATCAGCAGCGAGCCGTGCGCGCGGGACACCTCCTCCACCGCCCGGCTGAGCGGGCCGTAGAACGGGTCGGCGAGGTCCTCCAGGACCAGGCCGATGCTGGCCGTCCGGCCCTTGCGCAGCACCCGCGCACTGTCGTTGCGCCGGAAGCCGAGCGCGTCGATCGCCTCCTGGACCCGGCGCTCGGTGTCCGGGGTGACCCCCGGCTCCCCGTTCACCACCCGGGAGACCGTCTTCAGGCCCACTCCGGCCCGGGCGGCGACGTCCTTCATCGTGGGACGGTTGCCATAGCGGTTCTCGGGGCGGCGGGCGATGCCGTTGGCGGTCTCGGGCACTGTGTCCTGTCCTGTCGTCCACGCCGGTCCTGTCGTCCACGGGTGTCCTGTCGTCCGCAGCGGTTCAGAGCCTCCGTGGTGCGGCCGGTGGTGCCGTGTCGAAATTGTGCGGCTGTTGAGGATGTGGCTTGAGCATAGAGCCTGGACAACGTTGTCACGGCCGGGGGAGACTGTCTATTGCATTCTCCGGCCGGCGCCCCCCACCAGGCGAGCGTCGTGCTGCCGTTCTCCGGCCGGAGATCCGGGCGTCGCTGGATCCGGGCGCCCGGTAGGAGACTCGCAGCGGGAGAACTGACACTGATGCAGACCGACCTCGTGGCCGCGCTCGACATCGGCGGCACCAAGATCGCCGGAGCGCTGGTGGACGGCCACGGCCGGATCCTGGTGCGCGCGCAGCGCCCGACGCCCGCGCGGGAGGACGGCGACACCGTGATGCGGGCCGTCGAGGAGGTCCTCGGCGAGCTGACCGCCGCCCCTCGGTGGAGCGGCGCCACGGCCCTCGGGATAGGCAGCGCGGGCCCGGTGGACGCGTCCACCGGCACGGTGAGCCCCGTCAACGTCCCCGGCTGGCGCGGCTTCCCCCTCGTCGAGCGGGTCCGGGCGGTCACCGGAGGGCTCCCCGTCGAGCTGATCGGCGACGGCGTGGCCATCACGGCGGCCGAGCACTGGCAGGGCGCGGCGCGCGGCCACGACAACGCCCTCTGCATGGTCGTGTCCACCGGCGTCGGCGGCGGCCTCGTCCTCGGTGGACAACTCCACGCGGGCCCCACCGGCAACGCCGGTCACATCGGGCACATCAGTGTCGACCTCGACGGCGACCCCTGCCCCTGCGGTGCGCGCGGTTGCGTCGAGCGCATCGCCAGCGGCCCCAACATCGCCCGCCGCGCCCTGGAGAACGGCTGGCGGCCCAATCCCGACGGCGACGCCTCCGCCGCCGCGGTCGCCGCCGCCGCGCGGGCCGGTGACCCGGTCGCCGTGGCCTCCTTCGAACGCGCCGCGCAGGCGCTCGCCGCCGGGATCGCCGCGACCGCCACGCTCGTCGAGATCGACATCGCCGTCATCGGCGGCGGTGTCGCGGGCGCCGGCGACGTCCTCTTCGCCCCTCTCCGCTCGGCCCTCAAGAACTACGCCACCCTGTCCTTCGTCCAGCGCCTCACCATCGCCCCTGCCGTGATGGGCACGGACGCGGGCCTGGTGGGCGCGGCCGCGGCGGCGCTCGCACGCCGACCGAGCACGCCGGTGGCCGGGGTGGGGTGATGGGGGTGGCCCGGGGGCCCGGGATGCTCGGGATGCGGGAGGTGTGCGCTCGGGGGCCCGGGTGCCGAGGCGCTGAGGCGGCCGAAGCCGCTGAGGTGGGAAGGCCGGTGCGCGGCGGCAGCCACTGCGGCCGCACGACCACTTGCGATGACCGCGGTGCAGCATGGTCGAATCCCGGCCTCGTGCGGTGGGGAGCAAAACGCCGAAAACGGAGCGTGACCCCCCGCCCCCTTCCGCAGTTGAGCGGGGCATGAAGAAGCGCAGCATGCTCGCCATCGCCTCCCTCGCCACCGGCTTCGTCGTCGCGGCCATCACGCCGTCGCACGGTCTCGAAGCCGCGGACACCCTCGGGAAGACGGACGCGCTGAGCAAACTGGACGTCGAGGGCACGCTCGGCAAAGTAGGCAAGACGGTCTCCAGCGACAGCCTGGCCGTCGACGAGGACGCGTTGGGCGGTCAGGAGGGCAAGGGCGGCAAGGAAGGCTGACGGCCTCGTAGCGGGCGGCGGATTTCCCCTCCGTTCCCATCCCGGTGCAGGCGGCGGGCCCCCACTGGGCGGGGGCCCGCCGCGTCGTCTTCCGGCTCCTCATCAGCGCCTGGTTTCCGTGGCGGAGTGGAGGGCAAGCCTCAGGGGGTCAACCGAAGAGGGGGAACCGTGACCGTCGTTTGGATCAACGGCGCGTTCGGTGCGGGGAAGACCACCACCGCACGGGAACTGATCGAACTGATCCCGAACAGCACGCTCTTCGACCCCGAGGTCATCGGCGGCGCACTGACACACATGCTGCCGGCCAAACGCCTCGCAGAGGTCGGCGACTTCCAGGACCTGCCGAGCTGGCGTCGGCTCGTGGTCGACACCGCCGCCGCCCTGCTCGCCGAGCTGGGCGGCACTCTCGTGGTCCCCATGACCCTGCTCCGCCAGGAGTACCGTGACGAGATCTTCGGCGGCCTCGCCGCCCGCCGCATACCCGTGCGGCATCTGCTCCTGGCACCGGCCGAAACGATACTGCGGGAGCGAATAGCCGGGCGGGAGATCCCCCCCGACCTCCCCGACGGCGAGATGCGCATGCGTCAATGGGCGTACGACCACATCGCGCCCTATCGCGCGGCCCTCGGCGGCTGGCTCACCGCCGATGCCCACCTCGTCGACACCGGCGCCCTCACCCCGTACGAGACCGCGCGGCGCATCGCCGACGCCGTCGCCACCGACGACGTACCCGTGTGCGACATCGTGCAGACCCCCGAGCCGACCGCCGAGACGGTCGCCTCGGGGGTGTTGTTGTTCGACGAGCACGACCGTGTGTTGCTCGTCGACCCGACGTACAAGGCCGGATGGGAGTTCCCCGGCGGGGTGGTGGAGGCAGGGGAGGCGCCGGCGCGGGCGGGTGTGCGCGAGGTGCACGAGGAGACCGGAATACGGCTGGAGACCCTGCCCCGGCTGCTCGTTGTGGACTGGGAGGCGCCGACGCCGCCCGGGTACGGGGGGCTGCGCCTGCTCTTCGACGGGGGATGCCTCGACACGGCGGGGGCGCAGCGACCCGTACTGCCCGGGCCCGAGCTGCGCGGCTGGCGTTTCGTGACCGAGGAGGAAGCGGCGGATCTGCTGCCGCCGGTTCGGTACGAGCGGTTGCGCTGGGCGCTGCGGGCACGGGAGAGGGGAGCGGCGATGTACCTGGAGGCCGGCGTGCCGGTGTGACGGGTTCGCCGCCGTCCGTGGCCGGCCCTGACGGTGCCCTAACGGGACTCTGCGTAGTTGCGCAGGAACAACGCCTCCGTCACCGACATGCGCTCCAACTCCTCGGGTGACACGCTCTCGTTGACCGCGTGGATCTGGGCTTCGGGCTCGCTCAGGCCGATGAGCAGGATCTCGGCGGTCGGGTAGAGGGCGGCGAGGGCGTTGCACAAGGGGATGGAGCCGCCGTGGCCCGCGTACTGCATCTCCTGGCCGGGGTAGGCGACGGCCATGGCCGCGGCCATCGCCTCGTACGCCGGACTGGAGGTGTCGGCGCGGAACGCCTGGCCGTGGCCGATCAGTTCGCAGCTCACCCGGGCACCCCAAGGGGTGTGGGCCACCAGGTGGGCCTCGAGCAGCTTGACCGCCTGCTGGACGTCCACGCCGGGCGGCACGCGCAGACCGACCAGGGCGCGGGCGCTCGCCTGGATCGACGGGGTCGCGCCGACCACCGGCGGGGCGTCGATACCGAGCACGGTGGCGGCCGGACGGGCCCAGATCCGGTCGGCGACGGCGTCGGAGCCGACCAGGTCCACACCGTCGAGCACCTTGGCGTCCTCGCGGAACTGCTCGTCGTCGTAAGCCAGCCCGTCCCACACCCCGTCGCTCGCGAGTCCGTCGACGGTCGTCGTGCCGTCCTCGGCGCGCAGGGAGTCCAGTACCCGGATGAGCGCGGCCAACGCGTCGGGGGCCGCGCCTCCGAACTGGCCCGAGTGCAGGTTGCCCTCCAGGGCGTCGACCTTCACCCGCATGAGGATCATGCCGCGCAGGGAGGAGGTGACCGTCGGCAGGCCGGCACGGAAGTTGCCGGCGTCGCCGATGACGACGGTGTCGGCGGCGAGCAGTTCCGGGTGCGCCTCGGCGTACTGCTGGAGCCCGCCGGTGCCCATCTCCTCGGAGCCCTCGGCGATCACCTTGATGTGAACGGGCACCCCGCCGTTCGCCTTCAGCGCCCGCAGGGCCAGCAGATGCATGATCACGCCGCCCTTGCAGTCGGCCGCGCCGCGCCCGTACCAGCGGCCGTCGCGCTCGGTCAGCTCGAACGGCGGCGACACCCAGGCCGTCTCGTCCAGCGGAGGCTGCACGTCGTAGTGGGCGTAGAGCAGGACGGTCTTCGCGCCCTCGGGTCCCGGGAGGTAGCCGTACACGGACTGGGTGCCGTCCGGGGTGTCGAGCAGGGCCACGTCCTGGAAACCCTCGGCGCGCAGCGCGTCGGCGACCCAGTTGGCGGCGCCCTCGCTCTCGCTCCTCGGATACTGGTCGAAGTCCGCCACCGACTTGAAGGCCACCAGTTCGGTGAGCTCCTCCTTCGCCCTGGGCATCAGCGAGGCGACGGTCTCGGCGACCGGGTTCGACGGCATGGGCACGCTCCTCGTGGGTGCGACGTTGTCCTTCTGGGGATGGGGCCGCGTACGCCCCTCCCCGGTGTGTCGGTGTAGGGCGCATGCGCTGCCGATCCTCCCACAGCGGTCCTCGGCGGAACCCGCCGTAGGATGCGTGGGACAGGTGCGGCAGGCGGCTGGATCGGGAGCAGTAGACCATCGTGAGCAGCGAGAACTCTTCGGCGGACGACGGACAGCGGGTGTGGGACGTCGTCGTGGTGGGCGCGGGCCCGGCAGGGGCTTCGGCCGCCTACGCGGCGGCGGTCGCGGGACGCAGCGTCCTGTTGCTGGAGAAGGCGGAGCTGCCTCGCTACAAGACGTGCGGCGGCGGCATCATCGGCCCCTCCCGCGACGCGCTGCCGCCCGGTTTCGAACTGCCCTTCAAGGACCGTGTGCACGCGGTCACCTTCTCCCTGGACGGGCGCTACGCCCGGACGCGCAAGTCCAAGCAGATGCTGTTCGGGCTGATCAACCGGCCCGAGTTCGACCAGCAACTCGTGGAGCACGCCCAGAAGGCGGGCGCGGAGCTGCGGACGGGCGTCACGGTCACCCGTGTCGAGCAGCACGGCTCGGCCGTGCCGGACCGGCGCACGGTCGCCGTCGTCCTGCAGGGCGGTGAGACGCTGCTGGCCCGCGCCGTCGTCGGAGCCGACGGCAGTGCCAGCCGCATAGGAGCCCATGTCGGGGTGAAGCTCGAACAGGTCGACCTCGGCCTGGAGGCGGAGATCCCCGTCCCGGAGACCGTCGCCGAGGACTGGAAGGGCCGCGTCCTCATCGACTGGGGCCCGATGCCCGGGAGTTACGGCTGGGTCTTCCCCAAGGGCGACACGCTGACGGTGGGTGTCATCTCCGCGCGCGGCGAAGGAGCCGCCACCAAGCGGTACCTGGAGGACTTCATCGGGCGGCTCGGCCTCGCCGGCTTCGAACCCAGCGTCTCGTCCGGCCACTTGACGCGGTGCCGCGCCGACGACTCTCCGCTCTCGCGCGGGCGGGTGCTGGTGTGTGGGGACGCGGCGGGGCTGCTGGAGCCGTGGACCCGGGAGGGCATCTCCTTCGCGCTGCGCTCGGGACGGCTCGCGGGGGAGTGGGCGGTACGGATCGCCGAGGCGCACGACGCGGTGGACACCCGCCGTCAGGCGCTGAACTACGCGTTCGCCGTGAAGGCGGGGCTCGGCGTCGAGATGAGCGTCGGCAAGCGGCTCCTGATCGCCTTCGAGCGGCGGCCCGGACTCTTCCACGCGGCGCTCACCGGCTTCCGCCCTGCCTGGCGGGCCTTCGTCGACATCACCCGAGGGTCGACTTCCCTGGGAGAGATCGTCCGAGGCCGCCCGATCGCCCAGCGGGCGCTGACGGCGTTGGACAGGTAGGCGTTTCGGTTGCGGGCGGGGGCCGGGCTACGCCTGAGGCGCGCTCGGGCGAGGGTGGGGGCGCGGGCGGAGACGCCGGACCGGATCGGTCGGTCGGTTGGGGCGGCCCCGCCCGCACAGCTGGGCACCTTGAGGTTCTGCTGTCCCGCCCGCCGACGAGCCTCGCATCCGATGTGGTGATCAAGTCCCTGGCGTGACGGACCTGTTCCTTGGTCGGGCCGATGGAAGGCCAGGCGGGCGCCACGGGCGGGCTGTGTCCATGCTCTGAGCGCCTCGTGAATCGTCGTCCGAAGCACACCGAATTCATTGCACCGGTCGGTGAGGTGAGCAGCGGAAACCTCGCGACGGCAGGCTAGACCGCGAAGACTTCTTCGCAAAGAACTCTTTGCGAAGAAGTCTTCGCGGTCTAGCCTTGCGGTGTGACCGATGCGATGAAGGGGCCGGAGAGCCCCTACGGTGAAGAGGACTCAGTTGTTCTGGATGCCAAGGGGCTGCGTGCCATGGCGCATCCGGTGCGTGTGCATCTGGTCGGGCTGCTGCGCAAGTACGGCCCGTCGACAGCCACCCGGCTCGCGGAGCGGCTGGGCGTGAATTCCGGGACTGCCAGCTATCACCTGCGCCAACTCGGCGCGGCTGGTTTCGTCGAGGAGGACGCGAAGCGCGGTAACGCGCGGGAGCGCTGGTGGCGTTCGGTGCATCAGATGACGGAGCTCAAAGACCGGGAGCTGGTCGATCGGGAGCCCGAGGCTACCCTGGCCTTCCTGCAGTCCGTCGCCGCCACTTACACCTTGCGCACTCAGCAGACGCTGAACGAGTTGCAGACGATGCCCCGCGAGTGGCGGGACACCTTCGACATGAGTGACTGGGCCTTGCGGCTCACGCCCGAAGAGGCCGTCGCCTTGCGGCAGGAGTTGAGGGCCGTCATCGCCCGCTACCGGAAAGACACGCCCGAGGCGGCGGCGACTGCCCCGGAGGGAGCCGAGCGGGTCGGCGTCATCACGCACGTCTTGCCGGAACTGGATGCCCCCGCCGCGCCGGAGCCGGAGGCGCACGCCAGTCCTGAGACTGTGACAGGAACGGAGACGCCATGACAGACATGACAGAGGCGTCCCGGAGCGGCGACGGCTTATCCGGCAGGCGGTCCTTATGGCCGCTGGGTGGAGTGTTGGCGGCCATGGCTGTGTCGCTGACCGGTACGCGGGTCTCGGCGGTCGCGCTGCCCTGGTTCGTGCTGGTCACGACCGGCAGCGCCACCCGGACCGGGCTGGTGGCCTTCTTCGAGATGGCTCTCTATGTGGTGGTCAAGGCGCTCACCGGACCACTGGTGGACCGGGTCGGCCCACGGACCGTTTCCTGGACCACGGACCTCGCCAGCGCGGCCGCTGCCGCCGCGGTCCCCCTGTTCCACGCCTTGGACCTGCTGTCCTTTCCGCTTCTGCTCGCCCTGGTCGCGGTGATCGGGGCCGCCCGAGGACCCGGCGACCTGGCCAAGGAAGTCATGGTCCCTGAGGCGGCGGAGCGTGCGGGAGTGCCGCTGGAGCGGGCCACCGGCCTGTCCGGCGTGACCGAACGGCTCGCCTCCACCGTCGGCCCGGCGGCCGGTGGCGCCTTGGTGGCGCTGCTCGGCCCCTTGACAGGTCTCGTCGTCAACGCGGGTTGCTTTGCTCTCGGGGCTGTGATCATCGCCCTGGTGTCGCCTCGCCGCGCGAGAGAGTCGGTAGAAGGTGCCTCGTCGCAGGTCGGAGACGCGAAAGCGGGCTACTGGAAACGATTCGGCGAAGGCTTCACCTTTCTGCGCACCGAGCCGCTGCTGCGCACCGTCATCGTCATGGTGGGCATCACCAACCTGCTCGATGCGGCGTTCATGACGGTTCTCATGCCCGTCTGGGCCAAGGAGTCCGGCAACGGGCCCACCGCGATCGGCCTCACAGGCAGCGCGATGGGGGCCGCGGCGGTTGCCGGGAGCCTGATCGCCGCGGTGGCCGCACACCGGCTGCGGCGCAGGGTCGTGTTCTTCGCCGGGTTCCTGTTGGCCGGGGCGCCGCGATTCTTGATCCTCGCCTTCGACGCCCCGCTGGGAGCGGTGCTGGCCGTCTTCGCCGTCAGCGGATTCGGTGCGGGCTTCCTCAATCCGGTGATCGGGGCCGTCCTCCTCGAACGGGTGCCGCGCCGGATGCTGGGCCGGGTCAACGCGCTGGGCGACTCGTTGGCCTGGTCGGGTATCCCTCTCGGTGGGCTGTTCGCCGGGGTGGCGGTGGCCTCCGCCGGGCTTGTGCCCGTACTCCTCGCCTGCGGGGCCGCGTACTTCCTCACCACGAACCTGGCAGGACTGCGTCCGGAGTGGCGCGAGATGGACCGTCCGGGAGGGAGAGGCGCCCTGAAGCGGCACCCTGAGGAGAACGCTCCGCGAAAGCGAGCGGATGTCACGACTTGACGTTCGTGGAACTGTCGGCGGCCGACTGTTCGACGGCGGCGTCGATGCGATGGCTGTCGAACAGCACACGGTGTCGAGCGCCGGGCCTGGCGACGGTGTTGGTCCGCTGCCGCCGGGCGTCGGAGAAGTCGGCGGCTCTCGGCGAGAACTGGTGGCCGCACATCGCGAACAGTCCGAAGACGACGTCGGGAGTACGGCGCGGTGTCCGTGCACGGGTACGCGCTGGTCCACGGTTCGCCCGTGCCAGGCTCGCCGCGCCAGACGCGACCCTGCCTGCCGCGTCCCGTGTCGGGCTGTGGCTGATCCGAATCGTGCGCGACGCCTACCAGGACAAGGCGTGGCGCAGTGGGAAGCTGCCCGCCGAGGCGGCCCGAGGCGCGGCGGATGGCCGAGGACCTCGCGCCCGATCGGACCGTGCGGTGTTCTTCCGGCGCGCGGCGGCCCAACTCGCCGACCACGTCGGTCTGGTGCACCGGTCCGAGGCGCTGGTGCGCTGACACCGCCCGCGACGGGAGGAGGCGGGTGGCGGGCGGGCGTACGTCTGCGACGCCGGGCGACTCTCGGCAGCGGCAGGGCGCATTCGCCTGGAACACGTGGTGCACCACCGGCCGACGGCGCAGGAGTGCCCGTCGGCCGTCGTGTCGGCCTACGAGTCGGGGTCGATGCCACCGGGCTTGCCGGACCGAGCGGAGCCCGGCCGGTCGGGAGGTGCGGTGGCCTGTCGGCCGGCTCGCGTGGCGTGCCGGAAGCGGGTCAGTACGATCGTGACGACCGCGATGAACACCACCACGGTCGCCGTGAACGCGAGAGGGCCGACCAGGCTCCAACGGCCCCGCAGCGACTCGAAGAGGCTCGGCAGGAGTTCCGTCACGCTGAAGTAGGCCGCGCCCGCCAGCACCGCCCCCGCGAAGAGCGCGAAACCGATCTCCGTGGTCATCGCGTCCCGCTCGGCCTGCGTTCGTCTCCCCATGGATCGAGTGTGAGGGCGGTGGGCGTACCCGACAAGGAGGTCGGTAGCTCCTGGAGCGGCCTAGTCCATGGTGATGGCCGAGGTCTTCCGCCACAGTTCGGCGAGCGAGGCGTCGCCCGTTACGGCCGGGAAGGGGAGCCGGTTCCAGAGGGAGAGGTACAGGCGGGGTGCCGGGCCCGATACCTCGCAGTCGGCACCGCCCTCGACGGTCTCGGAGCCCATGGTGTTCACGGAGCCCATGGTGTTCACGGGCTTCTCGGTGTCCGCCTCGGATCGTCGCGCCGCGGGCGGCTCGGTGGACAGTCGTACGGTCCAGACGGTGTTCGTGTCCGTCGCCCGCACCCGCAGCACACGCGGTGTACCGGTGCGCACGCGGCTCTTGGGGCGCGCGTGGAAGCCCATGAGCAACTCGTCGATGCCGTCGACCGCGAGGGCCGGGGCGGGGCCGCCGGGCTCGCCGCCGAGCGCGGACTCCGCGTCGGCGCGGTGCACGGCCGTCTCATGGGCCTGGCGGCGTGCCCAGAAAGCCAGAGGGGAGGGAGCGGGCAGGAAGCTCCAGCACTCGAGGTCGGCCGGTGCGGCGCGCAGCGTGACGACGAGGCGTCGGTGCCCCTCCTCGAACCAGTTCAGCAGCGGCTCACCGTCGAGGCCGGGCCCGCCGTCCGTTGCCCGCGGCGTGGTGTGGCCCTCGGCGATGTGCGTCGTGGCCCAGCGGTGCACCGTTCCCGTGTGTCGCAGCAGGTCCCGTACCCGCCAGTCCGGGCAGGTCGGGACCTCGGCGTCCGTACCGGCCTTCCGGGCAGCCTCGGCCAGCAGCCGTCCTGCCTCGTCCAGCGCTCTGATGTGCTCGGCGGTCTCCATGGGGCGAGTCTGCCGGATGGAGTCCGCTCGACGTACCCGCTCATGCCGGACGGGGAGCCTGTGACCGGTGGGCCGGGCGGGCGCACGGCCCGTCACGGTGTCGCCGGCACCGGGCCGTCGGGGCGGGTATCCGGCCCGGGCTTCTCGTGCGCCAGCCAGTCGGCGACGCTGCGGGCGATCGGCTGGCCGGTGTCCATCTCCACAAACCCGAACTGGCCCGACTGGTTGCACTCCAGGAACCACCACAAGCCCTCCGCGTCCTCCGCGAAGTCGAAGGCCCCGTAGGAGAGTCCGGCGTCACGCAGATAGGCGCGTACGGCTGCGGCCGTGCGCGACGGGACGTCGACCGGCTGCCAGGGTGCGGTGGAGGGGGCGAAACGGACGTCCACCTCGTCGGGGTGCGCGTCCGGGGCGACCGCCTTGCGGGCGGCCATCATCCGGTCACCGACGGCGGTGAGCCGGATGTCGGCGGTCTTGGCGATCCGGCGCTGCAGCAGCGTCGGACCGAAGGCGACGGCGGTGAAGTCGGTGCCGGGCGCGATCCGGCTGGTCGGGACCGTCCTGGGCGGTTCCTGCGGATGAGTGCCGGACACCGGCTTGACCACCAGGTCCGGGAAGCGCTCGGCGAAGTCGCGCGCGGCCTGCGGGAACGTGGTGATCAGCGTGGCCGGCACGGGGAGGCCGCAGCTCTGGGCGTGCCGTAGCTGCCAGGGCTTGTGGCGGGCCCTCCGGGCCGCGTCGGGGTCGTTCATCCAGCGCGCGCCCGTGCCGCGCAGCATGCCGTACAGGGCCTGTGAGGACTCCTCGGTGAGCCAGGCGGACGGTTCGACGACCCTGCTGGCCGCGACCCCCGGCCGACGCAGCCAGATGGACCTCAGTCCGCTCATGCTCACCAGGCGCCCCCCGGCGGACAGATGCCCGCGGAAGGCGCCGTGCACGTACTCGCCGGAGAGCGCCACCCCGCCGGGCAGGTCGGCGGGGTCGAGCCGGACCACCGGTACGCCGGTCCTGTTGAGCTGTGCCACCACCAGATCCGCCGTCACGTCCTGTTCACACGTCAGGATCAGCACGGTCATCGTCGACGGTTCCGCGTTCAGTCGTCGAAATGGGTCTTCGAACCAGCCGTGGATGTCGTCGCCCCCAATTCCCTCATCAGACCCTGGTCATGAGCGGCTATCCGCCCGTCGGCGAGCACGTTCAACTGCAGCGCGGAGTCGTAGCTGTACGGAGCGCTGAACTCCAACTGCTCAGTGGAGCGAGCGTAGTTGAGCACGAACAGTCGCATCGTTTCTCCTTGTCCGGACCATCCGGAAAAGCGGATGGTGACGCTCCGGCCGCCCTTTGTTCGGCCGGGTCGCGGTGCCTCCAGGGAGTTATACGAATCGAACGACTGAATGGTTGCCTCATGTTGTCCGGGGCTCGGCCTCATGCACCGCGAGGTGTCACGGGGCAACCGTGAGTGGTCAATTCGCTGTCGAGTGCCGGGTGGTGAACGCGATGACCGAGGCGAAGGCGGCGAGTACGGCGACGCTGGTGAGCGCGGCGGGCAGGGAGAACCATTCGGCCATGAATCCGATCGCGGGCGGGCCGAGCAGCATGCCGAGACGGCCGAGGGCGGAGGCGGTGGCCACGCCGTTCGGGCCGGCAGCGCGCCGGCGCGATCGATGGCGACGGGGAAGATGTTGGCCAGGCCCAGACCGGTGATCGCGAAGCCGAGCAATTCCTCGGTCCATGGGAGGTCCATGGGAAACGGAGAGCGAGGGCGACCGCGACGGGGACGAAGACGGCGGAGATCCGGTCCGCGAGGCGCTGGGGCGGCGGCCTTCCCGTTCTGCGCGTCCTCCACCAGCCTGGGCGTCCCCGGCCAGGGCACACACCCTGGATGGCCGGGGCGCGGTGCACCCAAGCGTCACGTACACACGAGGAGGCCGTAGGGGAGGGGGATGCGGGGCTCCGGAGCCGCTGAGGAGAACGGGACACGGCCCCCAGCCCCGCCCCGGACAGCACGCGCTAGACGGTTCGGGCCGTCACCACCGGCGGCCGGCGCTCGCCGACCCTGGTAGCCCGCTCGAAGACGTGCCCGGCCTTGAGGACCGACCAGTCCCGCCGGTGCGGACCGACGATCTGCAGCCCGACCGGCAGGCCGCCGGGGGTGAAACCGGCCGGGACGGACAGGGCGGGGCAACCCGTCACGGAGATCAGGTACGCCGAGCGCATCCAGTCCAGATAGGTCTCCATGGGCGTGCCGTCCACGACCGTGGGATACGCCAGGTCGATGTCGAAGGGCGCGACCTGGCTGACCGGCAGCAACAGCAGGTCGTACCGCTCGAAGAACTCGCGGGTCCGGTGGAAGAGGGCGCCGTGCAGCGCCTGCGCCCGCCCGAGATCGGGTCCGGTGAGTCTGCGGCCCTCCTCGATGTTCCAGATCACGTCCGGGGCCAGCCGGTCGCGGTGCTCGTCCAGCAGCGGCCCGTAGGAGAGCTCCACCTGCCAGGCGCGCTGGGCGAGGAACACCTCGTCCGCGCCGGTGAGGTCCGGGCAGTCCTCCTCGACCTCGCAGCCCAGCGCGGCGAACACCTCGGCCGCCGGGCGCAGCGCCTCCCGCACCTCCGGGTCGACAGGCACGGCACCGCCGAGATCGGGCGACCAGGCGACCCGCAAACCCTGGGACTTGCCGTCGAGTTGCCACGCGAAGGTCGAGCCGGGTGTCTGCAGGGAGCGCGGGTCGCGGGGGTCGGGCCCGGCCAGCACGGACAGGGTCAGGGCGACGTCCGCCACCGTGCGGGCCATCGGTCCCTTGACCGACAGCTGACCCCACGGCGCCTTGTCCGGCCAGGACGGCACCCTGCCCGGCGACGGGCGCAGCCCCACCACGTTGTTGAAGGACGCGGGATTGCGCAGTGAGCCACCGGTGTCGCTGCCGTCGGCGATGGGTTGCATCCCGCATGCGAGGGCAGCCGCCGCGCCGCCGCTGCTGCCGCCCGCGCTGCGCGAGAGGTCGTACGGGTTGCGGGTGGCGCCGAAGACGGGGTTGACGGTGTGTGAACCCAGTCCCAGTTCCGGGACGTTGGTCTTGCCGAGGGTGATCGCCCCGGCCTTCCGCAGCCGCTCGACGACCAGATGGTCACGGTCGGGGACCCGGTCGGCGAAGATCGGTGAGCCGGACGTCGTCCGGATGCCCGCCGTGTCGTGCAGGTCCTTGTGCGCGACGGGCAGCCCGTGCAGCGGGCCGACCGGCTCCCCGGCCGCCATCCGGTCGTCCGCCTCGGCCGCCCGCTCCAGCGCCCGGTCGGCCACCAGTGTCACGATCGCGTTCACCGCCGGATCGACCTGCTCGATCCGTTCCAGATGGGCGGTCATCACCTCGCGCGCGGAGATCTCACGTCGCGCGAGGGCGACGGAGAGTTCGTACGCGGTCCGGAAGCACAGGTCGTCCGTGGCGTCCGCGTCGCCCGTCGGGTGCACGGGGTAGCGCTCGGGGTGGTCGACGAGGTCATGCACGTGGTGGTTCACGCTCCTCCCAGGGAGTCCGCGAGCTGGACGACGGCGAGCACTCCGAAGAGCGCGAACGAGCCCCCCAGCAGTACGTTCGAGGTGAGGCGACTGCGCAGCGCCGGCTCCACGCTCCGGCGGTTGAGCAGGACCAGCAGGGCGCCGGAGAGCAGCGGCAGGATCAGCGAGCCGACGGCGGCGTAGGTGAGCACCAGGGACACCGGCCGCCCCATGAAGGTGACGGCGACCGAGGTGACGGCGCAGTACAGGACGAAGGCACGGAACGGGCGCCCGTTCTGCGCGATGTGGGGCTCCGCCTCGGCGTCCGGGATGCCGCGCAGCGCCCGCAGTGAGTCGGCCAGCAGGTAGCACAGGCCGTTGAAGCCGCCGACCAGGGCGCTCAACGTGACCAGGAAGAACGTCCCCAGGAACAGCACCCGCGCCACCGAGCCCAGATCGGCGCCCAGGGGATCGGCGAGCGCGGTCAGCCCGTCGCTGCCGGTGATGCTGCCGCCCGTGCCGTACAGCAGCCCGGTGCCCACCACCGTCGTGCAGAGTACGAACAGCAGGGTGACGCCGTAACTCACGGCCGAGTCCGCGCGCATGAGCCGCAGCCGGCTCCGGTCCGCCCAGCCCTTCTCCCGCACCCAGTAGCTGTACGAGGCGATCCCGGCCGTGCCGCCCACCCCGCCGATCAGCGCCAGCACCGTCACCAGGTCCCCCTCCGGCAGTCTCGGGCGCAGCGTGCCGAGCAGGCCGGGCAGATCGTCGGCGGTGGTGAGGGTGGCCACGGCCAGGACGGCCATGCCGAGGAACTTGGCGAGCATGAAGACGCTCATCACCCGCTCGAACACCGAGTACCGACCGATGTACACGATCGCGGCAGCCACCAGCGCGATCGCCACGGCCACGGGCCTGACCGGCAGTACGGGAAAGAGCGTGGACAGCGCCAGGGACGCCACGGAGCCGAGCGCCGCCCCGTAGAGCAGCCCGATCACCAGGACGAAGAGCATGAACGCCGCCGGCAGCCAGCGGGCGGCCGACCTCAGGCTCGAGATCACGGTCTGCCCGGTCGCCAGGTACAGCCGCCCCACCGCCTCGGTGAGCCCGTACTTCAGGACGACACCGATGACGATCGCCCACATCAACGCCATCCCGTACCCGGCGGCTCCCGCGAGCGAGGTCACCATGTCGCCCGCGCCCACACTCGCGGCGGCGAGCACCAGACCGGGACCCAGGAGAGCCGCCCGGCCCCGCCGGGTGCCGGCGGACCGGGGCCGCGGCGGCGTGGCGCAGTCGGCGGCCGGGGAACGTGGGGGACTGCCGGGAGTCACGGTCACGTCGACCATCTCCGTACGTCAGGAAGTCACGGAAGTCATGGAAGTCACGGGAGTTACGGGAGTCATGGGAGTCATGGGAGTCATGGGTTCGTGCGTCGTGTGCGGGTCAGGGGAGACGGTGGGCGCGACCGCACGGCGGGGAGGCGGTGCGGGACAGGAGATTCCGCTTCACGGCAGGCTGGGCCACGACGACGGAAGGGAACAAGGACCCCTGCGGAGTTGACGGAATCCGCCATACTCTGGGGCCGATGGACGCATCGCAGACCGGCCCCGTGACGGATTCGCTGGACCGGCGCATCATCAGCGCGCTGCAGATCGACGGCCGGGCCGCCTGGCACCGTATCGCTGCGGCCCTCGGCGAGCCCGAACGCACCGTCGGCCGCCGGGGCACCCGGCTGCTGGAGTCCGGCCTGGTGCGGATCGGGGCCATGGTGGTGCGGGGCCGCAGTGTCGTGGTCGGCGTGCGTTGCGCCCCTGGCCGGGCACGGGTCACAGCGACGGCGTTGGCCCGCCGGCCCGACTGCGTCTTCGCCCACGTCCTGACCGGCACCCCGGACTGCGTCGCCGAACTACGCTGCCCCCGCGACCGGTTGGCGGGTCTGGTCCTGGACGAACTCGCCGGGCTGCCGGGTGTGACGGAGACCCGCACCCTCCCGGTGCTGCGCCACGTCCGCACGATCCGCGAGTGGCACGCCGGGCTGCTGACCGAGACCGAGATCGCGGCGCTGAAGGGCACGGCCGCCTCCGGCACCGTGCCCGCGACGGTCGACCCCCTGCCGGTCGGTGACGCCTCACCCGAACTCTCCCGCGCCGACCGGTTGTTGTTCCACGCCGTCGCCGAGGACGGGCGCCGTGCCTACGACGAACTCGCACGGGTCGCGGGGGTCTCCGAGGCCACCGCGCGACGCCGGCTCGGCGCGCTGCGGCGCGAGGGCAAAATCCGCATCCGCGCCGTGATCGAACCCGCGGTGCTCGGACTGCCGGTCGAGGCGGTCCTCTGGGTCCGCACGCCCCCGGCCGAGGTGGACGCGGTGGCGGCGGCCCTCGCCGAGTCCGTCCACGTCCGCTACGCCAGCTTCGTCACCGGCGAACGCCAACTCCTCGTCCTCACCGCGTTCCCCGACGAGGCCGCCCTCCATGACTTCGTCACCCGTGCCTCCTGGCTCCGCGCGGTGACCTCCGTCGACGTGGCCCTCGTCCTCACCACCCTGAAACGCGGCGGGTTGCCGGCCCCGTGGCTGCAGGACTGAGGGCCGGGCAGCCCCGCGACAGGACCCGCGCGCTCCCGTCCGATCCCGCTCGTGCCTGACGGTTCGAGGCCCCTCAGGCCGTCACGACCCGCACTCCGGCCTCCTCGAACCGCCGTACCGTCTCCGGAGTCGCCGCTGTGTCCGTGACCAGTGTGTCCACCGTCTCGGTCGCGCAGATCCGGGCGAAGGCCCGCCGGCCCAGCTTGCTGGAGTCGGCCGCGACGACGACACGCTCGGCCCGTTCGCACAGGAGCCGGTCGACAGCGGCCTCCGCCTCGTCATGGGCCGCCGCGCCGTGGACGACGTCGAGGGCGACCACACCGAGGACGGCCACGTCCAGGGTGATCTGCCCGAGCACGCCGTCCGCGAGCGGTCCGACGAGTTCGTACGACTGCGCACGGGCCACCCCGCCCGTCACCACGATCTTGAACTGGGGCCGCACGGCGAGCTCGCTCGCAATGTTGAGCGCGTTCGTGACGACGGTGAGCGCGGGCGCGCCGGACGCCAGATCACCCCGCACGGCCAGGGCCCGCGCCACTTCGGTGGTGGTCGTGCCACCGGTCAGCCCCACGGCCTCGCCAGGTGTGACGAGGTCCGCCACCGCCTTCGCGACGCGCTGCTTCTCGGTGGCGCGACGAGCCGTCTTGTAGCGCAGCGGCAGCTCGTACGAGACACCGTGCACGACCGCCCCGCCCCGTGTACGGACGAGCATCTGCTGCTCCGCGAGCCGGTCGAAGTCACGCCGGATCGTCGCGGCTGACACCCCCAGGTCGGCGGCCACCTCCTCGACGTCCAGCCGTCTCCGCTCGGCGAGCAGTGCGAGCAGTGTCTGCCAGCGGGCGTCGCGGGACATGCGCACTCCACTTGCTCGAAGATGCTCGAAAGTTCAGCATATCGTGCATAAACAAGCATGAGCGCGGTCTCTCCGGGGGAACGTCTCCGTATGACCCACGTCGAGGACGAGCTGAACAGCCAGCCCGAGTGTTGGGCCCGCGTCGTCGCCGAGGCAGGGGACCACGCGGGGGTCCTGCCGTCGCCGGGGGAGCGGGTGGCGCTGGTCGGCTGCGGGACGTCGTACTTCATGGCACAGGCCGCCGCCGCGCTGCGCGAGGGTGCCGGGCAGGGCGAGACGGACGCCTTCGCGGCCTCGGAGTTCCCCCGGGGTCGCGCCTACGACCGTGTCGTCGCCCTCACCCGCTCCGGCACCACCACCGAGGTGCTGGAACTGCTGGGCGCGCTGCGGGGGCGTACGCGTACGACCGCGATCACCGCGGACCCGGACACGCCCGTGACGGCGGCGGCGGACGATGTCGTCCCGCTGGAACACGCCGACGAGAAGTCCGTGGTCCAGACCCGCTTCGCCACCACCGCGCTCACCCTTCTCCGCGCTCACCTCGGAGTGCACACGGAGCAGGCCGTCACGGACGCGCGCACCGCGCTGGAGGCGCCGCTGCCCGAAGGGCTCGTCGACAGCGCCCAGTTCACCTTCCTCGGCCGGGGATGGACCGTGGGCCTCGCCCACGAGGCAGCGCTCAAGATGCGGGAGGCCGCGCTGGCATGGAGCGAGGCGTACCCGGCGATGGAGTACCGGCACGGCCCGATCAGCGTCACCACCCGGGGCACGGCGACCTGGATGCTGGGCGAGCCGCCCGAGGGCCTGGCCGAACAGGTACGGGGGACCGGCGGGGCGTGGGTGGCCGGCGGACTCGATCCCCTCGCCGAACTGGTCCGCGCCCAGCGGCTCGCCGTCGCCGTGGCGGCCGCCCGAGGCCTCGACCCGGACCGGCCGCGCCACCTCACGCGCTCGGTGATCCTCGGCCCGAACGACCGCTGACCCAGGAGGAGCCGTGCCGCTCACGAAGACCGGTGAACTGATCACGGGGGCCGCCGCCGCGCGCTCCGCGGTGGCCGCGTTCAACGTCATCACCCTGGAACACGTCGAGGCGGTGGTGTCGGGTGCCGAGTCCGTCGACGCGCCGGTCGTACTCCAGGTCAGCGAGAACGCGGTCAAGTTCCACGACGGGGATGTGTTTCCCCTGGCCCGCGCCGCGTCCGCCGCCGCCGAGCGGGCGGCCGTGCCCGTCGCGCTCCATCTCGACCACATCAGCAGCGACGACCTCCTGCGCCGGGCGGCCGACGCCGGGTTCGGCTCGGTGATGTACGACGCCTCACGCCTGCCGTACCTGGACAACCTCACAGCGACCCGCGCCGCCGTGGAGTGGGCGCACGGCCAAGGGCTTTGGATCGAGGCGGAGTTGGGCCGCGTGGGCGGGAAGGGCGCGGCGCCGCTCGACGCGCACGCGCCCGGCGCCCGTACGGATCCGGAGGAGGCGCGGGCCTTCGTGGCCGATTCAGGAGTGGACGCGCTCGCCGTGGCCATCGGCAGCTCCCACGCGATGACCACTCGGACCGCCGCCCTCGACCACGCCCTCCTGAAACGGCTGACCGCCACCCTGGATGTCCCCCTCGTCCTGCACGGCTCCTCCGGGGTTCCCGACGACGAACTGCGGGCGGCCGTCGCGGGCGGCATCGCCAAGGTCAACATCGGCACCGCGCTCAACATCGCTCTGACCGGCGCGATCCGGGAGTTCCTCGCCGCCCGCCCCGAGGTGGTGGACCCCCGCAGGTACTTGACGGCCGGCCGGGCGGCGATGGCGGAGACGGTGGCCCGGCTCATCGGCGTAGTGCGCCCGGAAGTGGTCATTCCGTCCGCCTGAGCAGGTCGGGCGAAGCCCCGCGCTCCGGCAGCGCCCCGAAGGCGGACGGGGAAACCGCGCCACCAGCCACGGCGGTGCCGCGGAAGACCGACCGCACACCTCGGTACTCCCGACGGGCGGCGGACGCCCAGGACCCGAGTGTGACGCCCGTCACTGATACTTTTCCGCTCATGCGGGAGACGGAGATCCACCTCGGCGAGCCGCCCGTCGTCGAGCTCACCGGGGTCGCTGTGCACGGTGTCGCCGGGCGCACGGACGTGTTCCGGCTGCCGGATCTGTGGCAACTGCACCTCTACCAGTACGAGGCCGAACTGACCGTCGACGGCACGGCCCACACGATCCGCCCCGGCCGGGTGAGCCTCGTACCGCCGGGCACCACGGTCCGCTACCGCTACCGCGGCCGCTCCGAGCACCTCTTCGCCCATCTGCGCATCATCCCGGCCGGACCACCCCGCACCGTCCCCGTCATGCAGGACGCCGGCCACGAACTGCCCACACTCACCGGCCTGTTGCTCCAGGCCGTGGCCGCCGCTCCGAGCGAGCCCGACCGCACCCGGGCCGAGATCTGGACCGCCCTGTGGCGCGTCGCCCATCTCACGCCGCCCGCCGCCGCCGACCCCGGCCCGCACCCGGCGGTCACCACCGCCATAGCCCACATCGAGGCCCACCTCGCCACCTCGCTCGCCATCCCTGAGGTGGCCCGTGTGGCCGGCGTCTCCCACAACCATCTGACCCGGCTGTTCCGCGCCGCAACGGGTGGCACCGTCGTCGCCTACATCCGCCGCCGCAGACTCGAACGCGCCCACCATCTGCTCCGCGCCACGACCCTGTCCATCCCCGCCGTGGCGGCCTCCGTCGGCATCCCCGATCTGCAGGCCTTCAACAAGGCCTGCCGCCGGGAGCTGGGCGCCTCACCGCGCGCCCTGCGCGGGACGACATCATGACTGCCGAGCAGACCACGGACCCGGCCCGCGCGCCTTGAGGTTCACGCGCCTCCGCCCGGCCGTCCCGACGTCCGCGGGCCCCGGACGACCGCCTTCAGCACCACGAACTTGGCGTCGCTCGCGACGAGTGCACTGTTGCCGAAGATCCGCCGCAACGTCACGTGATAGCCCAGATGACGGTTCCCGACCACCCACAGCTCACCGCCCGGCCGCAGCGCCCGCCGCGCCCCGGTGAACATCCGCCGGGCCGTCGCGTCGGTCGTCGCCTGGTGGGAGTGGAACGGAGGGTTGCTGAGGACGAGATCCACGCTGTCCGGCGCCCACCCCTCCAGCCCGTCACAGACCCGGAAGTCGGCCCTGCCGTCGGCGTCAGGCAGGTTCGCCCGGTACGTCGCCTCCGCCGAGGCCACCGCCTGGTACGACTCGTCGACGAACACCACCTCGGCGTCCGGATCGGCCAGCGCGAGGGCCGTGCCGACCACGCCGTTGCCGCACCCCAGGTCCACGGCCCTTCCGCCACCCCGGGCGGCCGGCAGATGCCGCAGGAAGAACCGGGTGCCGATGTCGAGCCGGTCGGCGCAGAAGACGCCCGCGTGGTTGACGACCGTACGCCCGGCCAACGGGCCGATGTCGTCCGGGAGCCGATAGGTGTAGGGCCACGGATCCCTGCCCCGCGAGCGCAGCGTCTGCGCGTCCGGGGAGCAGAAGATCAGCCGCGCCTTCTGCCGGGCCAGGGAGGTGCGGGTCGGACCGAGGATCCGCTCGAACAGCCGCAGCGTCGAGGTGTGGATCTCCTTCACCATCCCCGTGCCGACCACGACCGTCCCCTCGTGCACGGCCGGCGCGAGCCGGTGCAACTGGTCCTCCAGGAGCGCGAGGCTCTTGGGAACCCGGACGAGGAGCACGTCGACCCGGTCGGGGGGCGCGTCCCGGGTGGTGAGGAGCCGTATCCCGTCCGGCTGTACGCCGCTCCGAGCCAGGTTCGCCCGCGTCGCCTCCCGGCTCAGGTACGAGTCGGTGATCTGCGTCGGCCCGTGCCCGGCGAGCGCGGTCGTCAGGGCGCCCCAGCGGTCACCGACGACCACCACCGCCCCGTCCAACGGCGTCCCGCTCTCCGCGAGATGGCGCAGCAGATACGCGTCGGAAGCGTCCCAGGCGCGCAGCCGGTCACGGGGGTCCTCGGGAAAGCGGGCCAGGGCGTACTCGCCCCAGGGCGCGGTCATACGGTCGCTCATCGTGTGCCCAGGCTAACCGAGCCCAGCTCACGGCCTTCTCCGAGCGATCCGTCTCCCGAACGGCGATGCGCGAAGATGGATCCCATGGACGCCACGGCCCCCCAGGACGCCGAACTGTTCCCCCGAGGCCGTACGGAGATCGCGCCCGGCGCGGTCCATGTGCCGGACTGGCTGGACGCGGGACAGCAGCGACTGCTCCTGGACGCCTGCCGCGCGTGGGCCCGGCCGCCCGCCGGACTGCGCACGGTCCGTACCCCGGGCGGCGGCACGATGACCGCGCGGCAGGTCTGCCTCGGCTGGCACTGGTACCCGTACGCGTACGCCCGCACGGTCGTCGACGGAGACGGGACGCCCGTGAAACCGTTCCCGGACCGGCTGCGCGACCTGGGCCGACGCGCGGTCGCGGACGCCCTCGGACCGGCTGAGGCGTCGGCCGCGTACGACATCGCCCTGATCAACTTCTACGACGGTGACGCCCGCATGGGCATGCACCGCGACAGCGACGAGAAGTCGGACGCGCCGGTGGTGTCGCTGAGCCTCGGTGACACCTGTCTCTTCCGCTTCGGCAACACCGAGACACGTGCGCGGCCCTACACGGATGTGGAACTGCGCAGCGGTGATCTCTTCGTGTTCGGCGGCGCCTCCCGGCAGGCATACCACGGGGTGCCCCGGGTGCACGCCGGGACGGCGCCACCCTGGCTGGGCCTGACCGGACGGCTGAACGTCACCCTCCGGGTCAGCGGCTTCGAGGATGGCTGAGGCGCGTCGGGCGGGGCTCGACGCCGAGCGGATCATGGGAGACTCGGCCTCATGGACGGGAAGGCGGCCCCCAAGGCGGCGGGCGAAGGGACACCGGCGACGGCACGCACACGGCTTGACCGGGGGAGGGGCGCGCTCGGTCCGGCGTTGGAGCTCGTGCACACGGGGCGCGCGCCGACCCGGGCCGTGCTCACCGCCGAACTGGGCGTCACCCGGGCGACGGCGGGTGCCGTCGCCGCCGAGCTGGAGGCGCTGGGGCTGATCCGGGTCGACGCGCACCCGGGCGCTGCCGCCGGTTCCCAGGGCCGGCCCTCGCACCGCCTGGAGGTCGCCGAGGAGGGGCCCGTCGCGCTCGCCGCCCAGGTGCACGCCGACGGCTGGCGGGCCGCGCTGGTCGGGCTCGGCGGACGGATCGTCGCCACCACGCCCGCCTGCGAGATCGTCGACGCCGACCCGGCGAAGGTGCTCGGCTCGGTCGTCGACGCGGGCGCCGAGCTGCTGCGCGAGACCGGCCGGAGGTGCGTGGGCGCGGGGCTCGCCGTACCGTCCGCGGTCGCCGAACCGGCGGGGCTGGCCCTGAACCCGCTGCATCTGGCCTGGCCGGCCGGTGCCCCCGTTCGGAAGATCTTCGCCGAGCGGGTCCGCGCGGCCGGGATCGAGGGGCCCGCGTTCGCCGCCAACGACGTCAACCTCGCGGCACTCGCCGAACACCGCCACGGCGCCGGGCGCGGCTCGCGTGACCTGCTGTGCGTGGCCACCGGGCACCGGGGCGTCGGCGGCGCGCTGGTCCTCGACGGCAGGCTGCACATGGGGAGTTCGGGCCTCGCCCTGGAAGTCGGCCATCTCACCGTCCATCCCGAGGGCCGGCCCTGTCACTGCGGCAGCCGTGGCTGCCTCGACGTCGAGGCGGACCCCGGAGCCTTCCTCGCAGCCGTCGGTCTCGACCCGGGCCCAGAGGTCGACCTGCTCCGGCAGGCCAACGAGCTGATCCGTACCCGGTCCGCCGACCCGGCCGTCCGCACCGCCACCGAGGCCATCATCGACCGTCTGGGCCTCGGCCTCGCGGGCCTGGTCAACATCCTCAACCCCGACCGGATCATCCTCGGCGGCATGCACCGCGCCCTCCTCGACGCCGATCCCGACCGGCTGCGCGCCGTCGTAGCCGACCGCAGTCTGTGGGGCCGGCAGAGCGGTGTCCCCCCGATCCTGGCCTGCACCCTGGACCACAACAGCCTGGTGGGAGCGGCCGAGCTGGCCTGGCAGCCGGTGCTCGACGACCCGCTGGGCGCGCTGATCTGACGACCTCACAGGGCCCGGGAACCCCGCAGCATGATCATGCGGGACACGAGGAACGTCACCGGAATCGCCGCCCCCGACGCGAGCAGCGGGGCGAAACGGTTGCCCGTGTGCAGGACGTCGACGATCACATACACCCCCGCCGTCGTGATCAGGAAGTTGGTGGCGTTCGTCAGAGGAAACAACAGGAACTTCCGCCAGGTCGGGCGTGTGCGATAGGTGAATCGCGCATTCAGGAAGAACGAACCCGTCATGCTCAGTGCGAAAGCGAGAACGTGTGCGCCGAGATAGGGAAGCCCATTGAGGAACAACAGGTAAAGGCCGTAATAAATCACCGTGTTGACGACCCCGACCAGGGCGAAGGCGATGATCTGCCCCGATGTCCGGCGCTCCGGCGCCGGGTGGGCCTCCGGGAGGGTCCGCGTACGCGTCGCCGTCCCCATCAGCGCATGAGGTCCTTCGTCGTGCCGCACGCTGCGTGGCCCTCCGTCCGCTCCACATTGGTCGCCTTCACCAGGAAGTGCGGGCGCCCCTTCACCTCGTAGTAGATCCGGCCGGTGTACTCCCCGATCACCCCGAGCATGATCATCCGTACGCCGGTGAGGGCGGTGACGGCCATGACGATGGTGACATATCCCGGTGTCTCCACGCCGTTGACGAGGGCCGCGCCCACGGTCCACGCCGTGTACAGCCCCGCGCGCACCAGCAGGCACAGACCGAGGTAGAGGGCGGCGCGCAGCGGCCGGTTGTTGAAGGAGAGCACCCCGTCGAGGCCGTGGTTGAGCAGGGACCGCAAACTCCAGGAGCTGCGGCCGTGCCGCCGCACGGCGTTCTCGTACTCGAAGGTCGTGCCGGGGAACCCGACCCAGGCGAAGAGGCCTTTGGAGAAGCGGTTGTTCTCGGTGAGCTCCAGGACAGCGTCCACCACCCGGTGCGACAGCAGCCGGAAATCCCCCACCCCGTCGACGAGTTCGACCGTCGACGAGCCGGTTGACGAGCCGGTAAGGCCCGCCGCCCACCACCGGCCGGGGCGCAGGGCGAGCAGCAGCAAGGTCGTTGACGCTCCGCGTGCGCGGTCCGAAGGGGTGGCTGCGGGCGACGGCATCGGCGGCGCAGGGCACGGCGACGGTGAACGCGGCGGCGAGCAGCGCGGCTTTAGGGTGGGGAATGGGTAATTGAATTCGAGAGAACGGGAGTTGTTGTCAAAGCGATCGGGGAGTCAACTCCGTCGTGAGGCTCCACAACGCCGCCACGTGCGGCCGCCGCAGATCGGCCCGCCGTACGCACAGCCCGATCGGGAACGGCGCCGGGGTCCTGTCGGTGGGGATCGCTCTGAGCCCGTCGCGCACGGCGCTGTGGTCCAGCACCAGCCGGGGGACCACACCGGTGCCGCAGCCCAGCGCGACCAGGGTGAGCAGCGCCTCGTGGCCCTCCGGCTCGGCCGCCAGGACGGGCGCGGTGGCACGGGCGCGGAACCAGCGGTCGGCGGCGTCACGGACCAGACCGCGGTGGGGGAGGACGAACGGGCCGTCGAGCCCGGGGTCCGGGCGGTCGCGGGCGGTCACGAACACCAGGTCCGTCGTCGCCACCGTGCGGCTCACCAGCGGCTCCGGCAGCCGTGCCGGGACACCGACGACCGCGACGTCCACCTCGCCCTCGTCCAGTTGGGCCAGCGCGGCCGCCGCGTCCCCGGTGCGGAGATCGAGGCGGACCTGGGGATGGGCCCGGCGGAACGGCGCCAGAAGGTCGGGCAGCAGCGCCTGGCACGCCGTCACCGTCGCAAAAACGGCCAGCGGCCCGGTGAGTTCGGCGGGATCGGGGTGCTCCTCCCGGTAGGAGCGCCACAACTCCAGTGCTTGGGCGGCGTATTCACGGAAGCGGTGCCCCTCGGCCGTCAGCGAGACGCCTCTCGGCCCTCGGTCGAACAGCCGGTGCCCGAGGCCGGACTCCAGCCGCTGCACGGTACGGGTCAGGGTCGCAGGGCTGACATGGCAGTCGAGACTGGTCCGGCCGAAGTTCAACGTCCGAGCCAGATGGAGGAACAACCGAAGCTCACGGTGATCGTCCCGCATGCCCGCTCACCTGTGCCTTTCATGAACCGCAACAGTGCGCTGCGAAGGTTGCGCTTGTCGCAACGCTCGCCCGGACCCTACAACTCCACCATGACCACCTCCACTGTCTTCGCCCTCGAAACCATGGACGTTCCCGGCGGCACCGAGACCGTCCTGCGTGGCGGCCGCCACCTCTTCCCGCTTTTGCCGCGGGCCTTCGCCGGAGTCCGCCGCATCGGCGTCATCGGCTGGGGACCGCAGGGCCGGGCACAGGCCCGCAACCTGCGTGACTCCCTCACCGGCACCGACATCACCGTCGCCGTCGGACTGCGTCCCGGCTCCGCCTCGGCCGCCGACGCCCGCGCCCATGGCTTCACCGAGGCAGACGGCACCCTCGGCGACTGGCTCGCCGTCACCGCCGAGAGCGACCTCGTCATTCTCCTGATCGCGGACGCGGCGCTCGCCGCCCACCACCAGGAGATCTTCGCCGCCCTGAAGCCCGGCGCCACCCTCGGCCTCTCCCACGGCTTCCTCCTCGGTCATCTCCGTCTCACCGGCGGCGACTTCCCGCCCGGACACGCAGTCGTCGCCGTCTGCCCGAAGGGCATGGGCGACTCCGTCCGCCGCCTCTACGAGCAGGGCGCCGAGGTCAACGGCGCCGGAATCAACAGCAGTTACGCCGTCCACGCCGACCCCGACGGTCACGCCACCGACCGCGCGCTCGCCTGGTCGGTCGCCCTCGGCTCCCCCTACACCTTCCACACCACCTTGGAGAGCGAGTACCGCTCCGACATCGTCGGCGAACGCGCCGTCCTGCTCGGCGCCGTCCACGGCATCGTCGAGAGCCTCTACACCCGCTACCGGCTCACCGGGGACGACGAGGTGACCGCCTACGAACGCTCCTGTGAGAACGTCACCGGCCCGATCGCCCGCACCGTCTCCCGCGCCGGGCTGCGCGCGGTCCGCGAGGGCCTCGACACGGTCGGCCGGGACGTCTTCGACCGCGCGTACTCGGCCACGTACGGACCCGCCCGCGAGATCGTCGCGGAGATCTACGACGAGGTCGCCGACGGCACCGAGCTGCGCAGCGTGATCCTGGCGGAACGCCGCCTCGGCACCCGCCCGATGAGCGAGATCGGCGGTGCACCGATGTGGTCCGTGAGTGACCGGGTGCGGGGTCGCCGCGACGGACGCGAGCTGCCCGTCGACGCGTTCACCGCCGGCGTCTTCGTCGCCACCATGACCGCCCAGATCGACGAGTTCGCCGAGCGTGGCCATCCCTGGTCGGAGATCGTCAACGAGTCCGTCATCGAGGCCGTCGACTCCCTTCTGCCCTACATGCACGCCCGCGACGTCGCGTACATGGTCGACAACTGCTCCCGTACCGCCCGCCTTGGTGCCCGTCGCTGGGGCCCCCGCTTCCAGAGCGCCTACGAGCAGATCGCCTACCCGGCCGCCGAACGCGCCGCCGACGAGGTCTTGTTGGCCTCCTTCGACACCCATCCCGTCCACGAGGCCCTGGCCGCCGCGGCGAAGCTCCGGCCGTCGGTCGACATCTCCGTGGGGTAGCGGTCACGGCATCCGGGTGGGCCGACGGTCAGGCGGCGGTGCGGCGGCGGGGCCGGGCGACCAGCTCACCGCCGCAGTTGGGGCAGATGCCGTGCAGGGCCTCGCCGCAGGGTGGACAGAACGTGCACTCGTAGGAACAGATACGGGCGGGTCGGTCGGCCGGCAGCTCCGCCGTCTCGCAGCGCTCGCAACGGTCACGCATCTCCAGTGCCATGTCGTTCTCGCTCCTTCTCGCGCCCGGCTGCCGTGTTCTCTCTCCGCCTATCCTCGCCGGACCTTGTCCGAAGCCGGCGAGCGGGTCGGAGATCGACACCATCGGGCCACGGGGGTGTCACCACTGGCGGCCCCGTGGGAGTCGGTCGAGTTCCGGAGTGCTCAGGCGCAGCACCTGGAAGACCGCGCCGTCGGCCTCGGGCGCGTCATGCTCCCAGACCGAGAAGTGGACTGTCTCCCAACGGGCGGTGTCCACGGCCGCCGCCGAGAGCACGGCCCCCTCCAGAGAGGCGAGCCGCCCGGTCTCCCGCACCGCCTTCTCGACGACCTCGCCCAACGGCACACCGACCGGCACGGGCCGCCGCCCCCGTACGGCTGTCCGCGCACGGGAGCCGTCGCCGCCGCCCGCCTCGTACGCCAACCCCGTCCACTGCCGGGCCGACGGGCGCCCGAAGTCGTCGACGATGCCCTGGAAACCGCCGCCCCAGAGGAAGGAGTTCATGCCCTCCACGCTGTTCCACAGGTAGAACGGCGCGTACTGGTTCACGGGCGAGCCGGCCACGTCCCGCTCGCGTATCAGATACGCCTTGAGACCGAGGCCTTCCCATGCGTCCAGCGCGTGCCCGCGACTGGCGACACGGTGTCGGACGATCTCCATGTCGTAGTCGGCGGGCAGGGTGATGTCGTAGTGCAGGGCGTGCATCCTGTATCTCCAGGGGCGGTCGAGTCGACGTGCGATCTGTCGCGGCCGATCTGCGGCCTGTCGGGGTCGTGTGCGGCCTGTTTGGGTCGATGTGCGGCCTGTCGGGGTTCACACGTGGCTCATCGAGAGGGGCGGGCCGGCCGGAGCAGGGCGAGCAGTCCTCGGATCCCCGCGTCGAACGCCGTCGGTGAGCCGGAGGCGCGGGCCAGGACATAGCCGCCCTGGACGGTCGCCACGATCGTCGCGGCGATCTCCTCCCCGTCCAGGCCGGGCGCGAACTGTCCCTCCTCCTTGCCCTCTTCGACGAGTCCGGCCAGGCGCTCACGCAGCCAGTCGAGCGTCTCGTCCACCGGCGCCCGCAGCTCGTCGCGAGCGATCACGTCCGGATCCATCGTCAGCCGCCCGACCGGGCAACCGCGCAGGACATCGCGCTCACGCCGCAGATACGCCTCGACGCGCTCGAACGGTGAGCCCGGCCCGTCCAGTACCTCCTCGGCCGTGGCCCGCATCTCCTCGGCCGTCCGCCTGATCGCGGCCAGTGCGAGAGCCGGCTTCCCGCTGAAGTGGTGGTACATGCTGCCCTGTCCGGCACCCGAGCGCTCCAGGATGGCCTTGGGGCTGGTGCCCACATAGCCGCGCTCCCACAGCAGCTCGCGGGTGGACTCGATCAGACGCTCCGGAGTGGTCACCCGGCCACTGTACATACTAGTAGTTACAGAAATCGAGAGCCCATGCCCGGCGTGGTCTCCGAGGGCTCCGCGGGGTGCCCCTCGCGATGGAGGGCGGAGGGCGCAGGGTCACCTCGAAGGCGAGGGGGGCACCGCGTCGGGGAGGGGGATGGTCACCGCCCGGTCAGCCTGCGACGGCCGACCGGGCGGGAGCGTGTTCGGACCTGCGGCCACGCGCGGCGGGCCGGCGTCCGGTGTCGTAGGGCTGTCCGGTGTCGTGAGGCAGTCCGGTGTCCTGCGGCTGCCCGGCGTCGTACGGCGAGATCTTCGGCACCGCCGCCGAGGAAGCCGGCAGGGTGAACCACACGACCTTCCCCGACTCGCCGTGCGGCCGCACACCCCAGTTCTCGCTCACCGCGGCGACCATCGCGAGACCGCGGCCGCTGGTGGCGAAGAGCTCCGCGTCCTGCACGACCGGGAGGCGAGGGTCGTGGTCGTGCACGGAGACCGTGAGCCGGCCGAGGAGCAACTCCATCTCCACCGTGCACATCTTGTCCGGCTCCGCGTGCCGGTGGACGTTGGACAGCAGCTCGGTCACCCCGAGTGCGGCCCGCTCTATCAAGGGGTCCAGATGCCAGTAGCGCAATTGCGCAGATACGATTCTGCGGACCTGGCCGATCCGCGACGGCAGGGCTTGGAGCTCCACCGTGCAGTGCCTGCTTTGCTGGCTGATCACGGCTGCGACTCCCCGAATTGAGTCCGGAAGAAGATCGGAGTACGGATCCAGCGAGGTGGCTGGGCGAAAAACGCCGCCTGCTGTGGTGCGGCCGCCTACGACTGCCGCCTGGTGACGGAAGCCAGGGCTGCCGCCTGCTCATGGGGTGGCTGTGGAGACCGCCGCCCGCTGACGTGGCCGGCGGGCTGGTTCGCAGCGTTATCGCCGGTAGACCCAGAGTGACGTGAGACCAGAGTGGCCCAGAGGGCCGGGTTCCGCAACTCGCGGTGTGTCAGCCGCTGCGCCCCGCGGCCCTGCGCACCGCCTCTATGAAGCGGCGCGCCGAGGGAGGTCCGGGCTTGCCCGGGGCAGGGTCGTGCTCGTTCAGCGTGAGCGTGTAGCGGGTGCCGTTGACATCGGCCAACGCGCGGTCCTCGTTGGCGAACCAGGGCTTCGAGGCGCGCACCGCCTGCACGGGTGCGCTGTCGATCTCGCTGCCGTAACTGGTGAGCAACTGCAGCCGGCCGTCCTCGATCCGGACCTGTCCGGCCCGGGTGAGCTGCCGCAGCCTCTTTCCGATCCGCACGCCCGTGGCCGCGAACTCCGGCTCCGCCATGTGCCCCGCCCCCTAGTGCGCTTCGGCTGTCCTCTGTCGTGTGATCCGTCGCGGACCGTGACCCAGTCTGCCCGAGGTCGCTTCCCCCTGTCGGCCCGGAGTTGCCTCGACCCGGCCCCTGCGGTGAAGTCTGCACGTCCCCCGCGTCGAGCACCAGTGCGCACGGTTGGTCGGGGGCGGGGTTCCGGCGCATGCGCGGCATGCGCCCCCCATGCGCCCCGCGCACTGCGGTCACAGGAGTGCCTTGAGATGCTCAAAGGCATGTTTATGCAGGTGAGAAGCGTGCGGAAGGTGTTTATCATCAGGTCGTCCGACGCCGCGATCCGCCGTCGGCGCGAAGTGTGAGGAGCACGCCGTGAGCACCCCCCACCCCACCTGTCCGGGCGCGACCCTCGACGTCGATCACAGCGACATCGATTACCGGACCTGGCTCAAGGAGGCCGTCCGCAAGGTCCAGGCCGACGCCAACCGCTCCGCCGACACCCACCTCCTGCGCTTCCCGCTGCCCGAGCGATGGGGCATCGACCTGTATCTCAAGGACGAGTCGACCCATCCCACCGGCAGCCTCAAGCACCGCCTCGCCCGCTCCCTCTTCCTCTACGGCCTGTGCAACGGCTGGATCCGACCGGACCGACCCGTCATCGAGGCCTCCAGCGGCTCCACGGCCGTCTCCGAGGCCTACTTCGCCAAACTGATCGGCGTCCCCTTCATCGCCGTCATGCCGCGCACGACCAGTACCGAGAAGATCCGCCTGATCGAGTTCCACGGCGGCCGCTGCCACTTCGTGGACGACTCACGGCGGATGTGCGAGGAGTCGGCCTGCCTCGCGGCGGAGACCGGCGGCCACTACATGGACCAGTTCACCTACGCCGAACGGGCCACGGACTGGCGGGGCAACAACAACATCGCCGAATCCGTCTTCCGGCAGATGAGGTCGGAGAGGTTCCCCGAGCCCGCCTGGATCGTCGCCACCGCCGGCACCGGCGGCACCTCCGCGACCATCGCCCGCTACGTCCACTACATGCAGTACGACACCCGCATCTGCGTCGCCGACCCCGAGAACTCCTGTTTCTTCGAGGGCTGGACCACCGGCGACCCCGACGTCACCTGCGACTGCGGCTCCCGCATTGAGGGCATCGGCCGCCCCCGCATGGAGCCCAGCTTCGTCCCCGGAGCCGTCGACCGCATGATGAAGGTCCCCGACGCCGCCAGCGTCGCCGCCGTACGAGCCCTGGAGAACGCCATCGGCCGCAAGGCCGGCGGCTCCACGGGCACGGGCCTGTGGAGCGCCCTGAAGATCGTCGCCGAGATGGTCGCCGACGGCCGCGAGGGCAGCGTCGTCACCCTCCTGTGCGACCCCGGCGACCGCTACCTCGACAAGTACTACTCGGACGAGTGGCTGCGAGAACAGAACCTGGACATCACGCCGTACGCGACAGCCATCGAAACCCTGCTGGCGACGGGACTGTGGACGGACTGAGGGACACGCGCCGCCGGGTTCGGCGGTGCCGCCAAGGGGGCGGGGCTGTCTCGATGTGCGGCCTCGATGTGCGGCTCCGCCACGAGGGCGCGACCAGCCACGCACAGCCCCCACCCCGGCCCGGAACGCCCAGAGGTGAAAGGGCGCTCAGGAACTCGGCGTCTGCTCACACATCGCCGCTGTCCTCGTCCTCACCGGCCACCACCAGCCGCCGCAGATGCTCGGACACCTCGGCCCGTGCCTGCGCGGCCAGCCCCGCATCGGTCACGAGCGTGTCCACCTGCTCCAACGCCGCGAACGAACTCAACCCCACCGTCCCCCACTTGGTGTGGTCGGCCACCACCACGACGCGCCGGGCCGACTGCACGAGCCGCCGGTTGGTCTCGGCCTCAGCCAGGTTCGGCGTCGACAGCCCCGCCTCCACCGATATCCCGTGCACACCCAGGAACAGCACATCGAAGTGGAGCGCCGCGATCGCCTGATCGGCGACGGGCCCCACCAACGAGTCCGACGGCGTGCGCACCCCACCGGTCAGCACGACGGTCGCCGCACCCTGCCGGGGGCCGGTCGTGCGCTGGGCGGCGTGGAAGACATCGGCGACCCGCACCGAGTTGGTGACCACCGTGAGATCCGGTACGTCCACCAGTCGGTGCGCCAACGCGTACGTCGTCGTACCCCCCGACAGGGCGATCGCCGAACCCGGCGCGACCAGTTCCGCGGCGGCCCGCGCGATGTCCTCCTTGGCGGTCAGCTCCAGCCCGGACTTCGCCTCGAACCCCGGCTCGTGCGTACTCGCCTCGGCCACCGGTACCGCACCGCCGTGCACCTTCTCCACCGCGCCCTGGCGGGCGAGTGCGTCCAGGTCGCGACGCACCGTCATGTCCGACACGCCCAGTTTGCGCGTCAGTTCATTGACCCGGACCCCGCCCCGTCGTCGTACCTCGTCGAGGATCAAGGCACGGCGCTGCTCCGCGAGGAGGTTCTGGTTCTCACTCACGCCCGCTCCGGTCCTCTCGCCCCATCACGCCCGACACGCCTCCCATACCCCCTCCGACGAGGACATTCCCCCTGTCCCCGGTCCCGAGGACGTCCCATATTCGCACGCTCCACCGCCGGCGACGCCACTACCTGCACAGACGCGTGCACTTCACGTTCCGTTTCTCGCGCCCGCCACTATCACACGGATCGGGGAGATTCCGTGCCGACAGGTGTACGAGCCCCGCTCAGCGGCGATCATCAGGGCCTGCACATCACCTGACTTGCGACGCATCACGGGGGAAGCGGAACAGTGGATCGTGCGAGGGAACATACGACACACAGAGAACCCAGGGAACATCCGCAAGGCGCCGGTGCGGGGAAGCACCACGGTCCGGGCCGTCCCACGACGGACGGAACCGCCCTCGAACTCCTCGTCCACGGTGTCGGCGGCACCACCCCCGAGCGGATGCTGGACGATCCGCGCACAGTGCGGATCACCGGCGACGACACTGCCGCCGTCTTCCGCCGCACAGACGACGCGGACGCGGAGAAGCGTCCCCAGGACTACCGGGGCAAGCCCGTCCCCGAGGCCTATGTCTGGTGCAACCTCACCTCCGGCAACGGCTCACGTGCCCTGTGGCTGTTGTTGCTGCCGTTCATGGTCGTCAACCTCGCCCACTGGATGCGCCCCAGCACCCTCGGCCGCCCGCGGACGGTACGTCTCTACGGCCTCCTCGTCCGGCTCACCGGACTGACCCTCACCGTGCTGCTCGTCGCCGCCGTCTGCGAGGTCGCCCTCGATCTGACCGCCTGGCAGTGCGCCGGCGCACGCGCGTGCGCCGAGGAGCACACCTGGCTCGGCTTCCTCTCCCCGGAGGTCTCCGACGACGGCTGGTGGAGCCTGCCCGGCCGTCGCCTCGCCCTGGCCGCCCTCGTGCCCACCGCACTGACCTGTCTGCTGTGGTACCTCTCCCATCGCACCTGGAGTGAGTACGAGTCCCAGCGGCCCATGGACCCTGACGACGCCCGCCCTGCCGACGGGAGACCGGCCCACCCCTCACCCGAAGTCGGGGAGCGCCTCCCACCCGACATCGAGGAGACGGCGCGGGTCGCTCTCGGCCGGCCCGGCTTCTGGTACGGGCGCCGGCTGGTGGCCAGGCTGCGCGCCGCCCACGCGGCGGCCGGCTTCCTGACGGTCGCGGCTGCCGTCGGCACGTCCGCCGCCCGCCACGACCGTCGAGCGGGCGGCCCCGCCGCCCTGGAACTGGTGGGCTGGCTGCTGAACGCGGCCCTCGTCGCCCTCGCGGTGATCGTGGTGTGGGTGGTGTGCCGCCGGGGCCGCAGTGAGCGGCGCCTCGACCACGCACTGGACGACCACCTGGTACGCCGCTTGCCCGTCTGCTCCGTCGCCCTGCTCGTCCTGGCCATGGTGTACGCGGGGTCGCCGCGCCCGGACTGGAGGTCGGCGGGGCGGCTGCCGGGCGACATGACCTTCGGGGGGATCACCCTCGTCCAGGGTCTGCTCGTGATCGCCTTGGGCGTGGTCGCCCACACCCTGTACCGCTCCCGGCCGGACCCGCGCACCGCCATGCACGGCCTGGCGGGCCCCGCCGTCGCGATGCTGGCCTGCGCTCTCGGCGGAGGGATGTCCGCAGGAGTCGCCCAGCGCGTGGCCGACTGGCTGGGTGGCACCGACGACGCCCTGCAAGGGCCACCCGTCCTTCTCACCTGGCAGGCCTCCGTCATCCCACCCCTCCTCCTGGTCGTCCTCGGCCTCCTCGGCTGGCTGGCCCGCCGTACCTGGGTCCTGCGGCGAGCCGAGATGACGGCGGTGGAGCGGGAGTACGACCTGGTGGAGGGCGGACCCCGGCACGAGCGCCGAGCAGAGGACCGATCGAGCGAGAAGACCGGCGACCGTCCGGACGGGAAGGCCGATGAGCGCCCGAGGGAAGGACAACCGAACGGGGAACGCTTGAGCGAAGAGCAACCGAACGGGCAACACCCGGGCGGGGAGCACCCGGGCGGAGAACGCCCGGCCGGGGAGCACCCGGGCGGAGAACGTCCGAGCGAAGAGCATCCGAATGCGCAGCACCCGAGCGGGGAGCGCGAGGCGCAGGATGCCGGCCGTACCCGCCGTATCGCCCGTACCCGGGCCATGGCCGCGCTCACCGACCGGGCGCCCCGGATCATCGGCATCATCTCGACCGTGACGCTGCTCCTCGGTGCCGGCGCTCTGGCCGGTGCGCTGCTGACGGGGGAGACACCGGCGAAGGCGGCACGCGGCGCCCACGACTTCGTCGAGGGGGCCGCCGAGACCGCGCAGGCTCTGGGGTCCTGGCTGATCGGCGTCGGTTTTCTGCTGTTCGTCACCTGGGGGCGCCGGGCCTACAAGGACGCCTCCGCGCGCCGCACGATCGGCATCCTCTGGGACGTGGGCACGTTCTGGCCTCGCGCCGCCCATCCGTTCGCCCCGCCCTGCTACGCCGAGCGGGCCGTGCCCGACCTGACCTGGCGCATGGCCACCTGGACCCGCGCCACGGGCGGGCGCCTCGTCCTCTCCGGCCACTCCCAGGGCAGCGTCCTCGCGGCGGCCGCCGCCTGGCAGTTGACCCCGTCGGTCCGCAGGCGGGTTGCGCTGCTTACGTACGGCTCACCGCTGGAGCGGCTGTACGGACGCTGGTTCCCCGCCCACTTCGGCCCGGAGCCGCTCGCCTCCCTGCACCGCGAGGTCGACTGCTGGCGCAACCTGTACCGCCTCACCGACCCCATCGGCGGCCCCGTCCGTCTGACGAGCGGCAACGGACCGCAGGTCGACGCGGGCCCCTTCACAGACCCGCTCGCCTACGGCCGCACCGGCGCCCACCCCCTGCCTGCCCCCATCTTCGGCCACTCCGACTACCAGGCGGACCCGGCCTTCGCAGAGGAACGGAAGCACCTGCTGGACCGGCTCGGCGCCGAGTTGCCGGGTCCACGGGCACCCTAGATGCCGGGTCCACGGGCACCCTGGAAGTGGACACCGGGTGATCAGCCGACGAAGGACTCGGGGCCGAAACGGCCCCATGCCAGGAAGAGAGCCAGAGTGAGGTAGACCAGGTCGCCCGCGATCGTCACTCTCTCGCCACGGCGCAGGCGCATGGCCAGTGCTCCGGCGAACAGCAGCGCCAGTCCGGTGGCGGCCAGCGGCACCAGAATCGGCGCGGTGTCGAGCGCGGCGGGCAGTATCAGGCCCGCCGCGGCCAGGAGTTCGACGGCGCCGATGGCCTTGAGGGCACCGGGGCTGAAGTCCTCGACCCACCGGGTGGCGGTGCCGCCCGAGGCGGCCAGCTTCTCCCTGGGCACGAACATCTTGGAGCTGCCGGTCAGGCAGACGGCGGCCATCAGTCCGGCGACGATCCACAGTGCGAGGTTCACCATCAGCTCCTTGATCGAGGATTGCCTGCTTCCCCTGGGACGAGACAGAGCCTCCGCCTGTGACATCTCCGGACATCCGAGTGCGGGAGACGTGGATCACACGTGCCCGTGTCACAGGGCGTAGGGCTGTCTCGTCCCAGGGGGTGTAGCCACCGACGAGCACAGAGGAGAACGCGATGGACGCGCGACTGAACTACTTCGCCGGCCCGACCGCCGCCAAGGCCCTCAAGCACCTCATGGCGGCGGGCAGGACGCTCAAGGAGTCGCCGCTGCCGGCCGTGACACAGGAGCTCGTGGCCCTGCGCGTGAGCCAGATCAACGGCTGTGCCGTCTGCGTCGACATGCACACCAAGGAGGCCGCCGCGGCCGGCGAGACCGCGGTGCGGCTGAACCTGGTGACGGCGTGGCGGGAGGCCGGGGTCTTCACCGAGGCCGAGCGAGCCGCGCTGGAGCTGGCGGAGCAGGGGACCCGGGTCGCGGACGCCGCCGAGGGGGTCGGCGACGAGGTCTGGGCGCGTGCCGCGGAGCACTACGACGAGGAGCAGCTCACCGCCCTGGCAGTCCTGGTCTCCTTCATGAACATGGCGAACAGGTTGAACATCATCGCCCGGCAGCCGGCCGGCGACTACGAGGTCGGGCAGTTCCGCTGAATCGCCATCGATGACCCGAAGACCTCAAGAAGGACGCGGCGTGAACAAGGTCGAGGAGTTCGAGGAGCTGCGGTCCCTGCTGTTCTCGATCGCCTACCGGATTCTGGGCAGCGTGAGCGAGGCCGAGGACGCGGTGCAGGAGACATGGCTGCGCTTCGACGGCTCGACGACCCTTCCCACATCGGTCAAGGCGTTTCTGTCCACCACGGTGACGCGGATCTCGATCGACGTGCTGCGCTCCGCGCGGGTGCGGCGGGAGGAATACGTGGGCCCTTGGTTCCCCGAGCCACTGCTGAGCGATCCGTACCAGGATCCGGCGCGCTCGGCGGAGCTGGCCGACTCGGTGTCGATGGCGGCGCTGCTGCTGCTGGAGCGGCTCAGCCCGCTGGAGCGGTCGGTGTTCGTGCTGCGGGAGGTGTTCGGCTTCGGGTTCGACGACATCGCGTCGGCGGTGGGGCGTTCGGAGGCGGCGTGCCGACAGCTCCTGGTACGGGCACGGCGGCACATGGAGGCCGGGCGGCCGAGGTTCGAAGCGGACCGCCAGGAGCGGCAGGAGCTGGCGACGCGTTTCTTCGACGCACTTCGCGAGGGCGATGTCGCCGGCCTGCGGGATCTCCTGGCCGCCGATGTGCAGCTGGTCGGGGACGGCGGCGGCAAGGCCCCGCAGCTGGCCAGGGCCGTCGTCGGCGCCGAGAACGTGGCTCGTCTGCTGGCTTCCGTTTTCCCGCTGCTGGCCCGGATCGACGTGTCGTTCCAGCCGCATGAGGTCAATGGCCAACCCGGTGCCATCGTGCGCGACCGTGACGGCAAGGTCCTCCACACGCTGGCCCTGGACGTGCTCGACGGGCAGATCCAGACCATCCGTTCGGTGATCAACCCCGACAAGCTGGGCCACCTCGGGCCGGTTGCCGACGCCTGGGCCATCGACAGCGAGGTGAGACAGACCCGCCGACAGAGGAAATGACCCGGGACCGTCGTGGGTCGGCTCGTTCGCCTGTCCGGCCACGTCGAGATCGTCTTGCCGGCCTCGTCCGGGTTGTGCAGGCGCGCGATGGCGCGCATCGCCGTCGGGGACGCGGTGGTGGACGGGTTTGCGGAGAGTGCGAGGACAGGACGTTCCGGGTGCGAAGTGTCATGGTCCCATCCGCGCAGCGGCCTCTCCGCCCCCATCCGGCGGCCGGTCATACGCCGGTGGGGTCCATCCGCGGATCTTCACGGCCCAGGGCGGTTGCCTACGACAGGTCCGGCAGGTCCTCCGCGTACAGCAGCGTCAACTCGTCCGTGCTCGGTTCGTCGACCTGGGCCACCCGGCTCGCGTGGCGCTCGACCATCGCCTCGAAGGTCTGCCGCGCGGTACGGCCGTTGCCGAAAGCGGGGCCCTTGGGGATCGCCGTGAAGTACTTCAGCAGTGCGTCGCCCGCGCCCGGCGCCAGCCGGTACTCGTGCTCCACGGCCTGCTGCTCCACGATGCGCAACAGCTCGTCCGGGACGTAGTCGTCGAAGGTGATGGTCCGCGAGAAACGGGACGCCACACCGGGGTTGACGGTGAGGAAGCGCTCCATCTCGGCCGTGTAGCCCGCGACGATGACCACCACGGCGTCCCGGTGGTCCTCCATCAGCTTCACCAGCGTGTCGATGGCCTCCTTGCCGAAGTCCCGGCCCGAGTCCTCCGGTGACAGCGCGTACGCCTCGTCGATGAACAGCACCCCGCCACGGGCCCGTTCGAAGGCCTCCTGGGTGCGGATCGCGGTGGAGCCGATGTGCTCACCGACCAGGTCGACGCGGGAGACCTCGACGAGATGTCCCTTCTCGAGGACGCCGAGCGACGCCAGGATCTCGCCGTAGAGGCGGGCGACCGTGGTCTTGCCGGTGCCGGGGGAGCCCGTGAACACCAGGTGCCGCTTGACGGACGCCGCCTTGAGGCCGGCCTGCTGACGGCGACGGCCCACCTCGATCATGTCGGTGAGCGCGCGGACCTCGCGCTTGACGCTGTCCAGGCCGACCAGCGCGTCGAGTTCACCGAGCACGGCCTTCGAGGTTCGCGCGGGCGTCTCCGGCTCCACGGCGGGCAGGGCGACCGGCGGCTGCTCGGTGGTGCGCTGGCCCGGGATGGAGCCCAGCAGGCCGGGCGACTGGGCCGTGGTCTGTGTGGCGATCTCCTGCGGGGCCGGGAGCCGGACCCCCGCGCTCTCGTCGCTGGTGCAGTCCTCGACGACGGGGCCGCCACCGGCGCTGCCGGGACCGCCGTCCGCGAACTCGTAACCGCCGCGCGAACAACGCTCCGTACGGCACCTGCGCAGCGTCGCCCGGCAGCCGTCGATGATGTGGAAGCCGTAGCCGCCGCTGCCCGTCACCCGGCAGTTGAGGAAGCTGCCGCGGCCCTCGGCCGAGACATAGAAGCCCGCCTCGGCGGGCGAGGTGACCGTGCAGCGCTCGATGGTCGGGTCGGCGCCCTTGGTGACGATCACACCGGTCTGCGTGCCGTCCACGGTGCAGCCGCTCAGCGTGCCGCCGCTGCCGTGGTCGCGGAACCAGGCGCCCGTCGCCGCGTCGCGGATCCGGCAGTCGTCGAGCTGTGCGGTCGCGCCGTCGCTCACCGACACCGCCGTGTTGCGCACCTGCGACAGATCACTGTCGACGACGTCCGCGCGCGAGCCCCGGTCCAGCACGAACAGCGCGTCCGGCACGTCGTGCACCCGACAGGACTCCAGCACCGCGGTCGCGCCGTCGCTGATCCAGACGGCCGGGTAGTCGCCGGTGCTGTCGAAGATCTCGCACTGGTTGGCGTCCACGCGGGTGCCCGGGTCCCACACCGAGAGCCCGTTGCGCCCGAACTGCCGTACCGACGTACGCGTCAGGGTCAGGACGGAGCGCGAGCGGAGGTCCACCGCGTTCTCCGGGATGTCGTGGATACGGCAGTCGGCGAGGGTGAGCACGGCGTCCGTGTCGAGTGTGACCCCGTCGGCCGTCGTACGGTGCACATCGCAGTCGGTGAGATGGGCCGTGGCCCGCCCGGTGATCTGCACGCCGCTGCCCCGGACCTCGTAGACCTCGCAACCCACCGCCTCCAGAGCGGAGTTCTCCCCGGTCGCCGTCAGGCCCGAGCCCGAGGTGTGGTGCACCCGGCACCGCTCCAGGCGGGGGTGGCCGCCGCCGCGCACCGCGACACCGGCCTGCCCGGCCGCGACCACCTCGCACTCCTCGAAGACACCGCCACCGCCGTCGACCACGGCGATACCGATGCCGGCCGGGTTGTCGACCGTGCAGCGCCGGACCGTGGGGCGGGCGCCGCCGCGAACCTCTATGCCGGCCGCGGAGCGCGTGACGATCCGCAGGTCCATCAGCTCGGGGGTGCCGTCCTCGACGAGCAGCGCGGGCGCCGCCGCGTCCTGGCCCTCCACATGCAGGTCCTGCACCACGGCCGAGGCGGACACGGTCAGCGGCACACCGTCCACGGGCGCGATACGGACCGAGCCGGGCGAGCCCTCCGGGCCGCGCAGCGTGACCCCTCGCTGCACGACGAGGTTCTCCCGGTACGTACCGGGGGCGACGATGAGCACATCGCCCTCGCTCGCGGCCTCCAGGGCCGCGGCGAGCGACGAGTACTCACCCGTGCGGCGCCGCCACCGCGATGTACCGGTGTGCGTCACCTGGACCGTGCCCTGTGCCATGGCGTTGCTGTGCCCCCACCTCGTGGAACGCGGGTCGATGCCGAACAGTTCGGCTGGTCGGTCCACCGTAGCGTGCGCGGGCAGGGGGAGTTGACCGGAGTGGGAAGGCGGTCAGCTGCCCGTGCCCGTCCTGCCCCAGTCCGGTCCCGCCTTGTCCCATGCCTGGTCCCAACGGGCGTACCGGCGGCAAACCATGCGCCAGACGATCAGACGTCGGACGCCCTCCACGAGTCCCGCGGCGAGCACGGTGGCGCCGAACCCGGCCAGCACCGCGTGGGTCGTCGCGGTGACCGTGTCCAGAGGGCGGCCCACCGTTCGGCCCTGGCCGTCCGTCCACAGGGTGAAGTGGTCACCGGGCTGTGGGGTCTTGAGGTTCACCATGACCGTGCCGTGCCGGTCGGTGCCGTCCGGTCCGGTCCAGTCGGCGACCACCCGGCTCTGCCGGTCACGGGTAGTGGCCGTCTCGGGATCCGGGTCCAGCGGGGAGCCGTCGACCTTCTTGACGACCGTGGCCGTCACCCGGTGCCGGGTCGCCTGCTGGTCCCGCACGGACCGCTGGAGGGCGTCCTGGGCGGTGGTGCCGACGACCGCGCCGATCAGCGGCGCGGCCACCAAGATCAGGACGAGGGTCGCGAACGCCAGCCAGGCCTCGACCAGATCCGTCGTTCGCCGCAGCGGATTGTGCCGCCAACGCCACAGCCCGCCGGAAGCCCGTAGTCCACCGATCGCCCGCACCGCCCCGCACCCCCTTCCGCGTTCGTGACAACCCCGGCAGGAGCCGTCCACGCGCGGTCCCGGTGGGGAGAGAACGAAATGACCCCTCCCGCCGGCCTTCTCATGAACTTCTCGCAAAGCCTCAACGGTCGGTTCCGGGGCTTGTGTTCCCTACACACGAACGAATCCTAGGAGGTTGAATTTTCAAGGTGGAAGAGGGGGTTCCCTGCCTCTCCGGGAAGCGCGGATGTCATCGCGATCAACGGCTGAACGGAACGGCTCATTCGAGCACCCGTACCGGATCGCCGACCCGAACCGTGCCCCGGGTTTCCGGAACCAGGTTCTGCCCGAAGACGAGTTTGTCGCCGAAGCGGCGGTGGCGGGCGAGGGTACGCAGCGGTTCCCGGCCGCGCTCGGCGGTGTCCTGGTCGGTGGTGGTCACCACGCACCGTCCGCACATCTTGGCGACTCGAAAGGTGACCTCGCCGATGGCGACGCGCCGCCAGTCGTCCTCGGCCCAGGCGTCCGTGCCGGCGACGACCACATTCGGCCGGAAGCGGCTCATGGGCAGCGGGCCCTCTTCGGGATGATCGCCCCGCGCGACGAGCGAGTTGAGCGCGTCGAGCGAGGTCAGCGTGGTGAGCAGCAGCGGGAAACCGTCGGCGAAACTGACCGTCTCGCCGGGGCGGGCGTACTCGGGGTCGATCGGTCGCCGGGTCGCGGGGTCGTCGAGGTGCACGAGTCGCGCGGCGACGCCCAGGTACGCGCTGAACCAGGAGTGCGCCGAGGCGTCGGCGGGGACGGCCTCCACCTTGTCCCGGAAGAGCTCGATCGTGATCGTCCCGGTGGGCTCGGGCGTGGCGACGGTGAGGGGCTCACGGTCGGGTGCGGACAGCAAGAGACCGCCGCCGGGCTGCGGCCCGGCGGCGGCCAACGCCATTCGCGGATGCTGGCGTTGAGTGATGACCTTGCCCGAGTCGTCGACCAGCACCCAGCGGCGGTCGCCCGCCAGCCCCCAGGGCTCCACGACGGCCTCGTCGGACGCGAAGCCCCGGGCCGCTTTCAGCGGGTGGACGTGGATCGAGTGCAGTGACGGATTCCCCATGGGGTCATCCTGCCAGCAGGCCCTGACAACCCCACGCGGAATATTCCAACCGGCTCAGTATCCGCGGTACTGCTGGTTGTTGTACGGATCCTGCTGGTATGGAGCGGCGGTCTGGGCCGGGCGAGGAGCCGCCGGGCGCATGGCCTCGTAGCCGGTGTTGCCTCCCATCGGACGCTGCTGCTGGGGCTGGGCGCCCGGATAGCCCCGCGGGCCCGCTGCCTGCTGCGGGATGTACGCGTTGGGCGCCTGCTGCAGCGGCGAGGGCTGCTGGGCCTGCGGATAACCGTAGGCAGGGGACGGCTGGGAAGGACCCGACGGCAGGGCGGGAAGCGCCGACGGGAGGGCGGGCAGGTTGCTGCCCGGTGTGTCGTACTGGGCGGGTACCCGGATCGGGGCGATCTGAGGGGTTCCCCGCTCGGCGACGAGGGAGTCGTAGATCGGGGTGTCCGCGAAGGACGAGGCGGAGTAGTAACCGCCGCCGTAGGTGGAGCGGGGGGAGGTCATGGCACATAAGTTAAGCCCACGATGTGCTGGTTGGGGAGACCGATAAGAGGGTTCTTTTCCGTGTCGGCCGTGACGCTGGATCCCCAATGCGAGCGAACTCGGCGAAAAAGGGCAGCGGAACGCGTTCTGATCGTGTAATGGGCGAGTTCCCGGCCGGTTACCGGCGGTTGACCGATGGTCTTTCGGTACGGGTTCTGGGGGTTCCGGGGCCGGGGGAATAGGTTGGGCGTCGACAACGGATCGGCACGGATCCGACGGACGCGGGGACGCGGCCCGGTGACGACCTTCTTGGTGATCTTCTGATGGGGGCGGACATGTCAATGCCGAAAGGATCGAACACCGCGGTGCCGACAACCGCGCTGCGCGTGGAATTGGGCCGGCGTTCCGGGCCGGGCGTGCCCGACACGGACGCCTCGGCGCTGTTGCTGGTGGGCGGAAAAGTGCGCTCCGACGCCGACTTCGTCTTCTACAACCAGCCCGCGCACTCCTCGGGCGCGGTCCGGCACGAGGGCAAGCGGGACGTCGGCGGGCAGGTGACCGACTCGCTCCTCGTCGACCTCGCGCGTGTGGAGCCCGCCATCGAGACCGTGGTGCTCGTCGCCTCGACGGACGACGGTACCTTCGGGCAGGTGCCCGGCCTGTACATCCGGGTGCTCGACGAGCGGGCGGGCACCGAGGTCGCGCGTTTCGACAGCAAGGACGCCGGTGTCGAAACCGCCTTCGTGCTCGGGGAGTTCTACCGGCGTCAGGGCGCCTGGAAGTTCCGCGCCGTCGGCCAGGGCTACAGCAGCGGGCTGGAAGGCCTCGCCACCGACTTCGGCATCACCGTGGACGAACCGCAGCACACGGCGGCGACCCCAGCGCCCGCAGCTCCGTCCGCGCCCGTCACCGCTGCGCCCGTCACCGTGCAGCCCCCGGTGACGGCCACCCCGCCCCCGCCGTCCGTACCGCCGGCCCCGGTGCGTCTCACCAAGGTCACGCTCACCAAGGAGGCCCCAACCGTCTCCCTGGCCAAGCAGGGCGGCACCTCGGGCGCCATGCGCGTGAACCTCAACTGGGAGGTGCGCAAACAGTTCAGCGGCTGGGGCAGCAAGCTGGGCCGGGCAGTCGCCATGCACGCGGACCTCGACCTCGACCTGTGCGCCCTGTTCGAGCTGTCCGACGGCAGGAAGGGCGTGGTCCAGGCCCTGGGCAACGCCTTCGGGGCCCTGCATCAGCCGCCCTTCATCCACCTCGACGGCGACGACCGCACCGGCGCCGTGAGCAGCGGCGAGAACCTCACCATCAACCTCGACCACAAGCAGGACCTGCGGCGCGTCCTCATCTTCGTCACCATCTACGAGGGCGCCCGCTCCTTCGCCGATCTGCACGCGACGGTCACTCTCCACCCACAGCACGGCGCCCCCGTCGACTTCTCCCTCGACGAGTGCACCGTCCCCTCCACCGTCTGCGCCCTCGCCCTCATCACCAACCGGGGCGGCGACCTCATCGTCCAGCGCGAGGCCCGCTACCTCGTCCCCGAGCGAGGGGTGAGTCCGCAGCGTACGGTCGACCACGCCTACGGGTGGGGGATGAACTGGACTCCTGGCAGGAAGTAGCGGCCCCGGTATCGGCAGGCAGCAGCGGCCCCGGTATCGGCAGGCAGCAGCGGCCCCGGTATCGGCAGGCAGCAGCGGCCCCGGGACGGAGGAGGCCCCGGTCCGGGCCGGCCCGGGGCTAGCCCTCGTCCGGGACGGCGTCCGGGCGCGCGTAGGTGCGGCCCTTCCAGGCCGCGCCGTGTCCCCGGTGGTGCCGGACCGCGGAGTCGACCGTCATCAGCAGGTACAGGAACGCCGTGAACGGCAGCAGGGGAGCGAGCCACAGCGGCTGACCGTAGTGGCGGAGCATCGGCACGTACGTCGCCGTCATCAGCAGCCAGGCGAGGCCGCCGAGAACCGTCGCCGGAAGGTCTCCCGAGGCCGGACCCGTCAGGAGGGCGACGGGCGGGACGAGGTAGACCAGCGCCAGGCCGAGGACCGTGCCGACGAGCAGCAGCGGGTTGTGCAGCAGTTGGGCGTAGGCGCTGCGGGAGACCATGCGCCACAGGTCGTGCAGCCGGGGGTACGGTCGGACGCTCTCCACCCGCTCGGCCAGCCCCAGCCAGATGTGCCCGCCGCTCCTCTTGACCGCCGTGGCCAGCGCGACGTCGTCGATGACGGCCTGCCGGATCGCGTCCGGGATCCGCGCCCGCTCGGCGGCCTCGGCCCGTAGCAGCACACAGCCGCCCGCCGCGGCGGCCGTGCGCGAGCCCCGCACACCGACCCGGCGGAACGGATAGAGCTGGGCGAAGAAATAGACGAAGGCGGGCACGACGAGCCGTTCCCACACACTCTCGGCCCGCAAGCGCGCCATCTGCGACACGAGGTCGAAGCCCCCGGTGCGCGCGGCTGCCACCAACGCGCGCAGGCTGTCCGGCCGATGGGCGATGTCCGCGTCCGTCAGCAGCAGGAACTCGGGCTCGTGCGCACGGGCAAGCGCCATTCCGTGCCGCACGGCCCAGAGCTTGCCCGTCCAGCCCGAGGGCGGCTCCCCGGGCGACGACACGGTCAGGGGCAGCCCGCCGAAGCGTCCGGCCAGGTCAAGGGCCAGCTCAGCGGTCCCGTCCGAACTGCCGTCGTCGACGAGGAAGACCTCCGCGCGGCCCGGATAGTCCTGGGCCAGCAGGGACGGCAGGCTCTCGGGCAGTACGGCGGCCTCGTCGCGCGCGGGGACGACGACACAGACGTACGGCCAGTCGTCGACGTCACGGCGGGGCGGCAGGCGTACGTCCGTGCGCCAGAAGAAGCCCTGGCCCAGCAGCAGCCACAACCAGGCGGCGAATGATCCGGCGGCGGTCCACGCGATGGCGCTCACGCCCGCAGTCTGCCCCACCGAAGCGGCCCGACCGAGGCCATCGTCTATCGTGACCGGGTGAAGATCGCGCTCATGGACTCCGGTATCGGTCTGCTCCCCGCCGCCGCAGCGGTGCGGCGGCTGCGGCCCGACGCGGATCTCGTGATCTCCTCGGACCCCGACGGCATGCCCTGGGGCCCGCGCACTCCCCAGGACCTCACGGAGCGTGCCCTCGCCGTCGCCGAGGCGGCGGCCGCGCACCGGCCCGACGCCCTGATCGTCGGCTGCAACACCGCGTCCGTGCACGCCCTGCCCGCCCTGCGCGACCTCCTCGAACCCGCTCTGCCCGTCATCGGCACGGTCCCGGCGATCAAACCTGCCGCGTCCGGCGGAGCCCCCTTCGCCATCTGGGCGACGCCCGCCACCACCGGCAGCCCCTACCAGCGCGGCCTCATCGCGGAGTTCGCCGACGGTGTCGCGGTCACCGAGGTGCCCTGCTGGGGCCTGGCCGAGGCCGTGGAGCACGCCGACGACGACGCGATCGACGCCGCCGTCGCCGCGGCGGCCGCGCTGACTCCGGACGAGGTGACGACGGTCGTCCTGGGCTGCACCCATTACGAACTGGTCGCTGAACGCATCCGCGCTGCCGTCCAGAAGCCCGGCCGGCCGCCCCTGGTCCTGCACGGTTCCGCCGGCGCCGTCGCCGCCCAGGCCCTGCGCCGCATCGGCGAGCTGCCGAAGCCGGAGGCGGACTGGACCGGGTCGACGCTGACGGTCATCCTCAGCGGACGCCAGGGCGCGCTGCCCGCCCCCGCTCTGGCGTACGAGGAGGGCAGGCTGCTCGGCGGCAGTGCCGCGCTGGCCGCCCACCCGGAGCAGTGACGCTGCGCGACCACGTGCCCGCGCTGCGGAACCTGAGTACTCTCAAAGCCATGACGGACCACCCCCACGGTGAGACGGGCACGCCCGAAGGCCCCCACCCCGAGGTCTGGACCGGCCGCGCGACCAACCGCGGTCAGTGGCTGCTCGCCCTCGGCGGTGCCGCCTGCATGGCGCTGGGCATCGAACTCGCGGTCGACTCCGCCTGGACGTCCGGTGTCGCCCCGCTCCTCATGTCGGTCGTCGGCTGCATCGCGGCCGGCCTGCTCGTCCTCTTCGGGACGCTCGCGTTCGTGCACGTCTCGGTGAAAGTCGATCAGGACTGCCTTGAAGTGCGCTGCGGGCACATCGGTGTGCCGCGCCGCCGCATTCCCCTGTCCCAGGTCGCCGACGCCGTCTTCGCCCCGTGCGTCACCCCCCACCAGTGGGGCGGCTGGGGCTACCGCTGGCGGCCGGAGAAGGGCACCGCCGTCGTCGTACGGCGTGGTGAGGCCGTGGTGCTGCGTCTCTGGGACGGCCACACGTTCACGATCACCGTGGACAACGCGGAGACGGCCGTGCGTGTCATCCGCGCCCGGCTGACGCCGAAGGCGTCCGACGCCGCGCGCTGACGCCGTCGTTCTACCGGTCGTCGGGGTCCGGCGTCCCGACGCCGTCGCTCTCGTCCGTCATGGGCCGGGCCGTCGCCATCCCCGCCAGGAGGCCCGCGCCCGCCGTCACCGTCGTGAAACTGAGCGCGTTGCCGACCGCCGCGATCACGGCCAACGCGGTCAGGGCCGCACCCGCGGTGAGGACCACCGGAGTGGGGCGCGGGGCCCGCCACAGGACGTACAGGACCCAGCCGAACACCGCCGCGAGCAGCGCGACCCCGACGACCCCCTGCTCTGCCGCCAACTGCAACGCCGCCGAGTGGGGCTTGTCGTCCGTCGGCAGCGACCGGGCGACCGTCGGGCTCAGCTCCCCGAACCGGCCCGGCCCCGCTCCCAGCAGCGGCTCATGGTGGACCAGGTCGAGCGCGTCGTGCCACAGCAGGACCCGGTGCGGGGTGAGCTGCCCCTCCAGTGCGTCGGTCAGCCCGGCGGGCAACGCGGCCTCGGCGATCGCCCAGACCGTCCCCGTGACCAGCGCCATGACGAGCGCGAGCCCCGCGATGCCCAGGCCCCGGTGGCGCATACGTGCCGCCGCGAGCGAGCACAGCAGCACTCCCGCGCAGGCGGCGACGCCGGTGGTCGAGCCCAGTACCGCCGCCGTCACCGCGATGCCGGCGGCCAGCAGCCGCAGAGCCAGCCGGGGCCCGGACGAGCGGACCGCCCAGGCGGCACAGCAGGCGGCTCCCGTGGCCAGGACCAGCAGCGCGGCAGTCGCGCCCGAGTGGCCGAGCGGCGACACCAGCGGTGAACCCGTCATGGTGTGCGGGGCCGTGGCCGCCAGACCAAGACCGGCGAGCGCTCCGACGGAGGGGGCCGTCACCGGCAGCAGGCCGCCGCAGATCCGGCCCGCCGCATAACCGCCCGCCAGGGCGAGCACGGCGAGCAGCACACCCTCCGGACGGCCGTCCCGCGCCGCCGCCGTGATCAACGACCAGGTGGCGCACGCCCCGAGCATGAGCACACCCGTGACGTCGGAAACGTTCCGTCTCTCCTGCGCGGCCGACGCTCCGGCCGCGGACTCCGTCCCCGTGGACCCCAACGCGTCGCCCCCCGATTGTGCCGGGCCTCGACCGCTCAGCCGCGTTCGGCCGCACGTCAGAGGCTCGCGCACACCGTAACGGGTGATGCGCCGCTTTGTGGACGAGTTGCGCAGAAACGTTGCGGCAGAGGTGCGACACATGCCTCACGCGGTATGCGCGGACCACGCTGTCAGGGTCGGGGTGACGCGCCGTAGACTCGCCGAGTGACCGTCACCGCCACTCCCGTAGACGAGCCGGAACAGCTCGAACCCCAGGCCACGCCCGTGTCCCGGGCGTCCCGCTGGGTCAACCGGCTCCTTCCGGCCGCCGCCGCGGCCCTCTCCGGGGTGCTGCTCTACGTCAGCTTCCCGCCCCGGACCCTGTGGTGGCTCGCCCTGCCGGCCTTCGCGGTCTTCGGCTGGGTGCTGCGCGGACGCGGCTGGAAGGCGGGCCTCGGCCTCGGCTATCTCTTCGGCCTCGGCTTCCTGCTGCCGCTGCTGGTGTGGACCGGCGTGGAGGTCGGTCCCGGGCCGTGGCTCGCGCTCGTCGTGATCGAGGCGGTGTTCGTGGCGCTCGTCGGCGCGGGCGTCGCCGCCGTGTCGAAGCTGCCCGGTTGGCCGGTGTGGGCCGCCGCGTTGTGGATCGCCGGTGAGGCGGCACGCGCGCGTGCCCCCTTCAACGGCTTCCCCTGGGGCAAGATCGCCTTCGGACAGGCGGACGGTGTCTTCCTGCCGCTGGCCGCGCTGGGCGGCACACCGGTCCTGGGGTTCGCGGTCGTGCTCTGCGGCTTCGGCCTGTACGAAGTGGTCCGGCTGGCCGTCGAGAAGCGGCGCACCGGCGCGGCCGTACGCCGGGGCGCCGCCGCGGTGGCGGCACTGACCGTGGCCGTTCCCCTGGTGAGCGCGTTCGCGTCCCGCGCTCTGGTGAGCGACGAGGCCGAGGCCGGAACCGCGACCGTCGCGGTCGTCCAGGGCAACGTCCCGCGACTGGGGCTCGACTTCAACGCCCAGCGGCGCGCCGTGCTCGACTACCACGCCAGGGAGACCGAGCGCCTGGCCGCCGAGGTCGAGGCCGGCAAGGTCGCGCGACCCGACTTCGTGCTCTGGCCGGAGAACTCCTCCGACATCGACCCCTTCGCCAATCCCGACGCGCGCGAGGTCATCGAGAAGGCGGCCACCGCCATCGGCGCCCCCATCTCCGTCGGCGGTGTCGTCGAGCGGGACGGCAAGCTCTACAACGAGCAGATCCTGTGGGACCCGGAGAAGGGCCCCGTCGACACCTACGACAAGCGGCAGATCCAGCCGTTCGGCGAGTACCTGCCCCTGCGGTCGCTCATCGGCGCCATCAACAGTGAGTGGACGTCCATGGTCCGCCAGGACTTCAGCCGGGGCTCCGAGCCCGGGGTGTTCACCATGGACGGCGCCAGGATCGGCCTCGTCACCTGCTACGAGGCGGCCTTCGACTGGGCCGTGCGCTCCGAGGTCACCGACGGCGCCCAACTGATCTCGGTGCCGAGCAACAACGCCACCTTCGACCGCAGCGAGATGACCTACCAGCAGCTCGCCATGTCCAGGGTCCGCGCCGTCGAGCACAGCCGCACCGTCACCGTGCCGGTGACCAGCGGCGTCAGTGCGATCATCATGCCGGACGGGAAGATCACCCAGAGGACCGGCATGTTCGTCCCGGACTCGCTGGTCCAGAAGGTGCCGCTGCGATCCTCACAAACGCCCGCCACCACGCTCGGCATCCTGCCCGAGATGCTCCTGGTGCTGGTCGCGGCCGGTGGGCTCGGCTGGGCCATCGCGTCAGGTGTGCGCGGGAGGCGCGCCGGTGGCGTGTAGCCGTACGCCTCTCGTGCGCGTCACGGTTGCCACGGAATGACGGAACCGGCCCGTTAGGGTCGGCCCCATGGCTACCCCTGAATTCATCCGCACACTCCGTGCTTCCGCCGGCAACCAACTGCTCTGGCTCCCCGGAGTCACCGCCCTCGTCCTCGACGACGAGGGCAGAGTGCTGCTCAACCGCCGGTCGGACAACGGACAGTGGTCGCTGATCGGCGGCATTCCGGAGCCGGGGGAGCAGCCCGCGGCCTGTGCCGTGCGGGAGGTCCTCGAGGAGACGGCGGTCCGGTGCGTGGCCGAACGGATCGTCCTCGTCCAGGCATTGGACCCGGTGTGGTACGAAAACGGGGACATCTGCCAGTACATGGACACCACGTTCCACTGCCGTGCCGTCGGCGGCGAGGCGCGGGTCAACGACGACGAGTCCTTGGACGTCGGCTGGTTCTCCCTGGACGCTCTGCCGGACCTGAGCGAGTTCGCGCTGTTCCGCATCAAGCAGACACTCTCCGACGCGCCCGCGTGGTTCGACCGTTCCTAAGGACTATGGGGCGGTGTCGTCCGTCGCCGGATCGGGTGCCCCAGGGCGCGCCTTCCGATCGCCACGGCGGCAGCGTCGTGGCGGGTGGTCTTCCTGGTGATGCTGGTGAGGGGTTTCCCCGCGGTGACCTGCGGCACCGGGGTGGGGGTGGGCAGTCGCAGCGCCCACCAGACCTCCACGAGCAGCAGCAGGTCCACGGCGCGGTACAGGAGCCACTCGCCGAGCGAGCTGCCCGCCGGGCCCGCCCAGGCGCCGAGCAGCAGCCACTGGCGCAGGAGGTCGCCAGGTTCGGAGAACAGACCGCCGCCCGAGAACGCCGTCTGCAGGGCGGCGGCGGCCGACCGGTACGAGAGGGCCACCAGGGAGAACGCGATCACCGCGGTCCCGGCGGTGGCGGCGTTACGGGCCGCCGATCACATGTCGATCAACGGGGTGCGTCGAGTCGCGGGCCGGGAGGGGCAGGGTGGGTCAGGCGCGGATACAGGGCGGGCTTGAGATGGTCACCCTGTGGTGCGGCGGGCGTGCGTGAGGTCCATGGCGATCGTCACAAGCGGTGATCGCGCTAGACTATGACGATCGACATAAGCAGAGGGGAGAAGGTCGTGGCCAAGGACGGCACACCGTCCCGGGAACGCATCGTGGCCGGGGCGGCCGATCTGATCAGCCGGCGGGGCCTCAACGCCGCGAGCATCCGGAACCTGGCCAAACACGCCCGGGCGCCGCTCGGCTCCACGTACCACTACTTCCCCGAGGGGAAACAGCAGCTGGCCACCGAGGCCGTCCGGTACGCCGATGCCGCCGTCACTCGCATTCTGCGCAGGGAGCTGGAGGCGGGTCCGGTCGCCGGACTGCGCGCTTTCCTGGCCCTGTGGCGCGGCGTCGTGCTCGACAGTGAGTTCCACGCAGGCTGCCCCGTGCTCGCCGTCTCGGTCGAGGAGCCGCCGAGCGACGAGATCCCCCCGGCCTTGATCGCCGCCGCCGAGGCCTTCGGCCACTGGGAACAGTTGCTCACCGACGCGCTCCGCGCGCACGGCGCGGAACCGGAACGGGCCCCCGCGCTCGCCGCCCTCGTCGTCGCCTCGGCCGAGGGTGCCATCGCCATGTGCCGAGCCAAGCGCAGCACACAGCCGCTCGACCAGGTGGCGGAACAACTGGAAGCCCTGGTCGCCGGGGCCGTGGACAGCCGGGCCGAAAGTGGCCCGTCGGCAAGCTGAGCCTCTTTCTCCGACGGGCCGAGCTCCTGGTCCACCACCTGCCGGCTGCCGCTGTCCACCGCCTTGCGAGGGATGCCCCGGCGGACAGGGAAGTGTCCCCGCCGCGATGAGTTTCGGCAGCGTCGAGGGTCTGTACTGGTGATCGTCGTCGAGCGTCGCACGACGTTGCCCGCACGAGACACCACGGAGGACACCATGACGACCATGCCGGACGAACCGACCACCGCCCTGCCCGGCCGCCCGCCCGTGGTGGATGCGGCCACCTGGCAGGCGGCCAGGGACGAGCTGCTGGTCCGCGAGAAGGCCCACACCCGGGAGGGCGACGCCATCGCCGCGGCCCGCCGTCGGTTGCCGATGGTGGAGTGCGACGGGACGGTCGAGGTCGTCGGGCCGGACGGCCCGATCCTCTTCCTGGACCTGTTCCAGGGGCGCGACGAGCTCGTGGTCTACAAGCACATGTGGTACGACGGCGCGCCGCACCAGGGCCAGTGCGAGGGCTGCACCACCACGGCCTGGCACCTGAAGGACGCGGTTTACCTCAACGCCCGTGGCGTCTCGTTCGCGATCGTGACCACCGGCCCGTGGGACGAGGTGGCCTCCTACGTCGAGTTCATGGGCTACACCCAGCCCTGGTACTCCGTGCGTGACGTGGACGCACCGGTCGGCGGCGACATGGGCCACCTCACCTGCTTCCTGCGCGACGGCGACCGTGTGTTCCTCACCTACTCGACGACGGGCCGTGGCAACGAGCGTGTCAACGGCTCCCTCGGCCTGCTCGACATGACGCCCTACGGCCGTGGTGAGGCGTGGGAGGAAAACCCCGAGGGCCGGCCGGAGGGAGGAAGCCCGTGCTGGTCGTGGCGCTCGGACGCGGACGGGAACGCCACCTGGGGCCCCACCAGCCGCCCCGTGCCGCAGTGGACCCGCCCCGGCGCGACGCCCGTGGAGACCCTCGGCCGACGGGGCCACCACCACTGACATGCGTTCACCGAGTTGCGTTCACCGAGGTGCTTTCACCGACGGCGTCGGCGAGAGGTGTACCGGCCCGGTCGGTCGCAGGCGCGGGCACGGCCGGAGAGGCAGGGGATCAGTCGGTGCGCCCAGTACCGTCTCGATCAACTCACGCCGGTACGTCGTGTAGGCGTCCCGCAGTTCGGGGTCCGGCGGTGCTCCGGCGGGAGTCCGATGGCAGCACGGGGTCGGCCAGCAGGTGCCGTACGGCGGCCGCGAGGGCGGTGAAGCGGTCGGCGGGCGCCTCGGTGCGGGTGAGCTGCGCGGGCAGTGCCTCGGCGGTGGCGGCCCAGGCGCCCAACAGCCACAGGCTCGCCGCCAAGGCCTGGTCCGTCGTGCCTTGGGCGGTCGTGCCCTGGCGGCTCGGGCGACCGGTGAAGCGCTGGACCGTGGGGCCGAGGGCCGGCGAACGAGTGGGAGGGACATTGGTCGGGCGGAGCCAGAAGCCCTCCCGTGGTTCGGTGAGGCGCGGGGCCGTCAGTCGTACGCGCAGGTCGGCGCCGTTCGGCCGGCTGTCGTCCGGTCGCCGTGACGACGACCATCTCCCAGTCGCCGTCCCACGGCCGGGTCTCGGGCTGCACCGACTCGTCGTGACGGCCGCCGCGCACTGTCGTCGCGCCGAGCGGTGCGGGAACCCGTTCAGGACCGCGGACCCAGCAGCCGTTGTGCCACTCGGGCGATCGGTCTCACTCGTTGTGCAACACCTCGGCGATCGTCAGCCGTGCGGCGCGGCGTGCCGGGATGTACGCGCCCAGGACGGCGATGACGAGACCCGCGAGGGCGACGCCGGTCAGGGCCGCGCCGTTCCAGACGTCCGTCATGTACGGGGGCAGGGTGAGGTCCACCGCGTCCGCCATCCGGGGAACGACCAGACTGTGGCCCGCCACGCCGAGCGGGATGCCCAGGAGCGAGCCGAGGGAGCCGAGCAGGGCCATCGAGGCCAGGGTCATCACCGTGACCTGGCGTGGTGTCATACCGATGGACTTGAGCATGCCGAGGTCACGGCGGCGGTCGCGGGTGTTGAGGACGACCGTGTTGAAGACACCGAGGGACGCGACGGCGGCGAGCAGGAGGGTGAGAGCGGTGGCGGAGCCGATGATGGTCTGGGTGGCGGAGTTGGCTCCGGTCGGAGACGGGCTGAGCCCGGGGTCGGCCGCTTCGGCGGCGCGGGCGTAGGCTCCCGCGTCGGCCCCGTCGCGGAGCTTGACGTGGTAGGCGATGGGCTTCTCCTGCGGGGCCACCGTCCGCATGGTCGCCCAGTCCGCGACGACGGCACGGGCGTTGGTCTCCATGTACTCCCCGACGACGACCATGTCCGCGCCGCGATCGCCCTTCTCCAACCGGAAGCGGTCGCCGACGTCCAGGCCGTGCCTGCGCAGGAAGGCCGAGCCCGCCACCACCTCACCGGTGCCCCGGAGCCAGCGGCCCTCGGTGAGCACGTTTCCCATCAGGGGCCGGTCGCCGCGACGGGCTTCGAGCCACAGCTTCTCCGTGGAACCCGCCAGCCGGACTTCGGTGTCGGCCCTGGCGGTGACCTCGCGTGCGTCCGGCAGCGAGCGCAGCAGGGCGTGCAGGGCGAGATCGTCGTGGACCGGCTTCGTCTCCTTGCCGTCGCGGTACTTCCCCACGTAGACCGTGACCTGGTAGGCGTCGCGGCCCGCGTTGCCGAGCCGGTCCATCGTCGTGGCCAGGCCGGTCGCGAACGTCACGGTGGTCACACCGAGCACCACGGCGGCGAGCGTGAGGGCGCTGCGCCCCGGCCGGGCGAACGGCAGGCCCAGCCCGAGGCTCACCGAGCGCGGCAGCCGACTGCCCGCCAGCCGGCGCTGGACACCGAGCGCCCGGCCGGCGCGCGGCGCGCTGCCCGCGCTGATCGCCCGCGCGGCGGAGAGCCGGTGGGCGCGCGCCGTGGGCGCGAGCGCTGCGAGGAGGCACACGGTCGGTATGCCGGCCAGGGCGAGGACGTTCACCCAGGGGGCGAGCGAGACAGTGTCGTGGAACACGCCCGCGTCCGGTCCGGTGAACGCGAACCGCAGCAGGGGCCGTGCCGCCAGATTGCCTGCGATCGTCCCGAGGACACAGCCCAGCACCGCCGGGACGGAGATCATCACGAGGTAGACGGCCAGCACCTGCCCCGGGGTGAACCCCAGCGCCTTGAGGATGCCGATGTGCCGGAAACCGGAGATCACCGCGCCGCTGACCACGTTGGCGACGATGAGCACGGCCACGGCGACCCCGAGGACGCCGAAGGCCAGCAGATAGGGCGCGTACGCCCGCGCCGAACTGCCTATCCGGTCCTTGAGGGTGAGGTACGACCGTGAGCCGGTCAGCGAGCCCTTCGGCAACTCCTCTGTCACCGCGTCCAGTTGGCGGCTGAGTCGACTGTCCGACGAGGCGTCCGCGAAGCGGAACAGCAGCTGCGTGGCCGTCGGGTGCAGGGCCCGGATCTGCCCGGGGGAGACCCAGGCGTCGGCGGTGCGGCTCAGATCGAAGGCGAAGCCGACGACGGTGAGCGTCGGGCCGGACGGCAGCCGGAGTTCCTTGCCGAGGTCGTCCGCCGTCCAGTCCGACTGCCGGTTGAGGACGATTTCTCCGGGCCCGGTGGCCCAGCGGCCCGCCCACAGGTCCAACCGGCCCACCGGGCCCCCGGGGCCGGACCGGCCCACGACGGTGAGTTCGCTGCCGAGGCCGTAGTCCATGACCCCCCTCGGCAGCTCGACGGTGGCCTGGGGGAAGGGGCCCGCGGTCGCCGTGACGCCGGACTGCCGGGCGGCCCGCGTCAGTTGACCGTCCGAGACCTTCGCGGCGTCGAACACGGCGGCCACATGCGGCCCGCGCTGCGCGGCGAAGGCCTTGTCGAACGGGGACGAGGCCGCGTCGACCAGCCCGAGCGCCACCACGATCGCCGCCGTCGAGGTCAGCGTGACCAGCCCGATCACCAGCGTCTGGAGCCTGCGCCGCCGTACCGCCGCGCGGGCGGCCCGCCACACCGCCCTCATGCGGACGGCTCCAGGGTGTGCTCGCCGGTGACCCGGCCGTCCGCGAACTCGACGAGGCGGCTGGCACAGCGCCGGGCCAGATGCTCGTCATGGGTCACCAGGATCAGGGTCTGACCGATCTGGTTGAGGTCCAGCAGCAGATCCATCACCTGCTCGCCGGCCCGGCTGTCCAGGGCGCCGGTCGGCTCGTCGGCCAGCAGCAGGGCCGGCCGGTTCATCAACGCCCGTGCTACGGCGACCCGTTGCCGTTCACCGCCACTGAGCACCGCCGGGTAGGCGTTGCGCCGGCCGGCGATGCCGAGCTCGTCGAACAGCTCCAGCGCGCGGCGGCGGGCCTGCCGGGCCGGAGTGCCGGTCAACTGGGCGGCCAGCGCCACGTTGTCGAGCGCCGACAGATCGTCGATGAGGTTGAAGAACTGGAAGATCATGCCGATGCGGCGCCGCCGGTACAGGGCGAGCCCCTTCTCGCTCAGTTCCCCCACGTTCTCGCCGTGCACGACGACCGTTCCGCCCGTCGGACGGTCCAGACCGGCGATCATGTTGAGCAGTGTGGACTTGCCGCACCCCGAGGGGCCCATCACCGCGACCGCCTCCCCGGCCCGGATCTCGAGCGACACACCGTCCAGTGCCGTTGTGTCGCCGTACTCCTTGCGCACACCGTCGAGTCGTACGACGGCCTCTCCCCTGACGTCCTCAGGGATGTACTCGATGACCATGCGTCGGACGCTAGGCGAGGAACCCGCCCGGGACATCCCTCCTGGGGTGGCAACGGGGCCCGCACCTCATCCCGGAGATGCAGGGACCCCGACCCCGGGGCTGATGCGGAGCGCGGCGCTGTCTGCCAAGGTGAACCCCATGTGGGAACGGGGGACCGAAGTAGTGGCGGTGTCGTCGGGGGTGGTGTGTGTCGCCGCGGCATGGCTCGCGGTGGCACTGGTGCGCACGCGGCGCCGGTGGCGCACGGCGGTGGGGGAGCGCGGCTGGCTGCTCGAACGGGAGCGGGAGAGCGCCGCCCGCGCCGCGATCGCGGCCGAACGGGACCGCATCGCACGGGAGTTGCACGACATCGTCAGCCACAACGTCAGCCTCATGGTGGTCCAGGCGGGGGCGGCCCGCGAGGTGCTGGGCACGATGCCCGACGAGGCCGCGGCGGCCCTGCTGGCCGTCGAGGACGCGGGACGCGGCGCGATGACCGACCTCCGGTATCTGCTGGGCCTGCTGGCGCCCGCACAGAACGGCGAGGATGCCGAAGCGGATCCGGTCACGCACTCGGGCGCGATCCGACACGGAGACGACACCGCCGAGTTGACGCCACAGCCCGGCCTCGACCGGCTCTGCACCCTCGTCGACCGGATCTCCTTCGCCGGCCTGCCCGTCGAGGTGCGGATCTCCGGGGAGCCGCGCCCGCTGCCCCAGGGCATCGACGTGACGGCGTACCGCATCGTCCAGGAGGCACTGACCAACGCGCTCAGACACGGCGACGGCGGCAAGGCCGAGGTCACCGTGCGGTACGCCGACCACGCGCTGCGCGTGGAGGTGCTCAACACCGGCCCCAGCGTGCTGACCGGCGACCTCACATCCGACTCCCTCTCCGCGCGGCCCGCTCGGCGACACCGGGACGGCACGGGGCGCGGACTGCTGGGGCTGCGGGAGCGGGTCGCGGTGTACGGAGGAGACCTGGACGCCCGGGGCCGCCTCGGCGGTGGCTACCGTGTCCGGGCGCGCATCCCCCTGGACCGACCGTGAGGGCGGGGGAGATGGGAGCGGCCTCCGGGACCGGAGAAGCGGGGATCAGGCCCGTGACCGTGACCGAGACCGACCAGGCGGCCGGGAGCCGGTCGGGGCCGCGCGTGCTCGTCGTGGACGATCAGACGCTGATTCGGACCGGGTTCCGGCTGATCCTCACGGCCCGGGGCATCGAGGTGGTGGGCGAGGCGGCCGACGGCGCCGAAGCGGTCGCGATGGCGCGTGAGCTGCGACCGGACGTCGTGCTGATGGACATCCGCATGCCGAACATGGACGGTCTGGAGGCCACCCGCCGCATCCTGGACCGGGACCCGGACTGCCGGGTGCTCATGCTCACCACCTTCGACCTCGACCGTTACGTCTACACGGCCCTGTCGATCGGGGCCAGCGGCTTCCTCCTGAAGGACGTCACCCCGCAGCACCTCGCGGCCTCCGTACGTCTCGTCGACACCGGCGACGCGCTGCTCGCCCCCTCCATCACCCGGCGGCTCGTGGAACGCTTCGCCACGGAAGTCCCGTACCCGGCCGCCGCGCACGCCGACCTCCGAGCCCTGACACCCCGCGAACTGGAGGTCCTGACCCTCCTAGGACGCGGCCTGTCCAACACCGAACTGGCCGCCGAGCTCACCCTCAGCGAAGCCACGGTGAAGTCGCACGTGGCCCGCATCTTCTCCAAGCTCGATCTGCGGGACCGCGCCCAGGCCGTGGTGATCGCGTACGAGAAGGGGCTGATCAGGCCGAGCGCCGCGCCGGGGCAGGAGTGACCGCGGCCGGGAACGAAGATCCGATCAGGATCGTTCACGTACTGCACACCGACTGAAGGAGCAAGCCCGTGTCCGCCAGACCGACGGACTCCCCCTCCCCCTCTCACTCCCTTCCCGCGTCCTCGTCCCCGTTCACGCTCCGATGAGCGCCGCGAACGCCGTCCTCGGCCTGTTGGCCGTCCTCGTCCTGACCGCCGGTACCGGCTATTTCGTCGCCCAGGAGTTCGCCTACGTCTCCGCGGACCGCCTCGCCCTCGCGCGCGAGGCGGAGGCGGGCGACCGGCGCGCGGCACGTGCCCTGAAGGTGCTGGAGCGGCTGTCGTTCATGCTGTCCGGCGCTCAGCTCGGCATCACCGTCACCGGCCTGATCGTCGGCTTCATCGCCGAACCGTCCGTCTCCGCACTGCTCGAACCGGCCCTGACCGGGATCGGTGTTCCGGAGGGCGCGGTCGGCGCGATCTCCGTGGTGCTGGCCTTCGTGGCGGCCACCGTCGTCCAGATGGTGCTCGGCGAACTGGCCCCGAAGAACCTCGCGCTCGCCGTGCCGGAGCGGCTGGCGAAGTCACTGGCCGCCTCCACGCTCGCGTACCTGAGGATCGTCGGCCCGGTGGTGCACGTCTTCGACGGCGCTGCCAACGGCCTGCTGCGCAGGGTGGGCATCGAACCCGTCGAGGAACTGCACCACGGGGCGACCCTGGAGGAACTGGGCCACCTCATCGGTGAGTCCCACGAGCAGGGCGAGCTGCCCAAGGACACCGCCGAACTGCTCGACCACGCCCTGGAGTTCTCCGAGCGGACCCTGGACGAGGTGATGGTGCCCCGCGCCGACGCGGTGTTCGTGCGCAAGGACGCCTCCGCCGCCGAGACGGTCGAGCTGATCGCGAAGCACGGCCACTCGAACTACCCGGTGCTCGGCGACCACCCGGACGACGTCGCCGGGGTGCTCGGCGTACGCGAGCTGATGCGGCTGCCCGCGGAGCCCCGCACCGCCACCACCGCGGGTGCCCTCGCGCGCCGCCCGCTGCTCCTGCCCGACACACTGCCGCTGCCGGACGCGGTGACCCGGATGCGGGAGCGGGACGACGAGTTCGCCGTGGTCCTGGACGAGCACGGGGGAGTGGCCGGCATCGTGACGTACGAGGACATCGCCGAGGAACTGGTGGGCGACATCGCCGACGAGTCCGACACCGTCACCGAACTCGCCGTCGCGGACGGGGCGGGCTGGCTGGTGGACGCCGGGCGGCGCCTCGACGAAGTCGCCGGCGCGACCGGCATCGAGCTGCCCGAGGAGGAGGACTACGACACCGTGGCCGGACTCGTCGTCGACCGTCTCGGACGCTTCCCGGCCATCGGCGACCGGCTCACCGTGGACCTGCCGGACGGCGGCCGCGCGGTCATCGACGTACGCACGCTCGACCGGCACGTGCCCGACCGGGTCCGCCTGGAGCGGCTGCCCGTGCGCGAGCGCGAGGAGGAACAGGCATGAGCTTCCCCATGGCGCTCTTCGTCACCGTCCTGCTGCTGATCGGCAGCGGGTTCTTCGTCGCCGCCGAGTTCGCGCTCGTCGCCGCCAGACGCCACCGTATGGAACAGGCCGCCGCCACCGGACAACGCGGCGCCAAGGCCGCCCTCGCCGGTATGCGCGAGCTGTCCCTGATGCTGGCCGGCGCCCAACTCGGCATCACCGTCTGCACCCTGGGCCTCGGCTCCCTCTCCAAGCCCGCCATCTCGCACGAACTCGACCCGCTGCTGCACGACCTGGGCCTGCCCAGCGCGCTCAGCTACGGCGTGGCCTTCGCGGTCGCCATGGTCGTGGTGGTGTTCCTGCACATGGTGGTCGGCGAGATGGCACCCAAGTCGTGGGCCATCGCCCACCCCGAGCGCTCGGCGATGCTGCTCTCCCCGCCCTTCCGGGCCGTGGTCACGGCCGTGCGACCACTGATCGGACTGCTCAACCGGGTCAGCAACGCCCTGGTGAGGCTGTGCCGGGTGACCCCGCGCGACGAGTTGGCCTCCGTCCACAACCGAGAGCAACTCACCCATCTCGTCGAGGAATCTCAGCGCCTGGGACTGATCAGCGAGACCGACTCCGAGCTGATCACCCGCTCGCTGACCGAGCCCGAGACCCCGGTGCGAAACCTCGCCGTCCCAGCCGCCGAGATCACCGCGGTCGACGCGGACGCCGATGTCGAGGCCGTGCTGCGCGCCGCGGCCGACCACGACCGCACCCGCCTCCTGGTGCGCACCGACGGCGGTACGGTCCTCGGCTCGATCCACGCCCGAGACGCCCTGGTCGCCCGGACGAAGGGGCGCGTCGTCACGGCTCGCGCTCTCGCCCGGCCCGTACCGGAGCTGCCGGACGGCGCGACGGTCGCCGACGCGATCGACGTCCTGCGCCGACACCGTGCCACGCTCGCCCTGGTCCATGACGACACGGGCCGGCTCACCGGCCTGGTGAGCCTGGACGACCTGTTGGCGCGTTATCTGCAACCGCGGGTGGTCTGAGGTGTCCGAGACCTGCTGAGGGCGGTTGGTTCAGGGTGCCCGGGTGCTTCAGGACTCCTCCGGGGCGCTCAGGTCCTGCCGCATGGCTTCGAGCCGGTCCCGCCCTGGGGTGAGCTGGGGCGGGAGGGCCTCGCCCACCCCCAGGTCGGCGCGCATGGCGCCGCGCATGGTGGCGATGAGTGCCCAGAGCGCGTGCTGGGCCTCGGCCGCCGTGAGGGGGCTTTCTCCCGGCCGGGGGTTGCCCTGCTCCAGGCGCTTGACCTGGCCGTAGGCGCGGTTGAGCGCGCCGTTCACCTCGGTGGCCGGGGCGATCACCGTGTCGGGGGCGATCATCAGTGCCTCGGACCATCGGTCGCGATAGCGGTCCTTGGTCTCCTCGAGCGCCCGCACGTCCTCGGCTTCGGCGGCACGATCGCGCAGGACGTACAGATGACGGCTGAGCGCCGTGGCGAACTGCCGTGCCTCCTTGTGGAGTTCCGCGTAGCAGGAGCGCCGCAGCTCGCGGTGTTGCCGGGCCTCCTCGAAGGCCTGCGCCGTCTCCAGCTCGCGCTGCTTGGCCCGTTCGGCACCGCGCTGCGTGAGCAGCGCCGCCCCGAGGGTGCCGCCGACACCCGCCACTGCGATCAGCACCGCACCGAGATCCATCGGATCACTCTAACTTCCCTATATCCAGCTTGGTTTGGGCGGCGTCGGTGCGCCGGAGCGGAAGTGGTCCCGGGGGCGGGGCGGGGCGGTTGGGTGGTGGTTCAGGTGTCGGAGGGCTGTGGCTGCCAGGTCGCCCGGATCAGGGCGCGTTCGGTGGCCGCCAGATACACGGCGGTGGCGAGCCAGGCCCGGGCGTAGGGGGCCGGGTCGGGGTCGGTGATGCGGCCGAAGACATCGCGGGAGCGGCGGTCGGCCTCCTCGGCGAGGGTGACCGCCAGATCGGCGGCCGTGCGGAATCCGCTGCGCCGCAGGGCCGCACGGCCCCCACTGCGGTCGCCGTCACGGGCGGGTTCGGCCACCGCGCGCCGGCCTCCGGAGACGGCGACCTCGACCAGCCGCCGCAGCCGCCACAGCGGGGCCTCGGCAAGAGGGTCGGACGGGATGCCGGCGAGGTCGTCCACGGCGGGCACGGCGGACGGCGGTGGGAAGTGCGCGCCCTGAAGACGGTCGTAGCCCAGGTCGGCGTGGCCCTGCCAGTCGTCCGGCAGCCGCAGGGTCTCGTCGGTGCCCGGTACCGGCCCCACCGCGAGCGGGCGGAGTGTGGCGGCGCGGTCGGGGTCGAGGCGGCCGATGACGCGCAGCCGTAGGCCGGGCCGGGAGGCGAGCTGATGGAAATTGGCGGTGTGGGCGAGGTCGGGGTGGCCGTTGGCGGGGGTCAGGCGGACCAGGAGGCCGCTCGCCGAGGGGCGCCCGGTGGGGGAGAGTTCTCGAGCGAGCAGATGGTCGCCCGTGGCGCCGACCAGGACCAGGTCGCAGCCGATCAGCCGGCGTGGCGCCTGCTCGGCCTGCTCGGGGTCGGCCCCGGGGGCGTCCACGAACCGTTCGGCGACCACCTCGGCCAAGGGTCGTGCGAACAGGGCGGCGAGCGGACCCGACGACCAGGACAGACCGGCGAGCGGAGTGGCCCGTACGCCCTTGCCTGAGCCGAGACGACCGTCGGGGGAGAGTGTGGCGCCGGAGATCAGCAACCCGCCCCGGGAGAGCTGGGCGTGGTTGAGGGTGCCCGAGCCGAGCGTGACCGTCGCGGTGGCCGCGCCCCGGGCGCGGGCCGGGCCACCGGGTTTGACGTCGGCCACGGAGAACCAGCGCCCCTCGTCGGACACCAGGTGGGTGACGACACCGCCGTAGCCGGTGGACGCGATCACCGGCTCCCGGCAGACACCGTGGACCCGCAGGCTGCCGCCTGGCCGGTAGGCGCGGCGGGCCGTGCCGACCAGGGTCGGATCCGGGTCCGCCGCCGACAGCAGACTAGTAGTGAGCAGCAGTTCGCGGACGCTGACGACCAGGTCGGCCAGCCGGTGGCCGTCGTACCGGGCGCGGGCGCCCCGCAGTCCGCGCACGACCCGCAGAGCGGCCGCCTCGGCGCGATGCAACCCCGCGAGCCGCGCCGTGTGCGCGGCCCGCAACAACTCGGCCTGCGGTACCGCACCCGCCGCGGGGACGCCGGCGGCGAGTACGGTCGCGGCGGCTGCCCAGAGGGCGCCGGCGGCGGCGACCTGGGCGGGGGTCGGGGCGACCGGGGCCGGGGTGTGGGTAGTGGCGGTGCCTGGGGTGGAAGTCTGGGCCGGGTCCGGCGTCCCTTGGGTGCCGGTCGCGGAGGGCTCGGTGCCTGCGGATACTCCGCTTGAGGCGCTTGACGGTGTCCCGTCTGGCGTGACGTTGCCTTCTGCCGCCGTCCTACCTGTTGTCGCGCCGGTCGACTCGGGCACGGTCTCCGCGTCGGCCACAGGGCAGGCACTCAGTACGGCGGCGCGGTGCAGGCACCGGGGTGCGAGCAGGCAACTGCACACCGCCTGCTCGGCGTCCGTGACCGCGCCGGTCGGTCCTGGAGCGAGGGTGACCTCGGCGTCCTCGCCGCACCTGATGCGCAGGACACCGCCGTCTGCCGTGACGGGTACCGCCGTGTACGACTCGATCGCGGCGTCCAGCTTCTTGCGCAGCCGGGAAGTGAGGCTCTCGACGGCGGCGGCGACCACATCGGGGGCTGCCGGGGGCAGTTCGGGGTTCATCGGTTCTCTCCGCGGAGGCGGTCGCCCACCCAGCGGGCGAGGGCGAGGGGACTGAGGGCGGCGACGGGCATGCCGGCCGCGACGAGTTGCTGGGCGACCGGCACCGAGTAGCGCGGGGTGCCGGTGTCGTCCAGGGCGGCGCAGCCCATCAGATGCACTCCGGAACTCGCGAGGGCCCGGACCTCGCCGAGGAGCCCGCCCAGCGCGTACCCCTCCTCGAAGTCGCTCACGACCACCACGAGGGTCCGGCTGGGCACCGTCACCAGGGAGCGGGCGTGTGCGAGGCCGGCCGCGATGTGGGTACCGCCGCCGACCCGTACCTCCAGGAGCAGCGACAGGGGGTCCTCCACGCGGTCCGTCAGGTCGATCACGTCGGTGGAGAACGCCAGGAAGTGGGTGGACAGGGTGGGCACCCCGCCCAGGACGGCCGCGGTGAGCGCCGACCAGATGACGGACGCCTCCATCGATCCGGACACGTCGACCACGAGGATCAGCCGCCAGTCCGCCTCCTTGCGTGACCTGGTGCTGAAGACCGGCCGCTCCGGTACGACCATGGTCCGTCCGTCGGCCGTCCGGTGGGTGTGCGCCAGGTTGGCCCGCAGGGTGCGGGGCAGGTCTATCCGGCCGCCGGGGCGACGGGTGGGGCGCGGGGTGGCCAGACCTGTGAGCGCGGGACGCATACGGGTGGCGAGTTCCTTGGCCAGCTCGTCCACCAGACGCCGTACCAACGGGCGCAGCCTGGCCAGTTGCTGCTCGGGCATTCCTCCGGCAAGGGACAGCACGGAGGTCAACAGGTCGATCGAAGGGCGGACCGCCTTGGGGTCGAGCTCGGCCAGTACGTCCGTACGGCCCTGGTCTGCGGCGCGTGCCAGCACCTCCTCGCGGACCTCCGCGCCGAACAGCGCGTCCAACTCCTCGGCCCACTCCCGGGCCGTGGGGAACGAGGCGTCCTGCCCACCGGACTGGCCGTGGCCGCCGCCCCGGCCGAGATCCGCGGAGCCCTCGCCCCGGCCCGAGCCGTACAACTCGTCCAACGCGTGCGCGTAACGCCGGGCGCCCTGTGGCAGCTTCTCGCTCTCCCGTCCCAACAGAAGCCGCCAGCGGTCGGTGGGGGACAGGTGGAGGGAGGAAGGAGTGGTCGAGGTGGTGGGGGTGGGGGTGGTCGGGGTGGTCGGGGTGGTGTCCGCGCGGCCGGCGAGACGCTCCTGGTGGTCGACCTGGTCGACGTGGTCGACGTGGTCGACGAGGCGCTCCGGGGGGCCGACGGCTGCTTCGGGGCCGAGGGCGGCATCCTTCGCGCCGACGACGAAGTCTTCCGGCGACGCGGCCGAAGCCGCCGGGGACTGCGACGTGTCGGAGCCGTCGGGCCGCCCCGCCGTGGCCGGTCCGGTAGGCAGTCGGAGGGAGGCGACCGCTGCCAGGCCCGCCGTGTCCGCCGCCGTCCACAGGGCGAGGAGATTCGGAGAGGCACCGAGCGACAGGTCGAGGCGGTCGCCGAGGCGTTCGGTCACGGTGGTGAGCAGGCGGTCGCGGCCGGCCGGAGTGAGCGTGTCGAAGCCGCCGCGCAGGGCGGGCAGCCGGTCCAGGAAGCCCTGGTCGGTGAGTGTGTCGATCCGGTCGAGCAGCGGGTCCAGCGCGGTCGGCGAGGACTGCAGGAGCGGGGCCGCTCCGCTGAGCAGGCCGGTGAGGCGGCGGGCCAGGCCGAGGCGGCCGTCCGGGCCGGTGGCCGTGTCGATCCAGCCGGCGGCACGCGCGCCGAGGATGTCGGCGTTGTCCAGGTCGAGCAGGACCCGGGCGGCCAGGGCGGCACCCTGGACGAGCGGCGAGCCGGTACGGGCGAGGGTGCCCAGCGCGTCGTCCATCCGCAGGCCAAGGCGGTGTTCCCCGGCTCGTGAGGCGAGTGCGACGAGTGCGGCAGCGTCCTCCGGCTGGTCGCTGCCCGCCAGGCCGGGCAGGGCGCGGACCGCCGCCTCCAGGAGGTCGACGGCGAGTTCGGCGGCCTCCCGCCTCCCCTCGGTCGTGGTGCCGGGCAGATGGCCCCGCCGTAGCGCTTCCAACAGATCGAGTGCTTCGAGGAGTTCGGGGAGCGTGGCTGTGGCCGGGAGCACGACGGCGGCGTCGGCCAGACGGTCGGCGACCAGAGCGGGCAGGTCGCAGCGGGCCGCCGCCCGTAGTCCGGCGAGGACGAGGGCGCAGGTGGGTCCGCCGTCCGCCGACTCCCGACGGAACGTCTCCCGCAGGGTGCCCTCGGCGGCCAGGGCCGCCGTCACACCCCGTATCCCGGCCAGGTCGAGCCGTACGGGAACGGCAGGCGTCCACGACAGCCGCCACCGGGTGGTGAGCGCCGTACCGTCACCCGTGCCGGCCACCTCCACGGCCTCGCCATAGCCCGCGCCGCACACCGCCAGGCGCTGGAGAAGGATTTCTCGGCGGCCGTCGAGGGCGGAGCGGAGGGGGTCGAGCCGGAGTTCGCGCGCGGCCGGGTCGTCCGGGCCGGGCAGCCGCAGTTCGGCCAACTCCGCCTCCACGGACGGGCCGAGCCCGGAGCGCGGTGTGCCGGGTGCGATCCGGCCCCGGTCGGTGCCGACCAGGACCACTTCGAGGGCGCGCGCGAGGGCACGGCCACGGCCCAGCGGCTCACCCTGCCCCATCACCGTCGTCAGCGCCTCCAGCACCTCGCCGCGTCCGGGTGCCGCGAGTCCTCGGAGACGGGCCAGGTCGCACGCCATCCGCAGAGTTTCGGTGGCCTCGCCCGTGCCTGCCGTGTGCCCGGCGGCGCGCAGCTCCCGGCAGACATCGGTGATCGCCCGCGCTGCCGCGTCGTGCAGCCGCTCCGGGTCGCCCTCGGCCGCGAACACCGCCTGCTGCCAGCGGGGGTCCCGGATGCCCGCCGGGTACCCGGAACGGGAGTCGAGCAGGTCGAAGGAGTACGGGACGAGCGAGGTGACCACGGGTGGGTGCTCCCCGACGAGGCCCGCGCCACTGCCGCCTGATGCCGTGCCTCGCGCACGAGCGGTGGGCAGGACCGGGGCCGTGCCGCCCGCCCCGTCCTCCGCCGATCCGGCCGGGGTCCGCTCCGCGTCCGCGTCGGCGACCTCCGTGAGCGCTTCCATGAGGGCCGGTGCGTGGAACGCGCCGATGACGGCGGCGACCCTGCGCCCGCACGTCGCCGCACGGGCGATCGTCTCGCGCATATGGGCCTCGCGGGCCAGATCCACCGGCGGTACGCCGCCCGCGGACTCGGCGTCGCGGCGCAGCGCCCACCCGACGCCGAGCGCGGCACGCCGGATCGCCTCGGGGGCGCAGCCAGGGGCAAGCACCTCCACACAGCGATCCCACAGATCGTCACCGTCACGCCCGGTCCCGGCGGCGACCAGTGCCTCCGCGAATCCGGTGGACGGGACGACGGGCACCGCACCGACGAGCGCACTACGCGTCTCCCGGCCGGGCGCGGGGCGGTCCGTGCCTGCCCTCCGACGGTGCGTGCCTGCCCCCGGACGGTCCGGGCTCGCTCCCGGGCCGTCCGCGTCCGTCTCCGGGCCATCAGGGTTCGCTCCCGGCCGCGCACCGCTCACCGCCAGTCGGTCCGCGTTCCACCCTCGGTCCGACATCGGCAGGTCGCAGCACACCACCCGCGCCCCCCGCTCCCGTGCCCAGTGGATCGCGGCGAGTTCCGGGGAGAAGTCGGCGAACGGGTAGAAGCCGAGCCGTCCGCCGTCGACGGCACCGGCCAGGGCGACCGGAGCGACGGTCCCCGGGGCACCGAGGTGGGTGAGCCAGTGCTGGAAGTCGGCGGGAAGCTCCACGCACACCACCTCGGCGCCGGAGGCGTCCAGCAGGGCGGGCACGGCCGCGGCGAGGGCCGGGCTGTGGTGCCGTACACCCAGCAGATACGGCACCGTGGAGCGGGCGAGGGCCGTGACGGCCTCGCGCGGGTCTGGAGAGAGCGTCACCGAAGGTTCTCCCGCAGGTCCCAGAGGCGGCGCCACATCGCCGAGCCGTCCTCGGCGCGGCGGCGGACCGGGCCGTCCCAGTAGCCGAGCAGCCGGGCGTGGTCGGCCGGGTCGTCCTTGCGGACCACGCCCAGCAGGTGACCGGGGACCAGGTCGAGGGCGTCCCCGCCGGGCAGGTACGCGGCGGCCACCCCGAGCGACGCGGCGACCTGCACGGCCTCGGCGGTGGACATCACCGTGCCCGGCCGTTCCACGTCCCAGCCCTCGGCGGAGCGCCCTTCACGCAGGTCGCGGAAGACGGTGACCAGGACGTCGAGGACGGCGTCATCGACGCCGAAGGCCGCGCCCGCACGCTGCACGGCAGCCTCCGCCTGCCGCCGGACCAGGGCAGTCTCGGCGTCGACGTCCGCGATCGGGTGCACCGTCTCGAAGTTGAAGCGGCGCTTGAGCGCGGCGGACATCTCCGAGACACCCCGGTCGCGCAGGTTGGCCGTGGCGATCACAGTGAACCCGGGCGCGGCCGCCACCTGGGCGTCGTCCGTGCCGGACAGCTCGGGCACGCTCACCCGGCGGTCGGACAGGATCGACACCAGGGCGTCCTGCACCTCGGGCAGACAACGGGTGATCTCCTCGACCCGCGCCACCCGGCCCGAGCGCATGGCTCCGAGGACGGGAGAGTCGACCAGCGCCTGCGGGGTCGGCCCCTGCGCGAGCAGCAGAGCGTAGTTCCAGCCGTAGCGGAAGGCGTCCTCGGTGGTTCCGGCGGTGCCCTGGACGGTGAGTGCGCTTGTGCCGCACACGGCGGCCGACAGCAGCTCGGAGAGCATCGACTTCGCGGTGCCGGGCTCGCCGACGAGCAGCAGTCCGCGCTCGCCCGCGAGGGTGACCACGCACCGCTCCACCAGGGCACGTTCGCCGACGAACTTGGGCGGTACCACCAGCTTGTCGGGGAGGGTCTCGTGCGGCTTGGGCAGCTTGAGGGTCTCGCCGCCGCTGCCGCAGACGAAGGTGACGACAGCGCGCGGGGTGAGGCGCCAGCCGGGCGGGCGGGGGCCCTCGTCCTGGGCGGCGAGGAAGGCGAGTTCGGTGGCGTGGCGCTCTTCGGCGGGCAGGGTCTGCCGGGCCGGGAGGGCCGTCGCCGTGTCGGTCGCGGTCATGGATGTCCTTGCTGGTCGGCTCGTTGATCTGGCTCGTTGAGCTGGCTGGCTGGCTGGCTGGCTGTTTGTGTCTGACTGTTTGTGTCTGTCTGTACGTCGAACGAGGGGCAGAAGGGGCGCCCGTGGGCGGGCGCCCCCGTCCCTCAGCGGCGGCGGCCCCGACGCACCTTCAGCTCCTCGAACCGGGGCGCGTCGCCGTCCAGGACGCGCTGCCAGGCCCTCTGGTACAGCTCGGCGGCGGGTTCGGCCGGCACGATCACACCGAACGTGGCGTGCTCGTCGCTCATCAGGTCGCCGAACAGCGGCAGCTTCCACCGCTCCAGCGGCAGTCGCGGCGCCCTGGGGTCGACCCAGGCGCCGGGCAGGAAGAGGGAACGTCCGGCCCTGGTCCGCGTGGCCTCGACGACCAGGTCACCCGCCGCCAGTTCGGCACGGGCCGCCTTGAGCCGGGCAGGCTTCCACCCCGTCCAGCGGGCCGTCATCCGGTCGGTCGGGTCCGGCATGGCGAGCAGCATCAGATAGAGCGTGGCGGCGTCCTCGCCGATGCCGTACTCCTTGGCCGCCTCGGTCACCAGCCCGGGCACGGAGCGGCTGGGGTCCTGCGGCCACCAGGTGCCGTCCTTGCCGCGCTCGCCCGCTAGCGGATCCCCCGGGTCGGCGAGGAGGGCGGCGTACCGCGGGTCGCGGGCCAGCCGAAGCGCCACCTCGGCCTGGTAGGGCCGCCCGCCGTCCATGCGCAGCGCCGGCAGGTACGGGTCCTGCCCGGCCGCGTCCAGCAAGGACACCTTCACACCCGGCGCCGGCTGGTCGTCCTGGGTGGCGAGGATGACGGCGCCGTACCGCTCGAAGCCCTGGCCGGTCTCCGTCGGTGTACCCGCTGTCTTCCGGAACTCGGTCAGGCTGATGTACCGCCCCAGGTCGAGCACCAGCCCCGGGTGGGAGAGCCGTTCCCGTACGGTGCTGAGCGCGGTGGGCAGCGTGGCACGGACCGGGTCGCCGGCGGGCAGACGGTGTGCGAGCCAGGCGGCGAGCCCGATCGCGCCGATGAGCGTGTCCGCGGTGAAGCCGACCGCGTCGTCACCCACGGGCCGGACCCGGTCGCCCTTGACCGCCCACTCCAAATTCCGGGTGAGCCGGGGCTCACCGGCCGGACGCAGCAGCGCGGGCAGGGCCTCCCGTACCTCCCACTGCGCGTACTTGATCGCGCGGAGGGCGTCGCCGAGTACATCCTCGGGCACGGCCGTCCGGCTGCCGACCTCGCTGTTCCAGAGCTCGGCCGCGGCGGCCACATTCGGTCCGTCGGCCCACAGGCGGGCGGGGTCGTCCGGCAGCAGCGCGCCGACCACCGCCGCGCGGACCGCGCTGTCGAGGCCGCGCAGTTCGTCCTTGGCGACGGCCGCCGGGGCGGCCTTCACCCCGATGGCGTTGCGGGCCTCCGTGCTGAGGAACGTCCGCTGATAGGTGTCGACGCCCGGCAGACCGGCCACGATCAGCCGGGCCATCGTCTCGGTGACGCCGGTCAGACGGGCGAACTCCGCGGCGGCCTCGGGGAAGAAGGGCGCCGGTCCGCGTGCGGCCAGCTCCGCGAGGAACGCGCGGAGCCAGGGAGCGTCCCCCTCCTCGCCGAGCGGGGAGGACTCGCGGAGCGTGTAGGGCTCCGGCGTATCGAACCGTCCCGCCGGGTCGTGGAAGTAGCCGGTGAAACTGCAGCCGTCGTCGTCCAGCGTGCCGTGCTCCACGATCGCCAGGAACGCGCCGCCGCCCAACGGCAGAACCGCGTTCCACAGGCCCTCGCGACTCTCGCCGGACGGGGTGCGCAGCTGGTCGGCCCGCAGGGTCAGGGTCACCTGACGCCACCGCGCGGACGCGGCGTCACCGGCCAGGCCCAGCGTGTCGAGCCGTTCGAGCAGAGTCCGCAGCACCTCCCGGTGCTCCGCCGTGGTGGTGCCGGCCGCCGCCCGGAACGCCAGGGCGCCCACCCGGTCGATCAGTGTCGGCAGGGCCGGGAACCCGGTCGGCAGCCCGGTTCCGTCGAGGTGCAGGCGCGCCGTGGGTTCCTCCGGTACGGGGGTGCCGGCGAGTCCGGCGGCCCCGGTCAGGACGCGCAGGGCCCGGAAGGCGGTGTCGGCCTCCTTGTCACGGTGCCACCAGTAGCCGCCCGTACCGCCGAGACCGCTCATGGCGTCCTGGAGGACGCTGTCCGCAGGCCCAGCGGGCCCCTCGGCCTCCTCCGGGCCGTTCTCGAGCGCCTTGGTGAGCCGCGCCGCCACCGTGTCGAGGACGGCCTGCTGGCCGGCGGCGTGGCGCACGACTCCTGCGATGCCCGCGACGAGTGCGTCGTGCGTGACCGGCAGGAGCGTACGGATCGCGTCGGGCAGCGCCTCCTTGTCGTTCTGGGCGGCTGCCGCCAGCAGGGCCGCGGACGTGTCCCGGTCGACGCGGCGCAGCGCTGCGGAGGCCTCCGGGTCACGGGGCGTCATGCACTCCCAGAACTGTGTCGGCGGCAGCAGCAGCGTGCCCTCGCCGAAGACACCCGGGGTGCGGTCCGTCTTGCCCACGGAGGTGACGACGCCGTCACCGTCGACGATCTGGAGCTGCCAGCCGTCGCGGACGACGGCACGGGGCCGGTCGTCGCCCGGGAACACGACGAGCGCAGCCGCCCGGCCCGTGCGCGGGGGCAGGGTCACGCTGTGCCCGGCGAGATCCTCGCTGCGCAGCGAGCCGTCGGGCAGCACGATCGTCCGGATACCGACTACGCCGTCCACGGGCGCGCAGGCCGGTGCCTGACCCATGGTCGGTGAGGGACCCAGCCAGCCGCTGTCGTAGGTGCTGCCGGCAGGAGCCTCGCGCAGCGCGTCGGCCAGGAAGGCGGGACTGCTCATGCGCCCGCGCTTGTTCGCGACGGGGTCGTACTCGTACCAGCCGCGCGTTCCGGGATCCTCGCCCTCCGTGTTCAGCACCCAGTACGAGGCGCCGTCGAAGATCAGCCACCGCTCCTCGGGGATCGTGGTGTCCCCGGCGTGCAGGACGCCCGCGCCGGTGGTCCGGCCGCCGCCCGGCAGGGGCAGGGTGAGCGTGAAGTCGGCCTTGTACCAGTCCATCTCCGTGCCCCGGGTGCCGCCCGGGCCCTGTATGGGCTGGGGGCGGTCGGCGCGGCTGTGCCAATACCCGCGCAGACCCTTGTCGCGCGACCGCCAGTAGACGAGCAGTTCGCCGTCCACGTGGTGGAAGCCCGGGTCGCCCCACTTGTCGTCCGCCGGGATCCGCAGGTCGTGGGTGAGGAGGGTGCCCTCGGCGCCGATCACCCGGGCCTGGGCGGCGCCCGCCACGATGAGGTGGGGCCAGGCGTCCGCGACGATCAGATCCTCGACGTCGTCCTTGGGGACGAGGGTGGCGGCCGCGTCCTCCCAGGCGGGCCAGCCCAGTTCGTCGAAGAGCCCGGCGCGCAGTGTGCGTGACAGCACCGGAGCGAGGTCGGTGGCGGCCGCCCGACGCACCTCGTCCTCGGCGAGCGCCAGCGCCTCGGCCGGCAGCCACCGCAGCCGGGCCAGCGCTTCGGGCAGTTGGGGCAGGCCGACGGCGGTGAACCGCTGGACGACCCCGCGGACCCACTCGGCCAGCAGCGGGCGTCCGCCCGGCGACGCCGCCAGGACGCGGATCGCCCGCAGGCCGTCGCCGCCACGGTCGAACCGGTCCGCACCCTGCCGGAAGGCGTCGTGGAAGCGGGGGTCGGCGGCCAGCGACAGCAGCTCACGGTGTCCCTCGTCCTGGGCCCACTGCTGCAGCGGCAGCGCGGTGTCCTTGCCCGGTGCGGCCACGGGCACGCCCAGGGACAGCAGCAGATCGACCAGGTCGATATCGTGCGTGACCCTCAACTCGCGCCCGGCTGCGGTGAGTTCGGCGCACAGTTGGTCCGCGACACGTTCCACCAGCGGGTACAGCTCAGGCATCCGGGTGGAGTCGCGCCAGGACCGCGCCCGCTCCCGGAAGGTCAGGAACCGCTCCAGCCAGCCCGCCGTACCGTCGTGGGGTCGCTGCTCCTCGGGCAGCGAGGCGTCCCACAGACCGGCCGTGGCACCGGAGGCCTCCAGCATCTCCAGCCACAACGCCGGCATCTCCTCCGAGGCCGACGGGACGGTGTCCAGCAGGATGCCCCGCACCCTCGGCTCGCGCTTCGCCAGCGCCATCAGCGCCGCACGGTGGCCCTTCCACCAGCCCGCCGACGCGTGCAGCGTGGCCGGCAGTGCCAGCAACGCGGCCAGATAGTCCTGTTCGGTCAGGTCCGCGTCCCGGCCGGCGGCGCGCGCCAGCCTGCGCAGATCGTTGGCCATCTGCGCCGACGGTGCCAGACCGCCCGCGGTACGACGCAGGCACAGCCTGGTGAAGCGGCTCAGCGCGTCCTCGGCGGGGACCCGCGCGGCCAGTTCCTTCGCGTACGCCGACAGCACCTTGACCGGGAGCGCCCCGGCCAGCGCGAACTCCAGGAACACGGCGTCGAGCCGCTCCTCCTCGACCGCAAGGCCGTGCTCCGCCTCGGCCTTGCGGGCGCGGGTGAACAACTGGGCCGCGTAGGTGGCGTTCTCCTCGGCGAGGAAGAGCCGCCCGGCCTGCTCGTAGAAGGTCGGCAGGAAGTGCGGCACCGACGCCGCCAGCCTGGCGCCCAGTTCCTGGAAGGCGTCCATCGCCGCCTTGGGCTTGGACTTCGCCTGCCGGGCGGCCTTCTCCAGGTCCGGTACGACGCCCAGTGCGTGGTGCCCGTCGGCCGGGTGGTGCACCAGCACCCACTCCGGGAAGCCCAGCGACTGGCGCAGCCCCAGGCCCACCACGGCCGGCTCCGCGTCCTGCTCCAGACCGAGGAACCCTGCGGCCAGATCCTCCGCTGCGCCCAGCTCCCCGGCGACCAGCCGCACCACCACCCGGTCGTCGAGGCCCGGATGACGGTACGCACGGGCCGTCATCGGCACCGCCCGCTCCCCGGCCCCCTCGGTGTCCGGCGGCAGCACCCCGCCCGCCGCCAGCAGTTCCTCGTACGACACCTCTGTCCCCCCGCTCACGCGTCCTTGCCCTCCTCGATGTCACGCCCGGCGTACAGTGCCGCGGCCATCCGCATCCCCTCCGACCAGGCCACCGGGCCCACCTCGCCCAGCGGCAGGGCGTGGCCGTCCTCGTCCTGCCAGGTGAGGGCGCCGGTCTCCACCTCGTCGTCCCAGTACGGCTCCCCGATCCACACGGAGGCCTCGACGGGGCGGCCGCCGTCCCGGACCCGGGCGGTGGCGTAACCGCCGGAGACGCGGTATCCCAGCGAGGTGGCGCGCGCGGCGAGGGCGAAGCGGGAGCGGAAGGAGCCGCCGGTGAACTCCCGTATCCGGGTGGCCTTGGTGTCGAGGTCGTCGGGCCGTCGCCAGGTCGCCCGGTGGATCTGCTCGACGCGCTGGACGATGCCCAGCTCGGCGGCGAACTCCCGGATGTCGTCGAGGTCCGGCAGCAGCACCGGGTGCGGCAGGGTCACCGTGCGCGGGGAGAGGCGGACCGTCTCACCGTCCAGGTTCACCACCCGCAGTTCGCCGGAGTCGGTGGTGCCCCGCAGGAAGCCCACCTCGTCCGGGTCGTCGCCGACCACCGCGAGGTCGTGCAGCGCGGACTGCCAGGCCTCGTCCGGCCACACCCGGGCCAGCAGACCGGTGGGTACGGGCAGTGACGACACCATCCAGGCGTCCACCTGCGCGACGCACGCCGCCGCGTGCCGATCCAGCCACTCGGCGAACCGGCGCAGCCGGTCCACCTCCGGGTGGTCCTTCAGTGCGCGCGGCAGCGACTTCAACTGCCGCCCCGCCGCCCGGCCCGAGGTGGCTCGCGCCGCCACCCGCCCCTCCACAAGGGCGATTTCATACCCGTCACCCGCCGACAGCCAACCCACGTACCCCAGCCCTCCGCGTCAGTTCCACAAAAAGAAGGCACAGTTCAGCCGGGGAATCCCGGCCCAAGTGCGACCATGTGCGGAACGCTAGCGGCAGCCACTGACAATGGGGCCGGGGCGCCTGCCGACCAAGTCCCGTCCGCCCCGCAGGAGACCCCGACGACGGACGGACACACGAGACGATCCCTCCGGCGTCCGGCAAGCCAAGCGAAGCGAAGACGCCGACGCATCCGTAGATTTACGTAACCACGACACTTACTACCGGCCAGTCGGCGATCCGGCTCCCGCGCGGCCGGGGCGGTCACTCTGCGCAGCGGCGCGCGGAAGCGTCCGGTGACGGGGGCACCGCTTCGGGGAAGGGTCAGCGGATTCCGTTCAGCAGGCGGTCCAGTGCCCGCTCGGTCTGCTCCAGAGCCCTCGGGTCCGTCGACCTGGCCAGCCAGAGCGCCGCCTCGTTCATCGCACCCGACAGCAGACGTGACAGTGGTTCCACCGGCTGGTCGGGGATGACCCCGGCCTCGACGAGCGCCGTGAGCGCCTCGGTGAGATGGCGGGCGGAGGACTCCTCGTCCATGGACCGCCACTCGTCCCACCCGAGGACGGTGGGCGCGTCCACGAGCAGGACGCGGCGTACCGCGGGATCGGAACCGGCGGCCAGGAACGCGCGACAGCCGGCACGTAGTCGCTCCCACGGGTCCTCGTGCCGGTCGGCGGCCTCGGCGACCCGCTCGCCCAGCTCCCGCTGCACCTCACCGACCACGGCCCGGAAGAGCCCCACCTTGCTGCCGAAGTGGTGGTACGCCGCGCCCTTGGTGACGCCGACCGCCCCGGCCACCTCGGCGAGCACCACGTCGTGGTAGCCGTCTGCGGCGAACCGCCTCCGCCCCTCGGCCAGCAGCGTCCGTCGTGTCGCCGCCAGCTGTTCGGCCCGCCTCGATGCCATCCCGGCCACACCTCGCCTTCGCGTACCCCGGGTATGTTAACGTCCTGGCTCACATACCCGGGGTATGTGAAAACGGGTGCCGGGCGCGGACGAGCGGTCGTGAAACTGAGCACGCGGAAGTGGCAGACGCCAAAGAGCACATGCCAAACGGCACACGCGAAACAGCGCACGCCGAACGAGAAGACGGAGAAACACCTTGAAGACGAAACTCGGCAGCTTCTACCCGGTGATCGCCAGCCGGGACGTCACCGCGTCACGCGACTTCTACGTGCGGCACTTCGGGTTCGCGGTGACCTTCGAGGCCGACTGGTACGTCAGCCTCCACCGCCCGGACGTCCCGCAGTACGAGCTCGCCCTGCTCGACCACGGTCATCCGACACTCCCCGAGGGCCACCGCGGGCCCCTCACGGGCGGGCTGTTGCTGAACTTCGAGGTCGACGACGTCGACAGCGAGCACGCCCGGCTGGTCGCAGACGCGGGCCTGACCGAACTCCTGCCGCTGCGCACGGAGGACTTCGGCCAGCGCCACTTCATCGTCGCGGCCCCGGACGGCGTCCTCGTCGACGTCATCACCCAGGTCCCGGCGACCGGCGAGTTCGTCGATCAGTACGCCCCCGGCCACGCGCCCCGGGCCGACGCCGCGCCGTAATCCGGTTGCCGACCGCTGAGGCCGTGACTACGGTGCCTCGCGTGATGAGCCCCGAGTCGGACAGAACGCAGCCGCCGGTCGCCCGGCGGCGGATCGACCCCTGACCGACGGAACCCCGACCGTTCCGTCGGCCGACTCGCCGCGCGCGGCCGGACACGTGCTCCGTGTGTCCGGGCCGGATTCGGCTCACCCCTCCACCACAGGTGACGCGACACGACGCCTGACACGCGGATGTCCATGACCGCACATGTCATCGCTGGAGTCGACTCCGTGCCCCTGTTCCTCCACATCCTCGGCCTTGCCGTCTTCGCGCAAGGCACCTCCGAGTTCATGCTGTCCGGTCTCGTGCCGGGCATCGCCCGTGATCTGTCCGTGCCGGTGGGCGCCGCCGCCAGCCTGACGTCGGCCTACGCCGTCGGGATGATCGTCGGCGCGCCGGTGATGGCCGCGCTGAGCGCGCGGTGGCCACGCCGGCGCGCGCTCGCCGGCCTGCTGACCGCGTTCGTCCTCGTGCACGTCGCCGGTGCGGTGACGACCGACTTCGCGGTGCTGTTCGGCACCCGGATCGTCGCCGCGATCGTCAACGCCGGATTCCTGGCGGTCGCGATGAGCGTGGCCACCACGCTCGTGGCACCGGCACCGGCACGGCGGGCCAGGGCCACCGCCGTCCTGCTGTCCGGGGTCACCCTGTCGTGCGTCGCCGGAGTGCCCGCCGGCGCTCTCCTCGACGCGTGGTCCGGCTGGCGCTCGGCCTTCTGGGCCGTCGCCGTGCTGTGCCTGCCCGCGCTGGTCCTCGTGTTCCGGTCGGCGCCCACCGACGCGGCTCCCCGGCACGGCATCTCCATCCGCCGGGAACTGCGCACGCTCAACTCCCCACCGGTGCGCACCGCTTCGGTGCTCGCGGCACTGGTCAACGGGGCGACCTTCGCCACCTTCGCCTACCTCGCCGTGATCGCCTCGGACGTCGCCGAGCTGCCCGCGCCCGCCGTCACCGGGCTGCTCGCCGCGTTCGGGGCGGGCGCCTTCCTCGGCGTCGACATCGCCGGACGCACGGGCGCCGACCGGCTCCGACGAGGCGTGCTCCTCGCCCTGGTCCTGCTGCCGGTCGGGTGGGCGGTCATGGCCACCACCAGCGACCGGGCGGTTCCGCTGTTCCTCGTGACGGCCGTTCAGGGTGGGCTGTCGTTCGGCGTCGGAACGACACTCGTCAGTCGTGTGATGCGGGTCGCCTCCGACGCCCCCGCCATGAGCGGTTCGTTCGCCACCGTTGCCCTGAACACCGGTGCGTTCCTGGGCCCGCTGCTCGCCGGAGCGGTGACGGAGACCACTGGTGACCACCGGCATGTGATCTGGGTCAGTGCCGCTCTCGCCACAGCGGCGGTCGCGGTCGCGACAGTGTCGAGGACCGTCGCCGGTCTGCCGGGCACCCGCCCGAAGGACCGCTGACCTCTCCGGACCCGGTCAGTCGCACCTGCCGCTCGGCCGGGCCCGGGTCACCACATGACTGACGCCGGTCGTGGAGTCCAGCCGCACCACCCGGGTGCCGGAGGCCGCGGCGGAGAACTGCTCGCCGCGATTGCAGGAGACCCGGCTGCGGAGCCCGTCGGCGCCGGTGAACTGCCGGAGCCCGGAGCTTGGTGAGGCTCTCGTCGCGAGTGGAGTACTCGTACGCCGCCCGTACGCGCCGTTAGTCCTGGTGGGCGACGCGTCCTCCGCTCAGCGACGGGAAGGATGACCGGCGGTAGGGGCCCCGCCCAAGGTCAGCTTGTTCGCCGGGTCCACGAGGTTCAGGTGCGACGGTGGCCGCCCAGGACCTGCACACCGTGGTGCTCCTGTCGCAGCCGTACGGTCTGGCGGCCGTCGTCCGTCGCGACGGTACCGGCCGGCTCCAGGTCCCGCTCCGGGTGCGCGATCCGGTAGCGGTCCTCCTGCCCGGCCAGGTGGGCACGAGCCGCGCCCACCTGGGTGTCCGGGGCGTCCGGGGCCGGCTCCCGAAGCCCGTCCCCTCACCACCGACAAGTCGTGAGCCGGGTGGCGGTCGACCGGCGGGCAGGGCCATGGGACGGGCGATGCGACGGCTCATCACACGGCGGAGGGTTCCACGGAGACTTCCGGCCCCTCCGCGACGGCGGACCACGACATGGACCCGCACGGACAGGACCGCACCGGGCCGCACCGGACCGCATAGGACCCCGCGGACCCGAGCGGTCCGCCGGTACACCCCGCAGGGCCCGGACCAGCGAGCCGGGCCCTCGCGGCCGTCGTACGCCACCGGTCGACCCTGATGCGAAAAAGACCGATCCAGTTCCGGATCCGCCCACTTGGGCGCCTGCGCTTTTCCGTCATGTTTCGGCGGCATGACCACGAAAACCACACACAGACACCACCATGTGACGCGACGGATGCGTCGACGACTGGGTTCTGAGGGGGACGCCGGCGTCACGCAAGGGGGTGCGTCCGCTCCAGGAGAGGCGTGCTCACCCCTGCCCGGGGAGGGGACTTCACCGCATGAAGCGGACCTTACGCACCACCGTGCTCACGGTGGGCGCGCTCATCGCCGCGCTGACACTGCCGACCGGCCCGGCCCACGCCGACGGCACCGCACCCCGGGTCGACCTCCGGGTCCTGGTGGTGAGCGACGGTGGCCCGTCCACCGACGCGATCGCCGCCGCCCTGACCACGGCCGGCACGCCGTACACCGAGATCGACCTCACCCGGTCCGACCGGCCCGTGATCGACGCCGGCTTCCTCGCGGACACCGTCGACGGCCGGCCACTAGCCAGGTTCCAGGCGGTCGTCCTTCCCAGCGACAACCCGTTCCCGGCCGGTTCCGCCGAGATGGCGGCGCTCGCGGCGTACGAGCGGACGTACGCGATCCCCCAGGTCGACGCCTACACCTACGCGCGTCCGGAAGCGGGTCTGCAGTACCCGGTGTACGGCGGCTACTCCGGCAGCATCGACGGCACCGAGGCGGTGGTGACCGACGCCGGGAAGGCCGGCCCCTTCGGCTACCTCGACGGCGCGGTGCCCTTCGAGGACAACGACCCCGCGGTGGGCGAGAGTTATGCCTATCTGTCGAAGCCGGTCACGGGAGCCGACTTCACCCCCTACGTCGAGGCCGCGATACCCGGCGGGTCGACGCGGGGCACGCTGGTGGGCGAGTACCGGCACGACGGGCGGCGCGAGTTGGTCGTCACCTTCGTCTACAACCAGTACCAGCAGCAGTTCCGGCTGTTGGCGCGCGGCATAGTGGAGTGGATGACCGGCGGGGTGCACCTGGGCGCCTCGCGGAACTACTTCGCCGTGCACGTGGACGACGTGTTCGCCGCCGACGACCGCTGGAACACCGAGCTGAACTGCACACCCGGCGACGTCGACTGTGCCGACCCGACCGTCGAGCCCGACCCGATCCGCATGACACCCGAGGACGTCGACCACGCGATCACCTGGCAGGCCGAGAAGGGCTTCACCCTCGACCTCGCCTACAACGGCGCCGGCAGCGTCGACCACCGCGAGGACAACAACGGCGACGACGCCCTCACCGACCAACTCATCGCGGACCGAGACCGGTTCCGCTGGATCAACCACATCTGGTCGCACCCCTTCCTCGGCTGTGTCCAGGACACCACCGTCGTCCCCTGGAGATGCGCGACCGGCGCCGACGGCTCCACCCGGTGGGTGAGCCGGAACGAGATCTCCGACGAGATCGCCACCAACCGCGTCTGGGGCGAGGCGGCCGGACTCCCGCTGGAGAACGACGAGTTGGTTACCGGTGAGCACTCCGGCATGAAGGTGCTGCCGCAGCAGCCCGAGGACAACCCCAACCTTGCGCTCGCCCTCGACGACAACGACATCGCCTGGCTCGGCTCCGACAACTCCCGCGAGCCCGGCCAACGTCAGGTCGGTCCCGCCACCACCGTCCCCCGCTACCCGATGAACATCTTCTACAACGCCGGACGAGCCGCCGAACAGGTCGACGAGTACAACTGGATATACACCAGCCGCGCCCAGGGCGGCAGCGGCATCTGCGAGGACAACCCGGCCACCACCACCTGCCTGACGGCCCCCCTGGACACGGCCACCGGATACGCAGAGGTCATCGTGCCGCTGGAGAAGCGGATCGCCCTCGGCCATGTCCTCTCCAACGATCCGAAACCCCACTTCATCCACCAGTCGAACCTGGCCGAGGACCGCATCGCCTACCCGGTGCTCAGCGGAGTCCTCGACGGCTACGCGGCCCTGTTCGCCGAGAACACCCCCGTGGTCAACCTGCGGATGAAGGACATCGGCGCCGAACTGCGCCGTAGGGCCGCCTGGCAGGCCGCCCTCCAGGACGGGGAGGTCACCGCCCACCGCGTCGGCGACACCGTGACCGTCCAGGCCCCGGACGGGCTGGCGGTCACCGCCACCGCCCCCACCGGCACCACACTGGCCGGCGCCGCCTTCGGCGAGGCCTACGCGGGAGCGGTCTCCGGCTGGACCCCCTCCTCCGGTGAGCCCCTCACACTCACCCTGCCGACGTCCGCCGGGACACCGGCCGGCACTTCCGCCGCTTCCGCCGACGCACCGGCCGGCATCACCGCCGACCCCACCGCCGAGGCCCCCGTCGACCTCACAGCCGAGGCCCCCGCCGACCTCACCGCCGACGCCACCGATCCCGCGCCGGACACCCGCGTTCCCACGGGTGTGAGCGAGAGAGTGCCGTACAGCGCGGACAACTGACGGCGCACTCGAACAAGGACGGACCCCAGGCCCACCGCGGCACGGACCCCAGGGCCCACCGCGGCACGGATCCCGGGCCCACCGCGGCACGGACCGACGGACCGCGCGAGGGACCGGCCCCCGGACCGGCCCGACGTCCCGGCCGCCCCTTCCGGCGGCCGGGACCGGCAGGAACCACCCCATACCTCGGCCGTGGAGCACATCGATGCCCGTTCCTCCCGGCGCGCGACCACTCGGCGCGGCGCACGTCACCCTCCTCACCGAAGGCACCTATCCCCACAGCCACGGCGGCGTGAGCGTCTGGTGCGACCAACTCGTCCAGGGCATGCCCGACCTCGAGTTCGACGTCATCGCCGTCACCGGCACCGGACGCGAACCCGTCGTCTGGGATCCGCCGGCACACGTCTCGCGCGTGCTCTCCGTGCCCCTGTGGGGCGAGCCGCCCGAGGGCCGCCCGCCCCGCGGCCGCGCCCGCCGCCAACTGGCCGCCGCCTACGAGCGGTTCCTGACCGCCCTGCTCGACCCGGCCGCCGAGGACGGGTTCGCGCCCGCCCTCCACGCGATGGCACGGGCCGCGGCGGACGGAACGCTGAGCCCCTTCCTGCGCTCGGACCGGGCCATCGCCCTGCTGACCGCCGTGTGGAACCGCCCCGGCCTGGCCGTGCGCGAGGCCCGCCCCACCCTGCACGACGCGCTCACCGCGACCTCCCTGCTCGAACACGCCCTGCGCCCCCTGGCCGCCCCGCCGCCCGAGACCGGGGTCGCCCACGCCGTCAGCGGCGGCGTCGCCGTCCTTCCGGGCCTCGCCGCCCTAGAACGGCACGGCGTACCGCTGCTGTTGACCGAACACGGCGTCTATCTGCGCGAGCGCTACCTCGGCTGCCGCACCGCGCCCTACCGCTGGCCGGTGAAGGCCGTCGTCCTCGGCTTCTTCCGCCTCCTCGCGGAGGAGACCTACCGTCGCGCGGCACTGATCACCCCGGGCAACCGCTACAACCGGCTCTGGGAGGAACAGGGCGGCGCCGACCCGGAGTCCATCCGTACCGTCTACAACGGCGTCGACCCCGCCGCGTTCTCGCCCGCCGGGCCCGAGCCGGACACGCCCACCCTGAGCTGGGCGGGCCGTGTGGATCCCATCAAGGACCTCGAGACCCTCATCCGGGCCTTCGCTCTCGTCAGGGCTCGACGTCCCGACGCGAGGCTGCGCCTGTTCGGCGGGACGCCCAAGGGCGGGGAGGCCTACCGCGAGAGGTGCCAGGCGCTCGCCGCCGAACTCGGGCACGGGGACGCCGTCACCTTCGAGGGACGCGTCGACGACATCAGGGACGCCTACGCGGCCGGCAACGTCGTGATGCTCTCCAGCATCAGCGAAGGCTTCCCGTTCACCCTGATCGAGGCCATGTCGTGCGGGCGGGCGACCGTCTCCACGGACGTGGGCGGCGTACGCGAGGCCGTCGGCGACACCGGGCTCGTGGTGCCGCCGCGCGACCCGGGGGCGATGGCCGAGGCCGCGCTGGAACTACTGGGCGACCCGGTCCGCCGCCGGGCGATGGGGGAGGCGGCCCGGCTGCGGGTGATCGAGCAGTTCACACTCCGCCGGACCATCGACACCTTCCGGTCCATCTACCTCGAACTGCTTACGCGCGCCCGGCAGCCGAAGGCGGCGGCGACCCAGGCGGAGGCGCTGACCCCGATCAGCACGGTGGCCGGATGAGCGGCCCGATGTCACTCGAACCCGGCGGCGTCGAACAGGACACCCTCGCCATCCGCCTGGCCGACCGGCGCCGCCCCCGCCGCCGTCCGAGCTGGGCCCGCGGCGACGACACCACCCTCACCATCCGCCTGCCGGAGCAGGGCCCGGACGAGGAGGCCGTCAGCGAACTCGCCGCCGAACTCGCCGACCGCGTCGGCCCGGCCGTCCACCCCTACGAGGTCGCCGCACTTCTGGAGGCGGAGGGCATGCCGGCCTCCCTCATCAAGGAACGGTACGGCCACCCGAGCCTGTTCTCCCTCGCCTCCGCCCTGTACGCACACGTGCCCAGGACCTACCCCGAACCCGCGCCGACCGCCGACCCCTGGCGTCCGGACACCGTGCGCTGCCTCCTGCGGGGCGTGCTCTTCGCCCTGCCCGGACTCGCGTACCTGCTGACGGCCCCGCTGTGGAACCCCGGTGCGCACGTCCCGGCCCTGATCGCGGCCGGACTCGTCTCCTGGGCCTGGGGCCAGGCCCTCGGCCACCGAGCCCATCTGCGACTGGCGACCGGGCGACACGAGGCGGGCCGGACGCTCCTCACCGGCGCGCCCCTGGGCGCGCTCGTCGCCACGGCGATCGCCGCACTGCCCGCCGGGGGCGGCCTGGTGACCCTGGTGGCGGCCGCGCAGTCCGCCTACCTCGCGGCCGCGGGCGTCCTGCTGGTCCTGGGCATGGAGCGCCGACTCCTCGCCACCCTCGTCCCGTTGGTCGCCGGCGCCGCCGTCCTCCCCTGGGGGGAACCCGGCCCGATGCTGCGCACCGCGCTGCCGCTCCTCGCGCTGCTCGCCACGCTCACCGTCACCGGCCGCGCCCTGTGGGCCACCCGTGCCACCCCGGCCGTGCCGGGTGCCCGCCGGCCACGAGTGCTGTGGTCCCTGCCGTACGGCCTGTTCGGACTGGCCGCAGGGGTGCTGGTGCTGCTGGAGGGGCGGGAGGAACCGTACGCGGTGATCGTGCTGACCCTGAGCATGGGACCGGCCGAGTGGCTGCTGTACCGCTACCGGAGCCTGTCCGTCGCCGCGCTGCGCGCCGTCGCGACACCCGCCGGGTTCCTGCTGCGCTCGGCCGGGATCCTCGCCCTCTGCCTGCTCGCCTACCTGTTGCCGCTGCTGCCCGCCGCCCTGCTCACGGACGCAGCGCCGGCGCCCCTGTTGCTGCTCGCGGCCGTCCTGTGGACCGCGCTGCTGCTCCAGGCGTTCGGGGCGGCCTGGCCGTCGGCCGTGATCTGTCTCGCGGCGGCGGCCGGCGCCGCGGCGGTCACCTTGCTGCGCCTGCCACCCGGTGACCTGGCACTGCCCCTGTGCTGCGCCGCCGCCGCGCTCTGTCTGTCGGTGTGCGCGCTGCGGCTGCTCGGCCGCCCCGCGCCGCACGCCTGAGCCCCGCGCTCACCAGCGACCACCACCCACAGCCCCTATCCGACCGACCGGAAGGACACCCCAGTTGACCTCCGCACCGCTCGCCGCCGTCACCGGAGCCGAGGGCTTCATCGGTTCCCACCTGACCGAGGCCCTCGTCGCCTCCGGCCACCGGGTCCGGGCCATGGCCCAGTACAACTCCTTCTCCTCCTACGGCTGGCTGGAGACCCTGCACCCGGACGTCCTGGACCGGGTGGAGATCGTCCTCGGCGACGTCCGCGACCCCGGTTCGGTCCGCGGCCTCCTCGACGGCGCCGACACCGCCTACCACCTGGCCGCGCTCATCGCGATCCCGTACTCCTACCAGGCACCCCACAGCTACGTGGACACCAACGTCACCGGCACCCTCAACGTCCTGGAGGCCGTCCGCGCCCTCGGCACACCCCGGCTCGTCCACACCTCCACCAGCGAGACCTACGGCACCGCGCGGACCGTGCCGATCACCGAGGACCACCCCATCAACACCCAGTCGCCGTACGCCGCTTCGAAGGCCGGCGGGGACCGGCTGGCCGACAGCTACCACGCCAGCTTCGACACCCCGGTGGTCACCCTGAGACCGTTCAACACGTTCGGGCCCCGCCAGTCGATGCGCGCGGTGATCCCCACGGTCATCGGCCAGGTCGCGGCGGGGGAGCGGACCATCACCCTCGGAGACCTGCGTCCCACCCGGGACTTCACCTTCGTCAAGGACACCGCGCGGGCGTTCCTGGCCGTGGGCACCGCGCCCGCCGAGCGGGTCGTGGGGCGCACCTTCAACGCCGGCACGGGCGGCGAGATCTCCGTCGGCGACCTCGTCGCGCTGATCGGCAAGGTCATGGACAGCGAACTCGACGTGCGCGAGGACGCGGCCCGTGTCCGCCCCGCCAACTCCGAGGTGATGCGGCTCGTCGCGGACGCGGGCCGGCTCGCCGCCGCCACCGGCTGGCAGCCCGCCCACACCCTGGAGAAAGGCCTCGCCCACACCGTGGAGTTCTTCCGCGACCCGGCCAACCTCGCGCGCTACAAGACCGGCATCTACAACATCTGACGTCCGGCGGGTCCATCCGCGCACACCCCCGAAACGCAGGCGGCCCCGAAACGCACGCAGTCCCCAAAGCACACGCAGTCCACGCAGTCCACGAAGGAGGAGCACCATGCACGCAGTGATCCTGGCGGGAGGCAAGGGCGTCCGGCTGCGGCCCTACACGACCGCGCTGCCGAAGCCCCTGGTCCCCATCGGCGACCAGCACGCCATCCTGGAGATCGTGCTGCGCCAGCTCTCCACGGCCGGCTTCAGCCATGTCACCATCGCCATCGGCCACCTCGGCGAGATCATCCGTGCGTATGTCGGCGACGGTTCCCAGTGGGGCCTGACCGTCGACTACGCCCCCGAGGAGAGCCCCCTCGGCACCATGGGCCCGCTGCTCAACCTGCGCGACCGGCTGCCCGAGACGTTCCTCGTCATGAACGGCGACATCCTCACCGACCTCGACTACGCCGACGTCCTGCACCGTCACCGCGACTCAGGTGCACCGCTCACGATCGCCACGTACGCCCGCAAGGTGCACATCGACTTCGGGGTGCTGACCACGGACGACACCAAGGTCGTCGCGTTCACCGAGAAGCCGAGCATGGACTACCGCGTCTCCATGGGCGTCTACGGCGTGTCCCGCTCGACCCTCGACGGCTACACACCCGGGCTGCCGCTGGGCTTCGACGAACTGGTCCTCGACCTGATAGACGCCCAGAATGAGCCACATGCCTACGAGTTCGGCGGCTACTGGCTGGACATCGGCCACCCCGACGACTACGACCGGGCCAACGCCGAGTTCACCACCCGCAAGTCGCTTCTGCTCAAGGGAGCCTGAGCACACCATGCGCATTCTCGTCCTGGGATTCACCGGCTATCTGGGCACCCATGTCGTCGAGGGCATGCGTGCCCTGCCGGGCGCACTGGTCCTCGGCGGCGGCCGTGCGCCCGCCGCCGAGTACGCCATCGACCTCGCCACCGTCCGCACCGGGGAACTGGCGAGGACCCTGGCGTCGGCCGCGCCCGACACCGTGATCAACTGCGCGGGCGCGACCGGCGGTGACCCCGTCACCCTCGCCGAGGTCAACGCCCGGGGGCCCGCCGTGCTGTGCGCGGCACTCCGGGAGGTGGCCCCCGGAGCACGGCTGGTACACCTGGGCTCGGCAGCCGAGTACGGCCCCGGCGTCCCGCACGTGCCGGTCACGGAGTCCGCGGCCACCCGCCCGACCGCCCCCTACGGCGCGACCAAGCTCGCGGGCACGGTCGCCGTCACCGCCTCCGGCCTCGACGCGGTCGTCCTGCGTGTCGGCAACCCGGTGGGCCCCGGGGCACCCCCCACCGGCCTCCCGGGCCGTATCGCCGCGCTCCTCCGCGCCGTCGGCCCCGACGCCGACGCCGTGCTCCCTTGCGGCGACCTCTCCGCCCACCGCGACTTCGTCGACGTACGGGACGTGGCCCGAGCGGTCGTCCTCGCGGCCACGGCCGCCGGCCCCCTCCCTCCCGTCCTCAACATCGCCGGCGGCCACGCCGTCCCGGTCCGCGAGGTGGTACGGGGCCTGGCCGCCAGGGCGGGCTTCCGTGGCCGGATCGCGGAGAACGCGGTGGGGGCGGGCTCGGGGGACACAGCGCGGGGAGGAAGGCGGCCGGCCGGGACGGCAGGTGGTGTCGTGGGGGCGGCCGGTTGCGCTCGTGGGGGAGTTGTGGCGGCTGTGGTCGGGTCGGCGCATGCGGGCGGCGCCGGCGGTCCCGCCGGCTCGTTGCGGGGGCTCGGGTCCCTCCGTTCGGCGGACGTGTCGTGGCAGTGCTCGGACGTCACCGCGGCCGAGGCGGCCCTGGGCTGGCGCCCGGCCCACACCCTGGACGACGCGCTGACCGCCCTGTGGGACAGCGGCGAAGGCGCGGTCCGCACGGACAGCCGGGCCGGCGGCGTTGACCGGGGCCGTAGGGCCCACGCCGAGGTCGACGCCGACGCCGACAGCCACGGTGGCTCGGGCGGCAGGACGGGCGCGGGCCGTGGGAGAGGCGACCGTACGCCATGAGCCTTCTGATCCCCCTCTACGTCCACCCGGCCGAGGACCCGGGCGCGTGGCATCGGCTCATCGGAGCGGCGAACCGTACGTACGGCGTCGTCCTGAACCCGGCGAACGGTCCCGGTGACGGCCCCGACCCCGCGTTCGCCGCGGCGGCGGGGGCGTTGCGCGCGGCCGGGGCCCGGCTGCTCGGTTACGTGGACACCGACTACGGCGTGCGCGACCGTGCCGAGATCGCCGACGACGTACGCCGGCACCAGGAGTGGTACGCGGCGGACGGCTGCTTCCTCGACCAGGTGACGGCCACGCCGGACGGCCTGCCCACCTGCCGCCGGCTCGTGCGGACCGTCCGCCGGCTCGGTGCCGGAACCGTCGTCCTCAACCACGGAGCCCATCCCGCACCCGGATACGCCCGCCTCGCCGACCTGACCGTCACCTTCGAGGGCCACTGGTCGACGTACGTGTCGGCGTTCAGTCGACCAGCCTGGGTCGCCCGGCACCCACCCGAGCGGCTCTGTCACCTCGTCTACGGCGTTCCCGAGGCGCTCGTACCGCTCGCCGTACGCACCGCACATGACCGTGGCGCGGCAGTCTGCGGCCCGGTGACCGGCGAACCACCCAACCCCTGGGCTCGGTTGACCCCCGCGCTCAACGGGACGCAACGATGAGGAGGACGACGTTCGCACGCCTGACCCTGTTGGTCGCGCTGGCGGCTTCGACGCTGACAAGCTGCTCCGGCGATGGACACAGTGAGAGTGAGACCCTCTGGAGGCCCCGTCCCGGCCTCGCCTGGCAGTGGCAGTTGGACGGCAGGGTCGATCCCTCGGCGGATGTGCCGGTCTATGACATCGACGGCTTCGAGAACTCCGCTGCGGACGTCGCCCGGCTCCACCGTGCCGGCCGAAAGGTCATCTGCTACATCAACGTCGGCGCCTGGGAGAACTTCCGCCCCGACAAGGACGCCTTCCCCCGCTCGCTGCTCGGCGAGCCGAACGGCTGGTCCGGCGAACGGTGGTTGGACATCCGGCGGCTCGACGTCCTGCGGCCCCTCATGGAGCGACGCTTCGACATGTGCCGCGACAAGGGCTTCGACGCGGTCGAGCCCGACCTGGTGGAGGGCTACGGCAACTACACCGGCTTCCCGCTCACCGCGAACGACCAGCTCGACTACAACCGCATGATCGCCGCCCTCGCCCACGCACGCGGACTGTCGGTGGGGCTGAAGAACGACCTCCCCCAAATCCCCCACCTGCTCGCCGACTTCGACTTCGCAGTCAACGAGGAGTGCGCGCAGTACGACGAATGCGCCGAACTCACCCCGTTCGTCGCCGCCGGCAAGGCCGTGTTCCACGTGGAGTACACGGAACCGAGAAGCCGCTTCTGCGCCGAGTCCCGTCGGCTGAGGCTGTCGTCGATGGTGAAACGACCGGAACTGGGGGTGTGGCGCAAGCCCTGTTGAGGGTCGCCCCAGGTGATGACGCGTCACTCTGCGTACCTTTGACGAACGCTTCTCCCGCCCTGGAAATCCGCTGTCCGGGCCCTAACTCACCTCCAGCAACAGTGGCATCACCGCATCAGCCCGCTGGAAGGGAACAGAACCATGACAACTGTCGGGCGACCGCAGCGCAGAGCGATACTCACCGGAGGGCTCGTCACCACCGCCGCTCTGATCACCGGATGCTCATCGAAGAGCGAGGCCGCCACGAGCAGGACGGTGGCCGACGCGGCGGCGAAGGCCTCGCCCTCCCCCTCCCCGGGCGTTCGGCCCGACTCCGCCCACAGCGCCTTCACAAGGCTGATGGAGGGCAACAGGCGCTGGGCGGCCGGAACACTCCAGCACCCCGACATCGACCCCGCCCGACGCAAGGCCGTCGCCGAGGAGCAGAAGCCGTACGGTGTGATCGTCTCCTGCATCGACTCCCGGGTGCCGCCGGAGCTGGTCTTCGACACCGGGCTCGGCGACCTGTTCGTGATACGCACCGGCGGTCACGTCGTGCAGCCGGTGGTCACCGGTTCCATCGAGTACGGCCCGCTGACCGCCGGGACCCCGCTGATCGTCGTCCTCGGACACCAGCGCTGCGGCGCCGTCAAGGCGGCCCACGAAGCGCTGAAGACCGGCAAGAAGCTGCCCGGCACCCTCCAGCCGATCGCCGAGGCCCTGCGGCCGGCCTACGAGGAGACCGCCAAGGGCAAGCACACCGACCCGGTCGACGCCATGATCCGCGTCCACAGCAGGCAGACGGCCCGCGACCTGCGGTCCAACCCCGCCCTTGCCCCGCTCCGCAAGAAGGGCACCCTGTCCGTGGTCAGTGCCTACTACTCGCTCGACACGGGTCGAGTGGAAGTGCTTGACGGCGCGCCCAAGTCCTGACACCGGGGCCGGGCGGCGCCCCGTCGGGTGCCCTGTCGTCCCGAGGGGCGCGGCACCCGGCCGCGCCCGGCCCGGCGCAGGAACCGTATGGGGCGGGTGTCCGGGCAGAGGCCGAGGCCGTGGACGAGTACGGCATGGCGCCGTGCCGGACATCCTGTCCGGCCCCGTTCCCCTGACCGACATGCGGCACCCGAGGATGATCGCAACCCTCGGTTGCCCAGCCCGCAACCGTGCGTGACCTGCCTGTTTCCTGGGGACAGGACCGCGCCGCGACGGCTTCCGGCTCCTAAGGTGGAGATCACAGGAAGGCGACGGACGCTGAGGCGGCGACCATGGCGGATGCGGCGATCGACTACGCGGCGGTGTTCAAGGCGCTGCCGGGCATGGTGGCGCTCCTGACACCCGAGCTGGTGTTCGCGGACGCCAACGAGGAGTTTCTGACGATGTCGGGCCGCAATCGCGAGCAGGTGGTCGGCCGCTATCTCTTCGACGTGTTCCCCGACAACCCCTCAGACCCCTCTGCGAGCGGGATGCGGAACCTGGCGGCCTCCCTCACCCGCGTCGTGGACACCGGTGAGCGGGACGCGATGGCGCTGCAGCGGTACGACGTGGAGTCCGTGCAGCGGCCCGGGGAATGGGAGGAGCGGTACTGGAGCCCGGTGAACGCGCCGATCGTCGGTCCCGAGGGGAACGTCGTCCTGCTGATCCACAGGGTGGAGGAAGTCACCGAACTGATCCGCGCCCGTGACCGCGCGCCCGCCGACCGGGCCCGCGTGATGGAGGCCGAGCTGTACACCCGGGCCCGTGAGCTGCAGGAGGTCAACGAACGGCTGCGCGAGGCACACGCCCATGAGCGCGAGATCGCGCTCGCCCTGCAGAAGGCGATGCTGCCCGCACCCAATCCGATCGGCCACCACCGAGCGGCCGTGCGCTACCAGCCGGCGACCGACGCGCTGAACGTGTGCGGCGACTGGTACGACCTCGTCGACCTGCCCGGTGTCGACCGCATCGGTGTCGCCGTCGGTGACGTGGTCGGTCATGGACTGCCCGCTGCCAGCGTCATGGGCAAGCTGCGCAGCGCGCTCAGCGCCGCGTGTCTGGTCGCGGACGGGCCCGCCCAGGCGCTCGACGCCCTCGGTCTTTACTCCCGGTCCGTCGACGGCGCCGAGAACACCACCGCCGTCCAGACCTGCGTCGACTGGGACACCCACACGATCACCTACAGCAGTGCCGGCCATCTGCCGCCCGCTCTGCTGAGCCGTGACGGCAGGGTCGTCCTGCTCGACCAGGCCACCGATCCGCCGCTCGGAGCCCGCCCGGAACACACCCCCCGGCCCGAGGCCACCCTCGGCTTCACCGAGGGCGACACCCTGGTCCTCTACACGGACGGTCTGATCGAACGGCGTGACGAGGACATCGACCACAGCATCGTCCGTCTCGCCGACGCCCTCACCCGCCACCGCCGGTCGGCCCCCGAACTCCTCGCAGACGCCCTCCTCCTCGACCTGCTCCCCTCCGGACTCGCCACCGACGACACCGCCCTGGTCATCGTCCGGCTCTGAGCCTTGGAGGACCGTCGCACGCCATCGCTCCCGGCGGACACCCCCGTCGGCTCAGTTGCGGACGTCTGCCACCAGCGCGGCGAACTCGTCGGGGTCCGTCAGGCGTACACCGAGGGACTCGGCCTTGGCGCGCTGGACCCGGCGTTCTCTCCGGCGACGACCAGGGAGGTCTTCTTGGAGACGCTGGAGGAGGCGAGTCCGCCGGCACGTTCGATGAGTTCGTTCATCTGATTCCGGCTCAGCTTCTCCAGAACGCCGGTCATGGCACCCGTGACCACCACGGCGAATCGCGGTCGACCGAGCAGTTCCTGGAGGACACCGACACCGGGGCGCTGCTCGTCGTGATCGACGGCGTCGTGCGTTACGAGCGCTACCTCGGACGAGAGCCACAGCGACCCGGAGTCCGACATCTCCCGGCTCGCGGCCGTCCTGGTCGGCCTCGACTCGACGCCCTCGGCCGGCAGCGTCTCGTAGGTCTTGCGGCGGTCGTGCGTACTGATGCTCGACCCGGCGGCGTCGCAGGTAGCGGTGCGGTGTCTCGCCGCGCGTGGCAAGGAACCAGCGCGCGCAGTGTGCCTCGGACACATGGGCGATCCGAGTCGGCGCGGGTGCGTCCAGGGGCTGCGCGGGCGCGGTCCATGGCGTCCCGGGCCCGCAGCAGACGGCGGTCGGACTCTTCGCGAGCTCGGCTCATGACGCCGTCGCACCGCGGTCGCGACAAGGGCCCGGGCGAGCGGATCGCTCGCCCGGCCCAAGAGTGACGGCGTACGGCCCGGTGGGTCAGACCGCCGGAGCCGGGTACGTCGGGTACTCCACCCCGGAGACGTGCTGGACGACCCGGATGACCTGGCAGGAGTAGCCGAACTCGTTGTCGTACCAGAGGTAGAGGATCGCGTTGTCGCCGTCGACCTTGGTGGCACCGGCGTCGACGATCGACGCGTGACGGGAGCCGATGAAGTCGCTGGAGACCGAGTCGGGCGCGTTGGTGAAGTCGATCTGGCGCTTGAGCGGCGAGGTCAGCGAGACGTCCCGGAGGTAGTCGAGGACCTCCTCGCGGTCGGTCTCACGGCCGAGGCGCAGGCTGAGGATCGCGATCGAGACGTCCGGGACGGGGACACGGATCGAGCTGCCGGTGATCGGCGCCTTGAGGTCGGGGAGCGCCTTGGCGACGGCCGAGGCGGCACCCGTCTCGGTGATGACCATGTTGAGCGGCGCGGAGCGGCCCCGGCGGTCGGACTTGTGGTAATTGTCCAGCAGGTTCTGGTCGTTGGTGAACGAGTGGACCGTCTCCACGTGGCCGCGCAGCACGCCGAACTCGTCGTCCATCGCCTTCAGCGGCGGCACGATCGCGTTGGTGGTGCAGGACGCGCAGGACAGGATCTGCTCGTCCGGCTTGATCGTGTCGTGGTTGACGCCGTGCACGATGTTCGGGACGTCGCCCTTGCCCGGCGCGGTGAGGACGACCTTGTCGATCCCCGGGCGCAGGTGCTTGGACAGGCCCTCGCGGTCACGCCACTTGCCGGTGTTGTCGATGAGGATGGCGTTCTTGATGCCGTACGCCGTGTAGTCGACCTCGGAGGGGTCACCGGCGTAGATCACCTTGATCTCGTTGCCGTTGGCGTTGATCGTGCTGGTCGCCTCGTCGACGGTGATCGTGCCCTGGAACTGGCCGTGGATGGAGTCCCGGCGCAGCAGCGAGGCACGCTTGACGATGTCCTGGTCGCCTCCGCCGCGCACGACGATGGCGCGCAGCCGCAGACCGTTGCCGGAGCCCGCCTTCTCGATCAGCAGGCGGGCCACGAGGCGGCCGATGCGGCCGAAGCCGTAGAGGACGACGTCACGGCCCTCTCCGCCCTCGATCTTGTTGGCGCCCGTGGCGCCGGCGACGGCTTCGGCCGTGAACTCCTCGATCGACAGCCCTCGGTCGTCGGCCCGGTGGGCCTCGGCGAGCAGGCCGATGTCGATCTGGGAGGGGCCGAGGTCGAGTGTGGTCAGAGCCTTCAGGAACGGCAGGGTGTCGGTGACCGAGAGCTCCACACCGGCGATCTGGCGGGCGAACCTGTGGGTCTTCAGGATGCTGACCACCGACTTGTTCACCAAGGAGCGGCTGTGCAGCAGGACCGTCACGTCCCGCTCGCGGTGCAGCTTCCCGATGATCGGGATCATCGACTCCGCGATCTCCTCGCGGTTCTTCCAGTTGGTGAACGAATCCTCGTTGAGAGTCACAGATTTATCTTTCGAGCTAGGCGGCGCTCATATGCTAACCACCCCGCTCGGACGTGGTGCACGGAGGGGTGGCGGATCACACTCACCCCTTGAGCCCGCAGTCGCACCGCGCTGTGCGTGCCATGCTCATATCGGTTCAGCATCCTGCTTGATGTTCGGCAGGCTGAACTCCGATGGAGGCTGGACGCGAGCAGTCGCTGGACCTGCGGCGGACGGACGGCGGCCGACGGTCACATATCGAGCTGCGGTTCGACGGCTGGTACAGGGACGCGGACGTCCGGCCGAAGGACGAACGCCTTGGTTTCCGCCCCAACGGTCACACATCACGGGCCGCGCCGATCAGTCCCTCCCCGCACCGCGGTAGAGGTCCAGCTCCCCGTCCAACTCGACTGCCAGGACGGTCGCGTACGGATCGAGATCGGCCTCCCCGGGCGCGTCGATCCACGTCACCCCGGGGACGTGGCCGAGGCCGCCGGTGATGTGGTGGCCCAGTTCGGTTCCCGTGCCGAGGACGGTCACCCGGCGTACCGCGTTACGCAGGCCCCGGATCGACACGGTCTCGCGCGGTACGTCGAGGCACATCAGATACAGCGTGCGCCGGTCGGCGCGGAGCGTGCTCGGTCCGTAGTGGTGCCCGGCCGGCAGCCCGGCGACCGTCCCGTACACGGCCTCGGAGTGTCTGGCGATCCAGGCGCCGAGGGCTTCCAGCCGTTCCACCTGCTCCTCGGGGATCGTTCCGTCCTCCCGCGGGCCGACGCCGAGCAGAAGGTTGCCGCCCATGGCGATCGTCTCGGTGAAGTAACGGACGAGCTGACGCACCGACTTGTGGTCGTGATCGGTGGGCCGGTGGCTCCACGAGCCGTTGATCGTCAGACACAGCTCCCACGGGCCCTCGGGCGCGATCAGCGGGACGCCCTGTTCCGGGGTGGCGTAGTCGCCGTGGCCGAGCATGCGGGCGTTGAGGACGGTCTCCGGATTGCCGGCGAGGATCAGCTCGGCCAGCTCCCCCATCCGCCACTGCTCCTCGGTGCGCTCCCACTCGCCGTCGAACCAGAGGAGGTCGGGGCGGAAACGTTCCACGAGTTCCCGGACCTGGCCGTCGCGGTAGGTGAGGTAGCGCGCCCAGGCCTGCGGGTCCTGCGCGCCCTGCTCGGCGTGCGAGTAGCCGTTCGCCGGGACGATGTGCGGCCCGGGGTGCCGCTCCGACGCGTAGTCCGGGTGGTTCCAGTCCGAGTGCGAGTAGTACAGGCCCACCTTCAGGTCCCGGTCGCGCAGCGCGTCGACGAAGCCGGTGACGAGGTCACGGCCCGCGGGGGTGTCCCGCACGACGTCGAGGTTGCGGTGGTCGGTGTTCCACAGGGCGATGCCGTCGTGGTGCTTGGTGGTCAGGACCGCGTACTTGGCGCCGACCCGGGCGAAGAGCTCGGCCCAGGCCTTCGGGTCGTAACGCGACGCGGTGAAGCGGTCGAGCTGTTCCATGTACCGCTCGTGCGTGACCTCACCGGTGTAGAAGGACCAGGACTCGGCCCATCCGTCCACGGCGTAGACACCGTAATGGATGAAGACGCCCAGCTTGGCGTCGGGAAACCAGGGTCGCATCGTCATGCGTTCACGCTAGGTACCGAGGAGGGGCGGGCGCGTGGGCGCCGGTCACCACTACTGGTCCGTTCTCACCACACGGCGAGGGGGCTGTGCGATCCCTTCGTGCGGCCCCGCACCGAACCCAGATCCCCCTCGTGCCCCTCACGCGACAGAAGCATCGGGCGGGCACAGGAATGGCCACGCCCCCGTCGGGTACGCGAGGGGCGTCGCGCCCGGGACGGAGACTTCACGCCGGCTCCACCAGACGCCGCGTTGTCCCGGGCGGCTTTCCACCACTACCTGGGAACTTCCATGGACATACCCTCCAATGACCACAACGCGCCCCAGGCCGCCTCGCCGGCCCAGCAGGCGCTGACCGCGCTCGCCCTCGACACCCGCAATGCGGAGGCATTCGACACGCTGGCGGAGAGCGACGTCCTGGTCCCCGTGCCGGACGACGCCGACGAAGCGGCCGTGAGCGATCCGACGGCCGTGGCGCTGCCCGTCCTGGAGCAGCCGGGCGGCGAACAGGTCGTGCCGGTCTTCACCTCGGAACCGGCGATGGCCGAGCTGCTGCCCTTCGTGTCGCGCTACCGCCTGGTGCCCCTGGGAGCCCTCGCCTCCCAGTGGCCGACCGACGCCGACCTCTCCCTCACCATCGACGCCGGCTCACCGCACGGCCTGACCCTCGACGCGCACGACGTGGGCACCCTGCTGGGCGGGCACGGCATCTGACCCGCACGGAAGAGGCGGTCGCGCGGTGACCGAGCACCGGACGGAAGGCCCCCACCGTGCCTGTCCCCGTCCCGCCGGCGGTGCGCGGCGAGGGGCGGGCGGGGGTATCAGTCCTGTCGCAACATCCGCGCCAGGACGTCGCGCTGCAGTGGCAGCACCTCGGTGTGCAGGTCACGGCCCTTGTCGGTGAGGGTGACCCACACCCCGCGCCGGTCCTCCGTGCAGACAGACCGCTCCACCAGGCCGTCCTTCTCCAGACGTCCGATCAGCCGGGACAGCGCGCTCTGGCTGAGGTGGACCTTATCCGCGATGTTCTGCACCCGGCACAGGTCCCCGGCCGCCGTGGCCGCGGCCATGCCCGAGGCGAGGATGTCGAGCACCTCGAAATCGCTGGCACCCAGGCCGTGCGGATGCAGCACGCGATCGATCTCGCACATGGTGCGGGCGTGCACGGAGAGGATGTCCCGCCACTGGTCCTCGAGCCGGGCACCGGCCGTGTTCGCTGCCATATGGGCACGGTAACAGAGGAACGGGCCTTGCTTGATCCTGCAACTAGTGCAGGTGCATCCATCGGGATCCCGTCCGCGCCCGGTCTCCGCACCTCGCAGGCGCCGGCTACTCCGCGCCGGTGTCCTGCAGCAGCCCGATCAGGTTCCCGTCGGTGTCCTTCACCGAGGCGATCAGCCGGCCGCCGCCCACGTCGTGGACGTCCTCGAGCGTCTCGGCACCGGCCCCGAGCAGTCCCGCGAGGGCCGATCGGATGTCGGCGACGTGCCAGTACGGCACCGGCCCCGTCATCCCCTTCGCGTGGCCGTTGGGGTCCAGGCCCACGTCCTGTCCCGCGTCCTTGAATCCGACGTAGTACGGCGAGTCCGCGTACGGCTCGACCTCCAGCAGGGCGCTGAACAGGGCCTTCGCCTGAGCGAGGTCCTTGACGGGGTAGATGACGGTCTTCAGTCCGGCGGTCATGGCGTACTCCTCCGCGGTTCTTTTCCGGTCGTTGGGATCTGCCGTCCACGCTAGAGCGCCGGAGCCCCGGTCGGCTTCTCCGATCCTGACCGGTCGCCGACGAACGACCGTGGGGCTAGGGCCTGTTGCGAAAGTGGATCTTGTTCGTTGATGATCACGTCCTGTGGGACGTGGTGATCTGACGAACGGCCAGTGGGCCCGGCTGGAGCC